>CALUGA010000009.1 GCA_944320105.1 uncultured Prevotella sp. | reverse complement strand
GCTTGCTTTCAATTTCCCGAGTGCAGCTTGCTTTATGCAAAGGCAATGCAAACGAGCGGAAAGAAAGCTTGCTTTCAGTTTCCCGAGTGCAGCTTGCTTTATGCAAAGGTACACAAAATAATGCGACGCGGGCTGTTAATAGTAGTTAATCAGTTGCCCGTGCGCGGAATTTTTTGTTACTTTGCACATTCCAATGATGTATGACATCAAGAATAAGCGATGGGAAAAAGACGTAAACGTGCCGGCGGCCGCCACGGGCTGCAGGTGGTGACATTGTGCATAAGCACCACCATGGTGCTCGTGCTGCTGGGCTTGCTGGTGTTCTTCGTGCTCACGGCGCGCAACCTTTCGGCCTACGTAAGGGAGAACCTTACCGTTACCGTGATGCTTGCCGACAGCGTGGGCGACAACGACGCACGGCTGATGTGCCGCGAGATGTACCGCCGCCCCTACACGCGCGGCGTTGACTACATAAGCAAGGAGCAGGCGCAGCGCGAGCAGGCGGCTGCCATGGGGGCTGACCCGTCGGAGTTCCTGGGCTTCAACCCCTTCTCGGCCACGCTTGAGGTGAGGCTGAAGTCGCCCTACGCCAACCGCGACTCGCTCCGCTGGATATCCTCGGAACTTAAGAAAGACGGGCGCGTCACTGACGTGGCGTACCAGGAAGACCTCATGGATGCCGTCAACGACAACCTGCGCAAGTTCAGCGTGGTGCTCCTGGCGTTGGCCCTGCTGCTCACGTGCGTCTCCTTCTCGCTCATCAACAGCACCGTGAGGCTCAGCGTTTACGCCCGCCGTTTCCGCATCCATACCATGAAGCTCGTGGGAGCCTCGTGGGGCTTCATACGCCGCCCGTTCCTGCGCAGTGCCGTGGGCATTGGCCTCTTGGCCGCCGTGCTGGCCTGCTGCGTGCTTGGCGGGGGCGCTTTCCTGCTCTATTCCTACGAGCCTGGCATAGTGGCCGTGGTAACGTGGCGCGAGCTTGCCGCCACGGGCGTGGCCGTCTTCGTCTTCGGCGTGGCCATCACGGCTTTCTGCTCGTATGTCTCCGTAAACAAGTTCCTGCGCATGTCGGCGGGCGACTTGTACAAGATTTAGCGCCGCCCCGCAGTGCGCGGCCTCCCGCCAGTCCGGGTCTGGCCCGCCGGTGGCCGTGCTCCGGCCACGGGTTTTGCTCAAGAGAGTTGAATTAAGATTTATATACAGTGAACAAGAGAAACTTAGCATTCGACCGTACCAACTTCATCTTGCTTGCCGTGTGCATGGCAATAGTGGTAATAGGCTTCGTGCTGATGGCCGGGCCGGGGTCTACCAAGGACTTCTACAACCCCGACATCTTCAGCGCGCGCCGCATTAAGGTGGCTCCCGTGGTGTGCCTCATAGGCTTCGTGGGCATGGTCTACGCCGTCATGCGCAAGCCCCGTGGCGTAGCCGACGATGCCCCTGCTGTAGTAGAAACCAAAGAGGAGGCCGCAGGCGAGTAAGATGGGAGACATGAATCTGTTTCAGGTGGTCATCATCGCCATCGTGGAGGGCCTCACGGAGTTTCTCCCCGTGTCGTCTACGGGCCACATGATAATTGCCCAGAACGTGCTCGGCGTGGAGAGCACCGAGTTCGTTAAGGCTTTCACCTTCATCATACAGTTTGGCGCCATCCTCTCTGTGGTGGTGCTCTACTGGAAGCGTTTTTTCCGCCTCAACCGCGAGCCGCTGTCCGAAGGCACGCCGGCCCTGAGGCGGCTGCTCCACCGCTTCGACTTCTACTGGAAGCTCCTGGTGGCTTTCATCCCCGCCGCCGTGCTCGGACTGCTCTTCAGCGACATGATCGATGCCATGCTCGAGAGCGTCATGGTGGTGGCCATAATGCTCGTGGTGGGCGGTGTGTTCATGCTCTTCTGCGACAAGCTGTTTGGCAACGGCAGCGAGCAGACCAAGATGACAGAGCGCCGCGCCTTCATGGTGGGCCTCTTCCAGTGCATCTCCATGATTCCCGGCGTGTCGCGCTCCATGGCCACCATCGTTGGCGGCATGGCCCAGAAGCTCACGCGCAAGGCCGCTGCCGAGTTCTCGTTCTTCCTCGCCGTGCCTACCATGTTCGCCGCAACGGTCTACAAGATGTACAAGCTCTTCAGCGACGGCGGCACCGAGATCATAATGAACAACCTCACCGCCCTCGTCGTTGGCAACGTGGTGGCCTTCGTCGTGGCCATGCTCGCCATAAAGTTCTTCATCAGCTACGTGACCAAGTATGGCTTCAAGGCTTTCGGCTGGTATCGCATCATCGTCGGCCTGGCCATCCTTGCGCTCTTGTTCACGGGCCACACCCTTGAGATGGCGTGATGAACTTCACACAAGGAGAGCTTATCTGCATCGACAAGCCCTACGGCATGTCGAGCTTTGGCGCGCTGGCCCGTGTGCGTTACCTCATATCGCAGCGGCTCGGGGTGAAGCGGCTCAAGACCGGCCACGCCGGTACGCTCGACCCGCTCGCCACCGGTGTGCTCATACTCTGCACCGGCCGAAAGACCAAGGAGATAGAGAGCTTGCAGCTGCAAACCAAGGAGTATGTGGCCACAATGCAGCTCGGGGCCACTACGCCGAGCTTCGACATGGAGCACACCGTTGACTCCACATATCCCACGGCGCACATAACGCGCCCCATGGTGGAGCAAGTGTTGGCCGGCTTCGTGGGCGATATAAGCCAGGTGCCGCCCGAGTATTCGGCCTGCAAGGTGGGCGGGGCAAGGGCGTACAAGCTGAAGCGCAAGGGCCACGACGTGGAGCTGAAGCCCAAGAAGCTGCGCATCGACGAGGTAGAGCTGCTAAACTACGACGGCGAAGCCAAGCGGCTGGCCATCCGCGTGGTGTGCGGCAAAGGCACGTACATACGCGCCCTGGCCCGCGACATAGGCCGTGCGCTGGGCAGCGGGGCTTTCCTCATCTCGCTCAGGCGCACCCGCGTGGGGGCCGTAAGGGCCGAGGACTGCATCACGCTCGACGACTTCCCGGCGTGGCTCGAACGACAGGACATTGAAGACAACATACTGAAAGGAGACAATACGAATGAAACTGACACAATTCAAGTTTAAGCTGCCCGAGGCGCAAGTGGCGCTTGAGCCGCCATTCCGCGCGTTCCCAAATCCCGACGGCACCGTTGACAAGGTGTACCGCCGCGACGAGTGCCGCCTGATGGTGGCCCACCGCAAGAGCCAAACCATTGAGATGTGCAGGCGCGACGCCGACGGCAACGACCTCAAGGATGCCGAGGGCAACCTCATTTACCTCGGTTTCCGCGACATAGTGAACTACTTCGACGAGGGCGACGCCTTCATCTTCAACGACACCAAGGTGTTTCCCGCCCGCCTCTACGGCACCAAGGAGAAGACCGACGCGAAGATTGAGGTGTTCCTCCTGCGCGAGCTTAACGAGGAGCTGCGCCTCTGGGACGTGCTCGTGGAGCCTGCCCGGAAGATCCGCATTGGCAACAAGCTCTTCTTCAACGACGACGGCCCGATGGTGGCCGAGGTAATCGACAACACCACCAGCCGCGGGCGCACCCTCCGTTTCCTCTACGACTGCCCCCACGATGAGTTCAAGCGCGAGCTGTTTGCGCTCGGCGAGGCTCCCCTGCCGCGCTATATTATCGACCGCCGGCCTGCTAACGCCGACGACATGGAGAACTTCCAGACCATCTTCGCGCGCAACGAGGGGGCCGTTACGGCGCCTTCCACCGGCCTGCACTTCAGTCGCGAGCTGATGAAGATGATGGAGATACGCGGCATAGAGAAGGCTTTCATCACTGTGCATTGCAGCCTCGGCAGCTTTGAGCCTATCGAGGTGGAGGACCTTACGAAGCACAAGATGAACTCGGAGCAGATGATTGTGGGTGCCGAAGCCTGCCGCTTGGTCAACGACGCCAAGCTGGCCGGTCACCGCGTGTGCGCCGTTGGCGTGAGCACGGCGCGCGCCACGGAGACCGCCGTGGGCACCGACGGCCTGCTGAAGGAGTACGACGGGTGGACCAACAAGTTCATCTTCCCGCCCTACGAGTATGGCATGGCCAACAGCATGGTGGCCAATTTCTACCATCCCGAGTCTACCATGCTCATGGCCACGGCTGCCTTTGGTGGCTACGACCTTGTGATGGAGGCTTACAACATGGCCGTGCAGAATGGCTATCGCTTCGGTTGCTACGGCGACGCGCTGCTCATCCTCGACGACTGACGGCTTTCCTGTGGCGCACCATGAAGCAGGGCGAAGAGTTGAATGAAGTTTACCTCGGCCTCGGCTCCAACCTCGGAGACCGCGAGCGCACGCTCCGCGAGGCCGTGGAGATGATTGGCGGGCTGGTCGGCGCGGTGGTGCGCCGGTCGGCCCTTTATGAAACCGAGCCGTGGGGCTTTGCCTCCAGCCACGCTTTCCTCAACGCGGCGGTGTGCTGCCTCACGCCTCACAGCCCCCGGCGGGTGTTAGAGCTTACGCAGCTTATAGAGCGGGAGCTGGGCCGCGAGCACAAGTCTGTGGGCGGCCATTATGCCGACCGCCCCATAGACATTGACATACTGCTCTATGGCGACCTTACTGTCGATGAGCCAGACCTCAAGATTCCGCATCCGCTCATGCTTGAACGCGAGTTCGTAATGAAGCCCTTGGGCGAGATACTGCCGCCCGGCGGGCTTTCGGCATTGCGCCGGGGCGGGTGCGGGGCGTGATGCCCGGTGGACTGTGTAAATATAAAATTCGGGCGGGAAGGTTGCCTCTTGGCATCCTTCCCGCCCGTTGTATTGTCACTGTGGTGTGCTTGCCGTCTTATCGGCGCAGGCCCAGGGCCTTCACGATGGCGCGGTAACGCTCCACATCGCGGTCGTAGAGATAGTTGAGCAGTGCGCGGCGCTTGCCCACGAGCTTGGTCAGCGACCTCTCGGTAACGAAGTCCTTGTGGTGCTCCTTCAGGTGCTCGGTGAGGTGGGCGATGCGGTAAGAGAACAGCGCAATCTGGCTTTCGGCCGACCCGGTGTTGGTCTTTGCGGTTCCGTACTTCTCGAAAATCTCTTCTTTCTTGGCTTTGTCTAAATACATTGTTGTTTGTTTGATTAATTGGTTTGCTCATCACATCCTTCTGACGCCCGCCGCCTTAATCACAACGGCGGCCTCTTCGAATGCATCGGATTTTCCGAATTAGCGGGTGCAAAGGTACGCATTTTTATCCGTTCTGCGCCATCCTGCGCTTGCAAACATCCCTTTGTTAACATTTGTTTAGCTTCCGTGGCCATCCTGTGCCCTTGTTCCGAGGCGATTACCAGTCCATTACGTTGCGGCCTATCCACCACAGTGCCACCACGACGAACGCCGTGAGGGCGAGCCTTGCGTTGTTTAGGGCGGCGTAGAAGGCCGGTCGCCGCTTGCGCATCAGCTCGCCGATGGCAAGCAGGGCCAGCAGCGGCAGCGAGGCCACGAGCATGAAATTGTGGCGCATGGCGCCTATTACGTCCATGTGGAGCAGGCAGTGCAGCGCGCGCTGTGAGCCGCACCCCGGGCATTTAAGCCCCGTGAGCACGTAGAACGGACACTTGGGGAAGAGCCTGCTCGACGTAGGGTCCACCTCGAAATACACCACTGCGCCCACCGCCGCCACGCAGGCGGCGAGGGCGCAGATGGCTGCCTTATGCGTTTTCTTCATTGTTTGTGTTTGTGGCTCCCGCTTACATGCCAGACATCAAGGTCATGAGGGTGCCTCCGTAGATGAGGGCAATGATCACCCAGTAGGCGATGCCGATGAAGAATCCTATCTTCGTCCACTTGCCGGCGTTGGCGCTTGCCTGCTCGGCGGCTTCGTACTGGCCTGCCGCGAAGAGCGAGTTTATCTTGCTGGCATACACTATTCCTACTATGCCGAAGGGCAAACAGCAGAAGATTGTCACGAGGATGGACTCAGCCAACCACGATTTGGGGGGGGTAATTTGATCCATGATTCTTTGATTTTTGATAATTTATAAAGTGTTGTTAGCTGTTGGCGTGTTGTCATTGCAGTGCCGCCGCCATCATGCCGAGCAGCAGGAAGCCGAAGTATCCCACTATCAGCACAAGGCCGAGGCCGAAGCCCCAGAGCACCATCTTCCTTGCCTGGGCCGACTTGTGCTCGGCCATTTCATAGTTGCCGAGGCAGTACATGCTTTCCACCTGCGAGGCAAACACTATCGCGGCAATGCCGAAGGGCGGGCAGCAGAGCAGCGTTACGAGTATCGACTCCGCGAGCCACGTCTTCGGCATGGGCTGTGGCTCGCGCCTGTTGGCCTCCTCTTGTGGCGTGGTTACGGGTGGCGGAGCGTCTGCCGTGGCCATTTCTGCCAGTTCCTTCACGTCGGCTGCGTTAGTCCAGTCGGCCAGGCCCTCGCGCCACACCTTGGTGGTGCGCGTCAGACCGGCCTCTTGCAGTTGCTCTATGGTGAACGGGCCTTGTCTCTTGTTGTTCCTTATTACGTAGTAGTCCATGCTGTGGGGTCTGCTTATTTTAATCTACCTGCGCTTTTGTTGCGCCCTTGCCGCTGGCGGCGCGGCCTGTTTGGTTAGTCGTTGCGCAACTGCAAATGTGTGCGAGTGCGCGCTTTCTTTCCGTATGGAGGGGCGGTTGGCTGCAAGTATTTCGTGGCGTTGTCTTTATGTAGTTGTGCCACTATTTAAGGCACTGATAAGGATAAAGGCAAGCAATATGGCAATCGCGATGCAAATGGAAGCTACCATCAAGTTCTTTGCCGTGTTGCTTGCGCTTTCAGCTTCTTTTACCCGGCCCGCTGCGAAAAGCGTGTCTACCCTTACGGCATACACGATGCCGATAATGCCGAGCGGCGGACAGCAGCATGTTGTGATGAGTAGCGATTCGAAGAGCCAAGTCTTTGGCAATATGTTTGTTTCCATGATAGGTGGTGTTTGGGGTTATTGGAAGCTGCTTAAAATGCGGTTAAACAAATCATGATATAAGAATACCCAATGCAATATGATATAGGCTATGTATGCTATAGCGCCAAGAATGGCTATGCACAGGCCAACAATAGCGAATGTGCGCCCGGTTTTGAGCTTTCGTTCTGCCAGTGCAGGCCTGTTGGCTGCGTAGTATCTCTCGCCCTGTAAACTGTGTATTATGCCGCAAATGGCGCAGGATGCCGATATGTGAAAGAATACAAAACTGAATGGTAACAATATCAGCGTGATGATAGAGAGGATAATCCATGTGGTGGAGGCCAACTGTTCGCGCCCTGCCACGGTTTCCTTTTCAGGCTCGCGGTAAGGGGCGGGGCCTTCTTCCTTGGCAAATTCGGCAAGCTCGGCCACGTCGGCTGCGTTGGCCCATCCCATCAAGCCTTCGTGCCACACCCTTGTGTCGCGCCTTATACCCAGCTCTTTAAGCTGCTCGGCAGTGAAGGGGCCTTGCCTCTTGTTGTTGATGATGGCGTAGTATTCCATGTTTATTGAGGTGTTGGTTTTAATCTACATTCACCTTGGCTTCGGCCTTGTGGCTTGTCTGTCAGTGCGGTGCCGATGGCCGTTTTGTGTTTGCAAATGTACTAATAAAATATTAAACGACAATGAAAAATAGTGAAAAAGAATGCGGGAAGCGGTGTTTCATGCCAGCTTGCAAGGTGTTCGTATTCGGCTGTGCGCTTTTCCGGGGCGGCAGTTGCCCCGGGTGGATAGTTGGGTGGCTTGTTGCAAGCGGTTGATTTGCTTATTGCAAGCGGTTGGTTTTGTTTATTTATAGCCACGTTTACACCCACGTTCAGGCGGGGCTGCAACCCGCCTGCGTCCTGTGCGCGGGTTTGCAACCCGCCAATCCCTTGTTTCGGTTTTTTTATTGTGCGGGTCGCAGACCCGCTACAGGGCCGTGGCGGGTTGCAAACCCGCCACAACAGTGGGGGAGATTGGGTGTGACAGTGGGGGAGATTGGGTGTGACAGTGGGGGAGATTGGGTGTGACAGTGGGGGAGGGTGGGTGTAGCAGAGGGTGGGGGTGGTGTAAAAGCGGTTGGGAGTGGATTCAAAAGAGGGCGAGTGTGGCCGTTTCATGCGCCTCGTTTCTGTAAAGTTTGTTTACTGCGGCGGGCATTTTGCGTAACGTTCTGGCTGCCAGGGACTTGCCAAACGTGCCGTTTTGTGCTGCCAAACGTGCCGTTTGACCTTGCCAAACGTGCCGTTTCAGGGTGCGGAACAGGCCGTTTGGCGAGGCAAAACGGCTGGCACTGGCTGGCGGGGATGGTTTTGTAAATATGTTTCAGCGTTGCAGCCACCAGCCCGCATGGCGCGGCGGGGCAGGGGGCATGGTGGCAATGGCGGCGCGTATTTGTGCCTTGGCTTTTAAAAATGTGGGGCGCGCAAGTATTAATATGGAGTAAAATGTGTAACTTTGCAGCGGTTTTTAAGGTAACACATCAATGCAAGACATCAGAAACATAGCTATCATCGCCCACGTGGACCACGGAAAGACCACGCTGGTGGACAAGATGATGCTCGCCGGCAACCTGTTCCGCGAAGGCCAGGATCTCAGCGGGCAGGTGCTCGACAGCAACGACCTTGAGCGCGAGCGCGGCATTACCATCCTATCGAAGAACGTATCTATCAACTGGAAGGGAACGAAGATAAACATCATCGACACCCCGGGCCACTCCGACTTCGGCGGCGAGGTGGAGCGCGTATTGAACATGGCCGACGGCTGCCTGCTGCTCGTGGACGCCTTCGAAGGCCCCATGCCGCAGACGCGCTTCGTGCTGCAAAAGGCCCTCCAGATAGGACTGAAGCCGATAGTGGTGGTAAACAAGGTGGACAAGCCCAACTGCCGCCCCGAGGAAGTCTATGAGATGGTGTTCGACCTTATGTTCTCGCTCAACGCCACCGAGGACCAGCTCGACTTCCCCGTGGTGTACGGCTCGGCCAAGAACGGCTGGATGGGCGAGGACTACAAGACCCCAACTACCGACATCACTTACCTGCTGGACAAGATAGTGGAGGTGATACCCGCCCCGAAGGTGATTGAAGGCACTCCGCAGATGCTCATCACGTCGCTCGACTACTCAAGCTACACGGGCCGCATTGCCGTGGGCCGCGTACACCGGGGCGCGCTCCGCGAGGGCATGAGCATAACCATAGCCCACCGCGACGGCTCCATGGAGAAAACCAAGATAAAGGAGCTGCACACGTTCGTGGGCATGGGCCACGTGAAAACGGCCGAAGTGCAGAGCGGCGACATCTGCGCCATCATCGGCCTGGAGCGTTTCGAGATTGGCGACACCATCTGCGACTTCGAGAATCCCGAGCCGCTGCCGCCCATAGCCATCGACGAGCCTACCATGAGCATGCTCTTCACCATCAACGACTCGCCCTTCTTCGGCCGCGAGGGCAAGTTCGTAACCAGCCGCCACATCAACGACCGCCTGCAAAAGGAGCTTGAGAAGAACCTCGCCCTGCGCGTGAGGCCCTTTGAGGACAGTACCGACAAGTGGATAGTGAGCGGCCGAGGTGTGCTCCACCTCTCGGTGCTCATCGAGACGATGCGCCGCGAGGGCTACGAGCTTCAGGTAGGCCAGCCGCAGGTTATCTACAAGGAGATTGACGGGCAGCGGTGCGAACCCATAGAGGAGCTTACCATCAACGTGCCTGAGGAGTTTGCCAGCAAGATGATAGACATGGTGACGCGCCGCAAGGGCGAGATGACTTCGATGGAGAGCCAGGCCGACCGAGTGAACATAGAGTTCGACGTTCCATCGCGCGGAATCATCGGGCTGCGCACCAACGTGCTCACCGCAAGCCAGGGCGAGGCCATCATGGCCCACCGCTTCAAGGAGTACCAGCCGTACAAGGGCGACATAACGCGCCGCGTGAACGGCTCGATGATAGCCATGGAGACCGGCACCGCCTACGCTTACTCCATAGACAAGCTGCAGGACCGCGGCAAGTTCTTCATCGATCCGGGCGACGAGGTGTATGCCGGAGAGGTGGTGGGCGAGCACGTCCACGACAACGACCTCGTGATAAATGTCACCAAGGCCAAGCAGCTCACCAACACCCGGGCCAGCGGTTCTGACGACAAAGCGCGCATAATACCCCGCACCGTGCTCTCGCTTGAGGAAGCCCTGGAGTACATAAAGGAAGACGAGCTGGTGGAGGTGACGCCCAAGAGCATGCGAATGCGCAAGACCATACTCGACCACAACGAGCGCAAGAAGAGCCAGAAGGCTTGATATGCCCGTGTCTGCGCCACTTTTCAGCGCAGAACGGCAGGCAAAGGCATGAGGCAGACAGGCCGTTATCATATCTGGCCAACCTCGTTCCTTTGCCTGTTTTTGTTCACGGAGTTTGTAATACAAACGTTTTATTGAATCATGAAAAAGTTGCTGCTATTGTTCTTTCTGTTCCTTGCCACGATGCAAGCGCAGGCGCAAGCGTCTGTAGGTACTGTATCGCTCGTGCCGCACATAGGATATAATTATTCACGGCTAGCTGGGCTTTCGCCAACCGAATGTTGCGATGATTGTGGCCTGTGGGGCGCAAAGGCAGGTGTTAGCGTGGAATTTCAGGCCTCAAGGCTGATTGCGGTGTCGCTCGGTGCGGCCTATTCGCGGCAGGGAATGGGCTACGAGTTTCGCTCCTGGTGGGATTACGACCCGTCGGCGACGTCCAAGATAGAGGAGCGCGTTGGTTATGTCAACTTTCCGGTGATGGTTGGTGCCTACCTGTTCAAGGGCTTTGCACTGAAAGCGGGCCTTCAGGCAGGAGTGCGGGTTAGCGAAAGCGAGGTGGCAAAGAAAGTGGAAATAGGCATTCCCGTGGGCGCATCTTATGAGTATAAAGGCTTAGTCCTGGATGTGCGTTATGCCATAGGCACAGGCTTGGTTCCCACCGAGAAAGGCTCGGTAGACCGAGGCCGCAATATGGTGCTGTCGTTTACAGTGGGCTACCGCATACCTCTTGGGCATTATAAGAAAGTAGGCAGCGCGGCAGAATGAGCCGAGCGATGTTCCGGCAACCAACGAACTATATTCAGGAAAGGATGGCCGGTGGCTGCCAGAAGCTCTTAGCCACAATATTATATATACAGCAGGCGCCCCCGCCGCGTGGCCTTGGAGCCATGCAACGGGGTCGCCTGCTGTCGTGTTTTTTGTGTTCCCGAAAACCTATCCGGGGTAATTCAGGTTCTCCTCGCCAAGGTTTTCGAGCACCTCGGTGAGGAACTTGCGGGCCTCCCAGCGCGCCATGGGCAGGTCGTGCAGCAGCCAGTTGCCGCAGTCCTTGGGCGCGGCGCCCGGCACTTCGCCCTCAAACGAGGCTATGAACGCAAACGTGCGGCGCATGAGTTCGGCTATGTCGCGGCTGGCAAGGTCGCCACGCACGAGCAGGTAGTTGCCCGTGAGGCATCCCATAGGCCCCCAGTAGATGATGCGGTCGCGCCATTCGGGGTCGTTCCTCAAGTATGTGGCGGCCAGGTGCTCTATGGTATGGAGCGCGCCGGGGTGCAGTGCAGGCTCGCGGTTGGGCTCTTTCATGCGTATGTCGAACGTGGTCACGGTGTCGCCGCCCACGCTGTCCTTGCGCGAAACGTATATCCCGCGCAGCAACCTGTTGTGGTCGATGGTGAAGCTTGGTATCTTTTTCAACTTGAAAAATTAAAAGTTAAAGGTTAAAAATTAAAAGAATATGCGGCGGTGGCCGTTGTTGTGGCTCCCTGCAAGAGGCTTATATGCTCTCAAGGAAGGCCTTGGTGACGTGGAAGGAACGGTCGGCCAGACGCTCCCAGAAGTCGAAGTACTGGCTGGCCTCGCTGTCCTTGAGCGGTATGTCGCTTATGATGCGGAAGCTGATGAACGGCACCCCGAACGTGTGGCAGGCCTGCGCGATGGCTGCCGACTCCATGTCTACGGCCATGGCCTCGGGAAAATGGGCTATGATGGAGCGCATCTTGTCCTGCGAGTCAACGAACCAGTCGCCCGTGACGATAAGTCCCGGCGTAACCTTAGTGCCGCAGCTGATGGCCGACGCCTTGGCAAGCAGCCCGCCGTCGGAGGCGAAGCGCGCCGGCATGCCGGCTATCTGGCCGTAAGCCTCGTTGCTGCCGCAGTAGGCGTCGTGGTAGCACGACTCGGTGGCCACCACCACTTCCTGCACTTCCAAGGCTGTAGATGCGCCTCCGGCCACGCCCGTTGACACCACGGCGTCGGGGCAGAAAGCCTCTATCATGTCCGTGGCCCAGATGGCGGCGTTCACCTTCCCGATGCCGCACTGCACCATCACTACCTCGTTGCGGCCTATCGTCCCGGTGCAGTATGCCTTGCCCCGGCGCACAGTTTCTTTCGCGTCGCCCAGCAGCGACCTCACTTGCGCGAACTCCTTGTCCATCGCTATTACTATGCCTATCCTCATTCTGTATGTTGTTTTGACGGCGCAAAGATAGCAAATAAATATGAATTATGCCCCGGAAACGCACGTTAGCCTGCGCCGCGGGGTGCTTTTTTGAATTAAAAAACGTATCTTTGCATCCGTATTTGAACCTATACTAAAAACAAGAATATAGATGAAGACATTGAAACGATGCCTGCCCGATGTGTTGGCAGTGCTCTTGTTCGCCGTCCTTGCGCTTGCCTACTTCTTCCCGGCAGACACGGAAGGGCGCATCCTTTACCAACATGACGCCTCCGCCGGGCGCGGCGCGGGCCAGGAACTCTCGGAGTATTACAAGCGCACGGGCGAGACCACGCGCTGGACCAACAGCCTCTTCTGCGGCATGCCTACGTACCAAATGTCGCCTGCTTACGACAGCGCGGATGTGCTTACGCACGTTGAGAATGCCTACCACCTGTGGCTCCCGGAGTACGTATGGTTCGTGTTCGCCTACCTGCTGGGCTTCTACATCCTGCTGCGGGCGCTCAACTTCAGGCAGTCGCTGGCCGTGCTCGGCTCCATTGTGTGGGCCTTCAGCAGCTATTTCTTCATAATCATCGCCGCCGGACACTTCTGGAAGGTGATGGCCCTGGCCTACCTGCCGCCGATGATTGCGGGAGTTGTGCTGGCCTACAGGGGCAGGCTGCTGTGGGGTTTCTTGCTCACGGCTCTCTTCTCGGGCCTGGAAGTGCATGCCAACCACGTGCAAATGACCTACTACTACCTCTTCGTGGTGCTCTTCATGGTCGTTGCTTTCCTTGTGGATGCCGTGAGGAAGAAGCGCATGGCTGCCTTCCTCAAGGCCACGGGCGTGTGCGCCGCTGCCGCCGTGCTTGGCATCTGCATGAACATATCCAACCTCTACCACACGTGGGAGTACTCAAAGGAGTCGATGAGGGGCAAGAGCGAGCTTGTAAAGGAGCACACCGCCAACCAGACCAACAGCGGCCTTGAGCGCGACTACATAACGCAGTGGAGCTACGGCATAGGCGAAACATGGACGCTGCTCGTGCCTAACACCAAGGGCGGCGCCAGCGTGCCGCTGAGCCAGAACGAGCGCGCCATGGAGCATGCCGACAATAACTACCTGCCCATATACCAGCAGCTGGGCCAGTACTGGGGCGAGCAGCCCGGCACGAGCGGCCCCGTATACGTGGGCGCATTCGTGCTTATGCTCTTCGTCCTCGGCCTGTTCGTGGTAAAGGGGCCAATGAAGTGGGCCTTGCTGGCGTCCACCGTGCTGTCGGTGCTGCTCTCCTGGGGCCACAACTTCATGTGGTTCACCAACCTGTTCATCGACTATGTGCCGATGTACTCCAAGTTCCGCACCGTGGCATCGATACTCGTCATAGCCGAGTTCACCATACCGCTGCTGGCCATGCTGGCCCTGAAGCGCATCGTTGACGAGCCGGAGCTGCTCACGAAGAAGATAAAGCTCGTCTACGTCAGCTTCGGCCTGACCGGCGGCATGGCTCTGCTTTTTGCCCTTATGCCGGGCCTCTTCTTCCCCGAATACGTCTCGTCGTCGGAGATGAGGGCGCTCTCGCAGCTCCCCGCCGACCAGATGCAGCCCTTGCTGGCCAACCTCACCGAGATGCGCAAGGCCATCTTCACGGCCGACTGCTGGCGTTCGTTCTGGATTGTGGTGGCCGGCACACTGCTGTTGCTGCTCTTCAAGGCGCGCAAGCTGCGGGCTTCGTACATGGTGGGGGCCGTGACGGTGCTCTGCCTCGTGGATATGTGGCAGGTGAACAAGCGTTACCTCAACGACGATATGTTCGTGGAGAGGAGTGTGCGCACCGCCCCCGTGCAGATGACCGACACGGAGCGGATGATATTGCAGGACAAACAACTGTACTACCGAACGCTGAACCTGGCCACGAACACGTTCAACGAGAACGAGACCTCGTACTACCTGAAGAGCGTCGGTGGTTACCATGCGGCCAAGTTGCGCCGCTACCAGGAGCTGATAGAGGCATACATATCGCCCGAGATGCAGAAGCTCTATGGCGCGGTGGCCGCGAGCGGTGGCGACATGACGCAGGTGAAGGGCGACAGCATCTTCCCCGTGCTCAACATGCTCAACGCCAAATACTTCATAATGCCGCTGCAGTCGGGGCAGACCGTGCCGGTGCAGAACCCCTATGTCTACGGCAACGCATGGATAGTTGACCGCGTTAACTACGTTGACAACGCCAACCAAGAGCTCGACATGGTGGGCAAGCTCAGCCTGCGCCACGAGGCCGTGGCCGACCGCAAGTTTGCCGACGTGCTCGGGCAGAGCCAGAAGCAGGACAGCACGAGCGTGGTGAAGCTCACGTCTTACGACGCCAACAAGCTCACTTACGACGTGAGCACTGCCGCCGGGGGCGTAGTGGTGTTCTCGGAGATATACTATCCCGGCTGGACGGCCACTGTCGACGGGCAGCCGGTGGAGGTGGGGCGCGTCAACTACGTGCTCCGTGCCATCAACGTGAAGCCCGGCAACCACAAGGTGGAGCTGTCGTTCTTCCCCAAGTCGGTGGACACCACGGAGACAATAGCCTATACTGCCTACGCGGTTCTGGCCTTGGTGGTCATCGTCCTCGTGCTGCTCGAATGGCGACGCCGCAAGAACGGCGAGGCCAAGGAATAGGTTTAAAGGAGTTAGGAAGGCACTCTTTAATGAGGTAAGGAGTCATTTTTTAGGAGTTAAGGAGTTAAAGGGAGTCAAGGAGTTAAGACGTATGCGCGGTGGCAGGGCCGTGCGCGGTCTTTGCTCCTTGGCTTTTTTATGTGCTACCTGTTGGCGGTGGCATTTGGGGTCATTGCGTTAGAAAACTTTACAAAAGCCAAGCTGGACATTGGCTTCGCCCGTTTTGCCCTGCAAAACGGGCTTTCTTGCAACGTAAAACGGGCCGTTTCGAAGAGCGAAACGACCCGTTTTGCATCGCAAGATGGCAGTTGTCGGTAACCCGTTGAGGCAGAGGCTGTTGCCTGTAGGGGCGTCCCAACCTTCTGGGGTGCGAAATATCTTTACTCCAAATCGGTCGTTAGAGTGCAAAACGATTTCATTCTATTGTCGTGCAGATTGGCAGTCGCCTTTGTCGGCGGCGTAGCGGGCTACGTCGAGACAAAGCGGCTGGCAAGATGCCGACAAGAGGATGGAAGCGTTTGGAAAGCCGGCCACATACATGAAAACAAGCGTTAGGCGGTCTAACGACCGATTTGGGTTTACTCCGCAGCGGCCTCAGCGCGCTTGCGGCGTTTGCGGTCGCGCAGGAAGGCGCGCTGGCCATAGATGGCCACTACCACGAAGCAGATGAGCGGCATTACGAACGAGGTGTTGGTGGCGGGCAGCCCTGCCACGGAGAAACCGGCGTCGATGAGCGCAGCCTGGAGCGGCGGAAATACCGAGCCGCCAAGGATCGACATTATCAGTCCGGCCCCGCCAATCTTCACGTTGTCGCCAAGGCCGCGCAGGGCTATGCCGTAGATGGTGGGGAACATGAGCGACATGCAGCCGCTTACGGCCACGAGGCAGTAAAGCCCGCGCCTGTCGGTAAGGAAGATGGCTCCGCTTACGGCCACTATGGCCACCACGGCGAGCACCGACAGCAGCCTGCCCGGACTTACGTAGCGCAGGAAGAACGTGCATATAAAGCGGCTCACGGTGAAGAGAACCAGCGCGGCGATGTTGAACTTCTGCGACATTATCTCGGCCTGGTGCTCCTCCATGCCCTCTGCCATGAGCACGTGGGTGCCGTATTGTATGATGAACGTCCAGCACATCACCTGCGCGCCGATGTAGAAGAACTGCGCCACCACGCCCTCGCGGTAGTTGTGTACACGCACAAGCTCGCGCAGTGAGGTGCCGAGGCTCTTCGATGTGGGCGTGTCGCCCGCCTTGGGCATCTTCATGAGGCGGATGGCCACGAGCAGCGCCAGCACCACTATGCCTATGAAGAGGTAGGGCTGTATGAGCACGCTGAGGTCTTGCTGCTTGAGCATCTCGAACTCGGCCTCGGGCAGTTGCATCCGTTCGGCGGTGGGCATGGGGTTCATCCGCGCCTGCACCACGGCCATGGCGACGTACATTCCCGACAGGGCGCCAATGGGGTTGAACGCCTGCGCCAGGTTGAGGCGGCGCGTGGCGGTTTCCTCACTGCCCATGCAGTAGATGTAGGGGTTGCAGCTCGTTTCAAGGAACGACAGTCCGCAGGTCATGATGAAGTAGGCAAGCAGGAACGGGGCGTACTCGCCTATGGCCTGCGCCGGGAAGAACAGTAGCGCGCCTGCGGCGTAGAGCGACAGCCCCATGAGCACGCCCGACTTGAAAGTGTATTTCCTTATGAATATGGCGGCAGGGAAGGCCATGACGAAATAGCCTAAGTAGAAGGCCACCTGCACCAGTGCACCCTCGGTGACGCTCATGCGGAAAATCTTGGAAAATGCCTTTACCATGGGGCTTGTAACATCGTTGGCGAAACCCCACAGCGCGAAGCAGGCCGTGATGCAGAAGAAAGGGAGCGCAAAGCTCACCCCGTTGCGTGTAAAGATGCCGTCCTTCTGTGAGGCCGTCCCGGCGTTGCCGCCGTTTGTCAGTTTGGTGTTGGTTTCCATTTTGTGTATGTCTTGTGGGTTTTAGGGTTTCTGTTTAAGGGCCGTTTGCAGGGCTTGGCTAATGTCGGCGGCGCTGAAGCGGCCCTCCTTGAAGAGCATGAGCGTTTTCAGTTCCGTGGGTGCGCTCACCTCCGCCACCACGTTTATGGTCTCGGCGAAGCGCGTCTCGGGGTGCAGCCCCTCGGTGCGCACGAACTCGGCCTTGCCCCATCCCCCGAGCGCAACGAGCGCCAGGGAGTGTAGGCCATTATATAAGGTATAAGCCTTAAGCCCGCCGCCCAAGTCTACCACCTGCTCCTCAATGCGGCTCTCGCGCTCGGGAAGGGCATAGTGGCCCAGCCTGAGGGTGGTTGGCGCGCCTATGGCGGTAACGGAGTCGGTGCGCAGCATTCCGTAGGGCTGGGGCGTGTCGCGTAGCGTCATGGTCAGTCGGCGGTCGCTCTGCAGCCATACGGTGCGCCGCAGCGTATGCCCGTCGAAGCCCTCGGTGGTGTATCGGCGCAGCGGCTCCCATTGCCCCTTCTTGTTCTTCACCACGTAGGCCATGGCCACCTCGCCTTGCTTGCCGTCGGCCATCCACGGGAACAGTGTGTTGTAGGCCAGCCGGTTGTATTGCTCCGAGCCGCGGAACTTCTCCGCCCCGCGCCGCTCGGTGTCGTAATTGCAGAAAGCCCGCGTCTCCGAAGCCCCGCTGCCCCCGTAGTTGGTGATGAGCATCTTGGGGCCGGGCAGCCATAGGTTGTCCACGGCAGAGGGCTTAAGGCCGGCCCAGTAGCCCTCGTTCTCGGTCTCGCTCCAGTAGGGGTGGCTTTCGGGAAGCATCAGCGGGAGGAACGCCTTGGCGCACCAGTACACGCTGCCACGGCAGCTGTAGCCCTGGAGCACGGGGTCGAAGAGTCCGTAGAAGCCCGGCGTGGGCACTCCGTCGGAGTATATGAAGTCGGGGTTTTGCAGGAACTGCAGCAGGCATCCCGAGGCGATGCGGCGCATCCAGCCCATGTTGACGCCCTCGCCCCACGCCAGCGGCGCTATTGCGGCGAAGCGGTACATATTGCTGCGGCCCCACATGGGCATATGGCCGTTGCGCCCGAACATACGTGGGTAGCTGCGGTACAACTCAGCGAAGTTCTTGTCGAATTGCGCTGCCAGCTCCGGGTAGTGCTCGCGCCCGAAGAACAGCGACCACAGGCGGCCGTAGAGCTGGTATGCCCACATGGAGTAGAAGTCGTAGTTTGGCTTGTCGAGATACCAGCCGTCGCCCCGGTAGTCGGCCAGCAGCTGGCGCACGTACTTCACGAGCAGGCTGTCGTTGACCTCATAGCCCTTCGACTTGAAGAACGACATGGGGTAGACATTGAAGAAACGCCAGTTCTGCGGAATGGTTGGGCCGTCGGCATAGCTCTCTATCATGGAGTAGAGCGAGTCGCGTGTGGCTTGGGGCAGAGGATCCCAGAGCACGTCGCCACAGACGAACATCGATATGCCGAGCGCGCCGAACTCCACCAAGTCTTGGCAAGGGCCGCGTTTGCCGCGGTGGGCCACGTACTGCGGGCTGCTTGGATCAACGAGCAGCGAGAGCTGGCGGCGGTAGTAGTCGGCCAGGCGTATGCCGTTGATGGTTAGCGTGGAGTCTTCGCGCAGCAGCGGCGCGGCAAGGAATAGCGTGCGGCACATGCCTTCGAGCGTGGCCCCGCGCACACGGCTGCTGTCAGTAGGGTAGCACACGCGGCCCAGCCGCTGGAAGTACATCGGGTCGTCGAGCGAGCGTATGTGGCTGAAAGCTCCCTCCAGGAGGTACTTGTCGGCGTCTATCCAGTGTTGCCGTGTCATGCCCGTGAAGGGGCTGAGCTTGTAGTCGGGGTTCTTCACCTCAAACACCCTTTCGGTCGCATTTGCCGCCACGGCGACAGCGAATGCCAGCAATAGGGTGAGCCTTAATGTCTTTATCATTGCAATGAAGTTAGGTTCCGTTTTAGGGTATTGGCGTTAGCGTGCATCGGCGGGCGGTGCTGGCACCTGCCTGCGGACAGCGCGCATCGCCTGCAAAAATACAATTTTTTTACCCAAATGTATCCACTTGGTGTGGCATAATTTTGTAAAAGTCAGTTCTCAGGGCTGAAAGTGCCCGCCCTCTTGGTCGTGCTGCCACAGGCAAAGCGGGCGGACATCGCCCCCGCGAGGCTGATACATTGTGGTATATGTTGCCACAGAGGCGCAAAAAACAGTTCCCGCCGGGCAGCAGTCTCGGGAAAAATGTGTAAGTTTGCACTCGGAACGAATCCCTAAAGACATAGCGACCGATGAGATATCTCGACCCGAAGGCCGACCTGACTTTCAAGAAAGTGTTCGGCGAACATCCCGACTTGGTGATGAGTTTCCTCAACGCGCTCCTGCCGTTCGACCATCCCGACGACGAAATAACCGATGTTGAGTACCTCCCGGCGGAGCTTGTGCCGCAGACACCGCTGAGGAAGAACAGCATAGTAGACGTGCGCTGCCGCGACAACCGTGGCCGCCAGTTCATCGTGGAGATGCAGATGGTGTGGTCGCCCGAGTTCAAGCAGCGTGTGGTCTTCAACGCATCGAAGGCGTATGTGCGCCAAATAGGTGGCGGGGAAGACTACGACCTGCTGCAACCGGTGTACTCGCTGAACATTGTCAACGACGTATTCGAGCCTGACTTGGGCGGCGAGTTCTACCATTACTACCGCCTTGTACACGTGGAACACACCGACCGCGTAATCGACGGCCTTCACCTCGTGTTCGTAGAGCTGCCCAAGTTCAAGCCCCACACGTATTCCGACAAGCGCATGATGACCCTGTGGCTGCGCTACCTCACCGAGATAGGCGACAAAACCAGCACCATCCCTGCCGAGCTTCTGGCCGACCCGGCCATCAGCAAGGCCGTGGGCCAGTTGGAGGAGTCGGCCTTCAGCGAGGCGCAACTGCTTGGTTACGAGAAGTTTTGGGATGCGGTGAGCGTGGAGAAGACCCTTGTGAGCAGTGCTGAGCGCAAGGGTCGGCGTGAGGGATTGGTAGAGGGTCGGCGCGCGGGAGTGCTCCAAACGGCCCGCAACCTGAAGCAGATGGGTGTAGATGCGGCCACCATCGCGGCTGCAACGGGGCTGTCGGCTGCCGAGGTTGCCGCCTTGTGAGGACTTAGCAAGCCGCGCGTTGTATTGTGTAAATGTACGCCAGGCTGTCATGCTCTGGCAATATATATAAGTGTTTATGAAGAAACTGCTTTCATTGCCCCCTAACCTGGTGGGCTGTTTCCATGAGATAACGGGTGCCGCCCCGCATGAATATTTTTGCACCAACGACCCCGTGGGCCGCAAGCTCGGCAGCGGGGGCGGCACCACGTGGCTGCTCGAACGCTGCCACGAGGCGTGGGGCGAAGGCCGCGACTTTGCCTCCTGGCTCGCCTCCGACCGCCGCATACTGCTCCACGCGGGCGGGCAGAGCCGCCGCCTGCCGGCATACGCACCCTCGGGCAAGATCCTTACGCCCATCCCCGTGTTCCGTTGGGAGCGGGGTCAGAGCCTGTCGCAGACGCTGCTCGACCTGCAGCTGCCGCTCTACGAGAGGCTGATGAGGCTCGCGCCAAGTTCCATCCACACCATGATTGTTAGCGGCGACGTCTACATCCGCGCCGCCGCACAGCTGCCGCCCGTGCCTGATGCCGACGTGGTTTGCTACGGGCTGTGGCTCGACGCGTCGATAGCCAAGGACCACGGCGTGTTTGTCTGCGACCGGCAGACGCCTTCCGTGCTGAAGCAGATGCTCCAGAAGCCTACTGTGGAGACGCTGGCCGACCTGCTGCAAACCAGTTTTTACCTTACCGACATAGGTGTGTGGCTGCTCAGCGACCGCGCCGTGGAGCTGTTGCGCCGCCGTTCCAAGCGCGGCGCCGACACCGTTTGTTACGACCTCTACGGCGAGTTCGGCTGCTCGCTCGGCACAGATCCCGTCATTGACGACCCAGAGTTGCGCTCGCTCAAGGTGGCCGTGCTGCCCCTGCCCGGCGGCGAATTCTACCATTTTGGCACGAGCGGCGAGATGATATCGTCGATGCTGGCCATCCAGAACCTTGTTAACGACCAGCGCGAGATAATGCACCACGGCCGCAAGCCTCATCCATCAATATTCATACAGAACGCCATAGCCGACATACGGATGACGGCCGATAACACAAACGTGTGGATAGAAAACAGCCATGTGGCCGCCGGATGGACGCTGAGCCACGACAACATCGTAACCGGATTGCCGCGTAACGACTGGCGGCTGAGCCTCGGCGCGGGTCAGTGCGTTGACGTTGTGCCGGTGGGCGAGGCCGACTACGTGGTGCGCCCATACCATATAGGCGACAAGTTTGCCGGTGAGGAGCAGCAGCGCAGGCAGTTCCCCGTGGTCGGCGACGTGGCCGAGATGGGCCGGGTGCTGGCTGCCATGCTTGCCGGTGGGCCTGCCCCGGAGGGTCACAGGCTCATGAGCGCGGAGGAGATAAGCAACGAGGCCAACCTCAAGAGGCTCGTGGAGCAGCGGCGCAGCTTCCGCCGCGCCAACTGGCCTGCCCTTGCCGCCAACTACGAGCACAGCGTTTTCTACCAGACCGACCTTGACGACGCTGCCCATGAGTATGCCCGCGAAGGGATAAGCCTGCCCGCGCCGCTCTCTGCCGAGGCTCCGCTCATGACGCGAATCCACGACGCCATGTTCCGCTCGGAGGTGTTGCGGCTCACCGGGCGCGATGGCTCGGATGAGGAAAAGTGCGCTTTCAGCATGCTGCGCGAGGGGCTTACGCAGACCGTCCTTGCCCAAAAGCAAAGCCCGCGCCTCTCGGTTTATGCCGACCAGATAGTGTGGGCGCGCAGTCCTGTGCGCATCGACATAGCCGGAGGGTGGACCGACACGCCGCCGTTCTGCCTCATGGAGGGCGGCAACGTCATCAACCTTGCCATCGAACTCAACGGCCAGCCGCCCTTGCAAACCTACATACGCCCCTGCCGCGAGCCGCACATCGTGCTCCGGAGCATCGACCTCGGCGCAGTGGAGGTGGTGGAGACGTATGAGCAGTTGGCCGACTTCATGCACGTGGGCAGCCCCTTCTCCATACCCAAGGCGGCGCTGGTGCTGGCCGGTTTCCAGCCCGGCTTCAGCGCGGAGCGCCACGCTACGCTGCGCGACCAGCTCACGGCATTCGGCTGCGGCATGGAGCTTACGCTGCTGTCGGCCATCCCCGCAGGCAGCGGACTTGGCACGAGCAGCATCCTTGCGGCCACGGTGCTCGGCGCGGTGAGCGACTTCTGTTCGCTGGCTTGGGACAAAAACGAAATTGGCCGCCGCACGCTCGTGCTTGAACAGCTGCTTACCACGGGCGGCGGATGGCAGGATCAGTATGGCGGCGTACACGGCGGCGTGAAGTTGTTGCAGACGGGCCGTGGCTTCGAACAAAGCCCGTTGGTGCGCTGGCTGCCCGACGACGTGTACACGCAGGCCGATTGCGCCGGCTGCCACCTGCTCTACTATACCGGCATTACGCGCACGGCAAAGAGCATTCTGGCCGAGATAGTGCGCCGGATGTTCCTCAACAGCAACGCCCAACTGGCCCTGCTGCGCGAGATGAAGGCCCACACCATGGATATGTATGAGGCCCTGCAGCGGCGCGACTTCCGCCTTACGGGCTTGCTCATGCGCGAGACGTGGCGGCAGAACCAGGCCCTCGACAGCGGCACCAACCCCGCAGAGGTGAAGCGGCTCACCGACCTCGTGGACGACCTCTGCCTCGGCTACAAGCTCCCCGGAGCCGGGGGCGGCGGCTATCTCTACATGATGGCCAAGGATCCCGAGGCCGCCGCGCGCATAAGGAAGGTGCTCGGAGAGAACAGGATGAACGCCAACGCGCGCTTTGTTGACATGACTCTGAGCAAGACGGGCTTGCAGGTGAGCCGCAGTTGAGGCTGCCAAAAATGCTTACAAAGGCGGCCCGGCGCGCCCGCACCGGCGTTCTTGCATTGACAAACGGCCTGTTTCGCACCGCAGAACCATGCGTTTTGCAGCGCGGAACAGGCCGTTTGGCATTGTAAAAACGACATTGTGGTTAACCTCTTGGTTTACAATGACTTGCGCAAACAATGCCCGCTGTGGCGCGTAACGCGAATTTATTTTACACATCGGCGGCTTGCTGCATTGCTTCCGCAGCTTGTGGCAGCTGTCATTCAGTACGGAAAACAACGGATAGAAAATAGAAGATGGACTTCAGGACAATAGTTGACGTGCCGCGCCCCGGCTTCGAGATAGGGCCGCAAGAGCGCATACTGTGCGTAGGCTCGTGCTTTGCCGACAGCATAGGGCGGCGGTTCATGGAAGAGAAGTTCCGCGCCACGGTCAATCCCTTTGGCGTTATGTACAACCCCGCGAGCATACTCCACACCGTTGAGCGCACCGACTGCGCCCCTCGGGTGGCTTTCCTCACGCTCGGCACCAACCACGTTTACATTCTCAACGAAACGGGTGAGATAGTGGACAACTGCCGCAAGCGGCCCCAACGGCTCTTCACCGAGCGCGAGCTTTCGGTAGACGAGTGCGTGGACTACTTGCAACAGGCTGTCGGCGAGCTGGCCCGCCGCAACCCAGAGGTGCGCGTGGTGCTCACCGTAAGCCCCATACGCTACGCCAAGTATGGCTACCACGCCAGCCAGCTCTCAAAGGCCACGCTGCTCATGGCGGCCGACCGCCTGGTGAAGGCCGACCCGCGCTGCACATACTTCCCGGCCTACGAGATAGTGCTCGACGAGCTGCGCGACTACCGCTTCTACACCCCCGATATGCTCCACCCCTCGCAGCAGGCCGTAGACTACATCTGGGAACGACTCGCCGAGGCATACCTCAGCCCGGCTGCCCGCCGCTTCATCGAGGAGTGGAGGCCCATAAAGGAGGCTCTTGGCCACCGCCCCTTCAATCCCGAGAGCTGCGAGTACAAGGCTTTCATGCAGAAAACGCAGGAGCGTCTGGCCGCGCTCAAGGCCCGCTACCCGCTGATGGAGGATTGAAACCATAACGCTGATGCCCGTTAGGGCAGGTGGCCGCCGCCACGCCATGCGCGGCCTTTGGCATTGCGCTCATTCCGTCATAACGCGGGCATGGTGTGATTGACCGCATTTTTGTATTGAAAAACCAACCCAAACTTTTTGCCTTTCGCTCTATTTGCAATATCTTTGCACTGCTAAAGCTGCGCCATGGCGCATAAACAAGACAACGATGAAGTATTCAATCGAAAAAGTCACCACGCTCATTGGGGCGCGGCGCATCGGCGAGGCCGATGCCAGCATAGGGTGGCTGCTCACCGACAGCCGCTCGCTCTGTTTCCCGGAGGAAACCCTTTTCTTCGCCTTGCGCTCTGAGCGCAACGACGGCCACCGCTACATACCCGAGCTTTACCGCCGTGGCGTGCGCAACTTCGTTGTGAGCCGCCTGCCTGACAACGTGGCTGAATACGCCGGGGCGAACTTCCTCAAGGTGGTCGACACGCTCGAAGCGTTGCAGCGTTTGGCCGAACGCCACCGCGACGAGTTCTCCATACCGGTGGTGGGCATCACCGGCTCCAACGGCAAGACGATGGTGAAGGAGTGGCTCTACCAGCTGCTCTCGCCGCAGATGGTGGTCACCCGCTCGCCCAAGAGCTACAATTCGCAGATAGGCGTGCCGCTCTCGGTGTGGCTGCTCAGTGAGCATACCAACGTGGCACTCTTCGAGGCGGGCATAAGCCGCCCCGGCGAGATGCAGGCCCTGCGCGACATCATACAGCCTACCATCGGCGTGCTCACCTCGCTCGGCGCGGCCCATCAGGAGAATTTCCGCTCTTTGGAGGAGAAATGTTGGGAGAAGCTGGCGCTGTTTCACGATGCCCGCGTGGTGGTTTACGACTCCGACGACGAGACTGTGAGCCGCTGCCTGCGCAAGTCGGGTTTTGCCGGTGAGAAGATAGGGTGGAGCCGCCAGAGCCGCAGCGCGGCTTTCTACGTGGCTTCCGTCGAGGCCGAAGGCACCACCTCTACCATACATTATATATATAAAGGCACTGAAGGCAGCTACCGCCTGCCTTTCATCGACGATGCTTCGCTCGGCTGCTCGTTCGCCTGCGCCTGCGTCGCGCTCCGTCTCGGCGTGCAGCCCGATGCCCTTGCCGCCCGCATGGCGACCTTGGAGCCTGTGGCCATGCGCCTTGAGGTGAAGGAGGGGCAGCGCGGCTGCACGCTCATCAACGACTCTTACAACTCCGACATCAACTCGCTCGACATTGCGCTCGACTTTATGAACCGCCGCCCCGACCAGTTGGGGCGCCGCCGCACGCTCATCCTGAGCGACATTTACCAAAGCGGCGAACGCCCCGAACGGCTCTACGCCGAGGTGGGCGAGCTGGCGGCAAAGCGCGGCGTAAGCAAGCTAATAGGCATAGGGCCCGACATCTCGGCCGAGGCAGATGCCATAGCCGTGGGCGAGAAGCACTTCTTCACGAGCGTAGACAGCTTCGTGGGCAGCCCCGTGTTCCGCTCGCTGCGCGATGAGGTCATCCTCATCAAAGGCTCGCGGGCGTTCGGCTTCGACCGCCTTACCGAGCTTCTGGAACAGAAAGTACACGAAACCATACTTGAGGTCAACCTCAATGCCCTTGTGGCTAACCTCAACTTCTACCGCTCTTTCCTCAAGCCCGAGACGAAGATGGTGTGCATGGTGAAGGCCGATGCATACGGCGCAGGGGCCGTGGAGGTAGCCAAGACGCTGCAAGACCACCGCGTTGACTACCTCGCAGTGGCCGTTGCCGACGAGGGAGTGACCCTCCGCAAGAACGGAATCACTACCAACATCATGATAATGAACCCAGAGATGACGGCGTTCAAGGCCATGTTCGACTACGACTTGGAGCCTGAGGTATACAGCTTCCGCCTTATGGATGCCCTCATACGCGCAGCAGAGAAGGAGGGAATAACCAATTACCCGGTACACATAAAGCTCGACACGGGCATGCACCGCCTCGGTTTCGACCCCAAGAACGACATCGACGAGGTGATAAGCCGCCTGAAACACCAGAACGCCATCATCCCCCGGTCGGTGTTCTCGCACTTCGTCGGCTCCGACAGCGACGACTTCGACAGCTTCTCGGCCATGCAGTTCGCCCTCTTCGACGAGGCCAGCCGAAAGCTGCAGGCTGCCTTCGACCACAAGATACTGCGCCACATGGACAACTCCGCGGGCATTGAGCACTTCCCCGAGCGGCAGCTCGATATGTGCAGGCTGGGCTTGGGACTGTACGGCATCGACAGCCGCGACAACCGCATCATCAACAATGTCTGCACACTTAAGACCACAATACTGCAGCTCCGCCACGTGCCTAAGGAGGAAACCGTGGGCTACAGCCGCAAGGGCCGACTCACACGCGACAGCATTATAGCCGCCATCCCCATAGGATATGCCGACGGACTGAACCGCCATCTGGGCTGCGGACACTGCCATTGCCTCGTAAACGGGCAGCCGGCACCATACGTCGGCAACATCTGCATGGACGTGGCGATGATCGACGTGACCGGCATTGATTGCCGCGAGGGCGACTCCGTGGAGATATTCGGCGACCACCTGCCCGTCACCGTGCTCTCCGACGCCCTCGGCACAATCCCATACGAGGTGCTCACGAGCGTAAGCAGCCGCGTCAAGAAAGTATATTTCCAAGATTGAGGCAACCCACGTTTGGCTCAATTTTGCCAGATGCCGCCCCGTTAAACTAATTTAACGAGGCGGCATCTGTATTTTAAATAAAAAACAGTAACTTTGCGCGTAAGTTACTTTTCGGTATCTACCAGACAATAAATAAAAACTAATTAATAACTAATGAATTCTATCCAAACAACCAAGATGACCAATTTTCGTTGGGTCATTTGTGCTTTGCTTTTCTGCGCAACGACGGTGAACTACCTCGACAGGCAGGTTCTTTCGCTTACGTGGAAAGACTTCATAGCACCCGAGTTCCACTGGAATGATTCCGATTACGGTACCATTACCGGTTTCTTCTCAGTATTTTACGCCATTGCCTGCCTCTTTGCCGGCAAGTTTGTCGATTGGATGGGCATAAAGAAAGGCTATCTCTGGGCCATCTTCATCTGGTCGCTCGGCGCATGCTTGCACGCAGGTTGCGGCTGGGTTACAATGCAGGTTGAGGGCCTCGACTCCGTTGCTGCCCTCCGTGCCGTTGAGGCCGGCAGTGCCACGGCCGTGGCCATAGCCACCCTCAGCGTATGGCTCTTCCTCGTTTGCCGCGCCATCCTCGCCCTCGGCGAGGCCGGAAACTTCCCCGCAGCCATCAAGGTGACGGCCGAGTATTTCCCGAAGAAGGACCGCGCTTTCGCCACCTCGATATTCAATGCTGGCGCTTCCGTGGGCGCATTGGCAGCCCCGCTCACCATCCCGGTGCTCGCCAAGCACTTCGGTTGGGAGATGGCTTTCATCATCATCGGTGCCATCGGCTTCATCTGGATGTTCTTCTGGGCACACCTCTATGAGAAGCCCGAGAACTCAAAGCACGTGAACAAGGCTGAGCTTATCTACGTTAACCAGGACGAAGAGGCAGAGACGAAGCCTGCCGCAGAGGCCAAGGAGGAGAAAACCATACCGTTCCTGCAGTGCTTCAAGTACAAGCAGACGTGGTCGTTCGTTGTGGGCAAGTTCTTCACCGACGGCGTTTGGTGGTTCTACCTGTTCTGGGCCCCCGCCTATTTCTCCGACCAGTTCGGCTACGAGTCGTCCTCGCCAATGGGCATCGCGCTCATCTTCGTGCTCTACCTCATCGTTACCGTGCTGTCAATCTATGGCGGATACCTGCCCAAGCTCTTCGTTGAGAAGAAGGGTATGGGTCCGTATGCGGGCCGTATGCTTGCCATGCTGATATTCGCTTTCTTCCCGCTGTTCGCCCTGTTCGCGCAGCCTCTGGGTGCATATACGGCTTGGTTCCCTGCAATCATCATCGGTCTTGCAGGTGCAGGCCACCAGGCTTGGTCGGCCAACCTGTTCTCTACCATTGGCGATATGTTCCCGAAGTCTACCATAGCAACCATCACCGGAATCGGTGCAATGGCCGGAGGACTCGGCTCGCTGCTCATCAACAAGGGTGCCGGTTCGCTCTTCACGTATGCAGAGACCATGGGTAGCTCGTTCTCGTTCCTCGGTTTCGAGGGCAAGCCCGCCGGCTACATGATCATCTTCTGCATCTGCGCCGTGGCCTACCTGCTGGCTTGGATCATCATGAAGGCGCTCGTTCCGAAGTACAAGCCCATCATCGTTGACTAAATGTTGCGCCGCCCTGCGGCCATGACATAAATCAAACGGAAAGGCCTCCCGCGCTTGGTGGGAGGCCTTTCCGTTTGGTTTATAAAGATGTTTACTTCGTTTTTGCTCAGTTTTCCGTTCGGAATTATAAGTAGATGTTCAAAAATAATTGCATCAAATTGTGCGCTTTGGTTAGCGTAGCCTTTGCCTTTTTACCTTTTTACCCTTTTACCTTTAGATGAATCCTTGCTTCCTCAGGGCATCGAGCATTCCTTCCGACATTGCTTCGCAGTCCTTCTTGGTATAGCGTATGTCGGTGAAAATCTGCGCGAGCGTTTCCTTTTGGTTAATCTCGCAGAAGTGCTTGTTCTCCTCCAAAGCCTCCTTGTAGGCATAGAGGCGGTCGATGTCAGCCGGCGAATAGTCGTGGTAAGCCTCTTGGTGGACGAAGGCTTCGGTCGAGAGGCGGTCGGAGAGGGGCGGGTTCTCTGCCGGCCAGCCCACAGTAAGCGTGGCCACTGGCATCACGAGCTGTGGCAGGCGGAGCGCGTCTATTATCATCTGTGGCATATAAACGGTTGTTCCGAGGAAGCACAGGCCCAGGCCGGCCTCCTCGGCGAGGTTGCAGAACGTCTGTGTATAGAGCAGCGCGTCGGTGGCGGCGTTGATGAACGACAGGAAGTTGTCGTATCCCGGCTCGGCCTTGCGGCAGCGGCACCACGCCGAAGTGCGGTTGTAGTCGGCGCAGATGGTGAGCACCACCGGAGCCTCTGTTACCATCGGCTGGTTGAAGTGCGCCGGGGCGAGCCTTTCCTTGCCCTCTTTTGAGCGCGTCACCACCACACTGTACAGTTGCAGGTTGCCCATGGTCTGCGTGCGCGCGGCCTCGCTGAGCAGTTTGTTCAGCAGTTCCTCGCTCACGTCCTTGTCAGAATACTTGCGGATTGTCCGCCGTGTGTTTATTGTCTCCATGTTGTATTGCGGTTTGTTTGGATGCAAATTTACGCATAATTTCTGTTACTCATGCTTTCTACCCATTGTTTTTCGTCGGCCCAACCTGTTGCAGACGGCACAAAAAACAGCCACCGCAGTGTGTAAGTCACTGCGGCGGCTGTTTTTATGTTTGGGCAGAATGGCCTCAGAGCCGTTCCAACTGCACGGTGAAGTGGCGCATCAGCGGTGCCTCCCAGGCTATGCGCACGCCCCGCGTCACCTGCTCGCGGCGGTCGTAAACGTTCTTCAGCGCGGCTGCCACCACGTCGATGTGGTTGTCGGTATATACGCGGCGCGGTATGGCCAGGCGCAGCAAGTCAAGCCCGTTGAAGCGGTTCTGGCGCGTCACGGGGTCGCGGTCGGCCAGCAGGTAGCCTATCTCGCAGCCGCGGATGCCGGCCTCAAGGTACAGCTCGACGGTTAGCGTTTGCGCCGGGAACTCCTCCTTTGGTACGTGTGTCAGCACCTTAGGCGCGTCAACGAATATGGCGTGTCCGCCCGCCGGGCGCTGATAGGGTATGCCGTACTCGTCGAGCTTCATGGCCAGGCGGTGCACCTGGTGTATGCGCGTCTCGATGTTGTCGAACTCAGTATTCTCGTCCAGGCCCACGGCCAGTGCCTCCATGTCGCGTCCGTTCATGCCGCCGTAGGTGAGGTAGCCCTCAAACTGCACGCAGAAGCCCTTTGCCCCGTCGTACCAGTCCTTGCGGTTGGTGGCTATGAAGCCGCCCATGTTCACTATGCCGTCTTTCTTTGCGCTCATCGTCATGCCGTCGGCCAGTGCAAACATCTCCCGCGTTATCTCCTTTATCGTCTTGTCCTTGTAGCCCTCCTCGCGCGTCTTTATGAAGTAAGCGTTCTCGGCGAAGCGCGCCGAGTCGAATATCACGGGCTTGCCGTACTTGTCGGCCACTGCTCGCACAGCCCTCAGGTTCTCCATCGATACGGGCTGCCCGCCGGCCGTGTTGTTGGTTATGGTCACGATGATGAAAGGTATGCGGTCGGCGTTCTCTTGCAGGGCGCGCTCCAGCTTGGCCGGGTCAACGTTGCCCTTGAACGGTATTTCGAGCTGCGTCTGCTTGGCCTCGTCGATGGTGCAGTCGAGAGCGGTGGCCTTGCGCCCCTCTATGTGGCCCTTGGTAGTGTCGAAGTGCGAGTTGCCCGGCACTATGTCGCCTTCGTGTACGAGGTAAGAGAAGAGCACGTTCTCCGCCGCGCGGCCCTGGTGGGTGGGTATCACGTAGTTGAAGCCCGTGAGCCGCGTGATGGTTTCCTTGAGCCTGAAGAACGACTCTGCCCCCGCGTAGCTCTCGTCGCCCATCATCAGCGCGGCCCACTGCCGGTCGCTCATGGCTCCGGTGCCGGAGTCGGTGATGAGGTCGATGTACACTTGGTTGGCTTTTAGCTGAAACACGTTGTAGTGGGCCTCCTTTATCCACTGCTCGCGCTGTTCGCGAGTGCTCTTGCGGATAGGCTCCACCATCTTGATTTTCCACGATTCTGCGAATGGTAGTTGCATAGGTTGATGTTTAGGTTTATGTTATGGTTAGCTTATCTTTTGCAAATTTACGGAAAATATATGAGAAACCATCGCTTTGCGGCGAAATATTTATACGGCTTTCTGCAATTTGCCAAGTGCTGCCCCTCCCCTTTGTTACGGGCTGTTTGCAAGCTGCCGCAGTGTGGAAGACTACTGGCGGGCAACTGAAAATGTAAAGATTGTTCGCAAATAGCCGCTGCTTTTGCAACCGTCTGGCTCTCAATGCGTTGCGATATGTGCCGTTTTGCGCTCCCAAACAGCCCTTTTCGCATTGCCAAACGGCCTGTTTGAGGCTGCGATATGGGCTGTTTCGCGGTGCCGGATCGTCGGTGGCGTTTGTTGGCATGGCTTTTGTCGCGTTTTTTTGCAGCCGCCACGTTTTGTTTAGAGGAGTACAGAAGTTCAGGAGTTCAGGAGTACAGGAGTTCAGACGTTTGCTTGTCACGCCCTTGATGCGGGGCTTCTCCCCAGCTTGAGGAACCCTTCACTCCCCCTTGGGGGAGCCGGAGGGGGCTTCTTCATTCTTCACTCTTCATTTCCCTTGTATCTCCGTGAGGCTTAAAAAGTTATCCGTTTCAGGCAACTTTGGGTGGAGAAAATGGCGCAAAGTTTTCCAAAAAAATATTTCCCAGTCTCGCGAAAAAGACCTATCTTTGCCCACACTAACATAAAATTGCGATGGATTCTGACAAGACTTTCACTTACGAGGAGGCTTTTGCGGCTTCCTTAGAATATTTTCGCGGCGACGAGCTTGCTGCCCGCGTGTGGGTCAACAAGTACGCCATGAAGGACAGCTTCGGCAATATCTACGAGCGTTCGCCCGAGGATATGCATTGGCGCATAGCCCGCGAGATTGCCCGCATTGAGCAGAAGTATGCCAATCCGATGTCGGCAGAGGAGGTGTTCGCCCTGCTCGACCACTTCCGCTACATCATCCCCGCCGGCAGCCCCATGACCGGCATTGGCAACAATCACCAGATTGCCTCGCTTAGCAACTGCTTCGTGATTGGCATCGACGGCGATGCCGACTCCTACGGCGCCATAATGCGCATCGACGAGGAGCAGGTGCAGCTCATGAAGCGGCGCGGCGGCGTGGGCCACGATATGTCGCACATACGCCCCAAAGGCTCGCCGGTAAACAACTCCGCCCTCACCTCCACGGGCCTCGTGCCGTTCATGGAGCGTTACAGCAACTCCACCCGCGAGGTGGCGCAGGACGGACGCCGCGGCGCGCTCATGCTCTCCGTGAGCATCAAGCACCCCGACAGCGAGGCTTTCATCGACGCCAAGATGACCGAGGGCAAGGTCACCGGGGCCAATGTGTCGGTGAAGATCGACGACGAGTTCATGCAGGCGGCCATCGACGGCCGCCCATACGTGCAGCAGTTCCCCATCAGCGGCGACAACCCCATGTACCGCAAGGAAATCAGTGCCAAGGATCTCTGGGCCAAGATTGTGCACAACGCATGGAAGAGCGCCGAGCCTGGAGTGCTCTTCTGGGATACCATCCTGCGCGAGAGCCTGCCCGACTGCTATGCCGACCTGGGCTTCCGCACCGTCTCTACCAACCCTTGTGGCGAGATTCCGCTCTGCCCCTACGACTCGTGCCGCCTGCTTTCCATCAACCTCTACTCATACGTCATCGACCCGTTCACGCCGCAGGCTCGCTTCGACTACGACCTCTTCCGCAGCCACGTGCGCGCCGCCCAGCGCATAATGGACGACATCGTTGACCTTGAGCTTGAGAAGATAGACATGATCATGGAGAAGGTGAAGGCCGACCCGCAGTCTGACGAGGTGAAGGGAGCCGAGTATCACCTTTGGGAGAAGATAAAGCGCAAGAGCGGCATGGGCCGCCGCACGGGCGTGGGCATCACCGCCGAGGGCGACATGCTCGCAGCCATGGGCCTGCGCTACGGCACCGAGGAGGCCACGGCTTTCTCCGTTGAGGTTCACAAGGCGCTCGCACTGGCCGCATACCGCTCGTCGGTGGAGATGGCGCGTGAGCGCGGGGCTTTCGAGGTATATGACGCGGAGCGCGAGAAAGACAATCCCTTCGTGGCTCGCCTGCGCGAGGCCGACCCGCAGCTCTATGCCGACATGGCCGCGCATGGCCGCCGCAACATTGCCTGCCTCACCATCGCGCCCACCGGCACCACCAGCCTCATGACGCAGACTACCAGCGGCATCGAGCCGGTGTTCATGCCCGTCTACAAACGCCGTCGCAAGGTAAACCCGGGCGACCCCGATGTTCATGTTGACTATGTTGACGAGGTGGGCGACTCTTTCGAGGAGTACATCGTTTACCACCGCAAGTTCCTCACGTGGATGGAGGTCAACGGCTACGACATCAACAAGAAGTACACGCAGGACGAGATAGACGCCCTCGTGGCCAAGTCGCCTTACTACAAGGCCACGGCCAACGACGTGGACTGGCTCATGAAAGTGCGTATGCAGGGCGCCATACAGAAGTGGGTAGACCACTCCATCAGCGTTACCGTCAACCTGCCGGCCGATGTCGATGAGTCGCTCGTCAACCGTCTCTACGTCGAGGCATGGCGTTCCGGCTGCAAGGGCTGCACCATCTACCGCGAGGGCAGCCGCTCGGGCGTAATGATTTCCGTATCCAAGAAAGACAAGAAGGGCGAGGGGGCCACGCTGCAGCCCGAGCCTGCGCCGTGCAAGCAGCCCGAAGTGACCGAGGTGAGGCCCAAGGAGCTTGAGTGCGACGTGGTGCGCTTCCAGAACAACAAGGAGAAGTGGGTGGCCTTCGTGGGCCTGCTCAACGGCTATCCTTACGAAATCTTCACCGGACTGCAGGACGATGAAGAGGGCATCGTGCTGCCAAAGACCGTCACCAAGGGCAAGATAATAAAGCAGACCGACGAGAACGGCAAGCACCGCTACGACTTCCAGTTTGAGAACAAGCGCGGCTACAAGACCACCGTTGAGGGCCTGAGCGAGAAGTTCAACCCCGAATACTGGAACTACGCCAAGCTCATCAGCGGTGTGCTCCGCTACCGTATGCCCATCGCCCACGTCATAAAGCTTGTCGGTTCGTTGCAACTCAAGGACGAGAGCATCAACACCTGGAAGAACGGCGTGGAGCGCGCCCTTAAGAAATACGTGGTCGACGGCACCGAGGCCAAGGGTCAGAAATGCCCCGTCTGCGGCCAGGAGACGCTCGTCTACCAAGAGGGCTGCCTCATATGCAAGAACTGCGGAGCCAGCCGCTGCGGATAGTCGAGAATTAAAAGTTAAGAGTTAAAAATTAAAAGTTGCTCCGCCCTCTTCGAGAATTAAAAACTAAAAGTTAAAAATTAAAAGTTGCTCCGCCCTCCCGTGTGGCAGGCCACGTGGAAGGGCGGAGCTTCAGTTGGCTTATTAGTCCTATTAGCCTTATTAGTCCTATTAGCCTTATTAGCCCTATCGGCCTTATTTGGCTTATTAGTCCTATTAGTCCTATTAGTCCTATCAAGCCCTATCATCCTTATACCACTTCTCATGATCCTAACTTCAAGCTATATCTTCCTTCGCGATTTGCGCTTCCATGCCAGCCACGGCGTGGCTTCCCAAGAAACCGCCGTAGGCGCCGACTTCATCGTCAACCTGCGGCTCGGCTATGATGTAAGCCGCGCCATGCTCACCGACGACGTGGCCCACACGCTGAGTTATGCCGATGCCTACGAGGTAGTTAAGCGCGAGATGTCGCAGCCCTCCAAGCTTGTGGAGCACGTGGCAGGGCGCATTGCCGACGCCTTGCAGGCGGCATTCCCCGCCCTCACCTCCATCGACCTGAGCATCACCAAGCTCAACCCGCCCATGGGTGCCGACTGCCTCGGGGCCGGCGTCGAGGCTCACTGGGAAATTAAGAATTAAGAAATGGCTCCCATCCCTCCCATTTCTCTCAGTTCTCCCATCCCTCCCATCCCTTAATAAATAATAAAAACTCCGTCGTTTGTTCGGGTTTTTGTGGATTAATCGCTACTTTTGCATTTATTAATTGCGTTATGGGCAAGAGGTTTGTTGCATTCCTATGGTTCTTGGTGTTGTCTGTCGCCGTTGTAGTTGCGGCAGACAAGCGTTTTACGCTGGTCATAGATGCCGGCCATGGCGGCGGCGATGCCGGTGCAAGGGGCAAGATTTCCAAGGAGAAAAACATCAATCTGAATGTCGCGCTGGCCTTTGGGCGGTACGTTGAGCGCAATTGCCCCGATGTGCGAGTGGTTTATACTCGCAAGACCGATGTCTTCGTACCGCTCCATGAGCGCGCCCGCATCGCCAACCGCGCCAAGGCCGACCTTTTCATGTCCATCCACACCAACGCTTTGCCCAAGGGCAAGATTGCACGTGGCATGGAAACCTACACCCTTGGCATGCACCGCGCTGCCGACAATCTCGACGTGGCCAAACGCGAGAACTCAGTAATTCTCTTCGAGAGCGACTACAAGCAGCACTATGAGGGCTTCGACCCCAATTCTGCCGAGAGCTATATCATGTTCGAGTTCCTCCAGGATCGCAACATGGCGCAAAGCGTAGAGCTGGCTCGCTATGTGCAGCGGCGTACTTGCGCCGAGACAGGGCGCGCCAACAAGGGCGTCAAGCAGGCCGGATTCCTCGTGCTCCGCGAGACGTCCATGCCGAGCTGCCTCATTGAGCTGGGCTTCATCACCACGCCCGATGAGGAGCGTTACCTCAACACCTCGGCCGGCGTCGATGCCATGGCGCGGGGCATATACAAGGCTTTCGTCGATTATAAGAAGCGTTATGGCCGCACGGTCACGGTGCCTTTTGCTGCCGATAAGCCTGCCAAGGCCGACAAGCCCGCTGCTGCTGCAAAACCTGCCGAGACCGACAAGCCGAAGCGTGAGAGCCGCCGTGAGCGACGGCAGCGCGAAAAGGCGGAACGTGAAGCCCGCGAGGCAGCCGAGCAAGCCCTTAAGGCCAAGGCCGAGGCTGAGCGCAAGGCCGCCGAAGCCGCATCTGCCAGGTCGGATGAGAGTGCCAATAGCATCGCCGCTGAGCTGGCAAGGGCAAGGACTGGCCAACCCGCTGCCAGGCCAGCTGTGGCAAAGGCCGATGTGCCTGTCGCAACAGCCCCCAAGGCTGTCGAGCCTGTCTCCACGGTGGCTGCTGACGCTGGAGTGGGGAATACTGTGGCTGCGCAGCCCTCAGGCCCTGTGTTCAAGGTGCAGATCCTTGCCAGCAGTAGTCGCCTGCCGGTCGACAGCCCGCGCTTCCTGGGTCTTGAAGGCGTGGAGTGCTATGAGGATGGCGGACTGTTCAAGTTCACTTGCGGCTCGTCGGCCGACTATAACGAAATCCTGCGCCTGCGCCGTGCTGTGGCCGAGAAGTTCCCCGAGGCTTTCATAGTGGCTTTCAAGGACGGGCGCCGCATAAACGTGGCCGAGGCCATACGTGAGTTCAAGCAAAACAGAAACAATAAGTAATAAGAGACTTCGTAGCTTATGAAATTCTTCAACCGTGAGGTGCAGATTGCCCTCGTGGCCATCGTTGGGGTGGTCGTGCTGTTCTTCGGACTGCAGTTCCTCAAGGGACTGAGCCTCTTTTCCGATGAGGATGTCTATTATGTCACTTTCGACGACATCAGCGGCCTTGCGCCCTCCAGCGCCGTCTTTGCCGATGGCTACAAGGTGGGCTCTGTAAAGGACATCGCCTACGACTATGCCGGGCAGGGCAAGACCGTAGCCTCTATCTCGCTCAACAAGAACATGAGGCTGCCTAAGGGTTCTACTGCCGAGATAGAGACCGATATGCTCGGCAATGTCAAGGTTAACCTTATGCTGGCTTCAAATCCCGTGGAGCGCGTGGCTCCGGGCGACACCATCACCGGGGGCATGGCTTCGGGGATGCTCGGCAAGGCTGCCGAGATGATACCGGCCATAGAGAAGATGCTGCCTAAGCTCGACTCCATCATGACGAGGCTCAACACTTTGTTGGCCGACCCGTCTGTGGACAACACCTTGCATAACGTCGACAAGATTACGGCTAACCTCACCACTACCACCGCGCAGCTCAACACTCTCGTGGCGGGGCTTAACCGCTCTGTGCCGGGCATGATGGCCAAGGCCGACGTGGTGCTCGACAACACGGGCAAGCTCACTAAGAACCTCAGTGAGCTTGACGTGGCGGCCACCATGGCCCGCGTTGACCAAACGCTCGACGATGTACACCAGATGACCGAACGCCTCAACAGCGGCGAGGGCACTCTTGGCCTGCTCCTGCGCGATCCGGGCCTTTACAACAACCTTAACTCCACTGCCCGCAGCGCCGACTCGTTGCTCATCGACCTGCGCCAGCACCCCAAGCGCTACGTCCACTTCTCCATCTTCGGCAGGAAAGACAAGTAAGTTAATAGTTAAAAGTTAAAACTTATAACTTATGCAAGCCCTTCCCGCTGCGCACTGCCGCGGGGAGGGCTTGCTTCGGTTTCCCGCCTGTCCTATTAGCCCTATTAGCCTTATTAGCCCTATTTGTCCTATCCCCCCTTCTTCCTTCCCTAATTTTTATTTTGTCTAAATAGCAGTCTGCCCCCTCTTCCGTGGGCGCCTTGTCCTGCAATTGCCTGATACAAGCCTATTTCGGTTGCTGGCTTCCCTTTGCCTCAGTGCTTTATCCTCATGTCGGCTTCGGGGCGCAATGCTTTGTAGTTCAAGCTGTTGCAATCCTGCAACAGCTTTTTTGGGGCGTACACCCATCCGTTTGAGCTAATTGCCCTAAAATAAGCACTTTACGCTTTTGCTGCCGCTGGGCTATGTATGCCGCACATTTGCTCGTTTCAAAAAAAAATGCGATATTTGCAGTCCGTAAGCAGTGCAAAGCCACCGCCTACATTATAATAAACAGTGAATAACGCCCAATGGTAAACAATAGCAGAGCGCTTTGGGACAAATGCCTTGCCCTCATCAAGGAGAATGTCACCGAGCAACAGTTCAAGACGTGGTTCGCCCCGATCGTGTTCGAGTCCTTCACGGCCCCGACGCGGACGCTGTTGCTTCAGGTGCCGAGCCATTATGCTTACGAATACCTTGAGCAATATTACGTGGGGCTGCTCAACAAGGTGCTGGCGCGCTGCTTCGGCGAGGGCGTGGTGCTGCGCTACCGCATCGTTACCGACAAGGAGCACCACCTCACGCAGGACATCGATGCGGAGCCGCCTGCCAGCATCGAGCCGCCGCGGGCTGTCCGCGCCAATCAGTCGCCCACCACGCTCGACGCCGCCGTGCCGCAGGGCCTCAACCCGCAGCTCAACCCACGCCATACGTTTGCCAACTTTATTGAGGGCGACAGCAACAAGCTGCCGCGTACGGTGGGCCTCTCCATTGCCGAGCACCCGGGCAAGACCACGTTCAACCCCTTCTTCATCTACGGCCCGTCGGGCTGCGGCAAGACGCACCTCGTCAATGCCATCGGGGTGCGCTGCAAGGAGCTTTACCCGCAGCGGCGTGTGCTCTACGTAAGCGCGCGCCTCTTCCAGGTGCAGTTCACCGACGCCGTGCGCCAGAACCGCGTAAATGACTTCATCAACTTCTACCAGACCATCGACATGCTCATCGTCGATGACATACAGGAGTGGGTCACGGCCACGAAGACGCTCGACACGTTCTTCCATATCTTCAACCACCTCTTCCGCAACGGCAAGCAGATTATCCTTGCCAGCGACAGGCCGCCCGTAGACCTGCAGGGCATGAAGGATCGCCTGCTCACGCGTTTTAGCTGTGGTCTCATTGCCGAGCTTGAGAAGCCCAACGTGCAGCTCTGCGTTGACATACTCAACTCTAAGTGCCGCCGCGATGGTCTCAAGATTCCGGCTGACGTCATCCAGTTCATTGCCACTACGGCCAATGGCAGTGTGCGCGACCTTGAGGGGGTAATCAACTCGCTACTGGCTTATTCTGTGGTTTATAATTGCAACATCGATATGCGCTTGGCGGAGCGGGTGATAAAGCGCGCCGTAAAGATAGACAACCGCCCGCTCACCGTCGATGACATCCTTGAGAAGGTGTGCGCCCACTTCAACGTCACCACGCAGAATGTGTTCAGCCGCAGCCGCAAGCGCGACTATGTGCTCACGCGCCAGGTGTCTATGTACTTCGCCCAGAAGTACACCAAGATGCCCGCGTCGCGCATAGGCCAGCTCATCGGCAACCGCGACCACTCTACCGTTATCCACAGCTGCTCTGCCATCGAGAAGCGGCTCAAGGTAGACAAGGCTTTCGTTGAAGAGCTTAACAGTATCGAGAACGCTCTTAAAATTAAAAGTTAAAAATTAAGAGTTAAAAGAATATGCTGGCAAGCTTTGTGAGGTGCGGCGCAGCTCTCCCATAGCTCCCAGCTCTCCCAGCTCTCTCAGTTCTCCCAGTTCTCCCAGAACTCCCAGTTCTCCCAGCCCTCCCAGAACTCCCAGAACTCCCAGAACTCTCATTTTTTTTATTATATTTTATGTCAAAACCAACTTTCATTCATCGCGAGGTCATCGTCTTCCGGCGGTTTCGGCGCAAGGGCTATGCCCTCTTTGCCTGCTTGGGTCGCGAGGTGGTGATAGGTGTGCTCAGTGCCTTCACCCTCACCCATGCCACGGCCAAGGGCATAAGCATCAAGCCCATAAAGGCTGATACCATTGCCGCCGCTGCAGAAAAGGAGATGACCCTCGGCGAGGTCAGCGTCACCGGCACGCGCGCGCCGCTGTCCTCAGGCCGCTCCGTGCGGATGGTAAGTGTGCTGACGAGGGCGGACATTGCCGCCACTCCGGCGCAGAGTGTCAACGATTTGCTCAAGCTCGTCGCGGGCGTAGACGTCAGGCAGCGAGGCCCACTTGGGGCGCAGACCGACGTCAGCATCAGGGGCGGCAACAACGAGCAGATAGCCATTCTACTCAACGGCATCAACATCTGCGACCCCCAGACCGCCCACAACTCTTTCGATTTCCCGGTCAGCATTTCGGAAATCGAGCGCATAGAGGTCATCAAAGGCCCCGCAGGCCGCCTCTACGGCACTTCCTCACTCACCGGTGCGATTAACATTGTCACGTCGCCCACCCCCAACTCCCAGTCCTCCCATTCACCCACTAATAATGGCGTAGCGGCCCCCTCTCCACGGGAGAGGGCGGGGGGAGAGGCTTCCCTCTCAGCTTACAATGGCGTAGCGGCCCCCTCTCCACGGGAGAGGGCGGGGGGAGAGGCTGTTGGGGCCTCCCTCTCCGCCGGCAGCTATGGCTATGCCTTGGCTTCCGCGCGCGTAGCCATGGCCTCGCGCACCGTCGCCTCCAGCCTCTCGGGCAGTTACACGCGCAGCGATGGCTACAGCCGCAACCGCGCCGGCGGCCTCAATGCCGACTACAGCGGCGGCAAGGCTTTCTTCCAGGGGCGTTACGTTGCCGATGCCATGGCCGTGAGGTGGCACGCAGGTATGAGCGTCAAGGGCTATGGGGCCAATACCTTCTACGGCGCATCCTGGGACGACCAGTATGAGCATACGCTCAAGACCTTTACTGCCTTGCAGGCCGAGGCGCACGTGGGCGGCTTCCGCCTGCGCTCGGCAGTCTATTGGAACCATGGTGCCGACCGTTTCGAGCTGTTCCGCGGCTCTGAGGACAAATCGCCTTTCAACTATCATCGCCATGATGTGATGGGTGTCAACGTGGGCGGATTCTTCGATTCGCCACTTGGCCGCACGGCCATCGGCGCCGAGCTGCGCAACGAGGACTTGGTGAGCACCACGCTCGGCGAACCGCTCTCGCGCCCCCACCATATCTCCGGCACCGACCGCCATTATGGGTATGGCCTTAACCGAACGAGCCTCAATTTCATGTTTGAGCACAACCTCACGTGGCGTGGCCTTACGCTGTCGGCAGGTCTTGTGGCCGCCCGCAATACATGGAGCGACATGAACTTCCGCATCTATCCGGGCGTGGATGTAGGCTATGCCTTTGGCCGGGGCTTCTCCGTGTATGCTTCGTACAGCTCTTCGCTGCGTATGCCGTCGGCCACGGAGCTTTACTATTCCGTGGGCGGGCATAAGGCCGACAAGCACCTGCGCCCTGAGGAGTTGTCAGCCATTGAGGGAGGACTGCGCTATGCCTCGGGCGGAGTCGAGGCCAAGGCGGCTGTTTACCATAACCATTATTCCGACATGATCGACTGGGTGCGCACCGTGGCCGACGGCCCCGACGCGCCGTGGCGATCGGTCAACTTTACCGAAATCAACGCCCTCGGCCTTGAGGCGTCGCTCAGACTCAGCTTCTTGCGCCTCATCCCCTCGCAGCGGGTACTGCGCTCCTTAGGCGTTGACTACAGCTACATCTCGCAGAGCAAGGCAAATACCGAGGGACTTGAAAGTAAGTATTCGCTCGAATACCTGCGCCACAAGTTAGTGGCAACCCTCGGCTTCAACCTTGCCCCGCGCCTCACCCTCGATGTCAACTGCCGATGGCACGACCGCACAGGCACCTATACCGCCACCGACGGCACCACCCAAGCCTATTCTCCATACGCCGTGGCCGACGCGCGCTTGGCCTGGACAGTCCGCCGCCTGCGCCTCTATCTGGAGGCCAACAACCTCCTCGGCACATCTTACGTCGATTATGGCAACGTGCCGCAGCCCGGCTTCTGGTTCATCGCAGGAGCAGCAATAGATTTAAGAATTAAAAATTAAGAATTAAGAAAAGGCTACGCCCTTCCGCGTGGCAGTCCTCGTGGAAGGGCGCAGCCTGCTTTCCTATTAGCCCTATAGCTCCTATTAGTCCTATTAGCCCTATTTGGCTTATTAGTCCTATTAGCCCTATCAGCCCTATTAGTCCTATTACTCCTATATAGCCCCCTCTCTTGTATCGAGTCTCTTGCTTAAATAATGTTAACGGGGGGGGGTAATTTTAAACATTCTGTTGCTTTTCAATAATTAAATTCGTATCTTTGCCTTAAAAATTAGTGTGTTTGGCGGGTAGCAACAGGAAAATAAGGTTTACAAGTAAGTAATGTTAAGCTCCGCCAATAAATTAGCTAATCGCCTTTTCTAAGGCGACGGACATTTCCCGATGTAGGGGCGGAAGGTTAAAGTGCTGCTGAAGCCAGGCTTTTGCTTGAGTCTCTTTCGTTGTGGCGCTCTTAAGGTTTTCGGGCAGAATGGTGTAGGGAACTGCTGCTGCGCGGAAATTAGTTATTAGGAAAGAAGATATCTATTAGCAAATTTTATAGCGATTATATGTTGAGTTCATGCAAGATGAATCGTAGCGATAAATGCAGGCTTGCGGGCCTTGTGATGGTTGTCATCATGCTTCTCATGGGGGCGCAGCGTTCGTTTGCCCAGAGCATTGCTTTGAAAACCAATGCTTTATATTGGGCGACAACAACGTTTAATGCCGGTGCAGAGATTCGGGTAGCTCCCAAGTGGACGGTGGGTCTCACTGCCGGCTACAATCCATTTACTTATTCCGACAACACCAAGCTCAAGCATGTGCTCATTGAGCCGGAGGCGCGCTATTGGCTCTGCTCGCCATACGCTGGCCACTTCATTGGGGCCAACGCCATCTACTCTCACTACAACGTGGGAAACATCGATGTGCCGTTCGGCATCTTCCCGGAGCTTGATGACCACCGCTTCCAGGGCGACCTCGGGGCCATCGGTCTTGTATACGGCTATAGTTGGATGCTTGGTCGGCGCTGGAGCATCGAGGCCGCCATCGGCCTTGGCATCGGTGTCACCCACTACAAGAAATATATGTGCGAGGTGTGCGGCTCGCAGGTCGATGACCATACGCGTTGGCTCTTCATGCCCACCAAACTCGCTATCTCGGCAATATACTACATTAAATAGTTAAAAATTAAAAGTTAAAAATTAAAAGAATATGCGGGCAAGCCTTAGGGGGTACTATTCCCTATAACTCCCAGTCCTCCCAGTTCTCCCAGTTCTCCCAGTCCCCCAACCCTCTTAGCCTACTCAAAGCCCCGTTACCGCCACGTTGCGGCGGGTTTGTAACCCGCCGCCTCCCGGTGCCGGGTCTGCGACCCGGAAAAAGAAAACAAGAACCACTACAACATACAACGAGATAATATATTATGTATATGAAACCACTGATAAATACCGCGCTGTGCGCCGCCTTCATGGTGGCGGCCCTCCCGCTCGCTGATGTGTGGGCGGGCGTAGCGGCTCCCTCTCCACGGGAGAGGGCGGGGGGTGAGGCTTCCGTGGGTGAGGCTTCCCTCCGCGTCACCTGGCGCGACAGCACCGCCCTCAGCCTTGCTTTCTCGCTGGCCGAAGGACGCAACGTGGGCAGCGACTACTCCGTGTGGGCCATGCCCATGCTCACCAACGGGCGCGGCGACACGCTGCGGCTCTCGCCCTCGGTGTTCCGGGGCAAGCGCAACCGCCGCTATACCGACCGCGCGCGCTTCTTCGGCGATGCCCCCAAGGCTGCCAGTCGCGAGGTGGCCGCCGGGCAGGCTGTGCCTTACTCAGTGACGCTCACGCGCGCCGAGGCACCGTGGCTATGGCAGGGGCGCATCAGTGTCGATGCGCAGCGCGAGGGCGAGGGCTGCTGTGAGGTGGAGCAGATGCCTGCCGCCCACATTGGCCACTTTGCCTACGTGCCGCCGTTCCGCCCGGCGTTGGCCCTTGTGCCGGAGCGCGGCAGGGCCGGCGAGCTGCAGAAGGACAACCCCGTGTTGCAGCACATATCGCAGTACCGCCCCTACGACGGCTCGCCAATGGAGGGCGCACTGCTCGTGCACTTCGAGCTTGACCGCCACGTGCTCCTGCACGACTTCCGCAACAACGCCGCCACCCTCGACCGTATCATCGACATAACGCGAGCCATCATGGCCGACACAGCGTCAACGGTGAAGAAGATTCAGATAGTGGGTCTGGCGTCAGTCGACGGACCGCGCCGCCACAACATCGACCTTGCCGGACACCGCGTCATGGCGCTTAAGGACTATGTGCAGCAGCGTGTGCCTACGCCCGATTCGCTCTACGAGACAGTGAACGGTGGTGAGGGATGGCGCGAGATGCGCCACGCCATTGCGGCCTCGGCCTCGCCCTGGCGCGACCCTCTGCTCCGCATCATCGACACAGAGACTGACGCTGACCGCCGTGAGTGGCTCATAAAGCGCCTCGGCAACGGACACGCCTACCGCTGGCTGCGCGACAGTGTGCTGGCCGACCAGCGCAACTCGGGATATATGCGCATCTACTACGACTTCAAGCCCGACACCGCTGCCGAGGTGATCAACCGTGCCACGCAACTGCTGTGGCAGGGGCGCAACGAGGAGGCCCTTGCCATGCTCCGCACCGTGGAGCACGACGAGCGCGCGCAGAACGCCCTCGGAGTGGCCTGCTTCATGACGGGCAACCGCACCGAGGCCCTCAGCCGACTGCGCCGCGCCATCAGCCATGGCAACGCCGAGGCCCGCGAGAACCTGCGCCAGTATGAGCGGATAATTGAGGCGGAAAGGCTTAACAAGTGAGGAAGGCCATGAAGTTAAAAATTAAAAGTTAAAAATTAAAAGTTAAAAGATAAAAGATAAAAATTAAAAGAATATGTGGGCAGGCCTTAGGGGGTGCGGCATTCTTGCCGCGCGCCGCCATCTCCCCGCTGCAGCCCCCTCTCCCTGCGGTCCCGCTGCCTCCCACGCAGCTCGCCCCACTGCCCTCCCACGTTGCCCTCCCACGTTGCGGCGGGTTTGCAACCCGCCGCCTCCCCTGGGCCGGGTCTGAGACCCGGCAACAAGTGCCGATGGGAAAGGTAATAATAAATGGGGCAGCGTGTCCGCTGCGGGGGTTGCAAACCCCCAACCCCCACCCGGCGGGTTGCAAACCCGCCGGAACGTGGCGCCAACTGGGCAGCTAAAAACTAAAACCCGCCGGAACGTGGCGCCAACAGGGCAGCTAAAAGCTAAAACCCGCCGGAACGTGGCGCCAACAGGGCAGCTAAAAGCTAAAACCCGCCGGAACGTGGCGCCAACAGGGAAATAGGATATATGGCAGTCATGCCGCTGCCTCCCACGCAGCCCACCCTGCTGCCCGCCCCGCTGCGGCCCCGTTGCCCTCCCCCGTTGCGGCGGGTTTGCAACCCGCCGCCTCCCCTGGGCTGGGTCTCAGACCCGGCAAAATGAAACAAACAATCAACCCCAATAAAAACAAAACAATTATGAAGAATCAAAAACATTTTGCCTTGATGAGCGCAATGCTGCTCTCAGGCGCAGTAGCTTTCACAGCTTGCTCGTCCGACGATGAGCTGGCAGCAGAGGGCAACCCGCAGCCCACAGTGCCGGGCCAAGTGGTGAAGACGAGCTTTGCTCTCAACATCCCTTATGGTGGCCCCGACACCCGTATGACCGCCGGTAACACGCAGAACGGCAGTCCTGTTAGCTTCCTCGGCATGGATAACATCCACCTGCTGTCGTTCGCTTCCCAGCCTACTGCTGGCAATGAGGTCGCCTCTTCGGTGATTCCCCTCACCGACCTTAACACTACTGACATCAGCACCTCGCAGTCGTCCAAGATTTACAGCGACGTCAATGTGCCTGTAGGCACCAAGGGCTTCCTCTTCTACGCCACGGCTCCCATGGGTACCGACGCAGTCGGCAAGTTTGCCAAAGGTGTGCTTAACGACGCCAAGCTCGCAACTGAAGGTACCACCAACCTCAGCCAGCTCACCTTTGCCCTTGAGCCGGTGCTCGGCAATAACGTCACCGTAAGCACCAACGAAGAGGCCACGAAGCTGCTCGCAGTGCTCAATGCAGTGGAGAACGTTTCCAACTGGAGCACTAGCTCTGACGATGAATTTAAAGCCCTTCACGCCGCCTTTGTAACCATGAAGGCCGGTTCGGCAAACAACATCAAGCTGGCTCTGCAAAACCTCTACAACACCGTGGAGCGTTGGGCTGCTGCAGATGGAGAAAGCGCCGACAAGACCGCCGCACTGGCCATCCGCACCGCCATCACAAGCGGTGGTACATTCACCGTTACTGGCTCTGCTGCTCCCTACACGCTGAGCACCACGCTCACCTTCCCGCAGAACCTCAACCTGCCCGATGGTGCAGTGGAACTGGCTTGCAATGCTGATGGCACCGCAGGCCAAAAGTTCTCTTACGTTGAGGATGCCACGGGCAGCGGCAATGTGTTCGGTGCCAAGCTGAAGGCTACGGACATCTGCTTCCCCACATCGCTCTATTACTTCATCAACACTGACCTCGCCGCCAGCAATGACGAGGTGGAAACATGGCCTAACACCACTACCAACTGGGTTGCCAACACCGCACCTTGGAACGCCTCTGGCAACAGCTGGGGCAATGCCGTTACCGCCACCACCCGTTCCATCGCCTTGAAGAAGAACATCCAGTATGGCGTGGCCAACCTGAAGCTCACCGTGAAGTGCAAGGCTGCACAGCTGCAGGACAAGGGCACCGAAAGCAATCCCGCAGTGTGGGTTAACGTGCCTGCCGAGGGATTCCCCGTTACGGCTGTGCTCGTGGGTGGACAGCCCACACTGGCCGACTGGAAGCTGGAACCTGCCGCCAGCACTCAGATGGATAAGACCATCTACGACAAGTGCGCAACCGATGATGACAACAAGCTCGTGGCCATGGCCGGCACCGCCAGCACCCCCAACTACACCCTCGTGCTGAGCGACACCCTCGCCACCGCGCAGAAGGTTAACTTCGCCGTAGAGCTTGAGAACAACAGTGGCGTGGAGTTCCGCGGCGCTGACGGCATCATCCCCGTAGGCGGCAAGTTCTACCTCGTGGGCCAGCTCGACCCGAACGGGTCCGGCAACTCCACCAAGCCCGCAAAATGGACCAACGCCCACATCTTTGCTGCCGACCACACCACTACGGCCAATGTAACCATCAGCAGCCTCGCGTCTGCCTACAACACCATCCCCGACCTGCGCGCCACAAAGATGGAGCTGGGTCTCTCGGTTGACCTCTCATGGTCTGCCGGTATGAGCTTCGACGTGGAGATTGGAGAGTAAACTCTGACTCCTCCCACGTTCCTCCCACGTTGCGGCGGGTTTGCAACCCGCCGCCTCCCGGAGCCGGGTCTGCGACCCGGAAATGCAAATTAAAATGCATGGAAAGTCCGCGCCCCGTGAGCTTGTGGCTACGGGGGTTGCAAACCCCCAACAGCCTCCCGGCGGGTTGCAAACCCGCCGGAACGTGGCAGCAACTGGTCAGGGCGCTCTAAGGCCGGAACGTGGTGGAGCGTGGCACCACGACAGGGCTTCCATCACCCTCACCCTCGGGCGTAGCGGCTCCCTCTCCACGGGAGAGGGCGGGGGGAGAGGCTTCCAGGGCGGAGTGCCGTTGGTTCGGCCTCCGCTCACAAAGAAAGATGTTGACGAAGATGAAGAAGAACAATAAGATACTTGCATTGCTGGCGCTGGCCTTGCCGTCGCTCACGTCGTGCATCAACGAAGACCTTTCGGGCTGCGGCACCGACTTCGGCCTTACCTACAACGTGAGGCTGCGCACCAACCTGCGCTCCACGCTCTACGGCGAGCTGTCGGCACCGGCGGAGCAGGCCGTGGCCGAGCGCCTTGCACAGGCCCTTGGCGGAGTGTTCACCGACCACGCCTCCGACCTCGACCTTGCCTTCTACACCGGTGAGGCACCCGCCCACCGCGAGGCCCACGAGATGGACGGCTCCTCGGCTACCTATACCATCTACCTGCCCTCGGCCGACTACAACCACCTTGCCATTGCCAACGCCGGGGCGGAGCCGCAGGTGAGCGTGGAGGGCGACGCTTACTCCGCCCTCTGCCTGCGCCAGGCCCCTGCCGACACCATCGATTCCCACTCCTCCGGCGTCTTTGCCGCGAGGCGGCAGTTGCGCGTGGCCGATGCCGGCGGCAGTTTCAACGTAGACCTGTATATGCAGAACAGTGCCGTGGCCTTGGTCATCGACCTTAACGGCCACCAGCTCACCGACATACACGGCTCGCTAAGCGGCATGGCCTCGGCTTTTGCCGTGGCCGACAGCACTTACAGCTTCGACCGCAACACCGTCATCCGCGCCTCGCGCCTCGACGACGGCCAAGGCCGCGTGGCTCTCTACGCCGCCTGCTTCCCAAGCCGGGAAGCCCCTCTCCAACTCTCCCCCGTGGGGAGAGGGCTGCAAGCCATTCAACAGGGCCGTTTATTGGGCGGAGCGGCTCCCTCTCCACGGGAGAGGGCGGGGGGAGAGGCTTCCTCCCTCTACCAGTTCGTGGTATACACCACTGAGAACGGCAGCATCACCGAGAGTACCCTCAGCGTGAGCGAGCCGCTGCGCGCCGGCGACATAAAGGTGATTAAGGCGCGCATAGGCGATGGCGGCCAGGTGGTGACCGACGCCCCCGAGGTGGGCGTGAGCGTAAAGCTCGACTGGAAGCCCGGCGGCGACCACGACATAGAAATTTAATTAAGAATTAAGAAGTAAGAATTAAGAAATGGCTGCGCCCTTCAACTGGGCAGGGATTGCGGGTGTCCTCAGAACTCTCAGTTCTCCCAGAACTCCCAGTTCTCACAAAGCTCTCAGCTCTCCCAGCCCTCCCAAAGCTCCCAGCCCTCTCAAAATACTTCCATCATGATTAAAGGAATGCTTTCAGCAATCAGCAAGCTGTGCTTGGCCTTGCCTCTCTTTGCCCTTGCGGCCTGCTCGGGCGACGACGAGGGGGCGTCGGCCTCCGCGCCGCTCACGGAGACGGTGCAGCTCTACATAGCCGTGCCTGCCGCTGCCGGCACGCGCCTCGGCGACCCCGGCCAGCCCACCGGCGAGGGCACCGACTGGGATGAGCTGGCCGTGATGCTTGAGTATGTGCAGAACAGCGATGATATCTCCATGCCTGCACAACGCCGCATGGCCAAGATTATCACCAAGGAAGAGTTCGACCGCCTGCCTGCGGTCAGCGGCAATGCCAACGTAAGGCGGCTCGCGCTCGACGTGCAGCCCGGCGACGTGCATATATATGGCGTGACGTACAGCAGCGGCATCGCGGTGACTGACGGTGGTAAAGACCTCGGCGACGTCATCGACGGTTGGGCTAACAGTACCGACGCTGTGGCCTCGCTCACCATCCCCAACAGCTATGCCCAAGGCGATACCAACCGCGTGGGCAAGTTCCTCAGCGTGGCCACTGGCTATTACGCTGATGCCGCCACCGGCGGCCTTGGCACTTACGAGATTCGCCAAGGCACTGAGGGTGAGGTGGGGCAGGCCACGCCCACAATGACGCTCCGCCGCCTCGCTGCCAAGATAGACATACAGTGGGATGCCGCTGACGCCTATCCCAAATATACCAATGTGCGCGTCACGGACTTCGCATTCAGTGGCGGGGCAACCCCCGATGATGGTGGTGCGGGCAGCGGCCGCCTCTTTCCTTCGTTCAGTGAGAACGCAGCATCGCTCTGCGGCTCTTCCCTGTTCCTCAACACCACGGAGATAAGCCAACGCAATGGCCGCGTTTACCATTACGTGTTCCCCGATGGTGGAGCCGCCCCCAAGGTAAGGTTTGACATCGAGGCCACCACGGCCAACGGCGACTCCCAAACATCTCGCGAATATACTTTCACTTTCCCTGCCCCTCTCAGGCAGGCCACGTGGTATAAGGTGAATACCACCATCCGCGGCATCTCTGGGGTAACCGATATACAGTTGCAGTGGAATGAGTAAGGGTTGAATCGCCTCTTGTAGAGACGATGTGTACATCGTCTCTACGGCCACAATCCCTTTAATTTTGCTGCAAGTTTGAGACAACGTATCACCCACGTTGCGGGGGTTGCAAACCCCCAATCCCTACCCGGCGGGTTGCAAACCCGCCGGGACGTGGAAGTTAACTGGGGGCGTAACCCCGCCGGAACGTGGAAGTTGACTGGGGCTGCAAACCCGCCGGGACGTGGAAGTTAACTGGGGCTTGCAAACCCGCCGTTGCGGCGGGTTTCGGACTCCCAGTTGCGGCCCCGTTGCCTCCCACGCAGGCATCCACGTTGCCCGCCCACGTTGCGGCGGGTTTGCAACCCGCCGCCTCCCCTGGGTCGGGTTTGCAACCCGACAAAAAAACGCGGGCAGGGAAAACAAGGAATATGGCAGCGCGCCGTTGCGGGGATGGCACGTTGCGGCGGGTTTGCAACCCGCCGCCTCCCGGCGCCGGGTCAGCGACCCGACAACAAACGCCGGCAGGGAAAACAAGGAGCATGGCAGCGTGTCCGCTGCGGGGGGTGCAAACCCCCAACCTCCACCCGGCGGGTTGCAAACCCGCCGGAACGTGGCGGAAACTGGGATGAAAGTGAATACAGAAGACAGAATACAGAAGACAGAACTCTGAATACTGAATACTGGAGACTGGGCTGCGCCTTTCAACTGGGCTTGCCCGCATACGTCTGAACTCCTGAACTAAAGATATACAATATATGAATAAGGTTTTTCGTTTTTTGTGTGTCATGATGATGGCGGCTCTGCTCCCTGTTGGGGCGCAGGCCACGAGATATTATGTAACCGTTAATGCAACCGATGGAGGCACAGGCGCGTCGTGGGATACCCCCCTGCCGCTGGCCACGGCCATACAACGCGCCGTGGCTGGCGACGAGCTGTGGCTCATGGGCTATTCCGAAGGCGGACGCGAGCATTCGTATGTGGTGCCTCAGAGCGGCTATACGCTCAAGGCCGGCGTTCGCCTCTATGGCGGTTTTGCCGGCACGGAGGCTTCCATCGACGGGCGCGCCGTAATCGACGGCAAGGCTTACCGCATGGCCTACCGCACGGTGCTCACCGCCGACATCCAGCGCGATGACACTGTAGACGCAACAAACCTCATCTTCCCCGCCAACACGTTGCGGCAGGATAATGCCACCCGTGTGCTCACGCTCAACCTTGAGCGCACCCAAGCGAGCGGCAACCAGAACCAGCAGCCCACCGTGGTGGACGGCATCACCATAGCCCGTGGCCACGCCGACGGCGCAGGCGAACAGGGCGGCGGCATCCTTGTCACTGGCCAAGGCGTCAACTACGAGATACGCCGCTGCTTCTTCATAGAGAACTATGCCGCTGAGGGCGGCGCGCTCTATGTGGCCGACGGCGTTCAGGGCGGCATCGTGGACCGCTGCGGCTTCTTCAACAACGCCGCCGGGGCGCGCGGCACGCTCTCCAACTCGGGCGGCGCCATCAGCCTGCGGGGCGCAGGCACAGTGGTGAACACCGCCGTGTTCAACAACGAAAACGGTGGCATCCTCCTTTCCGGCAATAATGCCCGCGTCATCAACTCCACCGTGGTGCGCAACACCGGCGCCGGCATCGATGGCAATTCTTCCACCCAAGTGCTCAACACCGTGGTGTGGGGCAACTCGCTCCTCTCCATGACCGCCGCCTCCCGCCCCGTTTTCAGCCATTCGGCCTACCCCGAGGCCAACCCCGGCGGCACCGAAGGCAATGACAACGTTTACCTCGCCGCCAAGAACAACGAGCCCGACGGCCCCCACTTCAGCTCGCCGTCGGTAAAGATTGGCTTCGACACCGACTACCTCATCCTTTCGCAGCTCTACCCCCTCTGGACATGGGAACCCATGGAGGCCACGCCGCTCGTTGATGCGGGCGACAACGGGGCTTACACGGAGTCTTACTTCGGCTCTGCCGACCTCGGCGGCAATGCCCGCATCGCCGGGAACAGCATCGACATTGGCGCTTTTGAGTACCAGCCCATGGCCGAGGGCCGTGTGCGCTACGTAAGGCCCGGCGGCACCGGCGACGGCACGTCGTGGGATAATGCTTCCGGCAACATACAGGCCATGATCGACGACCTTGCCGATGACAACCCGCAGCAGCTGCCCGGCGAAGTGTGGGTGGCTGCGGGTGAGTATGAACCGCAGTCCTACGTAATCAGCGGCATGAACTATTCCGCTTCCTTCCGTATGCGTTCCGGCATAAGCGTCTATGGCGGTTTTGCCGGCACAGAGACGTCGAAGACCGAGCGCGAGATGAGCGGCTCCATGCCGTGGCAGTTCAAGAACACGACGGTGCTCTCCGGCGCATACTACGACCACGCAAACCTTGCCTACGCCGACGGCCGCTGGACGCTCACCAGCGACTCGCGCCACGTCGTATGGTTTGCCCCCATGCAGGGTGAGCAGGCGTTCGCCCGCGTCACCGTGCTCGACGGCGTAACCATCCGGGGCGGCTACGCCCAGGGCAACACGGGCCTGGCTGACTTCATGACCGACTGCGGCGCCGGCGTTTACATCGACGGCGAGAACGCCCGCCTGCAAAACTGCATCGTGAAGGAGAACTACGCCACGGGCAACGGCGGCGGAGTGTGGCTCAAGGATGGGCGCGTGCAGACGTCGCTCATATACAACAACAACGCCGAGGCTGCCGGCGGCGCGGTCTACGTGAGCGGCCAGGGCCTCGTGCACCGCTCCATGCTCGCCAACAACACGGCGCGCAACGGAGCAGCCGCATACCTCGACAACAGCGTGGGCGACGGCTCCATCCCCGAGTACCTCGTGCTCTCCACCTGCGTGGTGACCAACAACACCGCCCGAGGCAACGGAGCGGTGTACTGCGCCCGAGGCGGCGTGCTGCTGCAGAACACCATTGCCAACAACAACTGCATCACCGCCACCGACCTGACCGACCCCAACGCCTCGCAGACCGGCGGCATATACATCGACGGCTACGCCCTCGTGGCCAACTCAGTGGTGTGGAACAACCGCATGGGCAGCGACGCGCAGACTTCCACCAATATACCAATGTACGCCCGCAACCCGCAGGTGGCCGACGTGCGCTTCATGTACAACGCCATGTCGGGCGTGAACAACGCCGTGTGGAACAACACGCTGCAGGAGCAGACGCTCAGCCTCGTAGACGCCAATCGGGGCATAACGGACAACAGCGAGAGCATTGGCCCGCGATTCGCCACCAACACCGGGGCTACAAACTACACCGATGACAACAGCCTGCAAGGCAAGATTGGAGTGCAGTCAGATTGGAACTCCGCCAACGGCACCGCCATCGACTACTACTGGAAGCCCATTGCCGGCTCCAACCTCTGGGCGCGAGGCATGGCCATCGGTCAGTTGCCCGCAGAGGTGGTGCTCGCCCCCGAGATTGACATCGAGGGCGGCCTCTTCGACCAGAAGCCCGCCGTGGGCGCTTTCCATGTAGACCGTTCGCCCATAGTGCCTGCGCTGGAGCGCAATGCTGAAAATAATTATAACCTTGTAATCTACGTGGATGCCGGCTGCACAGAGCCGTCGCACGACGGCTCGTCGTGGGCTACGGCATACCGCTCGCTCAACGATGCCATCAGTTTCTTCGCAACCATTACCCCCGGCAGCGATACTATCATGAGTAGCGGGCAGAAGATGGTTTTACAAACCCAGATGTTCAAAGATAACGTCGACTCCCTCGTCATCCGTGTGCTTGAGGGCAACCTCTGGCCGCGCTACGCCTTTGTAAACGACGACCCGAAGACCGCCACGCTCGACATCCTCGCCATGCAGAGCGGCAAGCCACTGCGCATCGTAGGCGGCTACCACCGCAACGATGCTGAGAGCCGCAGCGTGGTGCGCGACCCGCTCACCTACCGCTCGCAGCTCAACGGCAACAACGGCGGCGACTCGCTCGAAGACGGACTCTACCACGTGGTGACAGTGGAGCAGGGCGCCAACGTTGAGCTTGACGGCTTCCACGTAATCAACGGCTACGCCGCCGGGGCAGCCTCGCTGCAGTATGGCGCGGGAATGCTCGTGCGCGACGGGGCCGATGTAACCCTCACCAACTGCATCTTCGAGAACAACACCGCTGCCACAGCCGCCGCCATCGACGCCCGCAACGCCACTCTCACCATGCGCAACTGCGTGGTGAACAACAATACTAACACCGACGAGACCACGGCCATTGTGAACTGCCCCGCCGGCAACCTAACCATGGAGCACGTTACCATAGTGAACAACATCGGGGCGGCAGTGACCAACGAAGATGTACTCACGGGTAGCTCGTTCTCCAAGGGCAACACGAGCAATAACAGCATCGACAAGAAGCTGGCCACCACCGGCGCCGACGGTGCGAAGAACTTCGCCAACCCCACCAACGGGCGCGGTGCGACGCTCGGCTTCGACACCTACCTCGGCGGCTACTCCTCGTTCCGCCCGCTAACAAGCTCTGCCGACGCTGCCACCCACATTATTAATAAAGGTGCATCCACAGCCCTCGCTGCCGACATCATGGGCAACGAGCGCAACCTCGGCGGCGTTCCCGATCTTGGCGCATACGAGGCCGACTTGCCGCGAGCTGGCAAGGTGATTTATGTCCGCTCGTACAACACCGTGTGGGATGGCGACCGCGAGGAAATCGACGGTTCGCCGAGCATGGATATCTCCACTGCGGGCGACGGCTCGTCGTGGGAGAACGCAATTAATGGCAATGCAATATGCAACTTGGAAAGTAATGGCGACGGAAATGACTTTTACATCGTGAGAGACGGTGTGCTGAAACCTTCTTCTTATGATTATGACCTTTACAGAAGCAGTACTTACGGTCCAACAGCTGGACATTACGGTACATTTTTGGACGGAACTCACAATTATAGAGGAGATTATAACAACGTAATAACCAACAACCGTGATGAGCAATACGTCAGTGGTCTTCAGTATGCCATTGAGAAAGCGTCTGAATGGAACAAGACCCATCCTGTAAGTGAAAGAATAGACGTGTGGGTCGGAGCAGGTATTTACACGGATTACAAAGGTTTTGTAATCCGCGACAGCGTTCGTGTCTACGGCGGATTCCCAAATGACGGTACTCCTGGTGAGGACGACCGTATGGCCTTGTTGTCTGGTTATATTCCATCGCGCGATAACACATTGAAGGCGCGTGATTATGAGACAATACTACAGATTCGCAAAGAATCACCGGTGACGTGGACAAATAACAATACGGGTAAAGTTGTCAGTGACAGTTGGATGCCTGGCTCTTCTACCGTACGTCATTATGTATTGTATCAGCCGGATGTCTGTGTTCCTACTTGGGCTGTTGAAAATAACGATGCCGATAAGTGGGGTGCTAACCGTTACCGTTACAACGAAGACCCACAGCATTACGTTGAATATACCCGCGCATTGTGGGACGGCTTCACTGTAAGGCATGGATATATTAAGAATTACACAGCAAACCGTGATGGCGGTGCAGGTGTTCGTGCCTTTCGTGGCGTCACACTCCAGAACTTGGTTGTTGTGAACAACTATACCCATGGTAGTCGTTCTCGTGGTGGCGGGCTTTATATGGATGGTTTGAACAGTGTTATAAACAACAGCTTCCTTGTTAATAATCTGAGCAGTGGAGCCGAGTCTTATGGCGGTGGGGCTTATATGATTGTCGGTACAGGATTTAATATGGTTGTTGCCAACAATCATGCAGAAGTCGCAGGTGGTGGTCTCTTTATTGAGAGTGCAACTTTTTATAACAATACAGTTGCTTTCAATCGTACAGGTGACAGAAAACCGTTAGACGCAGGTAATGGCAGTGGCATTTTCCAATATGCTGAAGACAATATGACTCGTCTTTCAAAATTAGGGTTGTATAATTGTATTATTTATGGAAATGTTGGTGTAACACATGTAGATTACAACTATTATACAAATTATCAAATAACTTCTTCTGCTCCAACCACATTCGATAAGCCTTACAATTGTTATGTCAGTGGACGCGTTGGTGATAATATCAGAGGCCAATTTGTGACAAATGACAATGTTTACAGAAATCAAGTAGGAGAAAATCTTCCCAATCCTTTTGCAAGAGGCAATTCTGCTCAATCGGAAAATAATTATCGACTTGCAGTGGGAAGTACATGCCTTAATACTGGAACTGAAAATCTTGGTGATGGTGTGAGCATACCAGACACAGATATGGACTACACAAACCGTATAAAGGACTGTACAATTGATATTGGTGCATACGAAAGCGACAATGAAGATAATATAAAATACACCCAGACAAGTACTTCCGGAAATAGTGTAGGCACATATTATGTATCCCAAAATGGTGCAGGGTCTCGCAGTGGCGAGAATGAAGCCAATGCGGCATGTGCCATGAAACTTCAGAATATACTTACGGATGCAGGTGAAAAAGTTAAAGATGGTTTTTTTGTTTATGCTGTAGTCAAGGTGGCAGGCTACGAGGATGCTTCGTTCGTTTACCATGCCAATACGTTGGCAGATGCAAACAGTCCTCAGAGTTACACTTACGTTGTGCCGGCAGGCGTTACGCTCATGGGCGGCTATAATGATGAAGCTGAGGACTGGAATAATACCGAAGCACGTGACGTTATGCGCTTCCGCACGGTGCTCAGTGCCGTGGCGGTGCCTGCGCAAGGCTCAACGATACCGCAGGAGGTGCAGGGCTTCCACACCGTAACCTTTGGCAGCTGGCCCGGCACGGCGGCTCTCGAAGAGCCAGCCATCATCGACGGCCTGTGGCTCACCGACGGCTCGGCCACGTCGTTGGCCGGGGCGGGCAACCCCAACACCCGTGGCGGCGGTGCCATAGTGCCTGCCGGGGCGCACGTGAGGAACTGCATCGTGGAGGGCTGCACGGCCATTGAGGGCGGCGGCCTCTACCTCATGCCGGGCGCCACCGTCAGCGGCACGGCCCTGCTGCGCAACACCGCCACGAGCGGCGGCGGCATCTATGCCGACAACACAGATGCCGCTGAGGACAGCCGTGCCCACATCATCTCATGCACCATTGCCGACAACACTGCCGACGACGGCGGCGGCCTCTACCTTGAGGATGGGGCTGCCATGAGCGTAAACACCGTAATCTGGGGCAACGACGCCCCCTCGGGCCGCAACGTGAGCGGTGTTGGCACGGAGCGTTTTGCCGACAGTCGCCTTGCCACCGTGTTCGGTGATGTGAACGATGGCGAGTATTATCCATTCAACGACTGCTTCATTGAGCGCCAGGAGATGCCCTCCGACTTCGAGAACGCCTCCATGACGGGCGACTCCACCGTTTACTTTGCCGACAGCTACCGTCGCCTCAAAGAGTTTTCGCCCCTCGTGAAGCACGGCGTCAGGGATGAGTACCAGGATGCGCTCGCAGCGGAGTTCGGCGTAAGCGCGCAGGACGTGCAGGGCATCGATCGCAACCAGCAGCTTGAGCGCATCGACGCCGGCGCCTTTGCTTACAACGGCGGTGTGCTGCCCACCAGCTTCTTCAAGCGTCTCTTCGTGTCGCAAACGGCCAACGTGAAGCTTGAAGACGACACCAAGATGATGGACTATCTCGGCCGCTCGTTCTACACCTCGTTCTCCTCCCTCGACGATGCGCTCGCCTACATCCGCCAGCAGCGGGAGAAAGGCTACGCCAACGAGGAGTTCGAGATTCTCGTGGGCGGCGGCACCTACAAGCCCTCCACGCAGCGCGAGACAACCGCCGACGTGGCTTACGACCAGCGTCTCTACTCGTTCGCCGTTCCCCACGGGGTGAGGATATATGGCGGCTTCAGCGGCACTGAGCTTATCTCTTCAGGCGGTGTTGAGAGCATCAGTTGCGCCGACGGCTCTACCTTGAAGCTTGCAGCCGATGGCAACATCAATGGCATAATAGATGTCCGCAAGTATTCCGACTTCAACCAGAACGGCATCGAAGAGGCCTGGGAGCTGGCCAACCAGACCATCCTCTCGGGCAACATCAACGTATCGGCCACGGCGAGCAACGTCTACCACGTGGTTTACTCCGATGCCACCGGCGTAAGCGACCCCATGCCCGTGACGCTCGACGGGCTCACCGTGATGAACGGCGAGACCAGCAACGTGCTCTCCGCAGTGTCCGAGAGCAACGAGCAGGGCCGTGGCGGCGGCATCTATTCCGACGGCGTGGGCTACACGCTCAGCCGCTGCCGACTGATGAACAACTACGGAGTGCGCGGCGGTGCCGTCTTCGTGCGCGACGCCCGCCTCAACGTCATAGGCTCAATCTTCGCCGGCAACGGCTGGTCTGCCAACATGACGGCACCAGAGCTTCCTGATATTTCTGGCACTACCCAGCCCGCCCGCGGCGGAGCCATCTTCCTTGCGGGCATCAATTATGACGGTACTTCGCTCCATGCAGTAAACTCGCTCTTCGTGAACAACGAGACCACAGGGCAGGGCGGTGCCATAGGCACAAACTTCGCCGAGGGCGTTATCACCAACGTAGACCCGCGGCTCGACATCATTAACTGTACCTTCGCCCGCAACAAGGCCCAGACCAACGCTGTGCTTTACAACCACAACGGCAAGAGCACACTCACCAACACCCTCATCTGGGGCAACGAAAGCCAAGGCTATGACACAGAGACCGACGCAGCCCACGTAGCCATCAGCCACTCGGCCAGCGACCACGACTATGCAGGCAAGTTTGCCGACGGCAACGCCAGCGGCAACATACTGCTCGCCGCCCGCAACGCCGATGCTTCAGGCCCGCGCTTCGTCAAGCCAGCTGCCACGGCGGGAATCGGCGGCAACGACGCCACCAACCTCTGGAATCCTGCCGCCATCTCCGTGGCCACCGATGCGGGCGACGGACTCACCAACGCCAGCGGCGCCGTCTCGGGGGCGTATAACGAATGGTTTGGCGATGACGAGCTTGTCGCTTATTGCAACCAATACATGGGCAATGCTTACTACGAGCGCTACTCAGGCCCCGTAGACCCCGGCACCGGAATCACTGGCGACCGCCCCATCGACATAGGCGCTTACGAGTACCAGTATGTGTCGAACTTCCGCACCATGCTCGCCATATACGTGGCCACCGAGGATGCCGGCAACCGCAGCGGCGACAGCTGGGCCAACGCCACCAGCGACCTGCGCGGTGCCATAGCCGGGGCGTCAAACCCGGACCAGAACGCGGGGGCGCGGACGATTTACGTGCGCAACGGCAACTACTCGCTGCCGCGCCTATCAGCCGGGCAGGCCTATGTGCTCACCATGAGCGACAACAATCTTTCCGATTCGCTCACCATCAAAGGCTCCTGCACAGGCGTCGCCCATACGCAGGACTTCGCCAACCAGACCGTGGTGCGCAACCATCCTAACGCCCTTGATGCAGAGAACCTGCTCAACGTGAATGCCAATAATAAGGACGTGGTGGTGGAGGGCTTTACGTTCATCAACAGCCAGGGGCGCGGCGTAATGGCCGCCACCGCCCAGGGCGGCACGTTCACCATGAAGAACGGCGCGCTGCGCGCAAACGGTGGTGACGGTATGCGGATTGGCGATAACAACGGCTCGGTGCTCATCTACAACACCCTCTTTGCCGACAACGGCCTGGCAGGTCTCACCCCCAATGGCACGACCACGCTCGTGAACACCACGTTCGCCAACAACGGCTCAGACCTCCAAAATCTCTCAGCCCTCCCAGCCCTCTCAATCTACAACACAGTCTCCTGGAACAACAAGACTAACAACATCTCGCAAAGCGACGAAAACCACAACCGTGCGTTCGGCCTTACTGGCAATGACGACAAGGCAGCCCGCGAGAACAACGAGGACATAGAGAACGGACCTAACTTCCGCGACCCGCTCAATGCCGACAAAGAGAGCCGCGACTACCGCATACGCCCCAGTCTCACGCTGCTTAACAAGGGCGACAACGCGCTTTACGCCAGCCATGCACTTGGTGACGACCCCATCCCCGCCGCAGAGCGCGACCTTGCGGGCAACCCGCGCCTTACCGACGGCACGATAGACATTGGCGCCTACGAGTATGAGGCTCCGCTGCGCCCGATTGTCTACGTGAAGGCCGACGTGGTGGCCGACGATGCCGACGGCAGCAGCTGGGACAAGGCCCTTGACGACCTTCAGGGCGCAGCCGACCTTGCAGGCATCTACGCCAACAACAACCAAGGAGAAAGCGGGTATGTGTTTGTACACAGCAACATCGATGGGCAGTCGCTGCGCCTCACGCTGCCCAATACCAAGGTGTACGGCGGCATGAACGACGAGCAGACATCTGCCATCTCGCAGGACGCCGACGGCAATTGGCATGGCGTGGGCGATGCTGTGAGTGGTTTGCTATCCGCCCGCAGCGGATTGCTTGAGCGCGCCAACCGCACCGAGCTTCAGTCGGTGGCCGTGGCGGCTGCCGATGCCGTGTCCGACGGCTTCGTGGTGACGAGAGATGCCACTGTCACTAATGGTTACCTCGCCACGTCGATAGTCAATGGCGATGTTAGCGGCGAAGCCGATGGAATGCTCTACAATACGCTTGTGTATGGCGGCGTGAGCGGCGCAAAGGCCGTGAACGTAACCGCCACGCGCGACATAACGGCGGCTGAGGGCAGCGCGAACAATCGGGGCAACGCCACAGAGACAAACGATTACGTTGCCGATGAGCACTGGAACTACCAGCTCATGGAAACGTCTGCCGACATAGACGGTGACACCGACGGCGCCGCTACCACGGCTTGCATCGATGCCGTGGGCCACCACCGCGACATAGCCGGCAACCTGCGCATACGCAACGCGGTGGACAATGGTTGCTTCGAGACGTGGAACATCAATTATGACAACGCTGCTGTGACAGACGAAGACTATCCCCACGGTAAGTCGGTGGTGTACGTGCGCAGCGGCAAGGAACTGCTGCTCCGGCGCGACTATGCCGCCGCAACCCCGTTCTGCCCCGGAGTGCTGCTGCTGGAGCACCGCGCCGGACTGCGTGGCAACGGCAAGAACATAGGCTTGGATAACGTTATCGTGGAGCGTAGCGTGGCGGCGGACGGCATCGACATGGCTTACGTGCCGTTTGAAGTGAGCATGTTCGAGAATGGCTCAGCCCTGCCCGTGAAGTATTACGATGGGGCGAAGCGCGCCGCCTACGACTATACCTTCGACAGTGCCGACGGCAAGGCATGGACTGACGCCACCGCCTACGGCCGCACGGGTCTGCTGATAGACAACAGCCAAGGCTCTGCCGAGGCCCGCGTGCGCTTCGTTGGCAAGGGCGACAATGTGTATGCCGAGGGGCCGGGCATGAACGCGCCCAAGCAGGTGACGCTGGCCTACAACAACTTCAACGAACCGTGGGCAACGCCCGCCGATGGCGGCAACCGCTTCACCCACAAGGAGAACATGAGCTGGAACCTCTTCGGCTCGCCTTACCTCTGTGCCATGAAATATGACGACATGGAGTATGGCCGAGTTATCTATGGCCACGACGACGACAACTACATCACGCTGAACACATCCGAGGCTACCACTGGGGGCTACATCCCCGCAGGCGATGCCGTGTTCACCCAAACGGCCACGCTGAAGGCCGAGGGCGAGACGTTCGCAGTGGAGCAGCCTGATGAGGACAACGTTCCTGAAGAGGGTGGGGCTTACGCAGGCATGGCCGCCATACAGCTCTCCGTGACTGCTGCGGGCGACACCCGCTCCGCCGGGCTTGGCGGCGGCGACGTGCTGCAGCTAAACGCCGTGGAGGCTACGGCAGCCCGCACCGACTTCGACCTGTCGGCTGACGGCGTGAAGTGGATGGCTGACTCCGCTGCGCAGATATTCGCTGAGCGCGGCTCGGGCCGCTACTCGCTCCTCTCTGCCGTCAACCGCGAGGGCGCGGTGAGCGTGGGCCTGAGTCTGCCCGAGGCGGGCATGTACACCATTGCCCTGCCCGATGACTGTTCCGCCGACGGCTATGAGGCCGTGGTGCTGCACGATGCTGCCACGGGTAGCACTGCCGACCTGCTGGAGGGTGGCTACGACTTCTCCGTGACTGAGGGCGGCGAGGTGAACGGACGGTTCACCGTTAGCTTCAGGCGCATGGCCGACGACCGCATGGCCGACGCCATCCGCATCTGGTCGCCTGCCGCTGCTACAGTGGCCGTGACCGGCCTTGCCGAGGGCGACGTGGTGCGAGTGTTCTCTGCCTCGGGTGTGATGGCTGCGCAGGGTGTGGCCGCAGGCTCTACGCTCCGTCTTGCCGCCCCGGTATCGGGCGTGGCCGTAGTAGAGATTGTTAGAGGCGAGGAGAGCGTAAAGACGGGGAAAATAAGAATGAAGAATTAAGAGTGAAGAATGAAGAATTAAGAGTGAAGAATTAAGAAAGGCAAGCCCTTCCCGAAGCACAGTTGCGGGAAGGGCTTGCTTTTTTGTTGGGAGGTTTGGGAGTAATGGGAGTACTGTGAGTACTGGGAATATGCGAGCCACGCCCTGCCATACTTGCATTTGTCTTAACTCCTTGACTCCTTAACTCCTTGACTCCTAACGCCCTAAATTCTTAATTTTTACAGGCTTTGGGGCTGTTAGCAGGGGCGTGCAGCCCTTGAAGCCGGCGGTGATGAAGGCGCGGCAGCGGGCTGTGTCGGTGCGGGCCTCGGAGGCGGTGATGGGCAGCGAGTACATCTCGGTGAAAGGGTTGCGGTCGATGATGTGAGCCGTCAGTGTGGCGCGGTCGGGGGCTTCGGGCAGTGCGGCATATTGCTCATAGGTATAGTCGAGGAACGCTGTTGTTGTGGTTATGCCTCGTCGGTCGAGCAAGTAGCCGTCGGCGAGGGGCAGTGGCTTAGCCTCGGTGTTGCGCAGGTCGGCCGGGTCGGGGTAAGAGGTGATGCTCGTGCGGTTGCCGTTCATTGTTACCGGCACGTTGTTGCTGTAGTCGCGCGTGGTGCGGTAGACTATCGCCGCCGGGCGCATCCTGTTGGAGCCAACGGAGATTGCAGAAGCCTGTGTGATGCCGTCTGCGGGGCGGGGTGGGGTGGTGGCTGTGCCACCTGAGCAGGCCGCCGCTATCGCGCCGGCTGCAAGGAATGGGAATAGTTGTTTCATGATTGGTAAAGGGAAAGCCTCTCCCCCCGCCCTCTCCCGTGGAGAGGGGCCGCTACGCCCAGTGGGGCTGCGATTATAGGGGGATAGGGCTTTATATGACAAATAAGACAAATAGGACTTATAGGAGTTCTGGGAGAACTGAAGCTCCGCCCATCCACGAGGACAGCCACGCGGAAGGGGCGGAGCAACTTTTAATTCTTAACTCTTAACTTTTAATTATCGAAGGGGCGGAGCAACTTTTAATTTTTAACTCTTAACTTTTAATTATCGAAGGGGTGGAGCAACTTTTAATTTTTAACTCTTAACTTTTAATTATCGAAGGGGTGGAGCAACTTTTAATTTTTAACTCTTAACTTTTAATTCTTCACCACTTTCTTGGTCTTGCCGTTGGCCTTTATGATGTAGGTGCCGGGGGCGAGCTGCGAGAGGTCGGCCGTGGTGGCGTGCTGGCGCAGCAGGCAGCGGCCGGCGAGGTTGTATACGCTGATGTCGTGGGGCTGTGCGTCGTCGCTGATGCCATCGACAGGGGTAAGCGCGCCTACGGTGAAGGTGGCGATGTTGTTGGAGCTTTGACTTATGGCCTGGAGGTAGTAGCCCGCAATCAAGTAGTAGAGCGAAGCGGTGTAGGTGCGGCCCACCTCAAGACCTTCGATGCTGCCGCTGAGGGTGACGTTGCGCGTTTCGCCCTCCCCGATGTAGAGGTCGGTGGAGAGGTAGCCAACGTAGTCGTCGCCGTCTTCGGGGAACACGTAGGCAAAGATCTGGTCGCCGTAGAAGCCAGAGTTGCAGGTGATGGATGCCGAGAAGTGCAGGTCGTCGGCCGTGACGTTGTTGGCGTTGCTTACGGTGAGCGGCCTTGCCATGGAGAAGCTCAGTGAGCCGGAAGGAGCCTCGGTGACGGTGATGGGCAGTCGTTCGCTAAGCATCGTGTTCGCGTTGAGCGAGGCAATCACAAGCTCGTAGCTGCCCGTTTCCTCTGGTGCGGGCAGGGTGAACGTAAGCTCGGTGGCATCTCCGCCGAGGATGTCAACAGCGATGGGGTTGGAGTTGGACAGGATTTCGGTGCCGCCAACTGCCACAATAGCCGCAAACACCTCGTCGATGTATTCGTCGCTGCCATTGTTGGTGATGGTAGCCTTCACTTGGAAGTTCTCGCCCGCGTAAGGCGTTGAGATCAGCGAAACGTTGGCGGCCTCTGCGCTTTCCACGGGAGCATCGGGTGTGAGCAAGAGTATATACTGTTCCTCTACGATTGCAATCAGGTGGGTTTTCCCTTCTGTTATGTTGGAGCGAATGTCGTGCCATCGGCCATCGTTCTCATCGCGGTAGGCCGGATATACGAGGTATCTGCCAGTCTCTGTGGGGAAACCCTCGAGGCTCATCTCGAAATCGCTGTATCCATAGTTTGATGGTACTTCGGCGGAATAGTCGGAAGCGAGGTAGATGGAGTCGCCGTCGGGGCTAACCACCTTGATGCCGAGCGTCAGGTTGCAAGTGCCGAAGCCATAGTTGTAGAAGCCGCCGGTGAAGGTGGCAGAGTCGCCCAGGCTGGTTATTTGCGTAAGGGGGTAGAAACCCATGGCGCAGTACATGAGTGGCGTGGCCACGGAGCCGGCCTCGGCAGGTCTGAGGTTGATGGCGGCACTTTGGCTGAAGTTGTAGCCCGATGAGCTGCCGCCGGTGCCTTGTGCGGCGGGGTCGAGTGCGGAAACGAGGAAATAGCCGTTGCTCATGCCGTCCCATCCCCAGTTCACGTGGAAGTAGCCATCGCGGTATCCGTCGAATACGAAGGCGTGCGCCCCGTCGTAAGAGCTGCCGGCATAGTACACGGGGTAGCCGGCGGCGAGGCTGCCGTAGAGCATCTCCTGCCACTCGGCCAGTCCGTAGTAGTTGCGCCAAAGCACGTTGACGCCGGGGTCATAGCCAAAGTAGTTGGCCATGGCCTTGATGGCCTCGGTTGACGACGTGCCGCTGCCTGAGGGATGGTAGCCCATCTCGGTGGCCACGCCGAGGTCGTACATCAGTTTGGCCACGGCATCCTTGGAAGCCTGTGAGCTGCCTTCGCCGTAGGTGTCGGTCATGGCCTGCCAGTTGTATGTGCTCTTGCTGAAATCGACTGAGAACTTGTTCTGCACCTGGTCGTTCACCACCCAGTCGTAGGAGTGCGAGCCGGTGCCGTGCTCCGGCCACTTGTGGTAGTACATTATCTGTGCCACGGCAGTGGCGACGCAGCCCGATGGGCATTTCTCGCCCTGGTACGTGGGGCAGAGGGCATTGTATGGGTCGTCCTGCCCCCACAGCGAGGAGAGCAGAGGTTCGATGGCACTGTAGGTGGGCAGCTGCCTCTTGAGCTGCTTGGCTTCGTTGGCAGGGCTTTGTGCGGCGTAGGCCAGTTCGCGGGCATACTCGCCCAACCACCAGCGCATGGCCTCGGGCATGGAGTCGGGGCGGAAGGTGCCGCTGTCGGAGTAGCCCAGCACCTCGGCTCGGGCGTGGTCGTCGGCAGCAACGATGACGTAGCCCCCGCCGCGCCCTCTGTTGAAGGCATAGTAGCCCTCGGCGGCTTGCGCCAGGGTGATGGTTGCCTCGCCTTGTGTGGCGGGTGCCTTGCGCATGGCCTGGCTACTGTTGAAGAACCTGCCGGCTATCTGGTAAGCCTGCTTTTCGGTTATTTCGCCTGCCACGGCAGATGCTGCACAGAGCAGCATGGCGGCAAGCAAGTGGAAGGTTTTTCTCATAATAGTCTTTGCTTTATTCTTTTACTCTGTATTTACCAATTGTTGTGCAAAGTTATCCAAAATAGCGTATAACGCAACAACGCGCAATTGTTTTAATAAAAATTAAGACTTTGTTTGTGAAAATAAATCTTCGTAGACTACCGCATTTGCTTTTATCCCAAATCGGTCATTAGAATCCAAAACGATTCCATTCTATTGCCGTGCAGATTGGCTGTCGCCTTTGTCGATGGCGCTATTGTAGAGACGATGTGCACATCGTCTCTACGTCGAGACAAAGCGGCAGACAAGATGTCGGCAAGAGGATGGAAGCGTTTGGAAAGCCGACCACCGGCACAAAAACATGTGTTAGGCGGTCTAATGACGATTTGGGTTTATTGTGGACTTCCGCGTTATCTCCGTTGTTATCTCCCGTTGTCGGACGAACAGGAGCTTGGGGCAACCCGAAAGTGCCACGTAAGTTTGGTGCTGTGGAAGCCCGTTGCAAAACAGGCCATTTTGCATCCTGAAACGGCCTGTTTGAGCCTCCCAGACGGCCTGTTTTGCAATGTAAAACGATGGGATTTGCTAATTGGTTGATTGTCAGTGGGTTGGCGAAAAATTATAAATCGCCGGAAAACGACATGAATTATGCCCAAATCGCAGCGGGCGTTTGCTTAATTACGCTTTGGTGTAGAGCAGGCTAAATAGCATGTGAAACAAGGAAAATCCAAACCAGTTTGATGGCCGGTTAGGGATAAATGCGCGGTTTACAGCTGTTCGATGGCTTCGGGAGTGAGTCCGGTGGCTTGGGCGATTGTGCTTGTTGGCAAGCCAATCTGCTTGAGGTTGCGGGCTACGTCGACCTTGCCTCTTAATTCACCTTTGGCCATTCCTTCTTCCATGCCTTCAGCTCTTCCTTCAGCTCTTCCTTCAGCTCTTCCTTCTTCAATGCCTTTGGCTTTTCCTTTTGCCAATCCTTCTTCCATTCCTTTAGCCAATCCTTCTTCCATTCCTTTCTCTAACCCCTCTTTGTAGCGGCGCTGTATGCTGTTGACGAGGGTGCATTCCACGCGGATGGCATCCCAGAACTTGTCGTAGCCTTCAAGCTCGGCATCGGTGAAGGCGGACTCCTCCACCTCCGACAGGGCTTTGCTCACTTCCGGGTTGTCCAGCAGTTCCTGCGGCACGGAGCGTGTCTGCTCGGATATCTCGGTGAGGAAGCGCAGCCACAGCAC
>CALUGA010000008.1 GCA_944320105.1 uncultured Prevotella sp. | reverse complement strand
TCTACATTGTATAATTGACTTTTTTCTTGCGCCCACAGCCTAAAGGCGTGGGCTGTTCCTTATACGGGGCTTGGCTTTATTGCCAGCCCCGGCCTCAATGGCCGCTCGCTGCTTGTATCTATCCTCTGTCTGTCTCAGCCTGTCAAAGAACTCTTCTCTTTGCCGCCCCCGGGGTTGTTCCTCGAAAGCGGGTGCAAAGGTAAGCACTTTCCGGCAACCACGCAAGCATTCCACGCTTTTTTTGCGAAAAAAGACGCAAGTTTCCTTTGCATTTGACATATATCAATGCGTTATTTATACATTAATAATTATATAGAGCCAGCGTGAGATTAATGGGCAGGAGGATTTTCGCCGCCCCCACCATCAGCCTGGATGTTGCGTGGATGGTGCTCCATGATTTCTTGCCTCAGGGTTGTGGTGTCAAGATGAGTGTAAATTTCCGTTGTGCCTATGCGTTCATGGCCGAGCAGCTGTTGGATTACGCGCAAGTCGGCCCCGCCCTCGAGCAAGGCCGTGGCAAAAGAGTGGCGGAGCGTGTGCGGGCTGATGGTCTTGCGTATGCCCGCAGCCTCAGCCTGCCTCTTCACCATGATGAGTACCATGGTGCGCGTAAGGTGGCTACCCCGGCGATTGAGGAACACGTAGTCCTCCTCACCGGGCTTTGGCGGGAACTCGTCGCGGCGCGCAAACCACCCGTCAAGCTCGCGCAGCGCCCGCCCCGAGATGGGCACAAGTCGCTGCTTTGAGCCTTTACCCTCTATGCGGAGGTAGCCCTCGCCGGCGAACAAGTCGGAGAAGCGCAGGTGCGTAAGCTCGCTTACGCGCAGCCCGCACGAGAAGAGCACCTCTATGATGGCCCTGTTGCGCTGCCATAGCGGCGAGTCGTCGCGGTTGGCCTCTTCCATGCTGTCCACCTCGGCAGCAGTGAGCACCTCGGGCAGGTGCTCGCCGAGCTGCGGCGACTCGATGAGTTCTGTCGGGTCGTCGTCGCGGTATCCGTCGAGCACGAGGAAACGGAAGAACGAGCGCAACCCGCTGAGAATGCGGCACTGCGACTTCAGCCCTATGCCGAGGTCGTGGAGCGTTGCCACGAAGTTGTGTATGTCGTCGGGCATTACACCAAGCACACTCCTGCCGTCGGGCCTCAGGTAGTCGAGCATCTTGGCGAGGTCGCGGCCATACGCGTCGAGAGTGTTGCCCGACAAGTTGCGCTCCAGCTTAAGGTACCGCATATAGCCGCGCACTATGTCAGAGTCTATATTTTTGTTTGCGTTGTTCATCTGCATTCCTACTTTAACCTAAATCGCAGCAGGCCCCACACGGAAACGCGGTCAACGGACTATTTTCCGTGGCCGGGGCAGCCGTGTCGGAAAAAATGTGTAACTTTGCGCCCGCAGCCACCCGGCACAATGCCGGCCTGCCATTGCAAAGTTACTAAATATATCCGAGATATGAAAATACAAATCATCAACGGGCCAAACCTCAACCTGCTCGGCGTGCGCGAACCGGGCATTTACGGCGACAGCTCGTTCGAGGCATACCTGCCAAAGCTCCGCGCGCTGTTCCCCGACATAGAGATAGATTACTACCAAAGCAACATAGAGGGCGAACTGATAAACAAGATGCAGGAAGTTGGGTTCACGGCCGACGGCATTGTGCTCAACGCCGGGGCATACACCCACACAAGCGTGGCCCTGCAAGACTGCATACGCTCGCTCAAGAGCCCGGTGATAGAGGTACACATCTCCAACGTACACAAGCGCGAGGAGTTTCGCCACCATTCTTTCATCTCGTGCGTATGCGTTGGGGTGATATGCGGCTTCGGACTCGACTCATACCGCCTGGCCGTGGACTACCTCTCAAGAATTAAAAGTTAAGAATTAAAAATTAAAAAAAGCTGCGCATAGTATGGGGCAGCTGGCAAAGAGTAAAAAGGTAAAAGAGTAAAAAGGTAAAAAAAGGCTGCGCATAGTATGGGACAGCAAGCATTTGTCTGAACTCCTGCAACTCCTGAACTACTGAACTCCTGAAGACATCCGTCTGAACTCCTGAAGACATTTGTCTGTCTCCTGTCTCCCGCCTCCTAAAAGATCACCCCATGACCCCAGAATTAGAGAAATACGTGCTTGAGCACATCGACCCCGAAGGCGACTATCTGCACCGCCTCTACCGCGCCACCAACCTGCACACGGTACACGGGCGCATGGCCAGCGGCCACCTGCAAGGCCGCCTGCTCAAGATGCTCGTGAGGATGGTGCGGCCTAAGAACATTCTCGAAGTGGGAACGTTCAGCGGATACAGCGCCATCTGCATGGCCGAGGGCCTCGACGACGGCTGCAAGGTATACACCTTCGAAATAAACGACGAGCAGGAAGACTTCACCCGCCCGTGGATAGAAGGCTCGCCGGTGGCCGACAAGATAGTGTTCACCATAGGCGACGCCATAACCGAAGCCCCACGGCTGGGCATCGAGTTCGACATGGCTTTCATCGACGGCGACAAGCGCACCTACACAGAAGCCTACGAGATGGCCCTCGGGGTGGTGCGGCCGGGCGGATTCATCCTCGCCGACAACACCCTGTGGGATGGCCACGTGGTGGACTGCGCCTACGACCACGACCGCCAGACGCGCGGCATCGAGGAGTTCAACGACCTCGTGGCCCGCGATCCGCGCGTGGAGCGTGTCATCCTGCCCATGCGCGACGGCCTCACCATCATCCGCAAGCTCTGACCGTAGTTGAAAAAAGAAGTCAGAAAATTTGGCCGTTAGCCCAAAAAGCATTACCTTTGCAGCCGCAGTGTCCAATGGTGTAATGGTAGCACAACAGGTTTTGGTTCTGTTTGTGGTGGTTCGAATCCGCCTTGGACAACGCTAATAAATGTTTCATAGCTAATAAGTGGGAGAAGGGGGGCGTGATGCTTCCTTTCTTCTTTTTTTGCGCATTTCCGTAAAAATGGTATTTTTTCCCGCTATATTTGTTACGGTTGTAAGCTGAGGAATGCGTAACTTTGCAACGTGAAAGATAAGCAGCCGCCAAACAAGGCCATGCCCATGGCTATGCAGCCTGCACCACAGGCCGCGCGCCAACGGCAGACATCCAGCCAACGAGACGAGGAAACAGAGTAAACCGCAACATAACTTTTTCAGACCTCAATTGTATCTTTTAATGTAACCGACAACCGAAAGGAACGGCCCTGAGCCACGCCCCAACCGAATGGCCCGGGCCACTGCCGCAGCCGCCGTTCCCCCTCAATGGAAATCTAAGGACAGTAGGGATAGCAGTAACAAACAAATAGGGTACATTCAACAGCGATGGCACCACCGCCGGAGGGCGGAGCGGTGCCATCTTTTGGTTAATGGCAAACAGTCCTTATGCGAGTTCGGGATAAACCCAAATCGGTCATTAGACCGCCTAATGCTTGTTTCAGTGTCTGCTGTCGGCTTTCCAAACGCTTCCATCCTCTTGTCGGCATCTTGACAGCCGCTTTGTCTCGACGTAGCCCGCTACGCCTTGTAGACATTTCTCACGTTCGGCAAAACCGAAGCAAGCTCCGCTTTTGCACTCTCTCAATCGAAACGTTCGACAAAGACGACTGCCAACCTGCTCGACAATAGGATGAAATCGTTTTGGGCTCTAACGACCGATTCGGGATAAAAAGCCTTATCCCGAACTCGCGCAGTCTTTAGGATAAGGAAAACCAAACTGGCCTGACGCGGGTTGCAAACCCGCAACAGAAGGCAGGCGGGTTGCAAACCCGCCTGAACGTGGGAGATGCGTGGGAGATGCGTGGGAGGCATAAAGGAACTTCCACGCTGAGCCGCACGCAAGCTTCCTCGCAGGCTCACACACAAACTTACACGTAGACTTCCACGTTGCTGCGGGTTTGCAACCCGCAGCCATCTGTGGCCGGGTCTGCGACCCGGGGAAGAAAAAGATTACACGAACTGCGCGAGTTCTACATAAAGATTTTCGCGATTCAAACTATAGCTACGCGAGTTCGTGGCCTACGGCCTAATCCTGCTTAAGCGAGACAACGCGCCTGAAGCGGTAGAAAGTACACCAGTCGCCGTCCGCCGTCATATATACCACGCACACCCTCCTGCCGGCCTCCAGCGCATCGTTCACTGTGTCCTTGAGCGCCGGGACGGGGCGCCCGTCAATCATGGTAGGTACCCCGAAATACCTGTCCATTGCCTGCATCCGCGAGAACCTTGGCTCCTTGTAACCCCTGCTGCGGCTCAGGCTGTCCTTGCCAACGCGCATCACGGCCACCTCGCTATAGCGTTCATTCACATGAAGCTCCACGTCCAGGCCCTCGGCAGCGGCGTCAAGCAGAGTGGCCACCATCCGCGCCGTGTCGCCCGGCAACGCAATGTCCAGACCCCCTATGGTGGCGTGGGCGCCATTATGCAATGCCTTCCACACATCGCGCTCCACCCGTGGGCTTAGCCGTGCCGCGCCGCTGCCGGGGCTGATGGTTGGCATAGGGGCGGCGGGGGGCAGGGGTCTCCTGTACAGCCCGCTCAGGAGCGAGTCGCCGTCGATATACTTAAGGCCCTTGCGCCCGGTGACGACGCGCGCCATAACGATCCCGCCTACATAGATGCCGGCAAGGGTGTAGTCGTCGTTGCCAATGCCCTTGCCCCACATGAGCTTAAACTTGGTGCTGTCGGGCGCATCCTCCTGCAGTATGATGTGGCCTTCCATAGAGCCGTCCTTCCTCGCTCCAAAAACACGGTTCACAACAACACACTTCACAGTGTCCACCGCTTCGGGCGGCGGGGCGGAATGATAGCGGTTGTTGCCAAAGCGGACGCCGTAATCAAGCATGAGCACAGCAATGGTGATGGCTATTGAAACCGGGATTGACAGCACAAACGAGCGATATGCACTCGGCTTTTCGGCCACCTCACCGCGCAGCAAGGCCCGCTCGTAAGCTTGCCTGCTTGCATACCTAAGCCAGAACAACGCGCTCGGGCCGGCGATGATGAACAGCAGCGGCCACGACCACCACGACATGGAGAAAAGCCGGGCTACATTGCCATAACCAAAAGAATCAAGAATCCAGTTGACATCAGTGCTTACCAAATATGTTACGTCTGCACTGTTGAACAGCCACGCCATTGCCATCGGCAGCATCCAAAGCAAGAACAAGCGCCACTTCCGCTTCTGTTCTCTTTTTTCTTCGTCTTTGTTATCTTCCATTTTCCCAAAGTATAATCTTGTTTATCATTCCAAATTCGCGAGGCAAAGGTAGCAAAAAATCCGAGACGGCAACGCCCAAGCGCACGAAACTGTAGCTTTTAGCCCAAACTGCATTAAGGATAATGGAAACGGAACAATGCCTTGTGCGGGTTGCAAACCCGCAACAGACGGCAGGCGGGTTGCAAACCCGCCTAAACGTGGGAGATGCGTGGGAGATACGTGGGAGGCTTCAGCTTATTCTTCTTACTTTCTTCCATCATTTTCCCGTATCAGTTGTATTGTCACTTTTGGTTATCCAACTCGTCGCCCTCTTCAAGTTGACAGGAAAGGGCGGCGGAGAGGTCGGCGAAGAAGTCGTGGCCGAGCACCTCGCTTATGCGCATGAGCAGGCCGATGCCCACGCTGCCGCGCTTGAATATGTTGTAGACATTGGAGCGTTCGCATGGTATCATGTCGGCAAGCCATGAGGCGTTGTGGCCGCGCTCCTCGAGAACCTCCCTTATGTGTTGTCCTATGTGTATCATCCCTTTGCGCTTTAGTGTGTGCCGGCGGCAGCAAGGCTGCGCCCCGTCAATGTTCGCCGCCGGGCGTGGCCGGTGGCTCTGTGCCTTCGGCAGGCTCGCCGTCGCCCACGCAATCCGCCTCGGCTGCAGCAAGGCGTTCGGCGAACTCAGCCGAGAGGTCGGCAAAGAAGTCATGTCCCATGGCCACGGATATGTGGCACAACAGCTCACTGTCGATGTTGTCGCGCCGGAAGATGTTGTACACGTTGCTCCGCTCGCTGCCTATCTGCGCGGCGAGCCAGCTCACGTTGTGGCCCGATTGGTCGAGTACTTCCCTTATCCTTTTGCCTATGTGCATTGCCTTATCCGGTCGATGTTAATTGGTAAAGAAAAATTAGTTCATGTTAATTCACGTTGCCGCGCCGCCGAAACCGAAACCGGGGGTAGTGGCCAAATGACACTGCTTTACGCCGCAAAGATAAGGATTTTATCTTATTTCCACAATTACCCCCCCGTTAAATTTTCTTAAACAAAAAACCTCTCCGGCTCTCCCCAGTGGGGAGAGAGCCGGGGAAAGCTTTGGGAGGGCTGTGAGCAATGGGAGCAATGGGAGAACTGGGAGTAATGTGAGGGCTGTGGGCGATTGTTGGCCGGGCGCGCCGGGGCGTGCCCGGCCTTGGTCATTCGATTATCAGTCCGCCGGAGGGCTGTATGGTCACCTTCAGCGAGCCGCCTTTGCCCACCTTGGCGCGCCCCTGCTGCGGCTCTGCCATGGCAGGCCGGGCGGCGGGCTTGTCGGTCATCACCGTCACTTCCCGGCCCGCGAGCATCGGCAGGCTGAGCTTAAGCTCCATTGGCTCGGCGGTGGCGTTAAGCCCTGCCACGTGCCATGCGTCGCCGTGACGGCGCGCCAACACCACGTAGCGGCCGGGATAGCCGTCGATGAAGCGCGTCTCGTCCCACGCCGTAGGCACCCGCCGCAGCCAGTCAAGCTCCATCTGTGGCAGCTCGGCAAGGTTGTTGGGCTGCAGGGCTATGCACTGTATGAAGCTCTGGTTCACTATGGCGGCGGCCATCTCGAACACATCAGTGGTATGGCGCGGGTGGCGGCTCTTGTTGTCGCGCGACATACGGCGGTTCATTATCGTGCCGCCCCAGTCCATTGAAGCCACGGCGTTGCGGCAGAAGGGGTGGAGCGTAAGGTCGAAAGCCTCGCGCTTGGCGTGGGTTTCGGAGAAGTAAACGTTCTCCGAGGCGAGCACGGCCTCGCTCGAAACGAAGTTGGGGTACATCCGCTCCCACCCCCTGGGCAGCGTGCATCCGTGGAAGATGACCTGCAAGCCGTAGTCGTTGGCATCGCTGAGTATATCCTCGTAGAGCTGCATGGTGTGCTGCTTGTCGCTGCCGAAGAAGTCTACCTTTATGCCCTTCACGCCAATGCTCTTCATCCAAGCCATCTCCTTCTTGCGCGCCACGGAAGTGTTCATGCAGTTCTTGGGGCCTTGGGGCGCGTCGTTCTGGTTGCCGTTGCTGTTGTACCACAGCAGCAGGCTCACGCCCTTTTGCTGCGCGTAGCGGCTCAGCTCTTCAATCTTTTTGCGGCCAATCTGCTTGTCCCAGAGGCCATCCACGAGCGTATATTCATAGCCCATGGCGGCTGCGAGGTCGATGAACTGCACCTGCTCGGCGTACTTAGTGGCGCGGTCCTGCCAGATGAGCCAGCTCCACGTGTAGCGGCCCGGGCGGTAAGATTCCGATGGCGCATACTTCTGCTCCACCACGTCGTACTGCACGGTGGTCTCCACCATGGGCTTGAGCGTGGCCCCCACGGTGATGGTGCGCCACGGTGTGCTGCCGGGCAGGGCCATTGAAGCCGTTGCCGAGCCGAAGCCGTTGGCCTCGCCGGGCATGGGGAAGGCTATGGAGTAGCCACTGTCGGGTGTGTAGTCGCTGAGGTGGCAGCCCGGATAGGAGCCGTCGGTGCCGGTTTCGCTGAGGAGCACCCACCCGTCGTTGCCCACGCGGAAGAGCGCGGGGAACACGTAGCCCCGGCCGTACTGCGATGGCGCGGTGAGCGGGGCATCGGCCGAATACACCTCCTCGTAACTGGGCTTGGTGCGCTTCCAGCCTATCATGGGGTCGGCCTGCGGGCTTATGAAAGCCGTGGCCTGCGCGGGCAGGCGGAAGGCAGTGGCCTCGCCCTCCACCACCATGCAGGCCGTCTCGCCCTGCTGCGGGAATGAATAGCGGAAGGCCACGTCGTTGTTGGCCACGCAGAAGGTGACGGTCATGAGCTGCTTCTTGGCGTTGGTGTATGTAACGTCGAGGCGGCGGGCGCGGTAGTCAATGCGCGAAGCCTTGGCATTGGCCATGGTGTATGTCTTTTCGATGGTGCCGGTGTCGGCCTTGAGCTGCGTAAGCCCGGCCGAGAAGTCGCCTATGTTGGCCTTGAGGCCGAGTGCGGAGCGCGCTATCATGGGCTTGCCGTCGTAGGCCACGGAGTAAGATATGCGCCCGGCCTCGTCGGCTATGGTTACGGTGAGCCGCCCGTCGGGCGAGGCAATGGTGTTTGTGGCGGCTGTTGCGGCAAGGCTTGCGCACAGGGCAAAGGCCGCCACGAGGATGGTTTGCTTCATTTGCTATAGTTTTTTAGTTATTGGCGTTGCAATATATCAATGTGCAAAGATACTAAGTTTTGCGCTAACGGCAAAGTTTTTCGCGAGTTCGGGATAAGTAGAGACGCAAAATTTTGCGTCTCTGCATGAGATCTCCCATTGCTTAATCCCAATGATTGCTTATCCCGAACTCCCAGTTGCCGTCACGTTCCGGCGGGTTTGCAACCCGCCGGGAGGCTGTTGGGGGTTTGCAACCCCCGCAGCCACAAGTTCACGATGCGTGGCCTTTCTGTGCATTGCCGGGTTGCAAACCCGGCCCAGGGCGGGCGGCGGGTTGCAAACCCGCCGCAACGTGTGGGAGGGCTGGGATGGTTGGAAGAGCTGGGAGGGCAGAGATTTATGGGAGAACTGGGCGCAGCGGGAGACCGTCAGGCGGCGGGGAATGTAAAGAAAAACTGCCGGAATTTAACACTTCGGCACATCGCGAAACAGAAACGCAGCAGCCGCCCGGGCTGCGCCGCAAAGCCCCGCAAACCGCTTGCGAAGCCCCCAAAACGCCGCCCGGCTTGCCAAACCTGCCGTTTGGCAAGCCGGGAAAGGCCGTTTGAGCAATCAGTATAGGCCGTTTGGCAATGCAAAACCTGCCGTTCTGCAAGCCGAAAGAGGCCGTATGGGAGGCAGATGGAGGCCGGCTGGCACCGCAAAAACGAGCCAGCAGAGGCTAAAAGCTTGGCGCACAGGCCATTGCCTTGCACCGCCGAGAATGGTGCATTTGCCGCCCGGGCTTACGGAAAACAAAAAGGCGGCGCTCTCGCGAGGCCGCCTGTAAAGAAATTTTAGGAGTTAGAAGGAGTTAGGGGGAGTTAGTGTTCCTGCCCCTCGATGGCAGCGCACACTTGGTCGGCAATCTGCCTCATGCCCTCTATGTCGGGGTGGCCGCTCTTCTTGCTTACGCCCTTGAGCCTTATCAGCGGCACGCCGTAGCGGGCGCAGATGTCCGTGGCCGACTGCTCCACCTCGGGTTTCAGCCCGTCGTTGAGCACAAACCAGAGCTTGGCCTTAGGGTAAAGCTCCTTGAGGCGGGCCAGCATGAAGGCCATGGCCGGGCGGAAGGAGTAGAGGTCGGCGGGCGCTATGCCCTCGTACTTGAACTCGCCCATGGGCGAGCCGGCCCACGAATCGTTGGTGCCGCCGAAGACTATGATTACATCGGGCGAGCCAAGGCGCGTGAGGCGGGTTACGAACGACTCGTGCGAGTAGTCCTCGCCGCGGTATCCCGTGTTGCACACGGTGGAGCCGGAGTAAGAGTTGTTGGCCTCAAGGCTCCAGCCCAGGCGGCTCAGCACCTGGTGCCACCACGTCTGCTCCACGCGCTCCACGTCGGTGTGGCGGGCGTCGCGGGGCACCGAATACCAAACGAGGTTGGTGTCGGGCCTCACCCACCCCTCGAACGTTGAGTACGAGTCGCCCAGTATCGAGAGCCTGAGGCCGCCCCCGGCCAGGGCCGGGAGCGCCGCCATGGCAGCCATGGCGATGGCTATTAAAAAACGCTTCATGGCTGCAAGGTCAGTATTTCACGCCGTTGAGCGTAACGTTCTTCACGCGGCAGTCCTTTATATAAGAGGTGTCGAAGCCTCCGGCGGGGTCTTCGGCCTTCACGTTCTCAAAGGTGAAGCCGCTGAGGTCGTACTTGTCCGACTGCCTTACGTCGTAGAACCGCTTGGAGCACTTCACGTCGGCATTGCGCAGCGTGACGTTCCACACGCCCGAGCGGGGCATGTCGGGGCGGTCGAGCAGGTTGAAGAACTGGCGCCACGGGGCCACGCGCACACCGTTCTTGGGCGTTCCGCTTACGTTCTCCACGAGCACGTTGCGGTACTTCTGCGGCGTGTCGGGGCGCATCTTGAAGAGCACGAGGTTGCCCGTGCCGTTGAAGTGGCAGTTGCGCAGTATTACGTTCGAGCAGTCCCATGCCTCGCTGCCGAAGGTTACGCCTGCCCCGGCTATGCCGTAGCTCACGTTCTCGATGAGCACGTTGCGGCACGGGCCGTTGGTGGAGTCCTTGTCAACGAACGTTCCCTTGCCACCCTTGAGGCACACGGCGTCGTCGTTCACGTTGATGTAGCAGCCTCGCACGTGTACGTCCTGGCAGGCGTCAAGGTCGAGGGCGTCGGTGCTGGGGCCCTTGGGATAGCCCGATGTGGGCGCGTAGATATAGCATCCGAAGTAGCGCACGCGCGAGCAGCGGTAGAGGTGGTTGGTCCAGAAGCCGCTGTAAACGAGGCGCACGTCCTGCACGGTAACGTTCTTCGAGTCGGAGATGTATATCATCCTTGGGCGCAGGGCCTCAAGGTTGGTACACTTCGGGAACACCTTGCGGCGCAGCCAGAACTCGTCGTAGAAGCGGCGGCCGTTGCCGTCGATGGTGCCTCGGCCGGTGATGGTGAAGCCGTCCACGCCGTTGGCGTTGATGAGCGCGGCGAAGTAGTTGAGCGTCTGGCCCTCCAGGCGGGTCTTCACTATCTTGTAGTGGGTAATGGCGTCGCTGCCTTTGATGCGCGCGCCCTCCCTGAGGTGCAGGTGGGTGCCGGGGCGGAAGAAGAGCGAGCCGGTGAGGTAAGTGCCTTGCGGCACCACCACCACGCCTCCGCCCTGCTCTGCTGCGGTGTCGATGACGCGCTGTATGGCCTCGGTCTGCAGCACGGTGGAGTCGTTTTTCACGCCGTAGTCGGTTATTACGTATTGGCGGCCCAGGGCGTTCACGTCTACCTTTGTGGTGTCGGCGAACCACTCGTCCATGGGTGTGCCGTCGGGCCAGAGCTGCTGTTTCTTCTTGGCGTCGGCCGTCGCGGAGGCCATCAGCAGCAGCGCGGCGGCGATGATTGTCGTTGTCTTCATCTGTGTGTGTGGTGTTTTAGTTTGTAAATTCAGTTGGTTTGCAGTTGCAAAAATACAGCTTTTTCCGCTCATTCGGCTACGTTTGCGCCCCAATGTTGGCCTGCGGGGCTGCATTTTGTGCCTGCGGCAGCTCGCTTTTGGCGCAAAATCATTATCTTTGCGCCATTGTTACAAATCAAGCAACGATATGAAAGCAAACAAAATCTTGTCACTACTGGCGCTGCTCCTGGCCCTCACCGCCCAGGCGCAGATGCCGCAGCTGCCACCGATACCGGCCGACACGGCCGTGCGCACGGGCAAGCTTGCCAACGGACTTACCTACTACATCCGCTACAACAACTGGCCCGAGAACAGGGCCGAGTTCTACATAGCGCAGCGGGTTGGCTCGCTGCAAGAGGAGGAGAGCCAGCGCGGATTGGCCCACTTCCTTGAGCACATGTGCTTCAACGGCACGGAGCACTTCCCCGGCAACGAGGTGATGCGCTACTGCGAGTCGATAGGCGTGCAGTTCGGGCGCGACCTCAACGCCTATACCGCCATCGACGAGACGGTTTACAACATCTCGAACGTGCCTACCGACCGCCAGTCGGCCCTCGACTCCTGCCTGCTCATACTCTACGACTGGGCCAACGGGCTGCTGCTCGACCCAAAGGAGATTGACAAGGAGCGCGGGGTGATACACGAGGAGTACCGCCTGCGCACCAGCGCAGACATGAGGATGTTCGAGCGGAGCCTGCCCAAGCTCTACCCGGGCAGCAAGTACGGCCACCGTATGCCCATAGGGCTGATGAGCGTCATCGACAGCTTCAAGCCGCAGACGCTGCGCGACTACTATGAAAAGTGGTACCGCCCCGACAACCAGGGCATCATCATCGTGGGCGACGTGGACGTGGCCCACGTGGAGGCGGAGATTAAGCGGCTCTTCGGCCACATTGAGGCCCCGGTCAACCCGGCGCCCGTCGTGGCCGAGCCTGTGCCCGACAACGCCGAGCCTATCGTGGTGATAGAAAAGGACAAGGAGCAGCGCGTGAACACAATGGAGATAATCTTCAAGCACGATGCACTGCCCGACTCGCTTAAGAACAACATGGCCTACGTCATCTCGTGCTACATGCGCGACATCGCCATATCCATGCTCAACGCCCGATTGGCCGAATACGCACAGAAACCCGAAAGCCCCTTCGTGGAGGCTTCGGCCATCTACGCCAGCTACATCTTCGCCAAGACCAAGGACGCGTTCGACATCTCGGCGCTGCCCAAGGACGGGCTGGGCGAGGCATCGCTCGCCGCCATGATGCGCGAGGCAAGGCGCGCCGCCGAGTTCGGCTTCACGCCCACGGAGTATGCACGCGCCAAGGCCGACGCAACGAGCGCGCTCGACAAGATGTACAGCAACAAGGACAAGCGCTACAACGCGCAGTTCTGCGAGGAACTCAAGGAAAACTTCCTCAACGGCGAGCCGATACCGTCAGTCGACTACTACTACGCCGCCATGAAGCAGGTGATACCCACCATACCGCTCGAGGCCATAAACGCCGTGATGAAGGCGCTCGTGCCGCCCACCGACACCAACATCGTGGTGATAAGCTTCAACAACGTGCGCGACCCCGAGACCTACCCCACCGAGCAGGGGGTGCTCAACACCATTGCCAGCGTGCGCGCCGAGAAGCTCACGCCCTACGTGGACAGCGTGAAGGACGAGCCGCTCATCAAGCAGCTGCCCGCCAAGGGGAGCATAGCCAAGGAGGAAGTCAACCAGCTCCTGGGCTACAAGGAGCTTACGCTCTCAAACGGCGCGAAGGTGATACTGAAGCCCACTGACTACAAGAAGGACCAGGTAATAATGCAGGCCGAGGGCCTGGGCGGCTCGTCGCTCTACGGCGAGGACGACTACGCCAACCTGAAGCTCTTCGACGACGTGGTGGAGGCAAGCGGACTCGGCGCGTTCTCGCACACCGAACTGGAGAAGGCGCTGGCCGGCAAGATTGCCTCGGCGTCAATGTCGCTCTCCACCAAGAGGCAGTACATAAGCGGATCGTCCACCCCGCAGGACGTGGAGACGATGCTGCAGCTCGTCCACCTCTACTTCACGGCCATCAAGAAAGACCAGGCTTCTTACGACAACATGATGCGCACGGCATACATCGCGCTGAAGAACAAGTCGCTCTCGCCCGACAATGCCTTTGCCGACTCGCTCAACGTTACGCTCAACTGCCACAACGCGCGGTTCAGCCCGGCCGACACCGCCACGCTGGCCAAGGTGAACTACGACCGCATTCTCGACATGGCGCGCGAGCTTACGGCCAACGCCGCGGCTTACACCTTCACCTTCGTGGGCCACTTCGACGAGGCCAAGCTGCGCCCGCTCATCGAGCAGTACATAGCATCGCTGCCTGCCAAGGGCGAGGTGAAGCGCGGACGCCGCGTGGACACCGACGCCAAGGGCATAGTGGTCAACAGCTTCGAGCGCAAGATGGAAACGCCAAAGGCCATCACTGCCATGGTGTGGAGCAACGACGCCATGCCTTACACACTTGAAAACATCGTCCGCGCCGACATGGCCGGGCAGGTGCTCAGCATGGTTTACCTCAAGAAGATACGCGAGGACGCTGGCGCTGCCTACTCCGTTGGGGCGCAGGGAACAATGGCGCGACAGGACGACAAGGTTGACTGCGGACTCTTTGCATACTGCCCGATGAAGTATGAGATGGCCGACACCGTGCTCGCAATACTCCGCGCCGAGGTGGAGGCCATGGCCAGCTCGTGCGACGCCGACATGCTCACCAAGGTGAAGGAGTTCATGCTCAAGAGCTTCGACGACCGCACCAAGACCAACGCCTACTGGCTCGGCATCATCGACACCTACCACACCTACGGCGTAGACCTCCACTCGGCATACCGCCAAACAGTGGAAGCACAGACTCCGCAGACCGTGGCCGACTTCGTGAAGCAGCTCATAAGCCAGGGCAACCGCGTGGAAGTAACCATGATGCCCCACCTCGGCAACACCAACAAATAACCACGGCCGCGCAACCGCACAACCAGCGGCAGCCGCAACCACACGCCGCCGCAACACAACAAAAGGCCCGCCCGGCAACCCCGGACGGGCCTTTTCCACCCACAAAACCTACCTTCCCCACCTACAAAACCTACCGCACCTACCTACAAAACCTACCGCACCCACCTACAAAACCCACCGCACCTACCCACAAAACCCACCTCCCCTACCACCCTTTTTGTATTTTTTTGCTTTCAAAACGATGCAAATATCGATAAAAAGCAGTACTTTTGGCAACAAAAAGGCGACATATTGCCACTGAAAGCCACAACAAACTAAACAACAAAACCCATAAAGCAAATGGACAAGATAGACAATCTCGACAAGAAGATTCTGTGCATCCTGTCGCAGAACGCGCGCATACCATTCAAGGACGTGGCCGCCGAGTGCGGCGTATCGCGCGCCGCAATCCACCAGAGAGTGCAGCACCTGATTGACGACAACGTGATAACCGGCAGCGGATTCGACGTTAACCCCAAGAGCCTTGGCTACTTCACGTGTACTTACGTGGGCATAACGCTCGAACGCGGAAGCATGTACAAGGACGTGGTGGAAAGGCTAAGGCAGGTGCCGGAGATAGTGGAGTGCCACTTCACCACGGGCCCTTACACCATGCTCGTGAAGCTCTACGCCCGCGACAACGAGCAGCTCATGGACCTGCTCAACGGCCAGCTGCAGTGCATACCGGGCGTGGTGGCCACAGAGACGCTCATCTCGCTGGAGCAAAGCATAAAGCGCGAGATTCCGGTAAAGGTGGACGAGGAGGCCAAATAGCTACGCCATGACCGACCGTTTCGACATCGAAGCCCGCCTCGACGACATCTACGCCTCACTGCCCGAAGCCGAGCCACGCCCCGTGATAGGCATCACGGGCAACTACGCCGCGCCCGAGTGCCGCCTGGCCGAGGCTTACTACAAGGCGGTGGAGGCAGCCGGCGGAACGCCGCTCATCATTCCCCCGCTGCCCGGCAAGAACGCAATACTTAATACCCTCGACCGCATCGACGGACTGCTGCTCAGCGGCGGGGGCGACATCAACCCCCTCTTCTGCGGCGAGGAGCCGCTGCCTGCGCTGCACGGCATCAACGCCGAGCGCGACCTGCCGGAGCTGCTGACAGTCCGCCTGGCCTACAACCGCCAGCTGCCCGTGCTCGGCATCTGCCGAGGGGTGCAGGTGCTGGCTGCCGCCTTGGGCGGCAAGGTGGCGCAGGACATAGCCGCCACGGCCACCGTGAAGCACTCGCAGGACGCCGACCGCAGCGAACCTACGCACACAGTCACGCTCGCTGAAGGCTCCGTGCTGCGCAGCATATACGGCGCGGAGCGCATGGCCGTAAACTCTTTCCACCACCAGGCCGTGGCCGAGGCAGGGCCGAGGCTCTGCGTGGCGGCCCGCGCCGCCGACGGAACGGTGGAGGCCGTGGAGAGCAGCGAGCTGAAGAGCATCGTCGGGGTGCAGTGGCACCCTGAGTGCATGGCCGAGGGAGCGCCGCTATTCGGCTGGCTCGTAAGCGAGGCAGACAGCTACCGCAAGGCCCGCCGGATGCACAGCCGTGTGCTTACGCTCGACTCCCACTGCGACACTCCGATGTTCTTCGCCGCCGGGGCCGACTTCGGCCGGCGCGACCCGAGGCTGCTCGTAGACCTGCACAAGATGGACGACGGGCGCCAGGACGCCGTAATCATGGTGGCCTACCTGCCGCAGCCCAAGCCCGGCGAGAGGTTCCAGGACATAGTGGGCCTGCCCGCCGACGGGCCAAAGGCTTACGCCGACATGATATTCAGCCGCATAGAGGCCACCGTGGCGGCCAACGCTGCCTGCGCAGCCATGGCCCGCTCGCCACAGGAGCTGCAGGCCAACAAGCTCGGGGGGCGCAAGTCGGTGATGCTCGGCATTGAGAACGGACTGGCCCTGGAGGGCGACATAACGAACATAGCCCACTTCGCGCGGCGCGGCGTGGTTTACATAACGCTGTGCCACAACGGCGACAACGACCTCTGCGACAGCGCGCGGGGCAGCCACACGCACGGCGGCGTAAGCCCGCTGGGGGCTGAGGCCATAGCCGAGATGAACCGCCGGGGCATAATGGTAGACCTGAGCCACGCCTCTGAGCAGAGCTTCTACGATGCGCTCAGCATCAGCAGCCTGCCCATAGTGTGCAGCCACAGCAGCGCGCGGGCCTTGTGCGACCACCCGCGCAACCTCACCGATGACCAGATGCGCGCCCTCGCCGCCAAGGGGGGAGTGGCGCAAACCACGCTCTACCACGGTTTCCTCAAGGCCGACGGCGAGGCCACCGTGCTCGACGCGCTGGCTCACCTCGACCACGCCGTGAGCGTGATGGGCATCGACCACGTGGGCATTGGCACCGACTTCGACGGCGATGGTGGCGTGCGCGGCTACGCCTCGGCCTCCGAGGCCCTGAGCTTCACCCGCCGGTTGCTGGCTCGCCGCTACAACGAGGACGACATAAGGAAGATATGGGGCGGCAACTTCATGCGCGTGATGGCCGAGGTACAGAAAGCGGCGGAGCCGCTTTGGGAATTAAGAATTAAGGATTAAGAATCAAGAAAAATGGCGGCAGGCCTCCCAAAACTCCCACACAACTTCCTCCCCACCGGGGAGGCCGGGTGGGGCTTTCCCAAAAATCCAATCAAAACTATGCAGAAATACCCAATAATTTGCCTCATGCTGCTGGCCGTGCTGGCAGCATGCGGCAGCAAGAACAAGAAGGCCGCGCAGGCCGAAGAAACACAGGCAGAAGCCATGGGGCCGCAGTTCAGCGCCGACAGTGCCTACGCCTATTGCGCGGCGCAGTGCGCCTTTGGCCCGCGCACGATGAACAGTGCCGCCCACGATAGTTGCGGCAGCTGGATAGCGGCCACCTTCCGCCGCCACGGGCTTAGCGTTGCCACGCAGCAGGCCACGCTCAAAGGCTACGACGGAACACCGCTCCGGGCCACCAACATCATTGCCTCCTACCGCCCCGAGGCCAAGGAGCGGGTACTGCTGTGCGCCCACTGGGACAGTCGCCCATGGGCCGACAACGACCCCGACTCGGCCAACTGGCACAAGCCGGTGATGGCGGCAAACGACGGGGCGAGCGGCGTGGCCGTGCTGCTGGAGCTGGCCCGCATCATAGGCGGGCAGGACAGCCTCGCCATAGGCGTTGACTTCGTGTGCTTCGACGCCGAAGACTGGGGTGTGCCGCAGTGGAGCGACGCACCCGACAACGGCGACTCGTGGGCCTTGGGGTCCAACCACTGGGCAGAGGATGCCGCCGGGCGGGGCTACAAGGCGCGCTTCGGCATACTGCTCGACATGGTGGGCGGGCGCGGCGCGCGCTTCTATCAGGAAGGCGTGTCGCTACAGTACGCCCCGCAGGTGGTTGACAAGGTGTGGGCGGCGGCGGCCCTGCTGGGCTACGGCAGCATATTCCCCGCTGCCCCCGGGGGCATGGTCACCGACGACCACGTGCCTGTGAACGAGAAGGCGGGCATACCCACGATAGACATAATAGCCTATTACCCCGACTGCCCCGAAAGCAGTTTCGGGCCTACGTGGCACACCGTACACGACACGATGGACAACATCGACGCCTCAACGCTAAAGGCCGTGGGCCAGACGGTGGTGCAGGTGCTCTTCAGCGAGCAGTGAGCCGCAGCGCGGCAGGCGCAAAGCGCGTGGCAAAGTGCTGTAAAACAATCTTGCAGCCTGCGCGACTCCGCCCAACCGCCTCAGCCTCAACAAGATACGACAAAGGCCGTTTTGCAGTGCAAAACGGCCTTTGTCGCAATTCCATCCGGTTCCCGGCCACCCGGCAGCACACCCTTGCAAACAAAGATTGCCGCCATGACAGCCACCGCCGCACATTCTTTAACTTTTAATTCTTAACTCTTACCTTCCCCCGCGCATATTTTCTTCATTCTTAATTCTTCATTCTTCATTCTCAAATCTGCCCTGCCTCCACCATCAGCACCACGCGCTCGGTGAGGCGGTCGGTGCCTTCGGGGTCGTACTCCTTGCGCAGGCTGGCCCCGAAGATGGCCGAGAAAGCCTGCCAGAAGCCCGCGCGGATGGGGCCGAGGAAAGCCTTCACAATGTCGTATGACGACGAGTTGCACTCGCGGTAGATGAGCTTAATGAGCAGTTTGCCCTGCGAGTAGGTGAGCTTCTTCATGCGCGGCTTGTACTCCTGCACTATGCCCCGCTCCACGCGCTTCATGTGCTCGCGGCGCGCCTCGTCGTTGGGCAGCGTCTCAAGGTACTCGTAAGTCTCAAGTATAATCTTGTTGGCCTCCTTCGCTATGGGCAGCACCTTCTTCACGTTGCGCACAAGGCGCATGTAGGCAGCCATCTGCCTCTGGTTCTTGAAGGTGAGCTTGGGGTAGACATAGACGTTGTTCATCTCCATGTAGAGGATGCTGTCGCCCTGGTCCATCACCTTGCCCACCCTCACGGTAGGCACGAACGAGGGGTTGTCCATGGCCTCGAGCAGGTCGTCGGTGGTAGGGTTCTTGCCACCGCCCTGCGCCAGGGCCACGGCAGGCAGCAGCAGCGCAGCCAGCATGGAGATGAATAATGCCTTTGTCATAAGTAAGGACAATTAGCCACAAGCACCCCGGCAGGGGGCCGTTGGCAGCTTATTTCTTGGCCTTGGGGGCGGGCTTGGCACCCTTCTCATCCTTGCCGGCCACGGGCTTCTGGGCGGCCTTGGTGGCAGGCTTGTCGATGCCCACCAGCTCAACGTCGAAGATGAGCGCGCTGAAAGGCTTTATCTGCCCGGCGTTGCGGCTGCCGTAGGCCAGCTGCTGCGGTATGAAGAGCTGCCACTTGCTGCCCACGGGCATCATCGTAAGGGCCTCGGTCCAGCCCTTTATCACCTGGTCGGCGCGGAAGGTGGCAGGCTTGGAGCCGTGCTTGGCGGAGCTGTCGAACACCGTTCCGTCCACGAGGCGGCCCTCATAGTTAACCTGCACTCGGTCGGTGAGCTTTGGTATGTCGCCCGTACCCTTTACCAGCACCTTGTACTGCAGGCCGCTGGGCAGCGTCACCACGCTGTCCTTCTTGGCGTTCTGGGCCAGGAACTGCTCGCCGGCGCGGCGGTTTGCGCCGTAGAGCTTCTCGTCCTTGGCGGCCTTGTTGCTCTCGCGCTTGTCCTTGAAGGTGGCCTCTGCGTCGCTGAGCTTCATCACGGTGGTGTCGCCGGCGAGGGCGTCGGCAAAGGCGCGGAACACGAGCTGCGGCACTATGCTGTCGGGAGTGTCGGTAAACTCTTTCTCCATGCCTGCGAGCATCTGGCCCTTAAGGCGCGATGCAATGCCCATTCCGGCGGAGTAAGCCTTGAACTTTGGGTCGTCGCCTGCGGCTATCATCTCGTTGAAGCCGCGCAGGAAGTCGGCCATGTAGGCAGTGTCCACTCCCTCGGCCTGCTGCAGGTAGGGTATGAGGCCGTTGGTCATGACGGCCCCGATGGCGTAGCTCAGTGAGTCGGACGATGTGGCGAGCCTCACGGGCTGCGCCTTCTCTTTGTCTTGCTTCTTCTTTTTCTTCGCGGCGAAGGCCACGTCGAACGATGCGCTTGCCAGCACGGCGAGCGCCAACATGAGTATCTTCTTCATCATCTATTCATTATATGGCAGGAGGCGGATGGTGCATCCGCCTCCCGCCGCATGGTTATGCTACGTTACTTAACTATCTCTATCAGCTCAATCTTGAACACGAGGGCGGAGAAAGGCTTTATCTCGCCTGCCTCACGCTCGCCGTAAGCCAGCTGCTGCGGTATGTAAACCTCCCACACTGAGCCTACGGGCATGTGCACGAGAGCCTCGGTCCAGCCCTTTATGGCCTGGTTGCACTGCATATCGATGGGGCGGCCGTTCTTGTAGGAGCTTTCGAACACCTTGCCGTCGATGAGGCGGCCCTCGTAGTGCACCTTAACCTTCGAGGTGTCGGCAGGCACGGCTCCGCTGCCCTCCTTTATCACCTTGTACTGCACTCCGCTGGGCAGCGTCTTCACGCCGGGCTTCTTGGCGTTCTCGGCCAGGAACTTCTCGCCGGCCTCGCGGTTCTTGCCGTACACCTTCTCCATGCTCCTTGTCTTTATCTGCTGCATCTTGAGCTGAGCCACCTGTGCAGCCTGGTCCATGGTCATGAGGCCCTTCTTGCCCGTGGTGCCGCTAACGAATCCGGCGAGGAAGTTCTTCAGCGAGATGGTCTGTGTGGAGTCGTTGCCGAACACCTCGTGGTTGATGCCCTTCATCATCTGCGTAGAGATTTGCTGGCCTATCTGTATGCCTGCGTAGTAAGCGGCTTTCTTCTTGTCGTCGCCGGCGTTCGCGCCGACGTTGATGCCCTTGATGAACTCGTCCATATAGGTGGTGTCGATGCCCATGCGATAAACGAGGTATTCCTTCAGGCCCTGGGTCTGCGCCATTCCGATGGCGTAGCTCATGGAGTCAACGTCGTTCTTGAGGTTTGCCTTTGGGGTTGAGTTGCCGCACGAAGCAAGCGTGGCGGCTGCGATAGCCACTGAGGCTATTACTGTAAGCTTTTTCATTGTAGTTATTTTGTTTCTTGTTGTTGTTCCATAGTTGGCGTCACACCACCTCTATAAGCTCCACGTCGAACACGAGGGCGGAGTAAGGGGGTATCGACGCGCCCGCGCCGCTCTCGCCATAGCCCAGGCGGTAGGGGATGAAGAAGCGGTACTTGGCGCCCTCCTGCATGAGCTGCAGGCCCTCGGTCCAGCCGGCTATCACCTGCTGCAGGCCGAAGGTGGCCGGTTCGCCGCGCTGTATGCTGCTGTCGAACACGGTGCCGTCGGTGAGGAATCCCTCGTAGTGGCACTTCACCTTGCCGGTTGCCTTTGGGCGGCGGCCCGTGCCTTCCTTGAGCACGAGGTACTGCAGGCCGCTGGGCAGCACCACCACGCCGGGCTTCTTGGCGTTGTCGGCCAGGTACTTCTCGCCGGCCTCGCGGGCGGCCTTGCCCTGCTCGGCTCGCTCGGCGTTTATCCTCTCCTCCTGGCGGGCAAAGTATTCGGTAACAATGGCCTGCGCCTCGCGGTTGGTCATCTTCAGCTCTGCGCCGCTGATGACATCGTTGATGGCCATGGCAAAGTCGTTCACGTTAAGCTGGCCTGCGCCCATCTGCGCCAACTGGCGGCCGATGCCCAAGCCCAAAGCGTAGCTAAGTTTGTCCATGTCTTGCGTCTTTGTGTATGCGTGTTATTTTTGAAAGTGTGCAAAGATAGTTATTTTATCCGATTCGGTGGCCATATTTCGCGAAAAATCACTATTTTTGTGCATTGTTAAGCCCAAGGCACACATTAAAACCACATTGACAATGAAGAAGATAGCAGTGCTTACAGGAGCCGGCATGTCGGCAGAGAGCGGCCTGAAGACGTTTCGCGACGCGGGCGGGCTGTGGGAGGAATACCCCGTGGAGCAGGTGGCGTCGCACGAGGGGTGGCTGGCCGACCCGGCGTTGGTAACGAAGTTCTACAACGAGCGGCGGCGCCAGCTGCTCGCCGCCAGCCCCAACGAGGGCCACCGCCTCGTGGCCGCGCTCGAAAGGGAGTATGAGGTGACGGTGGTTACGCAGAACGTGGACAACCTGCACGAGCAGGCCGGCTCCACTCACGTTATCCACCTGCACGGCGAACTGATGAAGGTGTGCTCCAGCCGCGACCCCTACGACGAACGGTACATACGCACGCTCAGTGCCGACGACTGCGAGGTGAAGCCCGGCACGCTGGCCGGCGACGGCTCGCTGCTGCGCCCGTTCATTGTGTTCTTCGGCGAGGCGGTGCCCATGATTGAGCCTGCGGCCGTGGCCGTGAGCCAGGCCGACATGATGATAATCATCGGCACGTCGCTCAACGTATACCCGGCGGCGGGCCTCGTGCAGTACGCCAAGCCCTCGGCGCCCATCTACCTCATCGACCCCAAGCCCGTGATGGCCGCCCGCGGCAGCCGCTTCAGGCACATAATGAAGGGCGCATCGGAGGGCATGAGGGAGCTGGCCGCCGAGCTGATGGGGCAAGCGCAGTGAGGGCGGCGCGCGGTAACAAATAGTTACAAAAGGCCCGCCGCAAGGCCCCTCACGCCAAGCAGCCTTGCGAAACGAGCCGTTTGGGGCTGCCAAACGGCGCGTTTCGCCTTGCCAAACAGCCCGTTTTGCAAGGCAAAATGATTCGTGGCGCAATCCGTTGTGAGTCAAGGGGTTGCGCAGGAGGCGGCAAAAAGAGAATAATCTTTACACCACTTACGCTCAGGCAACCACGCCCGAAGCACTACGCCCGCCCACGCAAGCGGCCTGCGACGCCCTTGCACAAAGACAAATCCGCCCCGCGAAACCGGCGTTTCGCGGGGCGGATTTGTATCATGATGCGCGTTTGGGCTTTCCGCCACTCAGGCCAAAGCCACAGCGGGCGCGGCCACGTGGTTCCTACTTCACCTCCCAGATGTCGTTGGTCTCAAGCAGTTCCATGAAGTTGTGGTACTTCTTCTTGGCGCTCACCTCCTCTATCTGCTGGTTAACGGCGTCGTCGTAGGTTGGGGCCTCCACGTCGCGGATTACGCCCAAGGCCACGGGGAAGCCCTGCTCGGTGTCCATCATGGCCAGCTTGAGCTGCAGGGTGTTGTCCTGGCAGTGGGCGTCGTGTACGAGTATGTCGTCGATGGTTACGCCGTTCTCGCCTATCTTAACCACCTTGAGGCCGAAGCCCTCCTGCACGAGTCCGTACTCATTGTTCTCGCCGAAGACGAGCGGCTGGCCGTGGCGCACGTAGATGGCGTTCTTCTTGCGCCCCTCCTTGTTGTAAACGCTCTCGAAGGTGCCGTTGTTGAAGATTACGCAGTTCTGCAGAATCTCGCACACCGAGGCCCCCTTGTGGCGGTAGGCGGCCTTCAGGACCTCCACCGTCTCGGGCGCATCGGTGGCCACGGCGCGGGCGAAGAAGTGGCCTCGCGCGCCGAAGCACAGCTCGGCGGGGCGGAAGGGATCCTCAACGGTGCCGTAGGGGCTTGACTTGGAGACGAAGCCGCGCGGCGAGGTGGGCGAATACTGGCCCTTGGTGAGGCCGTAGATGCGGTTGTTGAGCAGGATTACGTTGATGTCTACGTTGCGGCGCATGGCGTGGATGAAGTGGTTGCCGCCGATGGCGAGGCCGTCGCCGTCGCCGCTCACCTGCCACACGGCGAGCTTGGGGTTGACCACCTTGGCCCCCGTGGCGATGGCGGCGGCGCGGCCGTGGATGGTCTGCATGGCGTAGGTGCTTACGTAGTAGGGCAGGCGGCTGGAGCAGCCTATGCCCGAAATGACCGCAGTCTCGTGGGGCGGCACGCCCAGCTCGGCCATAGCCTTGTGGAGCGAGGCCAGGAAGAAATGGTCGCCGCATCCGGGGCACCACCTTGGCTGCCCCTTCTTATAATCGCTTTGAGTAAACATACCAATTAAGAATTAAGAATTAAGAATTATGAATTAAGAAAATTACTTATGTGACGGATTGTTTAGAGTCGAATTTAAGAGTGTTTGCCTTCGTCGACTTCACAATCGATGCCAATATGGCCGTTATCTCATCGGCCTCGCCATATATTGAAGAATGCACCTTGTCGTCTGTATATCCGCTGTCGTGGAGCAGGCGGAGCCAGTACAGGGTTTCATTGGCCTCTTTCAAGGCTATCGACATCTTGTTAACGAAGTCGGCGCGGCTTTGTGCGAACTTTGCCTCGCATATCAGCGCGCCAATGGCAGTGCCGCTCCTGAGGAGCTGCTTCGACATGACGTGCTCGCCTTGCTCGGCGCACAAGTACTTGTAAGCGTTGACCACACGCAGCGCAAAGGCGTAGCTGCGGTCTGCAATGTCACTGCCAGAAGGCATACTTTCTTAACTCTTAATTCTTAACTCTTAATTATCTTCGTGAACGCCTTCACCAGCTCGGCCACCACGAAGGGCTGGCCCTTCACCTGGTTGAACTGGTAAGGCACGAAGCCATCGACCGTCATGCGCAGGTAAGCGGCAAACTGGCCGAGGTTCTGCTCGGCCACCACCACCTTCTTATAGCTGCGGAGCACGGAGTAAGTGTTGCGCGGCAGGGGGTTGATGTAGCTGAAGTGGGCCAGGGCGGCCTTGTGGCCCTGGGCGCGCAGCTCCTCCATGGCGGAGTAGAGGTGGCCGAAGGTGCCTCCGAAGCCCACTATGAGCAGGTCGGCGTCGGCCGGGCCGTCGCCTATCACCTCCACGTCTGGCACGGGAATCTGGAACACCTTCATGGCCCTGAGGCGGCACATCTTGTCGTGGTTGTCGGGGTCGGTGGATATGGCACCGGTGTCGCCGTCCTTCTCCAGTCCGCCGAGTATGTGCTCGTAGCCCTCCTGGCCGGGTATGGCCCAGTAGCGTGCGCCCGTCTCGGGGTCGCGGCGGTAGGGTGTGTAGCAGCCCTTTTGGTCGGCCGGCGCGTAGTGGGGGTGTATCTCGGGCAGCTCGCCGATGTCGGGCAGGCGCCATGCCGAGGAGCCGTTGGCCACGAAGGCGTCGGTGAGCACCACCACGGGCGTGAGGTGCTCAAGGGCTATCTTGGAGGCCATGTAGGCCGCGCGGAAGCAGTCGGTGGGGCTGGTGGCGGCCAGCACGGGCATGGGGCTCTCGCCGTTGCGGCCGAAGAGCACCTGCAGCAGGTCGGTCTGCTCGCTCTTGGTGGGCAGGCCGGTGGAGGGGCCGCCGCGCTGCACGTCGATGACCACGAGGGGCAGCTCGTCGATTACGGCCAGGTTCATGGCCTCAGACTTGAGGCAGATGCCCGGGCCGGAGGTGGAGGTGGCGGCCAGGGCGCCGGCGAAGGAGGCCCCGATGGCGCTGGCGCAGCCCGAAATCTCGTCCTCGCACTGCACCGTGATTACGCCCATCGACTTGTGCTTGGCCAGCTCGTGGAGTATGTCGGTGGCCGGGGTGATGGGGTAAGAGCCGAGGAAGAGCCTGAGGCCGGCCTTCTCGGCGGCGGCCATGAGTCCGTAGGCGGTGGCCTTGTTGCCGGTTATGTCCATGTAGCGGCCCGGCTCCTTGTGCTTTGAGTCGATGCGGTAGGTGGCCGGCACGCTCTGGTGAGTGTTGGCGGCGTAGTCGAAGCCGGCGTTCACCACCTTGACGTTGCTCTCGGCAATGGCCGGCTTCTTGTCGAACTTCTCGCGCAGGAAGGCCTCCACGTAGCTTATGTCGCGGTTGAAGAGCCAGCACACTATGCCCAGTGCGAACATATTGCGGCACTTGAGTATGCTCTTGTTGTCCATGCCGCTGTCGGCGAGGCAGTCCTTTACCATCTGCGTCATGGGGCAGGCCACCACGCGGTCGGGGTCGATGCCCATTTCGCCGAGGTAGTCGGAGGTGTTGAACTGCGCCTTCTCAAGGTCCTTGGGGCCGAAGCTGTCGGTGTCGATGATGATGGTGGCCTGCGGCTTGGCAAAGCGGTACTGCGTCTTGAGGGCGGCCGCGTTCATGGCCACGAGCACGTCGCACTTGTCGCCTGGGGTGTAAACGCGCCCCGCGCCGATGTGCACCTGGAACCCCGACACGCCCGTGAGCGAGCCTTGCGGGGCGCGGATGTCGGCGGGATAGTCGGGAAAGGTGGAGATGCCATTGCCCACGGTGGCCGACACCGTGGAGAAGATGTTGCCTGCCAGCTGCATCCCGTCGCCGGAGTCGCCGGAGAACCTGACCACAACCTGGTCGAGTTCCTTTACTTCCAATTTTTCTGCCATAAGTCTTTCTGTATCTTATTCTTTAAACAATTGTGTCTCGTTTACTTAAACCCCAAGCGGCCTTCAGACCGCACATGGGCGTTTCATCGCATTCAATAGCGCCCTTGGGGCATCTTGCCCGAGCTGCCACACACCCTGCCTGGGTGTAGAGACGCGGCGCGCCGCGTCTCCAACTGCCACGCCAACCGGCCTGCCACACACCCAGGCAGGGTGCGCCTGCACCATGGTTAGCAAGGTGCAAAGTAAGCAAACTTTGGCGAAACGGCAAAACATTTTGCGCTAAAAAAGCACCAAGGCGCGCCAACGAGCCGCCCATTATTGCAAAATGACACGAAAACAGCCTCCAAACCATCATTTTGAAGCCACACAAAGGCAAAGGAAAAAGAAAACGAGGGGATAGCCGCCGCACGGCTTCCACTTTGAAAACCAACCACGGCAAGCTGCGCCAAGGCCACCTGCGGGCCAACAACGCAAACACGGGAACAAAGCTTGGGGAAAGAGGGGAAAAGCGTACCCCGACCGAGAATCGAACTCGGATCTACTCTTTAGGAGAGAGTTGTTCTATCCATTGAACTATCAGGGCAATCCGTTTTTCAGCTTGCAAAGATACAGCAAATCGGCCGAAAAGCAAAAAAAATGGGAGTTTATTTTTGAGTTTCGCCCCATTTGGTGTAACTTTGTGGTCTAAACCACGCAACAAAACCAAGACAAAGATGCAAGAGACAAGACAAAACAAAGTGGCCAGGCTGCTGCAAAAGGAGCTTAGCCTCATCTTCCAGCAACAAACCAGGGCCACGCACGGAGTGATGGTCTCGGTGACGCGCACCCGCGTGTCGCCCGACCTCAGCGTGTGTACGGCCTACGTAAGCATATTCCCCAGCGAGCGGGGCGAGGAAATACTGGCGGGCATACGCGCCAACGAGCGCACCATACGCTACGAACTTGGCACCCGAGTGCGCTTCCAGCTGCGCATAGTGCCTGAGCTGCGCTTCTTCCTCGACGACTCGCTCGACTACATCGAACACATCGACGAGCTGCTAAAGCAATGAACTTCCCATTCTACATAGCCCGCCGCTACCTCTTCTCTAAGAAGAGCACACACGCCATCAACATAATAAGCGGCGTGAGCGTGGTGGGCGTGGCCGTGGCCACCATGGCGCTGGTGGTTACGCTCAGCGTGTTCAACGGATTCCACGACCTCGTGGCGTCGCTCTTCACCGCCTTCGACCCGCAGCTGAAGGTGGCGCCCGCCGTGGGCAAGACGGCACCCGCCGACGACCCCGCGCTGACGCGCATCAGGCAGCTGCCCGAGGTGGAAGTGGCCACGGAGACCATGGAGGACATGGCCCTGGCCGTATACGGAGAGCGGCAGGCCATGGTGACGGTGAAGGGCGTGGCCGACAACTTCGACAGCCTTACCCACATACGCGAGATTCTCGTGGGCGACGGCGAGTACGGCCTGCACGCCGGGGGGCTGAGCTACGGCATACCGGGCATACGCGTGGCCGAGGCGCTCGGCACGGGCTACCGCTACCGCGAGCCGCTCAAGATATACGCACCGAAGCGCGAGGGCCAGCTGAACATGGCCAACCCCACCGACGGCTTCGTGGAAGACGAGCTTTACTCGCCCGGGGTGCTCTTCTCGGTGCAGCAGGCCAAGTACGACAAGAACTACATACTCACCTCCATCGACTTTGCCCGCCGCCTGTTCGGGCAGCAGGGCATGGTGTCGGCCCTGGAGCTTAGGCTGAGGCCGGGGAGCGACTTCGACGCCGTGAAGCGCGAGGTGAAGGAGATAGCCGGCGGCCGCTTCACGGTGAAGGACCGCTTCGAGCAGCAGGAAGACACGTTCAGGATAATGAAGATAGAAAAGCTGATAGCCTACATCTTCCTTACGTTCATCCTTGCCGTGGCCTGCTTCAACATCATTGGCAGCCTCTCGATGCTCATCATCGACAAGAAAGCCGACGTGGCCACGCTGCGCAACCTCGGGGCCACCGACAGCCAGATAACGCGCATATTCCTCTTCGAGGGCCGCATGATCTCGGCCATCGGGGCTGTGCTCGGCATAGCCGCGGGCCTGCTGCTGTGCTGGCTGCAACAGCAGTACGGGCTGGTTGGGCTGGGCCGGTCGAGCGGCTCGTTCATCGTTGATGCCTACCCCGTGAGCGTACACCCCGAGGACGTGGCCCTGATCTTCGTAACGGTGCTGGCCGTGGGCTTCATGGCCGTATGGTATCCCGTGCGCTACTTCGCCCGCCGGCTGCTCTGAGCGCGGCGCCACATAAACAACACAACCAACCACCAACCCCCTAACCACGATGACAACAACCAAGCTACTGACCCTGGCCGCAGCCGCAATGCTGGCCCTGGCCTGCACCAACAAGGCAAAAAACGCCGCCAAGGGCAACGGCAACGGAGCCAAGGCTAAAGCCGAAGCGGCCCACTGCGAGCGCATAGCGATAGACTCCACCATGACGCTCATATCGATAAAGGACAACGCCGAGCCCAAGTATATGCCCAACAGCCTGTTCTACGGCAAGGAAGACTCGGCCCTGGTAGAGGCCCTGTCGTCATCGGGCAAGGTGGAGTCGTCGGTGAGCTGCTTCATCATAGAGACGCAAGGAAAGCGCGCACTCTTCGACACCGGCAACGGCCCCGCGCGCGGCGGGAAACTAATGGAGAGGCTGGAGGAGCTGGGCATAGCCCCCGACAGCATCGACTACCTGCTGCTGACCCACCTGCACAACGACCACATAGGTGGCATGACGCGGGGCGACACTGCCGTCTTTAGCCGTGCCGAGGTGTACGTGGCGCAGAAAGAGTACGACTACTGGGTGGCCAACGGCAAGGCCGACAGCCCCGCCGCCAAGGCCATGAGGGCCTACCAGGGCCGCCTGCACCGCTTTGAGTACTCCGACGCGCTCCCGCTGGGCATAGTGCCGATGGCCGCACCGGGCCACACACCGGGCCACACCGCATACCAAAAGGGCAGGCTGCTCATAGTGGGCGACCTGTTCCACGGCCTCAGCCTGCAGCTCATAGACCTGCGCCTGTGCGCCGACTACGACATGGACCGCCGCCGGGCGATAGAGACGAGGCTGAAATTCAGCAACTACGCCCGCGACAACGGACTGCTAACCGCCGGGATGCACTACCCCGGCAACGGCACGTCGGACTTGGTGAGGAGCAAGAAGATAGTGGGAACGATATACTGACCGCCCTGCCCCGCCCCACGGGCGGCAAGCGGCAGGCGGCAATGCAAAACGCGAGAGGGGCCCGGCGCACAACAGCGCCGGGCCCCTCTCGCCGTATGCTCAAGCGCGCAACGGCGGCGTTATGGCCACCTTGATCACGCCGTCGGCACGGCTCTCGAAAAGGCTGTAGGCCCGGGCAATGTCGTTGAGCGGAAAGCGGTGGGTGATGAGCGGAGTGGTGTCGATGCGCCCCTCGGCTATGAGGCGGAGCGTCTCGGCGCAGTGGCAGCCGTCAACGCCGCCCGTCTTGAACGTGAGGTTCTTGCCGTACATATCGGGCAGGGGCAGCACCTGAGGCCCGTCGTAGAGCGCCACTATGGTTACAACGGCGTTGGGGCGGGCGCACTCCCAGGCCATGCGGAACGTGCCGGGGCCGCCGGCCGCCTCAATCACCACGTCGGCGCCGCCGTGCTCGCTCTCGGCCAGCACGCGCTCGCGGCACGAGCGGGCGTCGGTGAGGGCCACCCCCGGCCAGTGCTCGGCCACAAAGCGGCGGCGCGCGGCGTCCTCCTCGCACACAACGATGCGGCGGGGCTGCCTCAGCAGGGCGCAGAGCAGTGTGCAGACGCCCGTGGGGCCGGCCCCTATGATGAGCACGGTGTCGGTGGGCTTCACGCCGGATATGTCGACGGCCCAATAGCCCGTGGCGAGCACGTCGCCCACGAAGAGGGCCTGCTCGTCGGTCACCGAGGGCGGTATGGGCGTGAGTCCGCAGTCGGCGTAAGGCACGCGCACGTATTCGGCCTGGCCGCCGTCGATGCGGCAGCCCAAGGCCCAGCCCCCGTCGGGGTCGGTGCAGTTGTTCACGTAGCCGTGCTCGCAGAAGTAGCAGTGGCCGCAGAAGGTCTCAACGTTCACCGCCACGCGGTCGCCAGGGCGCACGCCGGCCACGCCGCTGCCCACCTCCTCCACCACGCCCACCATCTCGTGGCCCACGGTTATGCCCGGCACGGCGCGCGGCACGCTGCCATGCTTTATGTGGAGGTCGCTCGTGCAGATGCTGCCTAGCGTGACGCGCACTATGGCGTCGCGTTCGTGGATTATCGCCGGCCGCGGCTTCTCTATCAGCTCAAAGCGGCCTTTCTCTATATAAGTATAAGCTAACATTGGGAAAAAATAAAAAAGTAAAAAGGTAAAAAGGTAAAAAAGGCTGCGCCATGGCATGGGGGCAGCTTGCATACGTCTGTCTCCCGTCTCCTGCCTCCCGCCTCCTTGAGGCTCACGGCAGCGCGATGCTCTCCACGTCGACGTGCTCGTGGAGGAACACGCTGGCCGACTCGCGGAACTTGTCGGGGCTTTCGGTGGTGAGGTAGTGCACGCGGCCGCCCTTGGTACACTTGCGCTCCACCTCGGGATGGCGGGCGAAGTAGTCCTTGAGGCTCTGCGCCACGTACTCCCCCTGCGGCACTATGCGCACCCCGGGGCTTGCGTACTTCACTATCTTGGGCATGAGGAGCGGGTAGTGGGTGCAGCCCAGGATGATGGCGTCGATGTCGGGGTCGAGCGCCATGAGCTGGTCAACGCGCTTCTTCACGAAGTAGTCGGCGCCGGGGCTGTCGGCCTCGTTATACTCCACGAGCGGCACCCAGAAAGGGCAGGCCACCCCCGACACCTTGATGTCGGGGAAGAGCTTGCGTATCTCCAGCTCGTAGCTGTGGCTCCTGATGGTACCCTCGGTGGCCAGTATGCCCACGTGGCGCGTGGCGGTGAGCGAGCCAATCACCTCGGCCGTGGGGCGGATGATGCCCAGCACGCGCCGCTCGGGGTCGAGGCGTGGCAGGTCGCGCTGCTGTATGGTGCGCAGGGCCTTGGCAGAGGCGGTGTTGCAGCCGAGTATTACGAGGTGGCAGCCCAGCTCGAAGAGCCTCACCACGGCCTGCCGCGTGAACTCGTACACCACGTCGAACGAGCGCGGGCCGTAGGGGGCGCGCGCGTTGTCGCCGAGGTACAGGTAGTCGTAGCGCGGCAGCAGCTGCCGTATGCCGTGCAGTATGGTAAGCCCTCCGTAGCCGGAGTCGAATATGCCGATGGGGCCGGGGGCGGCTGTAAGTTGTTGCATAAGCGTGTGTGGGTGTGGGGCCTGCTGCGCGGCTGGCGCGCCGCGGCCTACTTCAACATGTCTATCACCATGAGGGTGACGTTCTCTCCTTGCGCGCTGTCGATGAATGGGCAGGCGTTTCCGTCGATGTTGATGACGAAGGCCAGGCCGTTCTGCCGCCCCACGGTGCGTATGGCCTGGCGCAGGCGGCGGTGGAGCGGGGCGTAGACGTCGCGCTCGGCGGCCCTCAGCAGGCGGTCGGCCTCGGCGCGGAAGGCCACGTTGCGCTGCAGCAGCTCCTGCAGCTCGCTCTGCCGCTTGCGCCTTATCGACTCGGGGAAGCCTGCTAGGCCATCGAGGAAATCCTCGTACTTTGAGTTGAACTCGTCGGCGGCGCGCTGCGCCTCGGCCTCGTACTTGGCCTTTAGCTCCTCCACCTGCCTGCCTGCGGCGGCGTAGCCGGCCATGGCCTCAAGGGCGGTCTGGTAGCTTATGTAGCCAAAGCGCAAGGCGGCGGGGGCCTCGGCGTCCACATCGTCGACCACCACCATGGAGTCGGCGGTCAGCGTGTCTATCTCTATCTGCGCGCGGGCCGCATGGCCTGCGGCGCAAAGCAGGGCGGCAAGCAGCGCCCTCAGTGCGGTTATCGGTTTCATCTTGGCAATAAGCTTTCGCCCACCGGGCCTCTGCGGGCCGCAAGGCTCCAAGTGGGGTTGTGACTGAAGCAAAGGCGCGCAACAGCCCGGCGGGCGTTGCGCGCATCGCATTGGCGTAAAGTTTTTTCGCCCGGCAAGCCAGGCAGCGCAACGCGCTGTGGCCCAGCGGCTTGCGCCGCGCTTGCCGCCACGGTGCGAAACGGCCCGAACCGCACGCCGGAACGGGCCGTATTGCACCCCCAAACGACCCGCATTGCGGGGGCGGAGGGCCGCCGGCGCCATCCGAGGCGCGCTTTGTAGCGTTTTTTCAGCGGGGCGCAGCCTTGGCCGCAGGCCCCGCAGGGCGTCACTTGAGGCCGAGCTTGGCCTTCACCTCGGCCGTAACGTCGGTGCTGAGCGTGGTGCTGATGTAGGGTATGCCGCCGGCGATGTCCATGATGTAGACATAGCCCCCGGCCTGGCCCACCTGCTTTATGGCGTCCACCAGCTTGGTGGTGATTACCTGCATCTTCTCCTGCGAAGCCTTGGCCAGGGCCTGCTGGTTGTCCTGGTAGCTCTGCTGTATGCGCTGTGCCAGGTCGTTAAGCTCCTGCTCGCGGCGCTGGCGGATGTTGTCGGGCAGCGTGGTGCGGGTGGAGTCGTAAGAGGCTGCCTTGCGGTTATACTCGTCCTGCATGCTCTTGAGGTCGTTATCGTACTGCTTGGTGAGGGCGTCCATCTCGGTCTTTGCCTTGTTGTACTCGGGCATGAGCTGGATGATCTCCTGCGAGTTGACGTGTCCGAACTTCTGCGCAAGCGCAGCCAACGGCGCAAACATCATGAGCGCCAAGAATAACTTTTTCATTGTCGTCTGTGGTTTTATTGTTGTTTATTATGTTTCTTTCCGTCTGCCGCAGCCATGGGAGTGGCCGGCCTGCGGCGGGGTGCGTCAGTAAGAGTAGCCCAGCTTCTGCAGCACCTCGTTGCTTATGTCTACCTTGGGGCTGCCGAAGATTATGCCCGTGTCGCTGGCGCGGTCTATCACGAGCTGGTAGCCGCGCAGGTCGGCTATGTCCTTCACGGCGTTGTAAATCTCGTCCTGTATGGGCGTCATGAGGCTCGTGCGCTTCTTGAACAGCTCGCCGTCGGGCCCGAAGTACTTGCGCTTAAGCTCGGCGGCCTGCTTCTCCTTCTCCATGATGGCGTCCTGGCGCTCCTTCTTCTGCTCCTGCGAGAGGAATACCACCTCGTTCTGGTAGTTCTTGTACATGGTCTGCGCCTCGGTGGAGAGAGCCTCCACCTCGGCCTGCCACTTCTTCGACACCTGGTTGAGCTGTTCGTTGGCGCGCTCGTAGGCGGGTATGTTCTTCAGTATGTACTCCATGTCTACGAGGGCGAACTTCTGCGCGCCCGCCGCCGCCGCCACGAAGAGCATGGCCAGCGTCATCAATGCCTTTCTTGCTGTCATGATTGCCTCCTTGTTTTTTTTGTTAAATATGTGTATGCCGCTCTCCGGCAGGCCTGGCCGCGGCCTCAGCCACGGTCAGAACTCCTGGCCGAGGATGAAGTGGAACTGGCTGCCTCCGCGTGTGCCGGTGGACAGGGCCGTGTCGAAGCCGTAGGCCCAGTCGATGCCCATCAGGCCCACCATGGGCAGGAAGATGCGCACGCCGGCGCCTGCCGAGCGCTTCATGTCGAAGGGGTTGAACTTCTTCGTGTCGTACCACGCGTTGCCGCCCTCGAGGAAAGCCAGGCCGTAGATGGTGGTGTTGCCCAGCATGAAGGGGTAGCGCAGCTCGAGCGTGAAGCGGTCGTAGGCGTAGCCCGGCGCCGAGTAGGGCGTGAGCGAGCCGTTCTCGTAGCCCCTGAGGCCGATGGTTTCCTGGGCGTAGCCCGAGGAGTAGCCGCTCATGCCGTCGCCTCCGACGTAGAACGTCTCGAAGGGCGACTTCTTGAACTTGTTGTACGAGCCGAGCAGTCCGAACTCAACGCGCGTCATGAGCACGAAGCACTTCACTCCGCCGGTGAGGGCGGTGTAGTTGCGGAACTTGAACTTCCACTTGTGGTATTCTATCCAGCGGTACTTTTCCTGCTGCTCGTCCTGGTAGGTGGCCGATTTGCCGTCGGTGGCCAGGTGCTCGTAGTCCTTGCCGTCCCACAGAGACCATGGCGGAGTGAGCGTCACCGAAGCGAGGAACTCCGAGCCGCGGCGCGGATAGAGCTGGTTGTCGGTGCTGACGCGCGACAACGTGAGCCCGAGGTTGATGTTGTTGCAGTTACCGTTGGTTATGAGGAAGTACTGCCAGTCCTTGAGCATGTAGCGTTGGTAAGCCAGCGACACGGACAACTGGAAGTAGTCGTCGGGCCAGCGCAGGCGCTTGCCCCATCCCAAGGAGAAGCCCACGAGCTGCACGTACTTGTCGTCGTCGAGATAGCTCTCGTAGTTGTTGTAATAATAGTTGTTGTAACTGCCGTAGTAGTTATAGTAGTTGTACCAGTTGCTGTTGTAGTAGTTGCTGTTCACGTCGGTCTGCTTCGAGTAGAAGGCTCCAACGTTGAACGCGTTGGGCCGCTTGCCTCCGAACCACGGGGCGGAATAGCTTATGCTGTACGACTGGTAGTAGGTGCCGTTGGTCTGCGCGCTCAGGGCAAGCTGCTCGCCATCGCCAATGGGCATGATACCACGGTGCATCTTGTTCTTTCCGAAGAGGTTGCGCATGGAGAAGTTGTTGAGCTTGAGCGATATGCGGCCTATGACGCCGGTCTGTCCCCATCCGAGCGAGAACTCCACCTGGTCGTTCGACTTCTGCTCAAGCTCCCAGTTGATGTCCACAGTGCCGTCCTCCACGTTGGGCTTTATGTCGGGGTTCACTTTCTCGGGGTCGAAGAATCCCATCGAGGCTATCTCCCTGGCCGAGCGCATCAGTGCCTCCTTTGAGAAGAGGTCGCCCGGCTTGGTGCGCAGCTCGCGGCGCACCACCTCCTCGTATAGGCGGTCGTTGCCGAAGATCCGCACGCTGCGGATGTGGGCCTGGGGGCCTTCCTCGATGCGCATCTCAAGGTCTATGGAGTCGTCCACCACGTTGACCTCGGTCGGCACGAGGCGGTAGAAGAGGTAGCCGTTGTTCCAGTAATAGTTGCCCACGGCGTCGTCGTCCTCCTCCAGGCGTTTCTTCATGAGCTTCTGGTTATACACGTCGCCCTTCTTCATGCCCAACAGGCGGTTCAGGTAGTCGGTGGTGGCCACGGTGTTGCCCACCCACGTGATGTTCCTCAGGTAGTACTTCTGCCCCTCATCCACTTCCACGAGTATGTTCACGTGGTTGTGGTCGTGGTTCCACACGCTGTCCCTTACGATTACCATGTCGCGGTATCCCAGCTCGTTGTACTTGTCGATGAGGTTCTGCTTGTCGGCCTCATAGCGTTCTTCGGTGAATTTCTTCGCCTTGAGGAACGACGAAAGCTTGCCTGCCTCGTGCGTCTTGGCGAAGGCTCCCTTGGTGAACAGGCCTCCCTTTATCTTCTTGTCGGATAACGCCTTGTTGCCCACGAGGTAGATGTGGCGCACCTTCATCTTGTCCTTCTTGTCCACGTTGACATCGAGTATCACCTGGTTCTTGGCTGCAACGTCGTCGCGCTGCACGATGTCAATCACGGCGTTCTTGTATCCTTTCTCGTCGAAGTACTTTTTGGCCAGTATCTTTGCGCGGTCAATGATGTTGGGCGTCACCTGACTTCCGGCCACTATGCCGAGGCGGGTCTCCAAGTCTTCGCGCTCGCTCTTCTTCAGTCCGTTGTAGTTGATGGTGCTCACACGCGGCCTCAAGGCGAGGTTGAAGCACAAGTAAATCTTCGACCCAACAATGGAGTCGGCCGTTACGGACACCTTGGAGAACAGCCCATGCCTCCAGTACCGCTTCACGGCCTCGGTTATCTCGCTGCCAGGCACGGTTATCTTCTGCCCCACAGAGAGGCCGGAGATGCCCGTGAGCACGTAGTCCTCGTAGCCCTCCACGCCCTTGACGGTCATTCCCCCTATCTCGCAGGAGCGCGGCGTGCCTGTGTATGATATGTCCGGATTGACAATCTTGTCTTGAGCCACGGCGTTGAAGCCGGCCAGCAGCACCGCAGCCAGCAGCCCAAGCATCCTTTTCATGTGATCCATCCTGATATGATAATGTTTGTGTTCTGTTCATTGTTCGTCCTGCTCCACCTGCGCCTCGGTCTTTCCGAAGCGCCGCTGGCGGCCCTGGTAGCTGGCGATGGCCTCGCACAGGGCCTGCCCGTCAAAGTCGGGCCAGTAGGTGTCGCAGAAGTACAGCTCGGAGTAAGCTATCTGCCAGAGCAGGAAGTTGGATATGCGCAGCTCCCCGCCGGTGCGTATGAGCAGGTCGGGGTCGGGCATGAAGCTCGTCTCCAGGCGCGCCGCTATGTCCGCGGCGGTGATTGCGGCGGGGTCGAGCAGCCCTTCGCGTGCGTCGGCGGCCAGCTTGCGTGCGGCCTGGGCCAGCTCCCACCGCGCCGAGTAGCTCAGCGCCACGACCATGGTCATGGCCGTGTTGGCAGCGGTGTGCTCCTCGGTTAGGCGCAGCTTGGCCTGCACATCCTCCGGGAGTCGCCCCATGTCGCCTATCACGCGGAAGCGGACGTTGTTTCGCATGAATATCTCGTCCTCGAGCGACGACAGCACCAGCCCCATGAGGGCGGCCACCTCGTCGGCCGGGCGGTTCCAGTTTTCGGTTGAGAAAGTATAAAGCGTAAGGTATTCCACGCCGAGGCGAACGCACTCAGACGTTACGCGGCGCACGGCCTCCACCCCCGCCTGGTGGCCGTAGCTGCGCTCGCGGTCCCTCTCGGCGGCCCACCGCCCGTTGCCGTCCATTATGATGGCAATGTGGCGTGGTATGCGTTTCATGTCCAAATGTTCTGTCATACAGTCAAAATCTATCGTTGTGGCACGTGCGGCACTTCGCCCACACGTCGTAAGTGAGCGACAGCCGGAGCACACTGTAGCTGTCGGTGTTCTTGAACATCCCGCTGCTGTCTATGCCATAGGGGTCGTCAGTGCCGTCGAGCTTGTCGCTGAGCGAGAAGTGCATTGCCCACTCAAGGGCCACGTTGAGCCTTGTCCCCACCTTGTACTTTAGGCCGACGCCTATCGGCATGTTGCCAGTGAAGACGCTGCCCTGCTGCGGCTTGGCGTATGTTATGCCAAGGCCAATGGCCACGTAGGGCGTAAAGCGGCGCGCCCCATAGTACTCGCGTCCGGTACCGTAGGGCCAGAAGCTATATTCGAAGCGCAGCCCCGCGTTCACGAGCGTGTTGCTGAACGAGGCCACGGAGTCATTGAATTCGGGATACCACGTGCTGACATCGGCCGACGAACCCTTCAGCTTGCCATAGGTAACGTCGAGTCCGAGGGCCATGCGCGGGTTGAACCTATACTTGGCCACCAGCCCCCCGGCCGGCTGCAAGTTCTTGACGATGCTGCCGTTGAAGTCGCCCTGGTACGACACCAGGCCCACGCCGCCACCTATCTCCGCCCTGTACTCAGGGTCGGTCTGCGCCCGCGCCGCAATGGCGCAGGCCGCAAAGACTATGATGGCAAGCAGCTTACGCATAGGCCGGCCACAGTCATTGCTCCCCGGCGAGGCCTGCAAGCCTGCCGCGCCACACCTGCCCGCTGCCGGCGCACACTATCCACACATACCCCTCGGAATCGGCAGTTGCGGCGAAAGCCGGCGCTGAGGTGTCGAAGCCGTCGGGGAAGGCGAGCGACGCATTGCGCTGCCAGGTGATGCCGCCGTCGCGGCTCTCGTACATCCGCTCAAAGGGAGCGTCGTCGCAGGCGCCAAGGCCCGCGCCCCCAAAGGCCACCTTGCTGTCGCCCAAGGCCAGCACGGTAAGCCCGTCGAGCCTCGGCAGCTGGTAGCGGTTGTGGCTGTCGGCCTCCATGCATATCCACTTGGCAGGCTCGCTGCCCTCGGCGTATTCCACCACCTTGCGCCACACCACAGCCGTGGAGTCGCCCGGGAAGCCGTCCACAGGGCGGTTGCCGGTCATCACCACGTAGTCGGTGCTGTCCATGTAGGCGTATGGTGCGGAGCACAGCGATATGTCCTCGGCAGGCATGAGCGCCTCCGGGCTGTCCATGCGGTCGACCTGCCACGTGCGCCCGCCGTCGGTAGATACGGCCATGCGGCCGTCGTTGCCTATGCCGTACAGCTCGGTGGAGCTTGCTCCCACGAGTCTCTGCGGCGCGCCTGCAGCCCCCACGTTGGCAAACGTCTCGCCGTCGGTGGAGCGGAGCAAGGCCGTGCCGTCGAGCACGAAGAGCGTGTCGCCCATCACTGCCATATTATAATATGTGTCAGCGCCGAATGCGGCAGCGGCCTTGGTCCAAGCCGAGCCGTCGGCGACATCGGTGCGGTACACCACCGTGGAGCCGCCCTCAAGGCCCAGGAGCACCATGCGCCCGCCCACCCGGGCGAGCCTCATGCCCTCAAGCGCGGCCAGGGCAGCGTCATCGGCCAGATGCTGCCACGCAAAGCCCGTTTCCTGCTTGCCGGCTATGTTCACCGTCACCTTGTAGAGCCTGTACGACTGCGCGTTCGATGCGTAGGCGCGCAGGTACCGCGGCTGGGTGAAGTCAACGGAGTCGGTGCTTGAGAGCGACCGTATGGAGTCGCGCGCCAGGTTCTCGATGAACACCATGGCGTTGTTCTTCGTGTACACCCCGCACAGCAGCTTCGTGGCGTCCACGCCGTAAGGCAGCTTGTCCACGTTGTATATCTCGCCGTTGAGCTGGTCTATGTAGAATGGGTAGTCTGCCACGCTTTGGTCTTCCGCCACGTATGTGGAATCCTCACCGGTGGACGACGTGGTGTGCCTCGTAACCTTCGCACTTGTTATCTGGAACTGTGTAATGGCAATATCATCGTAGAGCGTCACCTCGTCAGTATAGTCCGTGTCCAAGCATGACACAAGGAGCGTGGCCGCCGCAAAGAGCAGGCACAGATGACATATCTTATTACTCATTCGTCGTTCGTTTTTGTTTTTAGCTGCAAATTTAATCACATTTCCGTAAATCGCGGCATCTTTCGCACTTTATTAAATAAAAAACATACTAAAATGTGGCATTTTAAGTTCTGTTAGTCCTTAACTGCCTTTTTCTGCCGACGCATCGGCGCCGGCCCCCGCGAGCTTCACCGAGGCATGGCACAGCCCGCCCCGACAGCGGCACCTCAGCACCGCAATGGGCGCCCTATATAATGAAACAGCGCGGTATGAATCACTCACCCCGCGCTATTCCCTCGGACGGATGCCAATGCAACTCATAGTCAACTAATCACCGCATGGGCATGACCGTCGTCATGAAAATCTAATAACATAAATCTTTACCTTAAATCTATTAACTACTAACCTAATGAATAACAGTACATTCATCACGAATGCACTTGCAAAGATAACACGCGTGACGCTTTCGGCAAAGCGCAAACGCCAAAATTTTGCACAATCCCCATATTTTCTTGATGTATATCAACATTGCAATTCAAGACAAATGCCCATGTTGCGGATAAAGCCGACGACGAGCAGCGCCGCCCCCCGCAGCCTGCGGCGCGGCTCGCACAGCGTTATTATACGTTAAGCACGGCAATTTATGTGGCCGCCGATGGGCGGATATTGGCGGAAAAGGGTTAAATTTGCAGGAAACTCAACATCCATGCAACATATATGTAATTTCGATTCGCTCATATCGCGGCTGCACTCCATGCCAGGGCGCAGCCGCGTGGCCGTGGCCTGCCCCTCCGACGCCCACACAGGGTACGCCATAACGCGCGCCTTAGAGGAGCGCACAGCCGACTTCGTGCTTGCTTGCTGCGGGGCGGCGGCATGGCCCATCAACGAGGTGTGCAGCCGCCACGCGAGCCGCGTGGAGCTGCTCAGCGCGCCGTCGCCCGACGAGGCGGCGCGCTTGGCCGTCGCCGCAGTGCGCCAGGGGCGCGCCGACGTGCTCATGAAAGGGGCATTGAACACCGACAACCTGCTGCGCGCCGTGCTCGACAAGGAGCGCGGGCTGCTCCTGCCGGGCAGCGTGATGAGCCACCTCACGGCAATCGAGTCGCCCGACTATCCCAAGCTGCTCTTCGCCACCGACGTGGCCGTGATACCAAAGCCCACGCTCGAACAGTTCGACGCCATGCTGCGCCATGCCGTGGACGCCTGCCGCAGGCTCGGCGTTGACGCCCCGCGCGTGGCCCTGATACACTGCTCCGAGAAGACGAGCGACAAGTTCCCGCAAACGCTGAGCTACCTCGAACTGAAGCGGCGGGCTGCCGACGGGGCCTACGGCGACGCCGTGGTGGACGGCCCCATGGACGTGAAGACGGCCTGCGACGCAGACAGCGCGCAGGTGAAGGGCATCTGCTCGCCCGTGGCGGGCAGGGCCGATGTGCTGGTGTTCCCGGGCATCGAGGCCGGCAATACGTTCTACAAAACCATGTCGCTCTTCGGCCACGCCCGCATGGCCGGGATGCTCTGCGGCACCACGGCGCCAGTGGTGCTCGCCTCGCGCGCCGACACCGGCCTGGCCAAGTATACCAGCCTCGCCCTGGCCTGCGCCGCCGGGGCCTGCAAACCATGCAACGCAACAAGCCTATGAAGAAGATATTAGTAATCAACCCCGGCTCCACATCCACCAAGATGGCCATCTTCCACGACGAGCGGCAGGTGTGGGCGGCCGGAGCGCACCACCCCGTGGCCGAGCTGGCGCGCTTCGAGCGCGTAAGCGACCAATATGCTTACCGCCGCGACTTCGTCCTCGCCCGGCTGCATGAGGCCGGGCTGCCGCTGGACTTCGATGCTGTGATAGGGCGCGGCGGACTGCTCCGGCCGCTGCCGGGGGGCGTGTATGCCGTGAACGAGCGCATGAAGCGCGACCTCGTGGAGGCGCGCATGGAGCACGCCTGCAACCTCGGGGCGCTCATAGCCGACGAACTGGCTGCACGATGCGGCTGCCCCGCATTCACGGCCGACCCCGTGGTGGTTGACGAGCTGCGACCCGAGGCGCGCATCAGCGGACTGCCCCTGCTGGAGCGGCGCTCGGTGTTCCACGCGCTCAACCACAAGGCCGTGGCCCGGCGCTACGCCGCCTCCGTGGGCCGCCGCTATGAGGACATGGATCTCATCGTGGCCCACCTTGGGGGAGGCATCTCCGTGGGGGCGCACCGACGGGGCAGCGTAATCGACGTGAACAACGCGCTCGGCGGCGAAGGCCCCTTCACTCCCGAGCGCGCCGGAACGCTGCCTGCCATGCAGCTCGTGGAGCTGTGCTTCAGCGGCCGCTTTACCCAGCGGCAGGTAAAGCAGATGGTGTGCGGCCGTGGTGGACTGGCGGCGTGGTTGGGCAGCAACGACATGATTACCCTCTCGGCGCGCGCCGAGACCGGCGAGGAGCCTCACAAGACGGTGGTGAGCGCCATGATGTATGCCGTGGCCAAAGAGGTGGGGGCCATGTACGTGGCCTTAGGCTGCCATGCCGATGCCATCATCGCCACCGGCGGCATAGCCCACAGCACCCACTGCATGGGGCTGTTGCGCCCGCAGGTGGAAGCCCTGGCCCCGGTGGTGGTCATCCCCGGCGAGAACGAGATGCTGTCGCTGGCCCTCAACGCCCTTGGCGCACTGCGCGGCGAGCTGCAGGTGATGCAGTACACCGGCGAGGACTGCCGCCGCGGCTTGGTGGAGCCGGTGGGGAAATGAATCTCTGGAGTTAAGGAATTAAAGAAGTTAAGGAGTTAAGACAAATGCAAGGAAGCGGGAGGTGGGAGACATACATTGCTCCCACCTCCCATAGTGCTTCCCGTCTCTTCCACCACCCTCTCCCCACAGGGGAGAGTCGGAGAGGGGCTTCGCCGGAGAGGGGCTATTGCTTCCGGAGCGTCATGGTGTAGTTTACGTTATCTTCCCACTCGCCTTCCACGTCTGCCCAATGGTATGTGTAAGTGGCATCATCGCCGTCGATGCTTACCATGCCTTCCATGTAATCGTCGGGCCCGCTTTCGCCCACGGTGAGCGTCAGCACGTCGCCGTCGAGGCTCCACTTGGAGTAAGCCCATCCATCACGGCTCATCGCAAACGTTCCGTCGGACCTGAATGTTATTTCTATGCCAACCATGCCTGCCCCTTCTTCAGAGGTGGCTATCCGCCAGGTTGTCCCGGCCAGCGGGCCGCCTTGCCCCTGTTCTTCGTCATCGTCGGAGCAAGCGGCGAAGTTCAAGCAAAATACCACGGCCATCAAAGTCATTCCGATAAATCTTAAAGTCTTCATTGTTTTTTTATTTTTTAGGAGTTAAGGAGTTAAGACAAATGCCGGCTGCCCCTTCCATGGCACAGCTCTTTTTACTCTTTTACCTTTTTACCCTTTTACCTTTAAATGCCTTTTTACTCTTTTACCTTTCCCGCTGCCCCATACTATGCGCAGCCTTTCTTCATTCTTAATTCTTCATTTCCTCGGCGCAGCCCTTTCTTCATTCTTCATTCTTAATTCTTCATTTAAAAGCTTCCCACGAGCGATGTCCGGTACTGTTCGAGGGCGGCCTTCAGGGCGGCGTCCACGCCATAGTCAGTGTCGGCCTTGGCGTTGTCGAACGCCCAGCTGAAGTCGCCCTTGCCCATGCGGCCGGCTCCCCAGTGGCCCGTCACGGCGGCAGGCACGTCGGCGGCCGACAGCGGCGTGTAGTCGTAGATGCGGGCCGGGTCGGTGTCGAAGTTGTTGTAAGATGTGCCTCCGGCGAGCGTCACCACCGATTGCGGCACCTGTTCGGTGCGCGTGGCGGCCTCGTAGCAGTCGAATCCCGTGGCGCTCACGTGCTGCGTTATGGGCGTGTAGGCGCCGGTGGAGGCCGTCTCGGCATATACGTTGCCGAAGCTCTTTATCATGCCCCCGTCCTCGCCCGAGAAGGTGCCGTCGCCCTTGGCGTCGGTTCCCTGGCGCGATATGAGCATGGGGTTCTTGGTGGCGCGGAAGAAGTTGGCCTCGGCAAACACGCTCGACCCCATGGTGGCGCCCACTCCGTACTTGGAGCAGCCGTCGTAGTAGTTGTTCCACACGTGTACGGTAAGGGTGCGCACCCGCGGGTGGCGCGAGTCGCTGTGGTCGAACCAGTTGTGGTGGTAGTCTATGAGGCAGTCGGCGCTCTCGCTCTTCATGCCGCACAGCGACGACTTGCCGCTGTCAAAGAAGTGGCAGTAGGCCACAGTGATGTTGGTAGACTTACCCTTTATGTCAACGGTGCCGTCGCCCTTGGCCTGGTCGCTGTCGCCGCCGGTCTGCCCGTAGAAGAGGTCGAGGTTGTGAATCCAGCAGTGCTTGTTGTTGGTGTCGATGGACACTGCGTCGTCCAGGCAGAGCATCACGCCGAAGTTGCGCAGCTCCACGCTCAGGGCGTTGCGCAGCAGCAGGCCGAAGCCCCAGATGGTGGCATCGCGGCCAATGCCCTCGATGGTGATGCCGAGAGGCGTGGTGTTGTTCTTGCCCTTCACCTGCAAGCCCTCGGAGCTGAGCAGCGCGTCCATGTCGGCGGCGCGCAGGGTGCCTACTATCCTCACGCAGAGCGGGCGCGTTTCGCGGCCCTTCTGGTAGGCGTTGATTATGGCCTGCAGGCCGGTGAAGGTTTCCTCCTTGCCCTTGCTGTCGATGGCCACAGGCAGCTCAACGGTCTTGGCCGTGGCCCCGGTTACGTAGAGCACGCGCGCCTCGGGCCTCAGCGTGCCGTCGGCCTGGTAGGCGCCAATGGCGTCGCGCCCCATCCAGGCGTAGCCAGCGCGGTCGTAGGCCCTCACGCTGATGGCCGATGCCGTGGACGCCTCGGCCTCCTGCTCAGCCCCGCCGCTCACCGGCACCACGCGCAGCTCGTAGCCCTCGGCGGCAGGCAGGCCCACGGCGTCGGCGCGCCCGTAGGTGCCGTAGTTGCGCACCAGCTCGCGGTCGAGGCGGGTGAACTCTGCATAGGGGCCGCCGCGCACATATACGTTGTACGACTCGGCGCCCTCGCACGGCTTCCACTCCACGTAGGCCGACTCCAGCCAGCCCCCGGCCTCGGTTATCTCAACGCCGCCCCCGGCCACCTCTGAGCCGCCGCCCCCGGCCTGCGCCTTGGCAAAGCCTATGGCGGCTATGCTGCGGGTGAACACGTCCTGCCACTGGCCCGAGCGCGGCGTTACGGTCACGGTGCCTGTCTGGCGGTCCATGTCGATGGAGCTTAGCTCTGCGGTGTTGTAGTACTTCACCACGCCGCCGGTGGTGGTGAGGCGCGCCTGGTTGGCCTTAAGGTCCATGTCCACTGAGTGGTCTGCTGCGGCAGGGGTGTCGCCGCCGCCCTGCTGCGGGTCGGCCACGGCGATGCTGTACACGTACATCCCGCCGGTGTTGGCCAGGGTCACGTCGCCGTCGGCCACCACCGTTGCCACGTTGGTCTGCTCATCGAGCGAGGTGGCGTTGAAGCTGCCCTCCACGGGTTCGAGGTTGGTCACGTTGAAGCCCCGTGCCGTGGTCTTGCTCGACGTCTTGCAGCTCATGGTGAGGGTCATGCCCGCCTTCAGCCCGGGTATGGTTATGGTGAGCGGCTTGTTGGTGGCCATGCGCTTGCCCTTTATGTCTATGCGTATGGCGTCGGCCTGGTCGGCGGTGAATAGCAGCCCTGCGGTGAGCTGCAGCTCGCTCCCGTTGGCGGCGAGCGGCTGCCGGTTGTAGGGCGTAAGGTTCTTGTAGCGGTCGTTGCTGCTTGTCTGCTCGTGCTCCCAAGCATCGGGGTCGGCCGCGAGTGCGGCTATGTCGGCATCGCCCGTGGCGGTAAAGTTCCACGTCTGCGCCCCGGCGGTGGCTGCCGTCAAGGCCATTATGGCTGCGGCGGCAGCCGAAATCAAGGTGTTTATGTTCAGTTTCATAGGCTTGTCATTTTATAACGAGTTTCTTTCCGCCAACTATGTAGACTCCCTTGGGCAGTCCCTCGGGCGAGTTGCCCACATATTGGCCGCTGATGGTGTATACAGCGGCGGGGCGCTGCCCGGTGGCTTCGGGCTGGCCTATGCCGTCGGCCACGCCTTGGTAGGCCAGGCTCACGGCCACGCCCTCCATGGGCGCGGTGAGGGTGGTGTTGTCTTCCAGCGTCAGCACCACGTTGTCGCCGTCGAAGGCGATGCTCGTTACGAAGCCTTCGAGCTGTTCGCCGCCCACGGTTACGCGTTGCCCGGTGTCGGCCATGGCGGCGGAGCACAAGGCGGCGCACGCCAGCAGTGATGTAATCTTCTTCATGATGGTTTCAGTTTTTAGTCATTGGCATCTTGCCTGGGGCCACGCCCCGCTTTGCCCCATCGCCATGGGGTTGGGGCGGATGCGCTCCCTTGGCCACAAAGATATATAAAAATTGCGATTTTTTACCCCAGATGCATAAGAAAAATCTTGGTTTGTCTTAGAGGGAACCAGAGATATCAGGCGTTTCGCGCTCCAAATCATCGCATTTTTTGCAACATTATATGGCTTTTCTTGGCCGTACGACAATAATTGAGTATATTTGTCGCAAATATTGCGACGTTTTTCATTGCTAAATGACGCATCTGATATGTATATACACGAAAGAGACAATTGGACTGCATTCCGTTGGGATGCGACTGAACTGACGGCACTTCTTGAAGAAGTGAACCGTAAACAGGGCTTGTTGTATGGCAGACTTGCCTCACTTGGCTTTGATAGCAAATTAAAAGCGATGGCGGAGAATCTGACGTATGATGTAGTTTATTCGTCAGAAATAGAAGGAATACGATTGAATGTAGATGAAGTACGTTCGTCTATTGCTCGAAAATTGGGTATAGAAAATGTCAAACAGACAGCATCATCACACTACATAGATTCTGTTGTGGCAGTCATGCTTGATGCAGTAAATCATTATGACCAGCCATTGACGAAAGAGAAAATTTGTGCATGGCAAGCAGCATTCTTTCCGACTGGTTTCAGCGAGGGTTCACAGATTGAAGTCGGACAGTATCGTACCAACGAGGAACATATAGTCTCCGGGATGTTCGGTCGCGAGAAAATCCATTATATAGCTCCCCCACCGGAACGTGTGGACGAAGAAATGACACATTTTCTTGATTGGTTCAATGGGCAGGAAAACATAAACTCGGTTATACGATCAGCCATTGCACACTTCTGGTTTGTCAGCATTCATCCCTTTGAAGATGGCAACGGACGCTTGGCACGCATACTTTCTGATATGTTGTTGGCTCGTGCTGATAAGAGCGAGTTCAGGTTTTACAATATTTCCTCGCAAATAAATAAAGATAAAAACCACTATTACGACATTTTGGAAAAGACTCAACGCGGCGATGGCGACATTACTGAATGGATATATTGGTATGCCAGTACGTTGTCGGTTGCACTTGACGAAGCGGAAAATATCGTCAGTACCATCTTGAACAAAAGCTTCTTTTGGCAAAAGGCTTCTTCCGTACCACTTAGCCAAAGACAGACCGATATGCTAAACCTATTCCTTGATGGCTATGAAGCGAAGATAACTTCCAAAACTTGGGCATCATTGGCTAAATGTTCCAAAGACACAGCCATACGGGATATTCAAGACCTCGTGGATAAGGGTATTCTTCGAGAAGATATTCCCGGAGCCAAACGGCCGAGCTATTCCATTATATATGAGCCGGAAGATATCACTGCCTTTTTCTCTGAAATCAGCATCGAGCAGCAAAACGGAAATAAATACATCAAAGCCCTTTACAAAGGCAAGTTACAAGTATGCGAAAGAATTTTGCCACTTGATGCAGAGCGATTTGAAAAAGGCGACCTTCCATTAGAGAACCTGCTTGCCAAGTATTGCTCATATCTGAGGATAACTAAATAATTTGCATATTAATAGTCCTTAATTAAGGGACTTCGCAATAATACAATGGCCAAAATCAAAGGTGATAGTATTACTTTACAAGACATTGCAGATATATATCAGCCACAAACTATTGCTTCAGTAGACTTAACGGAAGATGGTTATCTTGTATATGGTGCAAATGGCGTTATTGGTAAATATCATTTGTATAACCATGAGAAAGAACAAATCTGTATCACATGCCGTGGTAATACTTGCGGCACAGTAAATTTTACAGCACCTAAATCATGGATAACGGGGAATGCTATGGTTATAAATACCGACAATTTTGCTAAGAATGTAAATAAGCGGCTGCCGCCTTGGCTTGCCAAACGGGCTGTTCGGGGCGGCGAAACAGGCCGTTTCAGGGGCTAAAACAGGCCGTTTGGCAGGGCGAAACGGCAGGCATGGCTAACCATCTGGCTATCAACGCCTTGCGCAAACGGCTGGCGGAGGCGGATTTTTTAACGGCAACTGTAACATTTATTCAACATCTTTTGGGCTGCTTTCTGCCTTACTTTTTGTAAGTTTGCAGTGGCGGCGGCGAGCGGCTGGCCCGCAAAGGCCGCACAACAAACCAAAACCCAACTGATATGGCAGTGAAAATAGCTTTCTTCGACGCGAAGAGTTACGACCGAGAGTCGTTCGACCGCGAAAACGGCAAGTTTGGCTTCGACATCCGTTACTACAAGGACAGGCTGACGGCGCGCACTGCGCAACTGGCCATGGGCTGCGACGTGGCGTGCGTGTTCGTAAACGACGAGTGCGATGCCCGCGCCATCGAGCAGCTCGCCGGCCACGGCGTGAGGCTCCTGGCACTGCGCTGCGCCGGCTTCAACAACGTTGACATGGAGGCGGCACGGGGGCGGATGCCCGTGGTGCGGGTTCCGGCCTACTCGCCCCACGCCGTGGCCGAGTATGCCGTTACGCTCATGCTGTCGCTCAACCGCAAGGTGTACCGTTCGGTGTGCCGCACGCGCGAGGGCAACTTCAAGCTGAAGGGTCTCATGGGATTCGACATGTACGGAAAGACGGCGGGCCTGGTGGGCCTGGGCCGCATAGCCCGCGAGCTGGCCAAGATTCTGCGGGGCTTCGGCATGAATGTGCTGGCCTACGACCCCATGCCCGACGAGGCTTTCGCCCGCGAGCACGGGGTGACACTCGCAAGCCTCGAAGAGCTTTACGCCAAGAGCGACATCATATCGCTGCACTGCCCGCTCACCGACAGCACCAGGCACATGGTTTGCCGCGAGAGCATTGCCATGATGAAGCCCGGCGTGATGATAATCAACACCGGCAGGGGCAAGCTAATACGCACGGAAGACCTCATCGCGGGACTGCGCTCGGGGCAGGTGGGCTCGGCCGGGCTCGACGTTTACGAGGAGGAGCAGGAGTATTTCTACGAGGACCGCAGCGACAAGATGATTGACGACGACAAGCTCGCGCTGCTGCTCATGATGCCCAACGTCATCGTTACGTCGCACCAGGGCTTCTTCACCCGCGAGGCCATGCGCAACATTGCCGCCACCACACTGGCCAACATAGCCGACTGGCAGGCCGCCCGACCGCTGGAGAACGAGGTTAAATGAGGCCAGCGGCCTCCCAGAACTCCCATTTCTCCCAAAACTCCCATTTCTCCCAAAACTCCCATCACCAAAAAAACCACCATTACTCCCACAGCCCTCTCCCCACCGGGGAGAGCTGGGAGTGGGGCTTTCCCCCACCCATCCCATGACCACTACCATCACCCTAAGCAACCTCGCCACAGGCTACATCACAAAGAAAGGCCCGCGCACCGTGGCGCAGGGCCTCAACGCCACCATCACCGGGGGCGAGCTTACCTGCCTGCTGGGCCCCAACGGCGCGGGCAAGTCTACGCTGCTGCGCACGCTGGCGGGCTTCCAGCCACCCGTGGCAGGCACCGCCACCATAGCCGGGCGCGACATAACGGCACTGAAGCCCGCCGACATGGCGCGCCTCGTGGCCATAGTGCTGACGGAGAAACCCGACACGGGCAACATGACCGTGAGGGAACTGGTGGAGCTGGGGCGCTCGCCCTACACGGGCTTCTGGGGCCGATGCTCGCCGGCCGACCGCGACGCGGCACAGCAGGCCATGCAATGCGTGGGCATCGACCCATTGGCCGGGCGGCGCGTGGCCACGCTGAGCGACGGCGAACGGCAGAAGGCCATGCTGGCCAAGGCCCTGGCACAGCAAACGCCGGTGATACTGCTCGACGAGCCTACGGCGTTCCTCGACTTCGCAAGCAAGGTGGAGACGATGCGCATGCTGCACGGCATAGCGCGGCAAACGGGCAAGGTGGTGTTCATGTCAACCCACGACCTCGACCTCGCCCTGCAGGCCGCCGACACGCTGTGGCTAATGAAGCCCGGCGGCGAAGTGGCCATAGGCTCGCCCGAAGACTTGGCCCTCGACGGGCGGCTGGCCGCTTTCTTCGACAGCCCGGCCATGCGCTTCGAGCCTGCCACGGGCCTCTTCGCCGTCCACCCCGCCGAAACGGAGACTGTAAACGTTACGGGGGAGCAGGGGCCGCGACGCGCCATGCTCTGCAAGGCACTGCTGCGCAACGGCATGGCCGCCGGCCAAGCGGCTGCCGACATTTCTGTGGAGGTGGGCCGCGAAGGCTTCACCGTGCGCCGCGAAGGCTCGGAGGCGCACACCACCACCATAGCCGAGGCCATGAGAAAGGTAATGGAAATGAAGAGTGAAAAATGAAGAATGAAGAATCAAGAAAGTGAAAAGGGAAGAGGCAAAAAATGAAAAATGAAGAGTGAAAAATGAAGAATGAAGAATCAAAAAGCGGAGAGGGAAAAGGCAAAAAGTGAAAAATGAAGAGTGAAAAATGAAGAATGAAGAATCAAAAAGCGGAGAGGGAAGAGGCAAAAAATGAAAAATGAAGAGTGAAGAGTGAAGAATGAAGAATCAAAAAGTGGAGAGGGAAAAGGCAAAAAGTGAAAAATGAAGAGTGAAGAGTGAAGAATGAAGAGTGAAGAGTGAAGAATGAAGAATCAAAAAAGTGAAAAGGGAAGAGGCAAAAAAAAATGAAAAGTGAAAAATGAAGAGTGAAGAATAAAAAGCTGAGAGTGAAGAATGAAGGATGGGGAATGGCAATATACTCATACACAATCCCGCATCGATCCTTCATTCCTCACTCTTCACTCCCCCTTGAGGGGGGAGCCGGAGGGGGCTTATTTATTTTTCACTTGAAAACGCTGCCGCCTCGGCCATTGCTATTATTTCCTCGCGCGACATCTCCTTGGGCGTGGCCGTGATGTCGGAAAGGTCGAACTCGTCGTGCTCCTCGCCTGCGGCGCCACCCTGCGGCGCGGCCTCGGCCTCGGCCTGCTGCCTGCGGCGGGCATCGCGACGGGGGGCGTCGGCCTGGCGGTCGGGCCGCTCATCGGCCTTTGGCTTGGAGATGATGAAGTCCTGACGGTCGTCGGTGGACGGCACGGTTGACACGGGTTCCTCCTCCATCTTGGTGCGCTCGGCCTTGGCGGCGAACACAGCGTCGATGAACTGCGGCTCGCGTCGGAGTTTCTGCAAAGCCTCCTTCGACGCCAGCTGCTGGCTCTCCTTCTTTGAGTATCCCTTGCCCGTGCCGGCTTCCTTGCCCTCAAGCACGGCCCGGTAGACGAAGACGGGGCTGCCGTTGTCTTCCTTCGTCTGGCTCACGAGGCCGAACTCAAGGTTGACGCGGTTCTTCTGGCACCACTCTATGAGCTTGCTCTTGAAGTTCACCTCCTTGTAGGCCACCTTGTCGATGTTGATAATCTGCGAGAGTATGCGCTTCTTCATGAACTGCATGCAGGCGTCGTAGCCCCGGTCGAGGTAGATGGCGCCCACCAGAGCCTCGAAGGCGTTGCCCCCCATGTAGCTGTTGTGCGAGCTTGAGCGCGTTGACGAGAGTATGAGCTGGTTGATGCCCATCTCCTGCGCAAGGCGGTTGAGCGTCTCGCGCTGCACGAGCTTGCTGCGGGTGTTGGTGAGGAAGCCCTCGCGCTTGCCCTCGAAGTGGCGGTAAACGATGTCGCCCACCACGGCGTCGAGTATGGCGTCGCCCAGGAACTCAAGCCTCTCGTTGTTCAGCGGGCGGCCCTTGGCGTTGCGGCGGGCCACGCTCTTGTGCATGAGGGCGAGCTTGTAGTACTCAATGTGGTGGGGATAGAAGCCCAGAATGGCGCGGAGCGAATAAAAAAGCTCCTTCTCCTTGCGGAAAGGGAGCTTTATCCGGTCTATCAAGTCTCTACCTGTCAACATACTTCTTGAATATGACGCAGGCGTTGTGTCCGCCAAAGCCGAAGGTGTTGCTCATGGCGGCGCGCACCTCTCGCTTCTGCGCCGTGTTGAAGGTGAAGTTGAGGTCGTAGTCTATCTCGGGGTCGTTGTCGCCCTCCTCGTGGTTGATGGTAGGCGGCACGATGTCGTTCTTCACCGCAAGCACGCTGGCCATGGCCTCCACTGCGCCGGCGGCACCGAGCAGGTGGCCGGTCATCGACTTGGTGGAGCTGATGTTCAGCTTGTAGGCGGCGTCGCCGAATACCTGCTTTATGGCCTTGGCCTCAGATATGTCGCCCACGGGCGTCGACGTGCCGTGTACGTTGATGTAGTCTATGTCCTCGGGCTTCATGCCGGCATCCTGCAGCGCGCGCTCCATCACGAGCTTGGCTCCGAGGCCCTCGGGGTGCGACGCGGTGATGTGGTAAGCGTCGGCGCTTTCGCCCTCGCCCACCATCTCGGCATAGATCTTGGCTCCGCGGGCCTTGGCGTGCTCAAGCTCCTCAAGCACCAGGCAGCCTGCACCCTCGCCCATGATGAAGCCGTCGCGGCTGGCGCTGAAGGGGCGCGAGGCGTGCTCGGGGTCGTCATTGCGGGTGGAGAGGGCGTGCATGGCGTTGAAGCCGCCCACGCCGCAGGCGCAGATGGCAGCCTCGGCGCCGCCCGCCAGTATCATGTCGGCCTTGCCAAGGCGCAGCTGGTTGAAGGCGTCGGCCAGGGCGTTGGTCGACGATGCGCAGGCCGACGTGGTGGCGTAGTTGGGTCCGTGGAAGCCGAAGTGTATCGAAATCTGACCGGCGGCGATGTCGGCGATCATCTTCGGGATGAAGAACGGGTTGAACTTCGGGCCGTCTTCCTTGTGCACTCCGTAGTAGCTAACCTCGTCCTCGAAGGTCTTGATGCCTCCAATGCCCACACCGAAGATAACGCCCACGCGGTTCTTGTCGATGGTGTCGAGGTCCATGCCGCTGTCTTTCACTGCCTGTATGGCCGAAACGAAGGCCAGCTGCGTGTAGCGGTCCATCTTGCGGGCTTCCTTGCGGTCGATGTAGTCGTTCACGTTGAGCCCCTTCACCTCGCAGGCGAACTGGGTCTTGAACTTGGAAGCGTCAAACAATGTAATGGGCGCGGCTCCGCTCACTCCGTTGACAAGGCTCTGCCATGTCTCCTCCGGAGTGTTGCCCACAGGCGTCACGGCACCGAGACCCGTTACAACAACTCTTTTTAGTTCCATGCTATAAATTGAAAAAAGAGAATTCGGAAATGAGAATCATGGCCTAAGCGGGGCGAAACGCGCCCTTGCCACTGCCACGACCCTCATTTCCCAATTCCCGGACGGTGTGAAAAATTTATTTTGTGTTCTCTTCGATATAAGCGATGGCGTCGCCAACAGTGGCGATCAGCTCAGCCTTATCGTCGGGAATGGAGATGCCGAACTCCTTCTCGAACTCCATGATAAGCTCCACGGTGTCCAGAGAGTCGGCGCCCAAATCGTTAGTGAAACTTGCCTCCGGCTTTACTTCAGCCTCGTCAACACCAAGCTTGTCCACGATGATCTCCTTAACTTTTGCTTCAATTTCTGACATGATTTGTAAAATTTAAAATGTTAATAATGACTTTCTTTCTTAAAAAACCGGGTGCAAAGTAACTAATTTTTATCCATACGTGCAAATAATTTCGGCAAAAAGCACTCTTTTTTGCACACCTACATGGCATTTGTGCAGGTTTTTCCTACTTTTTCGTTGCTTTTTCCTTGCCCGGCGGTGCATAATTGGACTTTATTCACTATCTTTGCAACAACAACCAAACAGGCATGAAGACAGAACGCATACACCTTGTTTATTTCAGCGCGACGTACACCACGCGCAAGGCGGCCAGGGCCGTGGCCGAACGGCTGCCCGGCACCGTGGAGGAGCACGACATAACCTGCGGCGGGCCCGACGGCGACGTGGTGCTCGCCGGCAGCGGCGACCTGCTCGTGGCGGCCGTGCCGGTGTACGCTGGGCGCGTGCCGCAGAGAGCCGCCGAGGGGCTGCGCCGCTTCCACGCCAACGGCGCGCCGGCCGTGGCCATGGTGGTCTACGGCAACCGCGCCTACGACGACGCGCTCATCGAACTGTGCGACCTGCTCGACCAGAACGGCTTCAAGGTGATAGGCGCAGGGGCCTTCGTGGCGCGCCACGCCATCTTCACCAGCATCGCCGCCGGGCGGCCCGACGGCGCCGACATGGCCGCCATGGCCCGCTTCGCGGCAGGATGCACCAGCCTGCTCAAGTCGGTGAGCACCACCAGCGGCCTCAGCGCGCCACGCGTGCCGGGCAACCGCCCATACCGCGAGGCCACGCCCATACCCATATACCCCTCGGGCAGCAGGAAGAAGTGCAACCACTGCAACCTCTGCGTGAGCCTCTGCCCCATGGGCGCCATATCGCCCAACCGCCCCTCGCGCACCGACGGCAGCCTCTGCATCTCCTGCGGCAGGTGCGTGGAGATATGCCCGCAGCACACACGCTGCTTCTCGGGCGTCACCTACAAGATGGCCGAGCGCAAGATAACGAAACTATGCCGCCAGCGCCGCGAGCCTGAATGCTACTACGCCGGCGGCCAAAACCCGCCCGCATAAACAGCTAAGCAATGGCAAACACAACATACCACATAGCCCACTCAGCCTGCTACCTGCTCTCGCTGCTGCCCCTGAGGCTGCTCTACTGCCTCTCCAGCGCGCTCTACCTCATAGTGTACCACGTGGCGCGCTACCGCCGCCCGCTGGTGCGCAAGAACCTCACCGACTCGTTCCCCGAGAAGACCGAGGCCGAAATCATCGGCATCGAGAAAGCCTTCTACGCCTGGCTCTGCGACTACTTCGTGGAGACGCTCAAGCTGCTCTCCATAAGCAAGGCCGGCATCATGAGGAGGATGAAGTTCGTTGGCCATGAACAAATAGCCCAAAGCATGAGCCAGGGCAGGAGCTGCTCGCTCTACTTAGGCCATTACTGCAACTGGGAATGGGTGACATCGCTGCCCCTGCTGGTCACCGAGGGCATCTGCTCGCAGATATACCACCCCCTGGAGAACAAGGCTACCGACCTCCTTTTCCAGCGGCTGCGCAGCAGGTTTGGCAGCGTGAACATCGACATGGACAGTTCGTTCCGCACCATCGTGAGCTGGAAAAGGCAGGGCAAGCCCAACACCGTGGGCTACATAGCCGACCAAGTGCCGGGCCTGCACAACGTGCATTGCTGGGTTGACTTCCTCAACCACGACACGCCAGTGTTCACCGGCGCCGAGAAAATAACCATGATGACCGGGGCAGACGTGTTCTACGCCGACATTGAACGGCCACGTCGAGGCTACTACGTATGCACCTTCAGGCGCATAGGGCTGCCTGAGGGGGGCTACGTAAAGTTCCACTACACCAAGGAATACTTCCGACTGCTTGAAGAGAGCATACGCCGTGCGCCGCAATACTGGCTGTGGAGCCACAACCGGTGGAAGCGCACGCGCGAGCAGTTCAACAAGGAATACACGGAGGAGGAGCGCAAGCGGATGCTAAACAGGCTCTGACGGGATGAAAAGGACGTTCGTGACATACGGCGACGACAACTACCGCGAGTCGCTGCAAAGGATAAAGGCTGAGGCAGAGGCCACGGGCCTGTTCGACTCGGTGAGGCTATACACGCCCGCCGACCTGCCCGAGCCGTTCGCCATCACCTTGCCGCAATGTAACGATACCGAGCCTAACGCCCTTACCATAGTTGCCGCCACAGCCGCCTCAACCCCTCGCTTTCATGTAGTCAGGCAGTGTGACGGCTAAGTGACTTGCCCCATAGGCAGATGCCAATTCGGCATAAGCGGCAGGTTTTCCCACCACTTTCGACAAGGACTTCTCCCTCCAAGGAAGCAGCGTCTTCTTGCGACCCGGGAACAAGTGGCCGTAAGTCTCGAACTCCGAGAACGACAGCGCCTCGTCTGACTTGAGCAAATCGATTATAGCCCTATCCCACCTCAAGCCGGAACGCCGCTCAACAAGACGCTTCAACTCAGACAAGCGCGCTTTCTCAAAAACCATCTTGTGAGCCACATAGGACAGCCGTTGGTATGGAAAACTGCCAAACATACGCTTGAAGAACAAATAATACGGGTAGTAATATTCCTTCGACACGTAGAACACACTTCGGCCACCTTCAGCCACAAATGTGTGCGGGCGGATTAGCACATGGTCCGCGTCAACCGTGACGAAATAGTCCATGCTGCCAACGCTGCCCGAAAGCTTGAGCAACTGCTGGAAAAGCCAACCACTGCGGTCGTAGCCGCAGCGCACGTAGTTTATGTCTTTCGCCCCGTAGCCAAGCACATCCGCCTCGGGTACAAACTCAAGCCCAAGCCTCTGCGCCATCTCTTCCATGCCCTGCCCGCGCGGCGACACAAGGTATATGCCCCCGATTTTGTTCAATGTATTGGTTCTAATGCCCTCAACGCAAAGAGGCAGCGTGTCGGCGTCCTTGGCCACTGCGGGTATCACAACGTCAACCGCAATGCCATCGGCAGGCTTCGGCATCATCACCGGCAGTTGGGATGAGAAATAGTAGTCTATTGTTCGGTATGTTCCGAACACAAGGTTGTACAGCCCTTTCTTGTTCAACTTGCTTCGCATCTTTTGAATTGATCGTGGTTTGCAGGTCGTGCTGCATAGCGGATACATCACCTTTCGTCCTCACCGCTCCGTCTCTTGGCAAGAGACGGAGCGATTTACCTGCAAAAATACGCAAATTCCTCTTATGTCAAGCTTTTCCATAAAGATTTTTTTCGTAGTTGCAATGTTTTGCGAGAGTTCGGGATAAGGATTTTCGTTTGTTCAACAAGAAACATTATCCTCCGGCCCGCTGCCTGCCACTTGTAGAGACGCAAAATTTTGCGTCTCAGAGTGGATAATGCCTTAAAAACAAAGGCAGAGGCAGAGGCCACGGGCCTGTCCGACTCGGTGAGGCTATACACGCCCGCCGACCTGCCCGAGCCGTTCGCCTCATACGCCAGCGCATACCGCCGTGGCGGCGGCTACTGGCTGTGGAAGCCGTTCGTCATCGCCAACGAGCTTGACGATGCCGCCGAGGGCGACATCGTGGTCTACGCCGATGCCGGCTGCACCCTTGCCCCACACCGCGACTGGCTGCGCTACTTCAAGGCCGTGGAGGGCAAGGAAGAGCTGTTCTTCCTCGCCCCCGGAAAGAACCGCAAGTGGTGCAAACAAGAGGTGCCCGCATTCTTCGGCATAAAGGGCAGCACATGGAAATGCGCCAACCAGGTGCAGGCCACGTTCATCGTAGCCCGCAGGAGCGGCGGCAACGAGGTGCTGCGCCAATGGTACACCTTGGCAAAAGAACACCCGGAACTGTTTACCGACGAGGCCGACACTGCACTGCAAGACCCTAAGTTCCGCGAGCACCGCCACGACCAGGCCGTGCTCACGGCCTGCGCTTGCACCGCGCGGCGTCCCGGCAGCTTCCGCCTCATGGCCGAAAAGGTGGAGAGGCGCTACGCCGGGGGGCAGGCCGTGTTAGCCTCAAGAATCTCGAACGGTGCCGCGCGCGGCAGCAACAAGACCAAGGGCAGGCTCACGGAACTGCTTGAGAGCCTGCTCGCCAACCCGCTGAAAGTGGCTGCCGAAAGAATTTTCTTCGCCTTGTCGAAGCCTTGACAAGGCGCATGCATCAACCATTACTGTTCCCTTCACCTACATACTCTATCTTGGGCCGAAAGGCAAAGCCCGCAAGCAGGCCCCGGCGGCTTGCCTTCAGCAAGGCCAGTTCCTCGTCCTTGGGCAGGCCGCGCTTGCGTATCTTGCGCGCATGGAGGCGCAGGGCGTTGAGCTGCGAGAAGAAGAAAGCCACGCCCCCCTTGCGCCTGCGGCGCATGAACGACTGGTTGCGCTCGCCATAATATAGCTTCCACGCCGCCGAGGCCGGCACGGTGTCGAGCGATGCGTCATAATTGTCTTTCGTCTTGTGTACGGCCACACTGCCGCCCACGAGCAACCCGGCATAGCCCGCGCCCACTATCCTCTCGGTATACTCGGCATCTTCGCTCCAGATGAAGAATTCCTTGTAGGGCAGCCCTACCTTCCACGGCACCTCACCCTTGATGAACAGCGACACGAACGATGCGCCCGCCACAGGCTCGGCCCCGCAGCCCTCGGCCAGCGAGAGCCTTGCGAGCGTGGCTGCCCTTTCAGCCTCGCCGCCGATGCGGCCGGGCAGGTTCATGCGGTGCAGGCTGCCGTCAGTCCACACCACGCGGCTGCAAAGGAAGCCCACGCCACCAACACCCATAAACGGCTGCATGCGCTCCACAGCGTCGGGGGCAGGCACCGTGTCGTCGTCCATCACCCATATCCAGTCGGGGCGCAGCGTAGCGGCGCGCCTTATGCCCTCGGCAAAGCCGCCGGCACCGCCGGTGTTAGTCTCCAGCCTCACCACCTCTATCCCTTGGCGGCCATGGAGCGTGGCAAGGTAGCCGTCCGTTCCGTCGGTGGAATGGTTGTCTATCACTATCGTGCGCCGCGGCGGGCAGGTCTGCCCGAGCACGGCGGCGATGGTTTCCTTGAGCAACGCCAGGCGGTTGTACGTCACTATGACGCACACCACGCTTGCCTTGCCGCTTGTCTTTTGTGTTTGTGTCTCCGTCATTGGGTCTTAGTCTTGCAATTGCAAAGTTACGCATTTCGCGCTGAAAGGCGGCACTCTGCACGGCAAATTTTCCTCTGCAAGGTAATTATTTTTCGCGGCAGAGCCATGGCATCTGCGCCACACCGCCAACCAGCTGACAGTCAGCAGGTTGACAGCAACGGCCGTTTCGCCTTGCAAAACGTGCCGTTCCGGCCTGCCAAACGGCCTCTTCCGCAGCGCGAAACAGGCTCTTTGGCAATGCCATACGGCAGCCAAGGCAGCACGAGGGCGCGTTTTGTAAACAAATAAGTAGCTATTCAAAATTAATCCCAAATCGGTCGTTAGACCGCCAAAACGACATTTCCACTTGATTGTTGGCTCTTCAGCTGTCATCCGCACTGCTGTCGGCATCTTGCTTTCCGATTTTTCTCGATGTAGCCCGCTACATCTTCGATAAAACCGAAAATCAATCTGCCTGACAGCAGCACGAAATCCAACTGAAGTCTAATGACGATTTGGGGTAATCGATATCATACGCGAGTTCGGGATAAGGATTTTCGTTTGTTCCACAAGAAACGCAAGCCTCACCCCTGCCGTCTGTCACTTGTAGAGACGCAAAATTTTGCGTCTCGTGGTAGTCAAGTGCCTTGAAAACGGATGCAAACGACAATGTCAGACGCAAAATTTTGCGTCTCTACATGAGGGTTCCATCTGCTTAGTCTCAATGATTGTTTATCCCGAACTCACGCATATCATAATGTTTGCAGACGTCCTTTATATCTATGCCACCACCTTGCGCGCTATTTTGGGCTGCATTCCAAAGTCTCATCGTCGCGAGAGCCCGCTACACTCCCTCTTCGGGCTTTGGAATGCAGCCCAAAATAGCACACAATTTGACGGCAGTTAATTTTGAACATCTACTTATTCCCAAATGGGTCGCTTCCCCGCAAGGCCAAGGCCCGCCCTGGCAGGCGCATCGCAGGAAGGCCCGCAAGCCCAATTTAGCGCAGCGCGCATGGCCGTAGTTAGCTTTTTTTTCGTAACTTTGCCCCGACATAACCAACTTGCAAACGATGATATTCGTAAAAGGCTACGGGCAGATGTGCAACAACTGGCTGCAGTATGCCCACATCTTCGCCTGGGGAAAAGAAAACGGCGTGCGCGTGGTGTCGATGCGCTTCGCCTACAAGTACAGGTACTTCCACGTGTCGGAAACCCCGTGGCACAACCCGGCCACGTACCTCGCGGCCAAGCTCCTGATAAAGGCGAGGCTCATGCGCTGCCTCTGGCTGCAGCACCCAAAGCAGCGCACGGATCCCGCTGTGCTCGGCCTGCTGCGCGGCAGCCGCATGATTGCCGCCGACGGGTGGAGCTTCCGCCACCCGGAGCTGTTCATGAAGTACCGCGCCGACATTGCCTCTATGATGGCCTTCCGCCCACAGTGCATCGAGGCCAAGGCGCGGTGGCTCGCCGCGCTGCCCAAGGCCGACGTGAGGCTGGGCCTGCACGTGCGCCGGGGCGACTACGCACGGTGGCAGGGCGGGGCGTACTTCTTTGCCGACGAGGTGTACGCCGAGCGCATAAGGCAGTTTGCCGCGCTCTTCCCCGGCAAGCGGGTGCAGGTGCTCGTGGCCACCAACGACCCCGCCACCGACGCCGGCCTGCTGAGCAGCCGCTCGGGAGTGGCCGACCTGCACCTTACCAACGGCAACCCCGGCGAAGACCTCTATCTGCTATCAGAGTGCGACTACATCATCGGCCCGAAGAGCACCTTCTCGCTCGTGGCGGCCTTCTACCACGACCGCCCGCTCCACTGGATGGCGGCAAAGGACGAATGCCTCACCACGGAAAGCTTCCGCCACTTCGCCGACGTGTTCATGGACATATGAGAGACATCAAAGGAACTATGACGAAAACAACCTAAAGTAACAAGCAAGTGAGACATTGCAACATAAAGACAAGCGTGCTTGTGTCTACATACAACTGGCCCGAGGCACTAAGAAGAGCCATTGAGGGGATGCTCCGGCAGACGGTCCTGCCAGGCGAAATAGTAATTGCCGACGACGGCTCCACAGCTGAGACGGCACAGACCGTCAGCGAGCTGCAAGCCACAAGCCCCATCCCAATCATACATGTATGGCAGGAAGACAAAGGATTCCGCAAGTGCATGATACTCAACAAGGCCATAGCCCGCATGACGGGCGACTACGTGCTGCAGATGGACGGCGACGTGATACCATCGCGCCACTTCGTGAGCGACCACCTGGAGCTGGCCGAGCGTGGCTTTTTTGTGTGCGGCAGCCGCGTGAAGCTGTCGCCCGAAATCACCGCAAGGGTGCTCGCCGACAGCAGCTTCAAGCCCACGCTGCTCAACATGCCGCCCAGCTTCGCCGCCAACAGCCTGCGCTCAAGGCTGCTGAGGCGGTTCCTCGCACTGCGCTACGGGCGCAAGATAGACCACCTGAGGGGCTGCAACATGGCCTTTTGGCGCGACGACCTGATACGCGTAAACGGCTTCAACGAAGACCTCACGCAGTGGGGCCACGAGGACGGAGAGATAGCCTTCCGCCTCCACTTCGCCGGCGTGGGGAAGAAATCGCTGAAGATGGGCGGCTGCGTCTATCACCTGTACCACAAAGAGGCATCGCGCTCCGGCGAGCAACGCCACCTCGACGAGCTTGAGCGGGTGAAGCGCGAGCGCATCTGCCGCTGCGACAACGGAATAGACAAGTACCTCGACCAAACACAGCCACGCCCATGAACAAACTGCGCATATGCCTGCAAAAACTGCTGGCCACCTGCGTGGCGGCACTCATACCCACCCGCGAGGCGCGCCACCGCTTGCGCTACCTGCTCCACCCGCTCAACGACCGGCGGTGCGTAAGCTACTTCAAGGGCCGCTACGCCAACCACCACGCGCCCACGGCCATGCAGGCACGGCCATTGAAGGAACTGCCCGCCGACACAACATATATATGGCAATGCTGGCTGCAGGGCGAAGGGCAGATGCCACGGCTCGTGCGCCGCTGCACGGAGTCGGTGCGACGCCACGCCGCGCCGGGCCAAAAGGTGGTGCTCATCACCGAGGCCAACTACGCAGACTACGTGACCCTGCCCGGCCACATAGTGGCGGCACGGCAGGCCGGGCGCATCGCCGATGCGCAGTTCTCCGACCTGCTGCGCATCTGGCTGCTGGCCGACTACGGCGGCTTCTGGATCGATGCTACCTGCCTCATGACCGCTCCCATACCCGAATGCATATCCCGGGCAAACTTCTTCATGTTCCACTCTGAGGGGGAGTTCGCCTACACGCTCATACAGAGCTGCTTCATCCGCGCCCGCGCCGGGGGCTACCTCATCTGCCGGTGGAGGCAGCTCATGGACGAGCTGTGGCAAAGTGATGGCCGGCTGCTGCACTACTTCCAGCTGCACCTCATGTTCAAGGCAATGGTGGAAGCCGACTGCCGCGCCGCCGAGGAATACAAAAAGATGCCGCACGTGCCTGAAACAGCCACGCACGTACTGCAAAGATACATGAAAGAAGGTACAGCTTTCTCACAGGAAAAAATGGATGCCGCCGCCAAAAGCTCGTTCATCCACAAGCTTACTTACAAGATATCGCCATCGCCAGGGGGCGGATGCGCCACGTTCGCCGATTGGCTCTGGAACGGGCCTTTGCCGTGAGGAAAAGCCCAAGGCCGCACCCTTGCTCACCGCTTCCGCCTCTCTTCCAACAGCTTGGCCACCACCACGAACTGGTAAACGGCGTCGAGCGCGGCATGGATAAGCCCAGCGCGCCCGTCAAAGAAGCCTTTTTTAATCACATACGACTTGAAGAACCTGAACGCAGGGCGCACCACCAATGCCGCCGTACCGTAGCCCTTGTGGCGGCGGCGAGGCAGCTCGTGGTCTGAATATGTATCGGTCTTGCGGAGTATCGTGGCCACACTGTCGTCGGCAAGGTGCTCCAGGGCAAGGTCTTTCCTGCTGCGTGGAATCCGCTCCACGCGCCCGTCAACCTTAGGAGAGGTATGTATCACTGGAGGCCACGTGGTAACTTCTTTCCTGAAAAAGCGCAGCACATAGTCCGGGTAGCAACTGTGAAGGAAGCGGCCCATGAAGTAATTCTTCCTCGGGATGGCTATGCCATCAGGGCCACCAGCTCTCGCCACCTGTTTGTAAAGGTATTCGCGCAGTTCCGCAGAAACCAGCTCATCGGCATCAACAACGAGAACCCACTGCCATGAAGCCTGCTCTATCGCGAACTGCCGCGCCGGTTCCACAATGTTACAGCCGTCCTTGGGGAACGTAACCACCTTGCAGCCATGGCGGCGGGCTATCTCCAACGTTCCGTCGGTGCTCTCCATATCGCACACAACAATCTCATCAAAGCCTTCTACAGACTCCAATACACGGTCAAGGTGCTTCTCGGCATTGTACGTGTTGATTACCACCGAAATGCGCTGCCGCTCGTCATGTTTTGCCACAGTCTTCATTCGCCCTCTATCTTCCAGTCGCTTATCGTGCGGGCCTCGGTGTCGAAGCTCACCGCCACCTTGACCACCGGCAGGCCGGCGAGGGCGAAACGCTCCGGGTATTGCCTGAGGTCGATCTGCGCCATGGCGGCAGCCGCCGTGCTGCCTATCTTCAGCTCAACCACGTAGACGGCCAGCTTGGTGCGGATAACCATGTCAACGCGGCCGCGCGGAGTGCGAACCTCTATGTCGACGAAGTGGCCCAGAAGGCTGAAGATGACGTAGAGCAGCTGCTGGTAGTGGCCCTCGGTGGTGCAGCCAGAGCAGTAGGGGATGGTGCCGAGGTACTGCTGTATTATGCGCAGCGCGCCGTCCATGTCGCCCTTGCGAAGCGGAACGGACATCAAGGCAATGGCCGTGTTGGCCTCGCGAGGCACGTCAACGTAGTTGCCGAGCAGCGAGCGCATCAGCCCCACGCGCACCTCGGTGTTGGGGATGTCGAGCGTGTAAAGCTCGGCGTCGGCGTCGTAGTCCTTTATCGTGATGTAGCCGCTCTGGTAGAGCAGCGGCGTTATGTCGGCCATGCGCTCCGTGGGGGCGTCGAAGTCCTCCGCCTGGCAAGTGCGGCTGCCTATGTGCTGAGGCGTGACGCCGTACTTGCGCAGCATCTCTATCAAGTATGTGGGCGTGCCGCTGCCGAACCAGTAGGAGTTCAGGCGGCCGTCGGCGAAGGCGTTCATCAGGCTGAAGGGGTTGTATATGTCGGGCGACGGCATGGCGAAGTGGTAGCCGTCGTAGCGCTCACGGAGCCGCGTGGCGGCCTCCCCGGGCGTTACGCCGAGGCGCGAGGCCAAACGCTCAACGTCCTCACCCATCTGAGTGGCAAGCTCCTCGGAGCTTATGCCGCAAACGGCGGCGTACTCCGGCTGCATGGTTATGTTCTTGATGTTGTTCAGCTCGCTGAAGATGCTGAGCTGCGAGAACTTGGTTATGCCCGTGAGGAACACGAAGCGCAGGTGGGGGTCGCAGGCCTTCAAGGGGCTGTAGAAGTTGCGCATCACGTTGCGCAGGACGGGAAGGTTCTCCTCCTCGTGCATCACGTCGAGCAAAGGCGCATCGTACTCGTCGATGAGCACCACCACCTGGCGGCCCGTCTGGGCGTGGGCGCGCTTTATGAGGCCCTGCAGCCGCTGGTTAACCTCCACCTCTTCGTCAGACCGGCCGTACAGCCGCTCGTATTCGGCGAGCTTGCCCGACAGCTCGCTCTCAAGCCTCTTCCTGTCCACGTGCTTGGCCGTGCTCATGTCGAAGTGGAGCACGGGGTATTCCGTCCAGTCCTTCTCAAGCCGCTCTATGGCCAGACCCTTGAACAGGTCGTGCTGCCCGGCGAAGTAGGAGTGGAGCGTGCTGGTGAGCAGCGACTTGCCGAAGCGGCGCGGGCGGCTCAGGAACAGGTACTTGGCCACGCCGTTGGCCATGCGGTAAACGTACTCGGTCTTGTCTACGTAGATGTAGTTCTTCTCGCGGATCTCAGAGAATGTCTGTATGCCTATGGGGTAACGCCTTTCTTGTAGTTCCATGGTTGTTCCTCCGTTGTTTTCTGCAAATGTAGCGAAAAAAAACGAGACGGCGCACATTGCCAACGAAAATGTTTGCCGAAGCCCGGATAACGGATAACCCGGCGGGGCGCGGCCATCTCGCTTAGAAACTCCAACGGGCCTGCAGGTCGATGTCGGCAAGGGTCGGTGAGTCCACCTGCTGGAAGCCGCTGCCGGTGGTGCTGCGGTCGAAGTGGGTGGTGGCCCCGGCCTTCAGGATGACGGACAGGCGGCGGCCAACGTCGGCGCGGGCCATGAGCGAGTAGCGCAGCCCGTGGCCATAGTATGCAGCAGAGGCGAAGCTGTAGAGCGGCCCGCGCTCGTAGACGTACAGCCGGGCGTCGTACCCATCGGTGCGGAAGTACCCGATGAAACCGTAGAGGCGCAGCCATCCGAGCCGCGCGCCCACGCCCTGGCTCACCATAAGCCCCCGCTCGGCCTCGCCGTGGGCGGCCATGGCGAGGTCGGCCTGTGTGCGGGCTGTAATCCGCCCCTCGGGCCATAGCGTAAGGGCAAGCCTCAACTTGTGGTCGGCAAGGCGGTCGAGCGCCGTTTTCCGCTCGTTGTCGCGCTGCCGCATACGCAGCCGGTAGCGGGCTGCGAGCGTAAAGGCGGGGGCAGTGAATGCGGCTTCAAGCATATTGTCGGAAGCCCACGAGGGCAGCGACACGCGGTAGCGCGGCCATGCAAAGCGGGCGTAGTCGGCGTATGCAGCCAACCGCCATCGCGCCGACGGGTGCCAGTTGAGTCCGAGATAGACGCCGTTCTCGTTCTGCACACGCCCTCCCTCGCTGAAGCTGCTTGCCAGGATGGCCGTGTAGCGGTAAGAGTAAAACCTGTGGAGAAGCACCGCCGACAGCCCTGCGGGGAGGCCGAGGCTGAGCGCGTGGATGGTGGCCACGCACCCACGGCGGTTGATGGCCGTCTCGCCGCGCAGGCTGAAGGCGTGGCCCGTGTAGCCATAATCAAGGCCGATGTTGGCGAAGTCGTTGCCCGAGGGGTAGTGGCGGCGGTAGAGCGTGGCGGTGTTGGGCTTCAGGTCGCGGTCGTAGCGGGTGTATGCGGCGGTAAGGCCGGCGTGGAATCCGCTTGCACGGAAGGCCGCGTTGATGCCCGCCGTGAGCGAGTGGGTGTTGTTCTTCTTGCCCATCTCGGTTGGAGTGCGGTGGTAGCCGGAGGTAACGATGGTGGCGGCGGTGCCGTCGTCCTTGTTGAGCGTGGCGTCGTGGGGGCGGTAGGAGACGAACGCCGACAGCCGCAGCGCCCGCGAGAGGCGCAGCGTGGCCGCCGCACCTTGCAGGTACGACGCCGCCGAGCGCGACGCCGTGGCCCTTATCCCGGCGGGCGGGCGGCCCAGCGAGGCCAGTGCCGACGCCTTGCCGAGGCTGAAGCCGGTGTTTGCCACCAGCCCCATGCCGAACGACACTGTATACCGCCCCACCACAAGACGCTCCACGGAACCGAGGCTGCGCAGCTCGGCGAAGAACGAATAGAAGTCGTAGCCCAAAGCGTTCTTGCCCGAGAAGAACGGCTCGCCGGCGTCCTGCGAGGCGGAAAAGCCCAGGCGCAGGCGGTCGCCTGCGGCGAAGGTGGCCCGCAGCCAGTGCTTGTACTTGTAGCCGAGGTAGCCGTTGCGGTCGCCGCGCCGCTCGTAGAGGGGCAGCCTCACGAAGCCGGTGACGTCGCCGTGGCCGCGGCGCAGTGCCTCGCCGAGCGGCTGTTGCGCCTCCGGGGCAGCCTCGCCCACCCTTACGAAGCACTGCAGCAGGCGGCGGCGGGCGTAGTCGAGGCTCTCTATCAGTTGCAGCTCGGCCAACGTCCTGAACGGCCCGTGGCGGTAGATGTGCTCCTGTATGTCGCTCACCTGCTGCCCGGTGAGGAAAGGCAACTGCTCCAGCTCCTCGCGCGTGGCCGCGTTAATGTCCATCGGACTGTCCTCAAGGGCGCACAGCAGGTCGCAGGCCTGCTCGCGCCCGGCGGCATCCCACTCCTCAAGGGTGGCTATGTCGTCGAGCCATGCCTCCCACTCGTGCTCCCCGGCGGCGCAGGGCGGCGCGGCGGCGGCGAGCATGAGCAAGGCGGGGAAAAAGACTTTAAGCAATGGATTCATGCCACGAAACGGGTTGATGGCGGCGCAGCGGCGCGGGTGGGGCCTGCCCCTGCCTGCGCCGCTGCACCGAAGCGGGGCGGCAGGCGGGCCTATTCGCCCTCTATCTTCCAGTCGCTTATCGTGCGGGCCTCGGTGTCGAAGCTCACCGCCACCTTGACCACCGGCAGGCCGGCGAGGGCGAAACGCTCCGGGTATTGCCTGAGGTCGATCTGCGCCATGGCGGCAGCCGCCGTGCTGCCTATCTTCAGCTCAACCACGTAGACGGCCAGCTTGGTGCGGATAACCATGTCAACGCGGCCGCGCGGAGTGCGAACCTCTATGTCGACGAAGTGGCCCAGAAGGCTGAAGATGACGTAGAGCAGCTGCTGGTAGTGGCCCTCGGTGGTGCAGCCAGAGCAGTAGGGGATGGTGCCGAGGTACTGCTGTATTATGCGCAGCGCGCCGTCCATGTCGCCCTTGCGAAGCGGAACGGACATCAAGGCAATGGCCGTGTTGGCCTCGCGAGGCACGTCAACGTAGTTGCCGAGCAGCGAGCGCATCAGCCCCACGCGCACCTCGGTGTTGGGGATGTCGAGCGTGTAAAGCTCGGCGTCGGCGTCGTAGTCCTTTATCGTGATGTAGCCGCTCTGGTAGAGCAGCGGCGTTATGTCGGCCATGCGCTCCGTGGGGGCGTCGAAGTCCTCCGCCTGGCAAGTGCGGCTGCCTATGTGCTGAGGCGTGACGCCGTACTTGCGCAGCATCTCTATCAAGTATGTGGGCGTGCCGCTGCCGAACCAGTAGGAGTTCAGGCGGCCGTCGGCGAAGGCGTTCATCAGGCTGAAGGGGTTGTATATGTCGGGCGACGGCATGGCGAAGTGGTAGCCGTCGTAGCGCTCACGGAGCCGCGTGGCGGCCTCCCCGGGCGTTACGCCGAGGCGCGAGGCCAAACGCTCAACGTCCTCACCCATCTGAGTGGCAAGCTCCTCGGAGCTTATGCCGCAAACGGCGGCGTACTCCGGCTGCATGGTTATGTTCTTGATGTTGTTCAGCTCGCTGAAGATGCTGAGCTGCGAGAACTTGGTTATGCCCGTGAGGAACACGAAGCGCAGGTGGGGGTCGCAGGCCTTCAAGGGGCTGTAGAAGTTGCGCATCACGTTGCGCAGCACGGGAAGGTTCTCCTCCTCGTGCATCACGTCGAGCAAAGGCGCGTCGTACTCGTCGATGAGCACCACCACCTGGCGGCCCGTCTGCTCGTGGGCGTGCTCAATGAGGCGCGTCAGCCGCACGTTGGCGTCGGTGGTGTAGGCGGCCAGCCCGTAAGCCTCCTCGTACTTGCCGAGCATGTAGTCGAGCATGGTCTCAAGCGCCCTCCTGTCCACGTGCTTGGCCATGCTCATGTCGAAGTGGAGCACGGGGTATTCCGTCCAGTCCTTCTCAAGCCGCTCTATGGCCAGCCCCCTGAACAGGTCGCGCCGCCCGGCGAAGTAGGAGTGGAGCGTACTGGTGAGCAGCGACTTGCCGAAGCGGCGCGGGCGGCTCAGGAACAGGTACTTGGCCACGCCGTTGGCCATGCGGTAAACGTACTCGGTCTTGTCTACGTAGATGTAGTTCTTCTCGCGGATCTCAGAGAATGTCTGTATGCCTATGGGATAACGCCTTTCTTGTAGTTCCATGATTGTTCCTCCGTTGTTTCCTGCAAATTTAATGAAAAAATCCGAGACGGCGCGCCTTGCCTGCAAAAATGTTTGCCACAACGAACTCCCTGCCCGCCGCCACGGCTGCGCCGGCAGGGGCGCGAGGGGACTTCGGGCCTGCCGGGCGTGTAAGGATATTTCGCAAATCGGGGCAAGCTATGCAACCCTCTGTGCCACAGTGGATTGCGCCACGTGCCGTTTTGCGTGGCGAAACAGGCCGTTTGAGGGCGCAGAACAGGCCGTTTGGGAGCACAAAAGAGGCCGTATTGCGCTGCAATACGGCCCAGGCCAATGCCAGAAGAGGACATTGTAAAGAAAAGCTACCGCCACGGTTCACTCGCCGCGCACCACGAGGCGGTTCTGCGTCATGCGCTCCATGTACTGCTGTATGATGGCCTTCAGCTCGCGCTCCATGGCGGCCTGCTCCTTTACCCGACCCGCGAGGTTGCGCTCAAGATAGGGGTCGGTGCGGAAGCGGTAGACGGCCCGCGTGCGCTCGCCGTCGAACTGCAGCATATAGTCGCCCTTGACGTACTGGTAGATGCCGTTGAGGTAGTTCACGGCCCACGTATTACGCGGCGCGGTGTTGAAGAGGTCGCAGCCAAAGGCCACGTATGGCTTGTCGTAGCCGAGGTGTCCCAGCACGGTGGGCATGATGTCAATCTGCTGCGCTATGGCGTCGCGCATCCCCGGGCGGATGTCGCCCGATGGGTCGAAGAATATTATAGGCACGCAGAAGCCGCCGAGGTCGGTCTGGTAATACTTGTGGTCGGTGAGGTTGGTGTGGTCGGCAGTGATTACGAAGAGCGTGTTGTTGTACCACGGCTGGCGGCTGGCCGTCTGGAAGAAGCGGCGCAGGGCGTTGTCGGTGTAGCGTATGCACTTGTGGATCACCAGCCCCTCCTCGGGGTAGTCGTCCTTGTATTCGTCGGGTATGACGTAGGGGTGGTGCGACGAGGCGGTGAACACGGCTGTGACGAAGGGCTGCTTCATCTCGCTCATCTTGAGCGCGAAGAACTGCAGGAAAGGCTCGTCCCAGATGGCCCAGGTGCCATCGAAGTCGGCGTCGCCGCCGAAGCGGCTGTCCTCGTTGTATTCGGTGCGGCCATAGTAGCGGTCGAAGCCCGTGGTGCGGGCAAAGGCCTGGAAGCCCATCGAGCCGTTCTCGGCGCCGTGGAAGAAGGCCGAGCTGTAGCCCCAGCGGCCCAGCTCGCCCGCCAGCCCGCTCACGTCGTTCATCGACGAGGGCGTGAGGAAGAACGGCTCCACGAACATCGGGATGCCCGAGAGCACGCTGGGCATGCCGTCGATGCTCTTGCGGCCGTTGCAATAGGAGTAGAGCCACGTGGCGCTGTGCTGCACGAGCGAGTCTACGAAAGGCGTGTAGCCCTTGTAGGCCCCGCCCTCCAGATGGCGGTTGAGGGCGCCCACGTACTCGCGACCAAAGCTCTCCACGATGAGCACCACCACGTTCTTGCGCCTCACGGCGGCGCTGTCGGCGGGCAGGTGTACGGGCGTGTAGACGGCGGCCAGCTCCTCCTGCGGTATGTAGGCAGGCACGGTGAATATCGTCTTGTTTATGGTTCGGATGAGGGAGAAAGGCGTGTTGAGCACCACGGCGGCCTCCAGCGGGCGGTCAACGTACTGGTTGGCGTTGCTTATGGTGATGGGGCGCACCGCCGTAGTGGCCCCGCCGCGCATGCCTATGACCGTTATCGGCACGTAGGCCACGAGGAAGAGCAGCTGCACGCCGTAGTAAGCCAGCGCCGGGCGGAGCTGCAGCGGGCGGCGCACCCATGCGGGCCGCTCGCCCGAAGGCACGAAGCAGAACCGCCACAAGGCCCACACGAGGGCGGCGGCGAGCACCACCAAGTACCAGTGGCGCAGCAGCTCCACGCCCACTATGGAGCCGAGGTTGCGCTCGGAGGCAAACTCGGAGAACACCGTGACGGTGGTCCTGCGGCCCGTGTATTGGAAATACACCGCGTCGGCAAGGTTGGCGGCGATGCACAGGGCGTTGCACACAACGAACACCCAGCGCGCCACGCGCTGCCACACGTCGGCCTCCTTGAGGTGCAGCGGCAGCAGCATCAGCAGGGCGTAGAGGGCGTTGGTGTAGAGTATGGCCGAGGTGTCGAACATCCAGCCGCCGCGCAGCATCTCGGCAAACTTGCCCCACGTGAGGCTGGGGGCGAACGTCTGCCAGTTCTCAAAGAGGAAAGCCAGGCGGCAAACGCCGTAGGCCACGTAGACCATGGCGAGGTTGAGCACGAGGCACAGCGGCCCCGAATAAAGAGTCTTGCGTATTCTTGTCATTGTAGCTAAGCGAAGCCCATATCCCGTCACCCCATCGGGGAGGAGCACGGAGCAGGGCGTTGGTTTTTTTAAGCGTTATGAAATTAGTTGTTATATGGCATCCCTTTCCACCGGCGCAGCGACCTCTCGCCACCGGGCGGGGCGGGAGCGGATGCCTGCCCCCGGCGCCTTTTCTTAATTATCAGAGTGAGATGGGTACTGCCCCCGGCATATTCTTTTAATTTTTAACTTTTAATCTTTAATTCTTCTTGCGGTACACGAACCTCAGTATGAGGAAGTTGGTAGGCACAGCCACCATGAGCACGAGCACGGGAGCCACCAGCCGGTGGACGCCCAAGGCCATGAAGAGGTTGAAGAGCACTATGTGGAGCGTGTAGTTCACCACGTGGCTGAAGCCGAAGCCCGCCACCTTGCCCGCCGACGGGCGCGAGCGGAAGGTGAAGTAGGTGGTCATGAAGAAGTTGCAGACGAGGCTCACGACGTAGCCCACGGTATAGTCAACGGTGAGCCAGAAGCCGCCCTCCGTCACGAGCTGCAGCAGGTAATACACCGCGTAGTGTATGCCGGCGGCCACGGTACCCACGATGCAGAACCTCACAAACTGCATCAGCTTCTCCCTCTCAGGCAGCGGCATGGGGCAACGGGGCTTGTGCCGCAGGGCGCGGCGAGTAATCACGTGTCCACATCTCATATACGAGCTTGAGCCATATCAACACGCAGGGCAGGGCCTTGAGCGCGTATGGCTGCACCCAGTGCTTGCGTATGTAGGCCGGGAAGAGGTCGGACGGCGACATGGACGTAAGGATGAAGGCGAAGACCATCAGCGCCACGTCGAGCCGCGAGCGCTTCCACGGCGACGACACGTACCACACGGCGGCACCGGTGAGGGCTATTATGTATGTGGACGACTCGCTGCCGGTGCTGAAGAGCACCACGAAGAGCAGCGTGGAGGCCAGGAAGGCGTAGCGGAAAGCCACGTGGCGCCACTGCCCCAGGCGCAGGTAGGGAACGGCGAAGGCCACCAGGCCCGGCACTATGAGCCACAGGTCGGAGTACGACGGGCAGCCGCTTATCTTGCGCACCAGGCCAAGGAGCGACTGGTTGGTGCCGCCGCTGAAAATATTGTCGGCGTTCTTGGCCGTCAGGCTGTCGTACCACGCCCCATATTGACCCACTATGTACTCAGGGCTGCTTATCAGCATGGGCAGCGCGAAGAACACCGCCGCCCACCCTACGAGGGCCAGCGCAAAGCGCGCCTTGTGCCTGGAGAAGAAGAAGAAGGCCAGCCCCACTATGCCGTAGAGCTTTACGAACGTGCCGAGCATGATGAGGAAGGCGGCCGTGCCGTCCTTGCCGCGCTCCACGGCGACGAAGGCGCCCACTATGACGGCGGCTATGGCTATGTTGAACTGACTCATGAACAGGGCCGTGAGCAGCTCGTGGGCGCAAAACCAGTAGATGAACACCTGCTTGCCCCACGCCAGCGGCAACCTGCGCACGGCCACGTAGAGGGCCACGGCCAGCATCACTTCCCAGAGCAGCAGGCCGAGCCAGTGGGGCACCACGGCGAAGGGGGCCACCACGAGGCTGAAGAACGGGCCGTAGAGAAAAACGTCCCAGTACTCGTGAGGATATTTCCCATACAAGCCCAAGCCATCCCACAGATGCCAAAAGCTTGCCTTGAAAATCAAGAAATTGTTGCATTTGTTGACTTTCAGCAATGCCGCAATCAACGCCAAGGCCACCCAAAGTCCAAAAAGGGTGCGCCAATCAGAAAAGAACGGGCGGCCGAAGAACGCCTTAAGCCTGGGGAATCTCATTTTTTCGAGCCTTTGGTTTCTTGATTTCCATATTGCTGCTCACCGTTGTAAGTGTTGACGATGTAGCCTGGGCGTTGCTTCGACTCATTGAATATGCAGCTAAGATACTCGCCGATGATACCCAAAGATAGCAACTGTATGCCTCCAAGAAACAAGATAGTGACCATCAACGTTGGGTATCCCCTTACCTCCTCGCCAAAAAACAGCGTGGAAAACACTATGTATATGAGGTAACAAAAGCCAATCATAGAAAACACGATGCCAAGCAACGACGAGATTCTGAGGGGAGCCGTTGTGTATGATGTTATGCCATTCATGGCCAAATTAAACAGCTGGGTGTAGTTCCACTTAGTCGAGCCGTGCTCCCGCTCAAGTTGGGCATACGTCAAGCCATACTTCCGGAAGCCTATCCAACTGTACATCCCTTTCGTGTTGCGCTGCGTCTCATGCATCTGTTGCAAGGCTGCCACACAGGCTCTGTCAAGCAAGCGGAAATCGCCCGTGTCTTCTTGAATGGGGATTCTCGTGGTATGCTTCAATATCTTGTAGTAAAAATGCGACGTCTTGCGCTTCAGCCAGCCCTCCTTCGATGACTTGCGCCTTGCATAAACATCTTGGTAGCCCTCCTCCCAACGTTCAAGCATTTGCGGTATCAAGCTTATCGGGTGCTGCATGTCAGCATCCATTATTATCAGCGCATCGCCCGTTGCATAGTCGAAGCCGGCCATCATCGCCAATTCCTTGCCAAAGTTTCTTGACAAATCAATATACGAGAAACGCTGGTCGGCCTCACGCATGGCTTTCATTTTCATGAGCGTGTCATCCGTGCTTCCATCGTTGACGAGCAAGAATTCCCATTCATAGCCACTGTTTTCTTTGGCTACTTGCATCATCTTCTCATACAAGTAGTCCATGGAATCCGCTTCGTTATAGGCCGGAAGCAAAATGGTAACCCTTTTCATGCCAAATGTGTTTGGAGCTTTTAGACTGCAAAATTATTAAAAATCACATATAATACAAAAAACAAGGGTGTATTTAACAATTAACCGCAATATTATTTGGCTTTTGAATGCAGATGGACTTCTTTTTATTACTTTTGCGCTAAAATACACCCCATGGCAATGAGAATAGGATTCGACGCCAAGCGAGCCGCACAGAACCGCACCGGCCTTGGCAACTACAGCCGCTTTGTGCTGCGCACGCTGCAGCGGCTCGGGGATGCCCCGGAGCTGCACCTCTACGTTCCCAACCCGCGCCGCGCGCCTTACCTCGACGAGGTGCCGGCGCTCGCCTCCATGCACCTCCACTCGCCCGGCGGCGCGCTATGGCCCAGGCTGAGGTCGCTATGGCGCGTGTGGGGCGTGTGGCGCGACATCCGGCGCGACGGCATAGACCTCTACCACGGCCTGAGCAACGAGCTGCCGCTGAGCATCCGCCGGGCGGGCTGCCGCTCGGTGGTGACGGTACACGACCTCATCTTCCTGCACTGCCCCGAATACTATCACCCCATCGACCGCATGATATACAACTACAAGATGCGCCGGGCCTGCCGCGCGGCCGACCGCGTGGTGGCCGTGAGCGAGTTCACCAAGCGCGAACTTATGGCCTACTACGGCGTGGCGGAGCAGAAGATAGACGTGGTTTACCAGGGCTGCAATCCAGCCTTCGCCGCGCCAATAGCCCCCGAGACGCTCGACGACGTGCGCCGCCGCCACTCGCTGCCGCCGCGCTTCGTGCTCTACGTGGGCAGCATAGAAAGGCGAAAGAACCTCATGCTCGTGGCCCGCGCCATGGTCCTGATGGCCCGCAGGGGGCGCAAGGCGGAGGAAATGGTGCCGGTGGTGGCCGTGGGCAAGCACACGCCTTACGAGGACGAGATAAGGGCTTACCTCGATGGCGAGGGCATCGGCCCGGCCATGCGCTTCGTCCACGGCGTAACCTTTGCCGACCTGCCGTCGTTCTACCGCCTTGCCACGGCCTTCGTCTACCCCTCGCGCATAGAGGGCTTCGGCATACCCATGCTCGAAGCAGTAACGAGCGGCGTGCCGGCCATAGGCTGCACAGGCTCGTGCCTTGAGGAGGCGGGCGGCCCCGACTCGCTCTACGTAGACCCCGACGACGACGAGGCGATGGCCCGCGCCATCGACGCTGCCTGCACCGACGAGCCGCTGCGCCGCCGCATGATTGCCGAGGGGCGCGCCTGGGCCGCCCGCTTCAGCAACCAGAGGCTGGCCCAGGACCTCATGGAGGTATACCGCAAGGCAATGAGGAATGAAGAGTTAAGAATGAAGAATTAAGAAAAACATGGCAACAAAAAACTAATTTAACAAATTCAGCATTATGGAAACATCAAAATTTAACCCAAATCGGTCATTAGAATCCAAAACGATTCCATTCTATTGCCGTGCAGATTGGCTGTCGCCTTTGTCGATGGCGTAGCGGGCTACGTCGAGACAAAGCGGCAGACAAGATGTCGGCAAGAGGATGGAAGCGTTTGGAAAGCCGACCACTGGCACAAAAACATGTGTTAGGCGGTCTAATGACCGATTTGGGTTTAAATTAGGCAAGGCCTTTGCTTGCATAGCATTTGCCTTGTTATGCAGCTCCTGTTCCAAGACATTCTACCAAGTTTACGAGGTCAAATCGAATGAACTGGAAATGAAAAACATTTCGCTTGTTTTTGAGAATGATGAATGCAGGGTGCTATATAACCTATGGTCGGAAGGCGGCATCATAAGGTTTCGCCTTTGAAAACAAGACAGACAAGGATATATTCATCAACTTAGGCAAAAGTTTCTTAATCGTGAACGGTGCCGCAAGAAACTATTTCAACGACATAGTGACCACCGAGCAAAAGATGTCAAGCACGACAGTCTCCACGAATAGTTCAGTTGCATCTGGCACCAAAGGACATGATTATTGGCCAAATGATTTGTATACTACAATAAAAACGGATAAGAAAGCGACAAAAACTACTTTATCAAGTATCAGCATCAGCAAAGCTGAACAAGAATACGTATGCGTTCCTGCACATTCATTCAAAATTTTCAATAACCTATCAGTCAGCCCTAATCTGCTCATTACTTGCATAAAGAATGACGATTATCCGAAGGCCATCAAACCTGTTGGGAATTACGAAGAATCAAATTCACCGCTAAACCCAAATCGGTCATTAGACCGCCTAACATATACGCGAGTTCGGGATAAGAAAACTCAGAAAAGTGCCAGTTGTGTAGTTTTTTCGATGTGCACAGGCAGTGCCT
>CALUGA010000007.1 GCA_944320105.1 uncultured Prevotella sp. | reverse complement strand
GTTGGGTAATGATTTGGAAGTGCATCTATTGCTGTAATCCGCCCAAATCCGTTTTTCCGCCCTTATGTCATTCCGTGTCACCCGAAGCCAAGCCCTCTGACCGTCAGTGAGAATGCTCAAATTCGCTTTATTCTGCGTTTTATCCTATTATTTTCACGCAAAAGGTTGGAATAATCAAAGATTATGCGTAACTTTGCATTACGAGAACCCGCCAAGCCTCTCAACGATGCTCAAATGTGCGGGTCGTTTTTGTTTTTATGAGTATATGTCAATAAGAATTCCGTTTGTAAAAACATACTTCACACCTCAAGAACTAGTGCAGCTACTCAAAGCAAGAGGCATGAAGATAGCCGATGAAGAAAAAGCGCGGCACTATATTTCCCACATCGGATATTATCGGTTGTCGGCCTATATGCACCCTTTGCTTTCCATGCCAAAGGAACAGCACATATTCAAGCAGGGTGCAACTTTCGATAAGGTTATGTGTTATATCGCTTCGACAAGAAGTTACGGTTGTTGCTATTCAATATTTGGCGTGATTACCAATATATATTCAAATATCAAAAACAAAAAGCTAAAGAAACATATCGCACAATCGTTCGGCCTGCAAGTGGCGCCATTTGAATCTTGGCTTACCATCATCGCCGTAACAAGGAATTCGTGTTGCCATCATGCCCGTATATGGAACAGGACATTCTCTATTCGAGCCACATTGCCAATAAGGATGTCTCGCCCTTGGATTTCTTTGCCAACCGACCCATTGAAAGTGTATTTTGACTTATGCATTATCAAGTACTTTCTTGATGTTATATCGCCAAACAATGATATGCTGGGCAAGATGCAAAATCTCTTTACTGCATTTCCGGAAATAGACAAAGCCGCCCTTGGATTTCCTATAGGATGGGAAAAAGAACCGCTATGGCAATGACAACAGGCGAAGCGGCCACGTGCGGCAAAAGCGTTTTGCATGGTCGCCTTTTGCGCTGCGTGGTAGTTGTCGAAATGGGCTTGGCGGCGCACTTTGCGCGCAACTATATCTATTTACAATTAGCCTCGTTCGTTTTTTTTTCGTAAATTTGCAGCGGATTGCATATTTACGGCACATGGCAGTAACGGATTTGATAAACAATGACGGCGGGCAGCGGCACTTCTCCTTCGAGGTGCTGCCGCCGCTGAAAGGCACTGGAACGGACCGTCTCTTCGCCACGATAGAGAAGCTGAGGGAGTTCAGCCCGCTGTTCATCAACATAACCACCCACCACAGCGAGTACGTATACAAGCAGCTTGAGGGCGGCCTGCTCGAACGCCAGCGCATACGCCGCCGCCCCGGCACCATAGCCATAGCTGCGGCCATACAGCAGAAGTTCGGCATACCGGTGATGCCACACATCATCTGCAGCGGCGCCACGGTGGAGGACATTGAGTATGAGTTGCTCGACCTGCAGTTCCTCGGCATAACGAGCCTTCTGCTGCTGCGCGGCGACAAGGCCAAGGAAGACCGCTTCTTCACCCCCACACCCGGCGGCCACGAGCACACTACCGACTTGATACGCCAAGTGGTGAGGTTCAACGAGGGCTTCTTTGCCGATGGCGAGCCGATAAGGCGGCCCGGCCCGGCGTTCGACTTCGGCGTGGCCTGCTACCCCGAGAAGCACGACGAGGCACCAAACTTGGAGATGGACATGATGCACCTGAAGGAGAAGCAGGACTTGGGGGCGCAGTATGCCGTGACGCAGCTGTTCTACGACAACCGCAAGTACTTCGACTTTGTGGCCAAGGCTCGCGCCATGGGCATAACGCTGCCCATCATCCCCGGCCTGAAGCCGCTGGCAAAGATGAGCCAGCTGAGCGTGGTGCCGAAGACGTTCCACTGCGACATACCGCAGGAGCTGGCCCGCGAGGCGGTGAAGTGCCGCACCGACGAGGAGCTGCGGCAGCTCGGGGTGGAGTGGACGGTGGCGCAGTGCCGCGAGCTTTACGCCCACGGCGTGAACAACATCCACTTCTACACGGTGTCTGCCGTTGACTCCGTGGCCGAGATAGCAAAGCAACTGCTTTGAAAATTAAAAGTTAAAAGGTAAAAATTAAAAGAATTGAATATCCGCAAAGCTCCTATCCTAAGGAGTTAAAGGAGTTATAAGAAGTTATCGCTCCACTACATTCCGCTAAGGAGTTAGAGGACAAATGCTTGTCCACTTCAATATTTCCATTCCCCACGGGGGAGACGGGAGAGGGGTTGGAGATGTGGCGTGTAGAGGGGCTTGGTTTTATTTATTAGATGAAGTTCAGTGATGTGATAGGGCAGGAAGAGGCCCGGGAAAGACTGGTGGGCATGGTGGCGGAAGGCCGCCTGCCCCATGCGCTGATGCTCTGCGGACCCGAGGGCAGCGGCAAGATGGCGTTGGCACTGGCTTTCGCCACCTACCTGCTGTGCGAACGGCACGACGGCGCGGGCGATGCCTGCGGCGAGTGTCGCCAGTGCAAGATGGCCGGCAAGTGGGAGCATCCCGACCTGCACTTCACGTTCCCCACGATAAAGTTGCCGACCATGGGGCCTGACCACAAGCCCGTGAGCGACGACTTCGCCACACAATGGCGGCAAATGCTCGCCGCAGGCCCTTACTTTACCATGAACCAGTGGATGGAGATGATGGGCGGCGAGAACCAACAGGCCATCATCACCGCCGGCGAAAGCGACGAACTGTCGCGCAAGCTGAGCCTCAAGTCGAGCCAAGGCGGATATAAGGTGTCGGTCATCTGGCTGCCGGAACGCATGAACCAAGAATGCGCCAACAAGCTGCTCAAGCTCATAGAGGAGCCGCCAAGCATGACCGTATTCATAATGGTGAGCGAGGAACCCGACAAGCTGCTCGACACCATACGCAGCCGCACACAGCGCATAGACATCAAGCGCACTGACAACGAGAGCATAAAGCGGGCGCTCGTTGAACTAAGGGGCATTGGCGACGACACGGCGCAACGCATAGCGCGCATGGCTAACGGCAATTGGATAAAGGCTACAGAAGCCCTCGACGCCGACAACGAGAACGAGCTGTTCCTCGACCTGTTCCAGCAGCTCATGCGCCTGGCATACATGCGCAACGTGAAGGAGCTGAAGCGTTGGAGCGAAGCCCTGCAGCCGCTGGGCCGCGAGAAGCAGAAGCGATTCCTCAGCTACTTCCTCAGGCTCGTGCGCGAGAATTTCATGTACAACTTCCAAAGGCCGGAACTGACTTACATGACTAAGCGCGAAGAGGACTTCGCGCGCAACTTCGCACGGTATGTAAACGAGGCTAACGTGCTGCAAATGAGCGACCTTGCCAACAGGGCAATACGCGACATCGGGCAAAACGCCAACGCAAAGATAGTGTTCTTCGACATGGCCATGCGGATGATAGTGCTGCTGATGGCGCGATGAGAACGCTGGCGCAACCGTATGCACCGCGCGCCCTGCATACAATAATTACCCTCAAGCAAACAACATAAATTGAAACAACGACATATATGGACTTCAACAACTTGGAATACGAAATATGCCACGACTGCGACAGAGGACTGTGCAAGCAGGCCATTGGGCGGCAGGACAGGCAACTGAACACTTACGACTGGCTGGCCGACATACCCGGCAACGCCATGAGCACCGACCTCGTGGAGGTGCAGTTCAAGCACACGCGCAAGGGCTACTACCACAACGTGAACCACCTGGAGCTGAAGAAAGGCGACATAGTGGCCGTGGAAGCCAACCCCGGACACGACATTGGAGTGGTTACGCTGACCGGGCGGCTGGTAAAGATGCAGCTGAAGAAGGCCAACATCAAGTCGCCCGACGACATAAAGCGCATCTACCGCCTGGCGCGACCGGTGGACTTGGAGAAATATAACGAGGCCAAGTCGCGCGAACACGCCACCATGATTGAGAGCCGCGAGATAGCCAAGAAGCTCGGCTTGCAGATGAAGATAGGCGACGTGGAGTACCAGGGCGACTGCAACAAGGCCATATTCTACTACATCGCCGACGAGCGCGTGGACTTCAGGCAGCTCATCAAGGTGCTGGCAGAGACTTTCCACGTGCGCATCGAGATGAAGCAGATAGGCGCAAGGCAGGAGGCCGGGCGCATAGGTGGCACAGGGCCGTGCGGACGCGAGCTGTGCTGCGCCACGTGGATGAAGAACTTCGTGAGCGTGAGCACCAACTCGGCGCGCTTCCAGGACATATCGCTCAACCCGCAGAAGTTGGCCGGGATGTGCGCCAAGCTGAAGTGCTGCCTCAACTATGAGGTGGACAGCTACGTGGAAGCCGGGCGCAAGCTGCCAAGCAAGGAGGTAATACTGCAAACGCAGGACGCCGACTACCACCTCTTCAAGACCGACATCCTGGCCGGACTCGTGACGTACTCCACCGACAAGAACATAGCGGCAAACCTTGAAACGATAACTGCCGAGCGCGCCAAGGAAATAATTGAACTCAACCGCAACGGCGAGAAACCGCTCTCGCTGCAGGATGACGGCACCCTTAAGGAAACGAGGAAGACCGTGGACTTGCTTGCCAACGAGAACATAACGCGCTTTGACAAGGCCAAGAAAAAGCGCAAGCAAGGCAACAAGAACAAGCAGAAGGCTGCCGCTGCCAACGACAAGCAGCAGTCGCAGCAGCCTGCCCCGCGCAAAGACGAACAGCGCAATGACGGCCAGAGGCAGCAGAGGACAGAACGTCAGGCACCACGGGCCGAACGCCAGAGGGAGAAAGGCGAGAACCAAGGTGAACGCCAAGGTGAGCGCAAGGCCGGGCAGCAACGCCCTGCCCAGGAACGCGATGGGCAGCCACGGGGCGGGCAAAGGCGGCAGCCCGGCAGGCAGCAGCGTAACCAGCAACCCCGCAACGACCAGCAACAGGATGCCAAGGAATAAGCTTTGGAGTGCCGCCGTGGCCATGATAGCCGCCGGTACGGCCTTTGCGGCCTGCACCGGTGGCACAGTATATGCCCACTACAAGCACACACGGGGATGGGAACGCACCGACACTGCCGTGTTTGCGCTCCCCCCGATGGAAGTAAGCGGGACGTACTCAACTGCCGTGGGACTGCGGATAAATGCCGACTACCCGTTTGCTGACATTTGCATCATCGTGGACCAACAGGCACTGCCCGGCGGAACAACGCGAAGCGATACGCTCAACTGCCGCCTCATCGACAGCCGCAACCGGGCCTTGGGCAACGGCTTGAACAACTTCCAATATGAGTTCCACGTAGGCGACAGAAGGCTGCGCAAGGGCGACTCGCTCAGGGTGGCGGTGCGCCACTACATGAAGCGCGAAACCCTGCCCGGCATTGAAGACATCGGCGTGAAGGTAACAAGGAGATAAAGGCAAATCTGTCGTTAGACCACGAAACAAGTGTTAGGCGGTCTGATGACAGATTTGGTTTTATGCCCGCATCTAAGAAAGCCCTACGTCCGCACGAGGTTGCGCCCTGCGTCGATGCGAAGGAAAATGAAAAGCAGGATGGTGAAGCCCCACAGAGAGGAACCGCCATAGCTGAAGAAGGGCAGGGGAATGCCGATTACGGGCGTAAGCCCAAGCACCATTCCCACATTGATGAACACGTGGAAAAGGAAAATGGAAAGCACCGAATAACCATAAATGCGCCCGAAAGCAAATGGCTGCCGCTCTGCAAGGTGGATGAGCCGCAGTATGAGCGCAAGGAACAGCAGGAGCACACCGGCTGAACCGAGGAAGCCTTCCTCCTCGCCAACGGTGCAGAAGATGAAGTCGGTGTCTTGCTCCGGCACGAATTTCAGCTTTGTCTGCGTGCCGTTGAGGAATCCCTTGCCCCCAAGTCCGCCCGAGCCGATGGCAATCTCGCTTTGGTGGACGTTGTAGCCTGCGCCTGCCAAGTCCTCGTCGAGGCCGAGCAACACGTTGATGCGGGTGCGCTGGTGAGGCTCAAGCACATTGTTGAGCACATAGTCTGCCGAATAAAAGAAAGCCACTGAGCCGATGGCAAAGGTTGTGATGAGCCAGAAATTGCGCAACCGCGAACCTAAGGCGACCAGCACCAGCCACCCCACCATGAGCGCCGTGAGCGCCAACTGCACCCACACTACATCGAACGGAATGACAAACACCGAAAACAGCAGGGCCACAAGCGTTAGTCCAACGCAGTAGGCCGCCATGGCCCATGCCATGCCTCGTGCAGGCGTGTAGGCTCGCACCATGCCTGCAGTGAACAGCTGCACGAGCAGCAACACCACAAACCTGCCTACCGAAGTAGGTGTGCCAAACAGCAATTCTTGCTCGAAGCGTATGCCCACAACGAAATAAACGACGGCTGCCACGCCGGTGAAAAGCACACACCCGGGCATCCCCTCGCGGTAGAACACGAGGAAGAAGGCAAGATATACGAGCGCAGAGCCGGTTTCGCGCTGCAGGATGATGAAGAGCATAGGGGTGAGGATGATGGCCAGCGTGGCGGCAAAGTGCTTCCAGCGGTGTATGCTGTAGCCGTAGGCACTCATGAACTTCGCCAGGGCCAAGGCCGTGGCAAACTTTGCGAACTCTGCCGGCTGCACCCTCAGCGGCCCAAGGACGAGCCACGACCGCGAGCCTTTTATCTGGTGGGGATTGAAGATTGTGACGAAGAGAAGCGCGAGCAGCACGCCGAAGATGACGTAGGCAAAGGTGTCGTAGAAGCGGTCGTCGAGCATCAGCAGCACAAAACCGAGGCACACCGACGTGCCTATCCACACTATCTGCATGCCCGACCGCGTGTCGAGGCTGAATATGTCGGTATCGCCGTAGGTGTAGCTGGCACCGCACACGCTCAGCCAACCGAAGGTGAGCAGTGCGAGGTAAATGCCTATGGTCCACCAGTCGAGCGAGCGGAGCACGCCCGGCTGCTTATCTGTTCCTTGAGTCATAAGTAATGCGTCTGTGCTGGAACTCGTCCGCCTTTTTCTCCGATTCGGGCGAGAGCCGGCCGTTAATGTATTTCTCCATCATCAGCGAGCCGATTGGCACGCCATAGTCGGCACCCCAACCACCGTTCTCCACATAGACGGCGATGGCTATCTTGGGCTTGTCCATGGGCGCGAAGCCCATGAACACCGAGTGGTCGTGGCCCCTGTTCTGGGCCGTGCCGGTCTTGCCGCAGGCCTCGTATTCGGGGCGGTTGGCCGCGCGGCACGTGCCTCGCAGCACCGAGCTGCGCATACCGGCCACCACCGTCTCGTAGGCCGAGCGCGGAGCCATGGAATAATGGCGGCGCGTAAAGGTAGTGTCGAGCGGCTCGCCCTGCACCTTGCGCACCACGTGAGGCACGTAGTAATAGCCCCGGTTGGCTATCGTGGCACCGAGGTTGGCTATCTGTAGCGGGGTTAGCGTCACCTCGCCCTGCCCTATAGAGATGCTTATCACTGTAAGTCCGTTCCACGAGCCGCTGTAAGCCTTGTCGTAGAACTCTGCGTTGGGTATAAGCCCGCGCTTCTCGCCGGGCAGATCGATGCCCAGCCTGTAGCCAAAGCCCATGCTCACCATGTAGTCGCGCCAGCGGTTCATGGCCTCCTGCACGCTGCCATACTTGCGCCTGTTGCCTATCATGTAATACAGCCCCCAGCAGAAGTAAGCGTTGCACGATGTGCTTAAGGCGTCAACAAGGGCCAGCGGCGACTTGTGGCCATGGCAGCCAACGTGCAGTCCACGGAAGTAGAAACCATGGTGGCAGGGGAACATGGTGCCGGGCGAGATGATGCCCTCGCTGAGGAAAGTGAGTGCCTGGGTGGTCTTGAACGTGGACCCCGGGGGGTAAAGTCCCATTATGCTGCGGTTGAGCAGCGGTTTCCAGGGGTCGAGGGCCAGCTTCACGTGGTTCTTGCTGCGGTTGCGCCCCGACATCACCCGAGGGTCGTATGTGGGCGACGACACCATGCACAGCACCTCGCCCGTTGAAGGTTCGATGGCCACTATGGAGCCTATCTTGCCCTCAAGCAGCCGCTCGCCAAGAGCCTGCAAGCCGAGGTCGATGCTGAGCGTGAGGTTCTTGCCGGCCACGGGAGGGCGGTCGAAGCGCCCCTCCTGGTAGCGGCCCTGTATGCGTCCGTGGGCGTCGCGGAGCAGAATCTGCACCCCTTTCTCGCCGCGCAGCTGCTTCTCATACTTGCGCTCCACGCCCAGCTTGCCTATGTAGTCGCCCGGCTGGTAGTAGTCGTCCTCCTCTATGTCCGCAGGCGACACCTCGGCCACGTCGCCTATGACGTGGGCGGCATAAGGATATTCGTATTGCCTAACGCTCCGCTTCTGCACGTAGAAACCCGGGAAGCGGAACATCTTTTCCTGAAACTTGCTGAACTCCCAATCGGGAATCTGCCCCATGAAGAGCTGCTGCGTAAAGCGCGAGTAGCCGGGATTCTTCGTGCGGTCCTTGATGGCGGCCATGCGCTCGTCGAACTCGTGGCGGCTTATGCCCACTGTGCTGCAGAACTCGGCCGTGTCGAGCCGCCCGCGAGCCTCGTTCATCACCACCATTATGTCGTAGGCCGGCTGGTTGTACACCATCAGGCGGCCGTTGCGGTCGGTGATTATGCCGCGCGATGGGTAGTCCACGCGCTTTAGAAAAGCGTTGGAGTCGGCGTTCTTCTTGTAGTCGTCGCTCATTATCTGGAGCGTGAAGAGGCGCACTATGTAGACCACGATGATGAGCGTGGCCACGCCACCTATTACATAACGCCTGTTGCTAAGCCCGTAGTCCATCACCCTTTCCTTGCCCCCTCAATGGTCAATACAAGCAGGATCGTGATTAAGGCGCTGCCGCCCGCGCACTCGAGCCACCTAAGCCAGTGGAAGAAACTGAACATCTCGAGTGCGAAGAACACCATGCAATAGAGCAGGATGAGCGCAGAGGCATAGAAAGAGTACTTGAGCATGCCGAGCGAACGCACCGAGGGGCGCTGCACCTCGGGGGCGTCGCGCTGCACGAACAAGGCGAAGAAATAAGGCTGCACGGCTCCGAGCAGCGTAAGCGACGCCGAGGCCACGCCCGGAGTGTTGGTAAACGCATCAACGGCAAGGCCCAGCCCAAAGCACCACAGCAGCAACGCCCACTTGGGGTAGCCCAAGGGGAAGGCGAGCACCATGTAGACATAGAGCAGCGGCGTGGCGCAGCCCAGCAGGCGGATGTGGTTGAGCACCAACGCCTGGGCAAGGCACAGCACGCATACGAGCAACAGTCGGCGAAGCGTATCGATTGCCATAGTCTTGATAGTTTACATTAACATGACTACTCCTTTGGGGCAATGCGCAGCGAGTCGCGGGCGGCATCGAGGAGCCTTGCGCGCTCGGCCACGCTCTTGTCGCTTATTACGAGCACGTCGCGCAGGTTGCCGAAGTCGGTTGAGAGCCTTACCTTAAGCCTGTAAGACAGTCCGTCGCGCGAGTTGTACACCTGCATTATCTGGCCCACGGTGACACCGGCGGGGAAGATCGACGAGTAGCCGCTCGTCTCAACCCAGTCGCCCCTGCGGAAGCGCGCGTGGCGCGGTATGTCCTCAACGAAAGCCACGGTAGGGTCGCCGCCATACCACGCGAGGTAGCCCACGTAGCCCCGGCGGCGTATGGTGCAGCTTACGCGCGACTTGAGGTTGAGCACCGGCATCACTACGGAGTAATGGTCGGAGACGAGGTAGACAATGCCAACGATGCCACTGCCGCAGGCCACGCCCATGTCGGGCTTCACGCCGTCGAGCCGCCCGCGGTCGATGGTCATGAGGTTGTAAGGTTGGTGGAGCGTGTTGTCCACCACCTTGGCCCTCACCACGTCGTACTGCGAGAGCAAGTTGAGGGTGGCGCGTTCGGCCGCCGATGTGTCGCCGACAAGTTCGCCGTAGAGCCTTGAGAGCTGGCTCACCTGCCGTTCGAGGTAGAAGTTGCGCAAGGCCAAGTCTTCGTTGATGCGTGTGAGCGAGAAGAACGACTCCACTGCCGAATCCCACTCATACACCTTGCCTGCCACGGCGTTGGCCGTGGATACCCACACGCTGCCCTGATACGTGTTGTAACGGAACAGGAGCACGGCACTCACTACTTCGAGCGCAACGAAAAGCAGCCAGTGGTTATGCCTGGCAAGGAACTCCAACAGGTTTCGCATTTCACTTATCGATAAACTGTCCGCCTAAGCGGCAACCGCCCCGGCCACGCGCCAGGGCGGCATGGCAGGCTAAGGCACAGTGGCACGGGCTGCGCCTGCCTGGCTTTGCCTGCGGCTCATGCGGCGCCGGCTTTAGGCCATCATCTCATGAGGAACGAGAAACGGTCCACGTTCTTCAGCGCTATGCCCGCTCCCTTGGCCACGCTGTGCAGCGGGTCTTCGGCTATGTGGAACTTTATGCCTATCTTGTCGGCCAGTCGCTTGTCAAGCCCGCGCAGCAGCGCGCCGCCGCCGCTGAGGTAGATGCCGTTCTTCACTATGTCGGCGTAAAGCTCCGGCGGGGTGTTCTCCAAGGCGGAGAGCACCGCGTTCTCTATCTTGGCCACGGTCTTGTCGATGCAGTGGGCAATCTCCTGGTAGCACACCGGCACCTCCATGGGCAGCGCCGTTATGCGGTTGGGGCCATGCACCACGTAGTCCTCCGGGGCTTCCTCGCCGAGGTCGGTGAGTGCGGAGCCTACGTGTATCTTTATCCTCTCGGCCATGCGCTCGCTCACCTTCACGTTGTGCTGGCGGCTCATGTATTCCTGTATGTCGGCAGTGAGGTCGTCGCCGGCTATGCGTATGGAGTTGTTGCTCACTATGCCGCCGAGCGAGATGACAGCAATCTCGGTGGAGCCACCGCCGATGTCAACTATCATGTTGCCCTCCGGTGCCTCCACATCGATGCCTATGCCTATGGCGGCTGCCATGGGTTCGTAGATGAGGTAAACGTCGCGCCCGTCGGCATGCTCGGCAGAGTCGCGCACGGCGCGCAGCTCCACCTCGGTTGAACCGCTCGGCACTCCTATCACCATGCGCAGCGACGGCGAGAACAGGCGGCTGCCCGTGTGTACCATTTTTATAAGCCCTCGCATCATCTGCTCGCAGGCCGAGAAGTCGGCTATCACGCCGTCGCGCAGCGGGCGTATGGTGCGAATGTTGCCGTGAGTCTTCTCATACATCATCTTGGCTTTCTCGCCCACGGCTATCATCTTGTCGGTGCGGCGGTCGAGGGCCACCACCGACGGCTCGTCCACCACTATCTTGTCGTCGCTGATAATGATGGTGTTGGCCGTGCCAAGGTCCATGGCTATCTCCTGGACGAAAGAAAAGAATCCCATATTGTCCTCCTCGTTGGTTTATCTTGTTCGACAAATGGGGTCAGCGGGCAAACCACCCGTGTATGGCCGTGTCGTAGTGGCTGCTCACGCCAAAGGCGCGCTCGGCCAGCATCCTGCGCTCGGCCAGCGTGGTCTGCGCCCCGTTGCGGTTGAGGATGTCGAGCAGCACGGAGTATTCTGCCTTGCTCGGCACTATCACCACGTCGTTGAAGTTCTTTGCACCGGCGCGTATGAGCGATATGCCGCCTATGTCTATCTTCTCTATTATGTCGGCCTCGCTTGCGCCGCTGGCCACGGTGTCCTCAAAGGGATAGAGGTCTACTATCACGAGGTCTATCTCGGGTATGTCGTACTGGACCATCTGCTCGCGGTCGCCCTCGTTGTCGCGGCGGGCAAGGATGCCTCCGAACACTTTGGGGTGGAGCGTCTTTACGCGGCCGCCGAGGATGGAGGGGTACGTCGTCACGTCTTCCACCTTTTGGCACTGGTAGCCAAGCGACTCAATGAAACTCTGCGTTCCTCCCGTGGAGAGGAACTTAACGCCCTCGTCGTTGAGCTTCTTCAGCAGCTCGTCGAGCCCATCCTTGTGGTACACCGAGATGAGGGCAGTCTTGATCTTTTTCGTATCAGCCATAAATCTTAATATAACGTTATATTATTATCGGACTGCAAAGTTACGAAAAAGCGGCGACTAAGCAACACTTTTGCCGCGAAAATTGCTTTTGCCCGCCAAAGTGTTGATACTGCATCATTGCCGCAACACAGCAAATCCGCCGCGAGCCATGGAGGCTCGCGGCGGATTTGCTTGTCTGGCGATGCCAGTTCACTTCTTCACCTTGTAGAGGCGGAAGGTCATTGGGGCTATCTCGTCGTTGATCACGGTGTTCTTCTTGCCCGCCGTGCAGGCGAGGGTTCCGGCCTTCGGGGTAATCTTTTCAGGCTCGTCGAGCGTGTTCTCGGCCATCATGTCGGTGCAGGTGAGCGTAAGTGTCTCGGCTGTGCGCTCGCCCTTCATGCCGTTGAGGTTGATGGCGATGGGCTGCTTCTCCTTGCTCGTGTTCACCACTTTGATGATTACGGTGCCGGTAGGCTTGTCGATTACAGAGCTGGCAAAGAGGCCGTCCTGTCCCTCCTGGCCTGCTATGGGCTGCCCCTGCATGGTCATGGAGAGCACGTTGGTGCCTTTGTTCATGGCGTACATCTGCTGCACGTAGTAGCTTATGGACTTGAACATACGCACGTTGTCGAACCAGATGAGGTCGGGGCGCCACTGCCAGCCCTCCACGTGGGCAAGCATTGGGGCGTAGGTGGCCATGTGTACTATGTCGGCGTTGCGCTCAAGGTCGGTCATGAAGGCAGCCTCGTAGAGCGAAGTCTCGTAGTGGTTCCACTTCTTGCCCTTGCCGTGGCATGCATACTCGCCGGCAAACACTTTCGGTCCCTTGCGGTCGTACTTCTCGTAGCGCAGCCCGCTGCTGAGGAACCACGACTCCGGGCGGTAGAAGTGCTCGTCAACGAGATCCACCTTCTGCTTCTTCATGGCCTCCCAGCCGAGGTTGAAGTTGGTGCCTTCGGAGTCGGGGCCGCTCGTGCCTATTATCTTTATCTCCGGGTGCTTGGCCCTGATGGCGTCGACGAACTTCTGCATACGGGCGAAGTAGAACTCGCCCCACTGCTCGTTGCCCACGCCTATGAACTTGAGGTTGAATGGTGCCGGGTGGCCCATCTCGGCGCGTTTGCGGCCCCATGTGGTTGTGGTGTCGCCGTTGGCGAACTCAATGAGGTCGAGACAGTCCTGTATATAGGGGTCGAGTTGGTCGAGCGGTGCGTGCGCCTTCTCGTTGTTGCGGTTCTGGTACTGGCAGGCCATGCCCACGTTGAGCACGGGCAGCGGCTCTGCGCCTATGTCCTCGGATAGCTGGAAGAACTCAAAGAAGCCCAGCCCGTAGCTCTGGAAGTAGTCGGGGAAGTAGCGGTGCTCAAAGGTGAACTCCCAGCGGTTGCGGTTGAGCGGTCGGTTCTCCACCGGGCCTATGGTGTTTTTCCACTGGTAGCGGTTTTCCAGGCACTCGCCCTCCACGATGCAGCCGCCGGGGAAGCGGAACACGCCCGGCTTCATGTCGGCCAGGGCTTGCGCCAGGTCGCGGCGCATGCCGTTCTCGCGGTTCTTGAAAGTGTTTACCGGGAAGAGGCTTATGTGCTCAAGGTCGATGGGGTTGCGGCCGTCGAGGAAGATGCGCAGGCTGGCCTTGTTGTCAGTGCGGGGCGACTTGATGCGCACCTCATATTTCTTCCACTCCGTGCCTTTCACGTCCACCTTGGCCGTGGCGAAGTCCTGCCGCTCGCCCATGGTGTTGGCGTCTATGAGCTGCACGCGGATGCGGGCAGTGCCTTTGGGTGCCCTTGCCCACACCGTGAAGCGGTAGTCCTCGCCCTTGAGCACGCCAATGCCGAAGTAGCCCTCGTTCACCAGGCCCGTGCGGCGGTCAGTGTGTCCGGCCCAGGTAAGGCTCACGTAGTGGGGGCATCGCTCAAAGGGGCCGTCGTCCTTCAGCTCCACGTTGCCGAAGGCCTGCCATCCCATCAGTGCCTGCGGGAACTCAAACGAGCGGTTCTTCACCAGCTCGCCGTAGAGTCCGCCGTCGGCGGCGTAGTTGATGTCTTCGAAGAAAAGGCCGTACATGGTGTTCTGCACGGTGGCCCCGGCCTTCTTTGTGTTCACGTCCATGACGTGGGTTTGCGCCATGGAAGCCAGCGCGGAGGTCAGGGCGATGGCGCAAGTCAGTAGTCTGTGGTTCATGATCTGTGGTTGATGAATGTTAATGAATGTGCCACAAAGTTAGCAATTTATTTCCGTTTGCGCGCTTTCCCCGCTGTTTTTTTGTCGTTTTTGCCATTGTATGGGCGCAATGTTTCCAAAAATAGGGCATTCTCCCTGCGGTGCATATCGTGGTGAAAAGGGTATTGCCGCCATCCCGTGCCTGTAACGCGAGATGGCGGCATGATTGTAGAGGCGTTGCGAGCATCGTCTTGTTGCGGGAAGGGCGTAAGGCGGTATGGCGGCACGGGCAAGCCGTGCCACGTCAAAATGGCTCTGCCTGCATTGTGGTGATGGCTCTCCCCGTAAGGCAGCCGTCAGTCGGTCTTCATGCCTTTGGGCTTGGCTGGCAGCTTGATTTTCTCCACCGTCTGCATCCACACGCGGCGCAGGTCGGCCCAGTGGTAGAATGGCCAGCAGTCGGTGGCCACGTTGGCAAGGTGTACCTCGCGCTCGTTGAGCAGCGGCTTCACGAGGATGTCCTGGCTGCCCTGCTTGCGGAAGAACACCAGCTGCACGTTGGCGCACATGGGTATGATGCGGTACGTTTGGTAAAGCTCGGGTATGGAGTCCCAGTTGAGCGTGGGGCGGTTGAACGTCTCCATCTCCATCAGTGCCACGAGCGGAGCGAGGTTAGTGTCGTGGCCAAAGCGGAGCGAGGCCGCCGGGCGGCCCGAAGCAAGGCAAGTGTCGGCAGTCTCCACGATGTTGCGCAGCAGGTTGCGCGCCAGCCAGGGCATCTTGCCCCCGCTCAGTGGCGACGGCCCCTGCTCGTAGTACCACTCGAAGTTGTTGAGCTGCCACAGTTGGTAAAGCTCGTCGGGCGTGAAGAGGAAGCCGAGGTCGGGCTGGCCGTAGGAGCTTTGGCTAATGCCGTGGTACTCAAAGAGGTCTTCCATGAGCTGCTGCTGATCTTTCACGCGGGGCAGGTAGGCCGGTGTGAAGAGCTGCCGCATCATTCGCTCCGGCCTTACGAAGCGGCTGCGGGCGGCTGCGAAGGCCGAGTCGGCGTTCTGCTGGCAGCTGTCGGAGTATATGGGGTTCTTGTATTTAAGGTAGGCCGCGTTGTGCTCGCTGGCGTCGGTGGTGATGCAGAGGCGCGGGTTGAGGCCTTTCAGCTCCACGCATGCCGCCGCCATTGAGAGGAAGGCGCGCGTCTTGTAAGTTGAGCGGGCGTCAACGTGGGTGCCGTCGGCGAATATCTGCGGGTAGTTGGCATGCATCCTGCGCACCAGCGCGCGGTGCTGCTCGGCCCCCTTGGCCGTAAGCTCGCCGTAGCGGTCGCCGCACTCGCTTGCCAACGCCTTCACCACGGCCAGTGCGCGTTGGCCGTCGGCGGTCAGTCCGCCGCTCTTTTCGGCCTCGGTGAGGGCAGTGAGGGCAGGCTCATACTTGTCTTCGCCCGTGAGGTAGCGCGAGCCGTGGCGGGCGTAGGTGCTTATGTAGCAGGGCTGGTAGCCCTCGGGTGCAGGCGTAAGCCTTTCTTTGGGTGCTTCGTAGGCGAAATACTTGCCCGCAGCCAGGCGCGGGTTTGCCTTGAAGTCGCGCTCGGCGCGCGTCTGCGCCGTGGCCGGCAGTGCCGCCGTTAGGGCGCAGGCAATGGCGCAGGCGGCAGTGAAGATTTTGCTCATGGTTGTTTTCCTCTTTGTTTCGTTGTCTGTAAAATCGCTGCAAAAGTACGTATTTTTTACGAGCCGCGCGTTGCAAAGTGTGTTACAAAACCGTGAATTGTTAGGCTGCCCGTACGCTTTGCGTAACGGCCTGAGCCTCAGTGGGTTTGCAAAACGTGCCGTTTTGCCTTCCCAAACGGCACGTTTCAGGCCCTGAAACGGCCTGTTTTGCACTGCCAAACGGCACGTTTCGCAAGGCTGGTCGGCCGGGGCGGCTCTGCCAGGTGCCTTTTGCTGGCGCGCAGGGAGGCCGGGGCGGGGGCTGGCTGTCGGCATTTTTTTATGGGGGAAAAGCGCGGCATAAACGTATTATTATATGATGCCGCCAGTGCGCGTTGGCGCAAGCCCGCGCGCGCAGGCGTCGCGGATACCGTAACTAAAAACTTAAAAACATAAAGAAAATGGTACAATCAGAGAAGGGTAGCATGGCCTACCTCATTTCAATCGTGCTGGTCGCCGTGCTCGGCGGCCTGCTCTTCGGCTACGACACTGCCGTGATTTCGGGGGCCGAGAAGGGCCTCCAGGCTTTCTTCCTCGGCGCGAGCGACTTTGCCTACACCGACGCGTGGCACGGCTTCACCTGCGCCAGCGCGCTCGTGGGCTGCATCATAGGCAGCGCCGTGTCGGGCTACATGGCCTCCAACTGGGGCCGCAAGAACTCGCTGGTGTTCGCCGGCGTGATGTTCTTCATTTCCGCCCTCGGCTCCATGGAGCCTGAGTTCCTCTTCTTCGAGCACGGCGTGGCCAACTTCGAGCTGCTCGTGGCGTTCAACATCTACCGCATCATCGGAGGCGTGGGCGTGGGCCTCGCCTCGGCCATCTGCCCCATGTACATAGCCGAGGTGGCGCCGTCGAACATCCGCGGAACGCTCGTTTCGTGGAACCAGTTTGCCATAATCTTCGGCCAGCTGGTGGTTTATTTCGTCAACTTCATCATCCTCGGCGAGAACGCCAACCCCATAATCGAGGCCATGAAGGTGCTCAACGCCGACGAGGCAGCGTGGACCATCTCCACCGGATGGCGCTATATGTTCGGCAGCGAGGCCGTGCCGGCGGGCCTGTTCACCATACTCATCTGCTTCGTTCCCGAGACTCCGCGCTACCTCGTGATGGCCGGGCACGACGACAAGGCCCTCGCCATACTGCAGCGCATCAACGGCCTGGCCGTGGGCAAGGAGATTCTGAGCGAGATAAAGAACACCGTCACCGAGAAGACCGAGCGCCTGTTCACCTACGGTGTGCTCTGCATCTTCGTCGGCATCATGCTCAGCGTGTTCCAGCAGGCCGTGGGCATCAACGCCGTGCTATACTACGCGCCGCGCATCTTCGGCGACATGGGCATGACCGACCCCATGGTCAACACCGTCGTGATGGGCGTGGTGAACATCCTCTTCACCCTCGTGGCCATCTTCACCGTAGAGAAGTGGGGCCGCCGCCCGCTGCTCATCACCGGCAGCGTGGGCATGGCCGTGGGCGCCTTCGGCGTGGCCCTCACCTTCGGCAACGCCTCACTGAGCATGGTCTGCATGGTCAGCATCATGGTTTACAGCGCGGCTTTCATGATGTCGTGGGGCCCCATCTGCTGGGTTCTCATAGCCGAGATATTCCCCAACACCATCCGCGGCAAGGCCGTGGCCATAGCAGTGGCCTTCCAGTGGATATTCAACTGGATAGTAAGCTCCACGTTCGTGCCGATGTTCAACATGAAGACGGCGGGCGACCCCGACTTCGGCCACTGGTTCACCTACGGGCTCTACGGCGTGATATGCGTGCTGGCAGCCCTCTTCGTGTGGAAGCTCGTGCCCGAAACCAAGGGCAAGACGCTTGAGGACATGACCCGCCTGTGGCGCAAGGAGAAGTAGGCTGCACCATCTGCTGATAGGTAAATATGGCCGGCCGGGGAGCGCGTGGCTCCCCGGCCGGTTGCTTACATTGTTTATATATATGCTTGCAGCCTGTGGCTTTGCCCCATTCTGCGGCAGTGTCCGGGACAAGTGTGTGGGCCTTATGGAGCATCGCTTCCCTGAAAAATGACGCCTCGCCTGCAACTTTTTGCCGCCAAGGCGCGTCATTAAGGTATAGAAAGCAAAGGTAAACAAAGCGTTACGATTATGAAGAACTTTACGATTGCAGTGGCTTCCGTGCTCATCTTTGCCCTCGGGGCTTGCGCGGAGAGCGTGGAAAAGGCCGTGGCCGCCGTTGCCAACGTCAACGAAATCACGGCGAGCAAGAACATTGTGAAGAAGAGTTTCGCCGTGGGCGACTTCGAGAGGATAAGTGCCGGCGGTGTGTTCAAGGTGGTATACACGCCTGGCGTGGGCAAGCCCAAGGTGGAAGTGCGCACGGCAGACAACGTGATGCCGCTGGTAAGCGTGGGCGTGAAGGACGGTACGCTGCAGCTGAGGCTCAACCACAACGGCCCAATAGAGTCGCTCAAGACGCTCGAAGTGAGCGTTGTTTCACCCTCGCTCAGCGGCATCACGCTCAGTGGAACGGCCAAGGGCGAGATTGGCGGACGGTTAGAGGCAAAGTCGTTTGAGGCGCGGCTCAGCGGCGTGAGCAGTCTGGAGGCAGGCAAGGTGGATGCCGACAGGTTTGAAGCGCGGCTGAGCGGTTCGAGCAAGATGACCGTGGGCAATGTCGTGGCGGCCTCGGCCAAGGTGAGAGCCAGCGGCGTGAGCAAGGCCGTGGTGGCCGTTGACGCCGGCGAGACGGCGATGAATGTCAGCGGTTCGGCCAAGGCCGTGGTGACGGGCAAGACGGGCAAGGCTGTCTATGCGGTGTCGGGCGCGTCGTCGGTGGATGCCGCCGGGTGCGTGGCAACCGACGTTGTGGCCACCGCTTCCGGCGCAAGCAAGGTGAAATGCCACGCCACCGGCACACTGAAACTAAAGCGCAGCGGCGTCTCCAAGATAAGCTACAAGGGCAGCCCGAGGATCGATGCCAGCGAGATGGAGGGCATACGCAAGCTCTGAGGCCGGCGCACGGCGCGGCCACACGGCACAAACGGGCGCGCCCCGCAGTCCTTGAGGCATGGCCTTGGGGCTGCGGGGCGTTGTCGTATATGTATGTAAAGGCTGGTGTCAGTGGCGGCGGTAGTCGGCCGGGGAGCAGCCGGCGCACCGCTCGAACAGGCGGCTGAAGGCCGCTGCCGACGGGTAGCCGAGCTTGGCGGCTATCTCGCCGACCGGCGCCGGGGTGCCTATGAGCATCTGCTTGGCCACGTCGAGGCGGCGTTTCTCCACGTACTCGGCGGCGGTGTGGCCCGTTTCGGTGCGCAGCATGTCCTGCGTGTATGCCTTGGAGTGACCCGCCCACTGCGCCACGAGGGCGGGGCGGGGCAGCCCTTCGGTTGCGGCGCGGCCCGAGAGCAGGTATTCGTCGAGCCTTGCGGTGAGCCGCTGTATGTCGTCGAGGCTCATGTCGTGGCGCAGTATGAACTGCCGCGCGTAGTAGCGCAGGCAGTAATTGAGCAGCAGCTCTATCTTGTTGCACAGCAGGGTGTGGCTGAAGCGGTCGATGCCCCACCGCAATTCCTCGTCGATGAAGTCGATGCAGCGTTCCGCCTGCCGCTTCTCGCGCAGCGACAGGCGCAGGATTTCGTCCTTGCCGTATTCGAAGAAGGTGTATGAAGGCATCTTGCGGCTTAGCTCTTCGAGGCAGAGCAGGTCTGGGTGGAACAGCAGCAGGCGGCCGTCTGTGGGGCCTTCGGTCTCGATGTGGCGGCCGGGCGGGGCGAAAAGCACCGCCGCGTCGGCGTAGTCGCAGCTGCACGGCTCGCCGCAACCGCCGCAGGGCAGGCTGTCGGCAAGCATCACGGCGTAGCAGTCGAGGCGCAGCCGGTGCTCGTGGCACGGTTTCCGGAGGTCGATGACGCTGGCTAGGGGGTGCAGCGTGCGCTCGCCGAAGAGGCTGTTGCACCGGCACACGGTCGATGTCTCGCGGTCTTTCATGTGCAAAGTGCTTTGGTTTGTGGTCATGCACCGGCCTCAGCGCGGCGGTACTCCATGGGCGTCATGCCCACGCCGCGCTTAAAGTAGCGGTTGAAATGCTGTGGGTACTGGAACCCTAAGCGGTAGGCAATCTCCGTCACCGACTTGTCAGTGCCTGCCAGCTCGTCCTTGGCGAGGTCTATTATCTTGCTCTGTATGAACTCCTGGGGCGAGCGTCCGGTCTCTTTCTTCACCAAGTCGCCGAAGTAGTTGGGCGAGAGGAAGCACCGCTCGGCAAAGTATTTCACCGAGGGCAGGCCCTCAAGCTCGGCCCGGTTGCCGTGGAAGTACTTGTTAAGCTCCTGCTCGAAGCGCGTGAGCACATCGTGGTTGGCCTCGTGGCGGGTTATGAACTGGCGGTCGTAGAAGCGCATGCAGTAGTCGAGCAGCAGCTCGATGTTGCGGCAGATGAGCTGCTTGCTGTGCTGGTCGATGGGGCGTTCAAGCTCCAACTCGATCTTTTCGAGGCAGTCGGCGAATATTTTCTTCTCGTCGTCGGAAAGGTGCAGGGCCTCGCGCGATGAGTAGTCGAAGAACGAGTACTGCCCTATGCCGCGCCCGAGCGACGTGCCTCGTATGAGGTCGGGGTGGAAGAGCAGCCCCCGCGCGTTGGGCTTGTAATCCTGCGCGAACCTGACGTGGACCACCTGGCCTGGGGCGAAGCTCGTCACCGTGCCTTCCTGGTAGTCGTAAGGCTGGCGTCCGTAGGTGATGTCGCCGCAGTAAGTCTGCTTCAGGAAGAGGGCGTAAACCCTGTAGTCGTATGTCAGTTCGGGCGGGAACTGCGCCTCGCTGAGCGTGTTCATGTCCACCACGGCCACGAGGGGGTGGCGCGTCTCGAAGCCGAAGAACTTGTTGTACGTCTCTATGGAGTCGATGGTCAATAGCTGTTCCATGTCGTTGCGCTTTTTGTTTGTAGTGCAAAGGTAAGCAATATTTCGCTCATGGCGGTTACATGGATTACGGAAAAGAGTGCATTTTTTACCTTTGGGCAGGCTCTCATTGCGCACGTGGCCACGCAATTTGCCTGCCCGAGGCTTCGCAGTGTCGGTTTTTTGAGCTACCTTTGCAGAGAATATGACAACTAACCGCACCCGCTCATGAAAAAGAAATGGACACGAATAGGCGGCGCGCTGGCAGCCATCGGCTTCTTGCCGGCCACGGAGGCGCAGGCCGCCGGCCCCGCAGGGCAGGCCACCCCCGACCGCCCGAACATCATCTTCATTCTGGCCGACGACCTCGGCTACGGCGACCTGTCGTGCTACGGCAGCCGTTTCGTGAAGACGCCAAACATCGACCGCCTGGCCAGCACCGGCACTTCGTTCGCCCAAAGCTACGCCGGCAGCGGCATATCGTCGCCTTCGCGATGCTCGCTGATGACCGGAAAGAACACCGGAAAGACCACCATACGCGACAACCAGTGTACGGCGGGAGGCCTGCGCGGCATGAAAATAACCCCACGGGGCGACACCACGTACATCCGCCGGGCCAACCTGCTGCCCACGGACACCACGATTGCCACCGTGCTCTCGGCCGCGGGCTACCGCACCTGCCTCGTGAACAAGTGGCACCTCGATGGCTACGACCCCACCGCCGCGCCCAACCACCGGGGCTTCCACGAGTTCTACGGCTGGACGATAAGCACGGTTGAGTCGAACTCGCCGTACTATTACCCTTACTACCGCTTCCATGGCGACAGCCTGATCCACATCGACGACAATGCGCACGATGCCCATGTGCGCCACAACACCGACATTTCCACCGACGACGCGCTGGCTTTCATCAGGCGCAACAAGGAGCGCCCGTTCTTCCTCTACCTCGCTTACGATGCGCCACACGAGCCTTACGTAATCGACGATACGTCGTGGTATGACGACCGCAGCGAATGGACGATGAACACGAAGCGGTACGCCTCGCTCATAACCCACATGGACGCGGCCATCGGCCGACTGCTCGCTGCGGTGGACAGCATGGGGCTCCGCGAGCGCACCATGGTCATCTTCGCCTCCGACAACGGCGCGGCGGTGCAGGCTCCGATAGAGGAACTGGGCTGCAACGCGGGCTTCAACGGCCGCAAGGGCTTGCTCTACGAGGGCGGCATACGCGTGCCTTTCATCGTGAACCAGCCCGGACGGGTGCCGGTGCGGAAGTTGCAGAACATCATCTATTTTCCCGACGTGATGCCGACACTGGCCGCCTTGGCCGGGGCAGAGGACAAGCTGCCGGGCGGAATGGACGGCATGAACATCCTGCCGCTGTTCTACGGCAAGCAGGTGGACACGGACAACCGCCTGCTCTACTGGGAGTTCCCTGGCAAGCAGCGCGCCGCGCGCCGCGGCGACTGGAAGTGCGTTACGGTGAAGCGGGGTCGCCCGCTGGAGCTTTACAACCTGAAGGACGACCCGGGCGAGCGCCGCAACCTCGCCGCAGAGCATCCCGAGATGGTGCGTGAGTTCGATGCCGAGATGAGGCGGATGCACCATCCGTCGCCCTGCTGGCCGCTTGAGGGCGAGGAGGGCGCCCAATCCGGCAGGTAAGGGGCGCGAACGACAATGGAAAGTTATGGAACACGGGCCGCAGCCACGTCGCATAGGCGTGGCTGCGGCCCGTGTTTATTATTCCGCTGCCGGCGTAAAAGCTTTGCAGCCGACTGACGATGGCAGCTCCTCGGGCAGCTTGTCTACGTTGTATGTGAAGCTGTCGAACGCGGCGGAGCCTCCGTTGCCCCTCGTGTTGTAGCAGAAGAGGCCGAGCCTTACGCCCTTCCAGTAGCCGTCGCGCATGGCAAACGGCTCGCCTGCGGGCAGGAAGTGGGTGCCGTCGAGGCTGTAGTAAAAGCGGTGTACGTTGGCCTTCATGTCGCTTGCCACTCGCAGGCTGGCCCTCTTGAAGCTGCCCCGCGCCACTATGGTGCGCTGCCCGCCGCACTCCACGGCTATGCCCTCGGCGCACAGCCCCACGGCCCTGAACTGCCTGCCCATGCAGAGCAGGCCGGCAAGGCAGCCGCCGGCGCTGTCGGCCAGCTCAACGGTGGTGGTGGCTGTGCCGCTGTATCCCATGGCCTTCTGCGTGAGCATGCCGCGGCAAAGGCGCAGGCTGTCGGCCCGGAGTGCGTGGAGCGTGAGCCAGCCCGGCCGCTCGCTGAGGCTCCATGCGCCGTCGGCGGGGTTGTGGCACCACTGCCACTGCGGCATCAGGGCCGACCGGCTGCTGCCCCGCCAGTAGAGCGCGGTGCCGTCGAAGGTGTCGCTCGCCTGCGGTAGCGAGGGCTTGGCCTGTGCTCCCGTGGCGGGCTTGGCGTGGCGGGCCACGGGATCGCCTATGCCGTTGCCGTCGAGGTCGGTGCCTATCTGCGGCCATCCCTCGGCCCACTTCACGGGCTGAAGGTGGACTACGCGGCCCCTGGGGCCGGCCGACTGGAAGTGGTAGAACCACCACTGTCCGCCCGGCGTGTCGACGAGTGCGCCCTGGTGAGGCCCGTTCACGGGCGTCGAGCCTTGCTCGAGCACCACGCGCCGCTCGTAGGGGCCATATATGTTGCGCGAGCGCAGCACCGTTTGCCAGCCCCGCTCCACGCCGCCCTCGGGTATGCTCAGGTAGTAGTAGCCGCCCCGCTTTAGCCATTTCGTGCCTTCGGCCACGGGGCCTTGGTACACGGTGCGGCCCTCGTCGAGCAGGCGCGAGCCGTCGGGCGCCATGCGGTGCACTATTATCGGGCCTGCGCCGTGGACGCTGTGGCCCAGGTAGGCCTGCCCATCGTCATCCCAGAAAGGGCAGGGGTCTTCCCACTTCTCCACCTCCTTCACGCAGTGCAGCGGCGTCCACGGGCCGCGCGCATCGGTGGCGGTGCTCATGAACAGACCCTCGTGGGGCGTGCAGAAGAACACAAAGAAGCGCCCGTCGTGCCATCGTATGCTTGGCGCCCAGGAGCCTCCGGCGTAGCGTTTGTTGCTGTCCCAGCCCGGGAAGCCGAAGCGGTCGTACACCTGGCTCACCACTGTCCAGTTCACCATGTCGTCTGATTCGAGCACCTGCATGCCTATGTAGTGGAAGTCGGAGGCCACCATGTAGTACTTCTGCCCCACGCGAATCACGTCGGGGTCGCTGTAGTCGGCGTTGAGCACGGGGTTGGCATAGGTGCCGTCGCCCAGGTCTCCCCATGCGGGGGCCTGCCCCGAGGCAGCCGTGGCGAGGGTGGTGGCGAGCGCTATGGTGGCAGCCGCCCTCCTTGCGGCCCCCCGGCGGGGCTGCCTTGCGGCCTGCCCTGCCGCCTTGTGGCGGTGCGCGGGCGCGGCGATGGGGGCCATAAGCCTAAAAAATATCCAAATCGACATATTTTAATATAATTTGTTTGGCCATGTTGCGCAATGTCGGAAAAACGGCGTAACTTTACGAACGTTAATCCTAAAAGACTTTCGTTATGGAACAGATGCTGCAAATACGTTGCAAAAATAACAAAAAAACGCAAAACATACGAATAGGGAGCACACTTTCTGAGGTTTACGATGAATTTGGGCTGAGCATGGAGTTCGGCCCCGTAAGCGCCAAGGTGAACAACCGCGTGGAGGGCATGCACTACCGCGTTTACAACAACAAGGACGTTGAGTTCCTCTCGCTGCGCTCCACGTCGGGCTGGCGCGCATACGTGCGAAGCCTCTTCTTCGTGCTCTGCAAGGCCGTGCACGACCTCTACCCAGAGGGAAAGGTCTACATCGACATACCTGTGTCGAACGGCTACTACTGCGACCTCAACATAGGGCGCGACGTGAGCTACGACGACGTTGACCGCCTGCGCGCCCGAATGCAGGAGATAATCGACATGGCGCTGCCCATACACCGCCACGAAACCACCACCGAGGAAGCCATCGAGAAGTTTCGCGCGCTCGGCTCAAAATCGAAGGTAAAACTGCTCGAAAGCGTGGGAAGCCTCTACACCACGTATTATGAGATAGACGGATACGTGGACAATTACTACGGCACCGTGCTCACAAACACGGCCTACCTCCACCTCTTCGGGCTTGAGAAGTACTTCGATGGATTGCTGCTGCGCATACCTTCGATGGACGACCCGTCGCGGCTGGGCGAATACCTCAAGCAGGACAAGCTCTTCGAGATATTCAAGGAGCACCACCGCTGGCAGCAGATTCTGGGCCTGCGCACCATCGGCGACCTCAACGGGGCTATCGACCGGGGGCACGCCACGCAGCTCATAAACCTCTCGGAGGCACTGCAGGAGAAGAAGATAGTGAACATTGCCGAGGACATTGCCGACCGACGGGGAGTGAAGATGGTGCTCATCGCCGGGCCGTCGTCGAGCGGGAAGACCACCACCTGCAAGCGTCTCTCCATACAGCTGCTGGCCAACGGGCTGCACCCCGTGCCGATTTCGCTCGACGATTACTTCGTTGACCGCGAGCTTACGCCCAAGGACGACAAGGGCGACTACGACTTTGAGCACCTGCACGCGCTCAACCTCGACTTGCTTAACGAGCAGATGATTGCCCTCTTCAAGGGCGAGGAGGTGGAGCTGCCGCGCTATAACTTCCAGACGGGGCGCAGCGAGAAGAGCGGGCGAAAGCTGCGCCTGCAAGGCAACGAGGTGCTCGTGGTGGAGGGCATACACGCGCTCAACCCCGAGCTTACGGCCAAGATACCCGCCCCGCTCATCTATCGCGTTTACGCATCGGCGCTTACCACCATCCTGCTCGATTCGCACAACTACATCCCTACTACCGACAACCGACTGCTGCGGCGCATCATCCGCGACTACAAGTACCGCGGGGTGTCGGCCCGCGAGACGCTTCGCCGCTGGCCGTCGGTGCGCTCCGGCGAGAACAAGTGGATATTCCCGTTCCAGGAGAATGCCGACGCCATGTTCAACACGGCCATGCTCTTTGAGCTGGCGGTGCTCAAGTCGCAGGCCGAGCCGCTGCTTGAGCTTGTGCCTGAGAACGCCGACGAGTACAGCGAAGCCTACCGCCTGCTGAAGTTCCTCAAGTACATCAGACCCATACCCAACCGCCAGGTGCCTTCAACGTCGCTGCTGCGCGAGTTCCTCGGGGGCAGTTCGTTCAAGTACTGACGGGCTTGCCGGTGTGGCCGGGCGTGCTTCCAGGGGCCGCAAGCGCTGCTCGGCAGTCGTGTTCTTGCGGTTCGGCGGGCATCGCGTGGCGCATGGCTTTGTAATGGAATTTTATGTTTTGTGCAACTATCTGTGCCTCAATGGGTTGCGAAACGTGCCGTTTCGCACTGCAAAACGGCACGTTTGGGAGGCTAAAACGGGCTGTTTCGCCACGCGAAACAGCCCGTTTTGCATTTCAATGCTGCCTTGGCGGCTTCTTGCCAAGGCTATTGTAAACATTGTTTACGGCCTTGCCGGGTTGCGGCCTGCCATAATTCGTAATTAAAAACTCGTAATTCCAAATTACCCTATGGTATCATCGAGCGTAGCGAGGCTATGGAGAGCGGGTACACCGGCACCGTTTCGGCGGCCTTTTCCAGGCACGGCACCATGCGGCGGGCGCAGCTCTCTGCCCATAGGCGGAACTCTGCCGACGGCTTGTAAGTGGCGGCGAAGCTTACGAGGCGGCTCAGGTCGAAGTCGGGAGCCGTTATGCCCGCGCCGCAGCGGCAGGCGTCGTAGGCGTTGCAGTCTTGCTCAATGTGGGCCGGCACCATCAGTATTGGCTTGCCGAAGTACATCGCCTCGCATACTGATTCGAAGCCTGCTGTGGTGGCGTAGGCTCGGCATGAGGCCAGCGAACGGAGGAAGTCGTGGTCGTCGAGGCGGTGGAACTCCAGTGTGGAGTCTACCTTTGTAACCTTGGCTGCGCCGCGCTTGTCCCAAAAGAAGTGCAGTGGCACGTCCTTGTGGCCCTTGTGCCATTCCTCTATGGTGCGCGCAAAGCCAGTGTTGAGCATATATCCGTGCAGGTAGTCGCCTTGCTCCGGCTTCAGCCCGAACACCTCGCGGCGCAGCAGTGGCGGCACCACGGCGATGCGGTGGCCCTCGTCGTCGGCCATGGGGCGGAACGACAGGGCGAGCCGTTTGGCAGCCCCGAGGCTCGTTATCCGCGTGAAGAGGCGCAGCATGGCGAGGCTTAGGCGGCCTGTTTGGGGCAGCTTGAAGTCGCGGTGGAGGAAGAGGTACTGGTGGCCGATGCTCACCTGCGGCACTGCCGGGCGGAAGAAGAAGTAGGTGATGCCCGTGAGCAGCTCGTAAAAGTTCACCACCAAGTCCACGTCGCCTGCCGCTATGCGCCTGTGCAGCATGGCCACGCTGCGGGCGAAGGCCGGCAGCCGCAGCACGTTGTAGGCCACGCTGCGCGGCAGGCTGCACCGCTTGTTGGCTGCGGTGGGCAGGAAGTTGGGGCTGTCGAAGAGCCTCACCGGCGCCTTTATGGCCCGCGTGAAGAATTCGGGCAGCTCGCGTGCGTTGCTCTTGCCCACCAGCACCTCGGCCACTTCGTGGCCTGCCGAGCGCAACAGGGCCTCCATAGTGAGGGCCTGCGTAAGGTGTCCGCGGCCCTCGCCCTGCACAATGAATAACACTTTCATGTTTTTATAACGTTAAAACCGTCGATATATTATGTCGGCAGCGGGGGCGTTGGCTGCCAGTGCGTTGCCTGCGGCCCGCTTCCCGTTGTCCGGCGGTAAAATTACTGCGGCCGTGTTAACTCCGCGTGTAGCCGGTGTTAAAATGTGGTTACGCGCCCGCTTTGGGCTGTCGCTAAGGCTCTGCGCGTGGCACTCTTGCCATTTTTAAGCCCTGCGGCGCATTGGCGTAACGCTTTTTTGACTAATTTTGCAGCCGCAAAATAAGTAACCATGACAATAAGACAGACTGAAGTCAGGCTTGCGCCCCGCCCAAGGGGCTTCCACCTCGTAACCCGCGAGGTGATGGCGCAACTGCCGCCGCTGCCACGGTGCGGCCTTGTCCACCTCTTTGTGAAGCACACTTCGTGCGGCATATGCCTCGGCGAAAACGCCGACCCCGACGTGCGCCGCGACATGGAGACCGTGTTCAACCGCCTTGTGCCCGAGAACCGGCCCGAATACACCCACACGCTCGAAGGCCCCGACGATATGCCCGCCCACGCCAAGTCGGCCCTGGCGGGCGTCAGCCTCACGCTGCCCGTCACCGGCGGGCGGCTCAACCTCGGCACGTGGCAGGGCATATACCTCTGCGAGTTCCGCAACCACGGCGGCCCGCGCGCCCTCGTTGCCACCGTAGTGGGGGAAGGGGGCGGCGATGAATAGCTCGCTGAAGGGGGCCGTATGCGGCGTCACAGCCGCCGTGGCATATGGCACCAACCCGCTCTTCTCGCTCAACCTGTATGCCCGGGGCATGGATGTGGAGTCGGTGCTCTTCTACCGTTTCGCCATCGCCGCGCTCGTGCTGGGGGCTGCCTTGCTGCTCTCGGGCCACAGTCTTGCCGTGAGCCGCCGCCAGATGGCCACGCTCGTGCCGGCCGGACTGGTGTTCGCCATCTCTTCGCAGACGCTCTACCAGAGCTTCCTTTACATGGATGCGGGCGTGGCTTGCTCCATCCTGTTCATCTATCCCATACTCGTGGCGGTGATAATGACGCTCTTCTTCCATGAGCGGGCGTCGCTGCTTACCTACGGTTGCATCGCGCTGGCCACTGCCGGCATAGCCATGCTCTACCAGGGCGACGGCTCCGGAGCCCTCAGCACAGTGGGGCTGCTGCTCGTGGTGGCCTCTTCGCTGGCCTACGCCGTCTACATCGTGGGCGTCGACCACTCCGCCCTGCGCACCGTGCCGTCGGCCCGCATGACGTTCTGGGTGCTCGCCTCGGGGGCAGTGCTGTTCTTTGCGCTCACCGGCTTCGGCCTCAGGCTCAGCCCGGTGGGTGCCGACGCCGCCTCGGTGGCCAACGTGCTGGGCGTGGCCCTCGTGCCTACAATAATCCCGATACTGTTCATCAACATCGCGATAAAGAACGTGGGGCCTACTTACAGCGCCATCATCGGTGCGCTTGAGCCGGTCACCGCGCTCGCCATAGGGGCTGCAGTGTTTGGCGAGCACATCACCGGGCGCATAGCGCTCGGCGCGCTCATGATTCTCGTTGCGGTGACGTTGATAGTGGCTCGCCCCTTGCTGCGCCGCATTCCGCTGCGCCGCAGGGCCTGACGGGCTGGCCGCCGGGCTTTGGCCGCGCCGCCGATGGCAGCCGGGTTAATATATATAATATGTAAGATGAGGAAACTTCGCACTATAGAGATGGCCCGCCTGAGCGTCAGTGAGTTCAAGGAGGCCGACAAGATGCCGCTCGTCGTGGTGCTCGACGACGTGCGTTCGATGTACAACGTGGGCAGCGTGTTCCGCACTGGCGACGCCTTCCGCATAGAGGCGGTGTGCCTCTGCGGCATCAGCGCCACGCCCCCGGGCACCGAGATTCACAAGACCGCCCTCGGCGCTGAGGACAGCGTGGAGTGGCGCTACTACGCCTCGGCCACCGAGGCCGTGGCAGGGCTGCGCTCGGCGGGCTACGAGGTGCTTGCCGTGGAGCAGGCGGAGGGCAGCACAATGCTCCACCACTTCTGCCCCGAACGGGGCAGGCGGTATGCCGTTGTCTTTGGCAACGAGGTGAAAGGCGTGCGCCAGGAGGTGGTAGACCTTTGCGACGGGTGCCTCGAAATACCGCAGTTTGGCACGAAGCACTCCATGAACGTGTCTGTTACGGCGGGCATCGTGATGTATCACTTTGCCCGGAGCATGTTGCTCTGCTGACGCTTCTGCCCTGCCTGCCGGATGTTTAAGGGGGCTGCGCACAGCTGTGCGCAGCCCCCTTGGCTTAGCTTCCTTTCAGTCTTCGGGCTTGAAGTCGTCCTTGCCCACGCCGCAGAGCGGGCATACCCAGTCGTCTGGCAGGTCTTCAAACGCTGTTCCGGGGGCGATGCCGTTGTCAGGATCGCCGGCTGCGGGGTCGTAAACGTAGCCGCAGGTTTCGCAAATGTACTTCTTCATGATGTTTGTATTTTAAGTTGGTTTATAGTGCCTTGCAAGGCTGTTGGCGCCCCGTGGCCGCGCCTTACGGCTGCTGAGGGCGCAGCCTGTCGGTCTGTGTCTTTGCCAGCACGAACGCCATGCGCTCCACTACCTGCTCCGGCGGGATGTTCTTCATGCAGGCATAGTCGCCCCTGAGGCAGGGCTTGTTGCCGTAGATGCTGCACGGCCGGCATGGCAGGTCTATCTGCACGGCGCGCTCAGCGGTCTGGTTCCAGCCCATGAAGCCCGCTGCCGGGTGCGTGGCTCCCCACACGCTTACCACCGGAGTGCCAACTATCGAAGCCAGATGCATGTTGGCGCTGTCCATGGAGAGCATTATGTCGAGGTGGCTCATGAGTATAAGCTCCTGCTGCATGGCCTCAAGGATGCGCCCCACATTGACGCAGCGAGGCTCGGCGGCGCACCACTCGTCGAACGCCTTCTCCTCCTCCGGCCCGCGGCCGAAGAGGAACAGGCGCGCCTTGGGGTAGCGTTCGGCCAGCATGGCGATTACCTGGCGCATCAGCCTCGGCGGGTACACCTTGCCGGTGTGGGCTGCAAAGGGCGCAATGCCTATCCATTGCTCGTAGTTGCGCTTTGCCCCGATGGTGGCGGGCAGCAGGTTGAGGTTGCCCCCCTCGGCGGGGAAGAGCGAGCGGAAACCCAGCGTGACGGGGTAGCCCAGTCGCGCCAGCGTGTCGGCATAGTTCTTGAAGGGCGACGGCAGCTGCTCCATGCGCTTGTGGTGCTGCGCGGTGAGCAGTCGGCGCAGCCTGCGGTGCTTGTCAACGTGGGCCACGCGGTATCCCTCCACGGTAAACCTCATGCGCAGGTATTCCGAGCGCAGCACGTCGTGGAAGTCGGCTATGGCCGTGAAGTTCTTCGCCGTTAGGCGGCGGTAGAGCGCGTTCAGCCCGCGAATGCCGTGGTATTCGCCTTTCATGTCGGCCTCCATGAAGCTCACGTTGGGCGCTAAGTCCTCGAAGAACGCCCGCGCGTATGCCCTGCTGAGCACTGTTATGCGCACGTCGGGGTAGGCCATGGCCAGCGAGTAGACCACGGGCACGGTCATGGCCACGTCTCCGAGCGATGAGAACCTCATGATTAGGATGTGTTCCTTTTTCATCTCCGGGCTTGTTTACTGATGCATACGGTTGACCCTCGTGCGCGTGGCAGCGGCTTCGCCGCGCCTTTCGTGCAGGTTGGCGTCAACCTTTCTTGCCATAGAGCACGGGGTTAGTGGCCGGGTCGTTGTACATCTTCATCTGCCTGTACACCTTCATGTACTTCCTGCCTGCGGCGATGTCGTCGAGCAGTTGATCGATTGCCGTGGTGAGGTCGGTGCGCTGTTCGTTGAGCACAGCCAGCTTGGCGGCGCAGCGCGCGCGGTGTTCGGGCGTGGCTTCGGTGCGGTTGGCCTCCTCGTTCATGTGGTAAATCTTGAGCGCAAGGATCGACAGTCGGTCCACGGCCCATGCCGGGCTCTCGGTGTTGAGCCTTGCCTCGGGCAGCGGTTTCACCTCGCTGTAGGTCTGGCGGAAGTAACTGTCAATCTGCTCAACGAGGTCGGTGCGGTCTTGGTTGCTGTGGTCTATGCGCCGCTTCAGTGCCAGGGCCTCGGTGGGGTCGATGTGAGGGTCGCGTATGATGTCCTCCAAGTGCCATTGCACGGTGTCTATCCAGCACTTCATGTAGAGGCTGTGGTCGATGGAATCGCGCGTGTAAGGGTTCTGTATGGGCGTGTCCACGTTGTCCGTCAGGTGGTAGTCGGCCACCACCTTGTCGAAGATGGAGTTGCAGTGTTCTGCGAATGACATATCCTTCATGTTTGTTTGTTATGCCTGCCTCGGTTTTTCCGGGCCGGTTTATTTATTTGCAAATCTAAACAAACTTTTTTAATTACCCAACAAGATTGGCCGGTTTTTCGCCCCGGTGCAAGCATTTTATAAATATTTTGCCTCATTGGTGCCTTTGAATGGCCGTTTGGCAGACATCGTGGCGGGGGCTTTCGGCATAGTGACCGGCAACGGATAGAAATGTTAATTTTGCGGAAATAAGTTTACAAAAGCCTCTCTGAGGATTGCGCCTTCGGCCATCGGCCTTCCTTTTGCGCCAAATTCGCCATTCTCGCGTGGCTTTGCGCAAGCTGCTGATTGTTAGCCTCTTGCCGTCACGACAGACTTCCTTGCGGTGCGGTTGGCTGCCGGATGAGGCTTGTTTTCGTTGCCCTGCGACTTGAAAACTGCTGTTTTTGCCGCAAAAGAAGGCTTTTGTGGGGGTGCCGAACGATATCTTTGGGTTTCCCAAACGGCCTGTTTGGGCTTGTGATACGTGCCGTTTGGGCTTGCGATATGTGCCGTTTGGCCGTTCGGAACGACTATTGGCACCGAACGAAACCTATTTTGAAGCAAGATAAAGTGTTAAAATTTAGCCAATAATCTTTACACAGTCACAGACCTTTTGGAGGCTCCCTGCATCGCCGCACGGGCGGGGAGGCTTGGCCGGATGGATTTTTTTGTGTACTTTTGCGGCCATGGACATAAAATTGGTAATAGACGACAAGATACCTTACATACGCGAGGCGATAGCCAAGATAACGCCCCGCGCGGTTTACAAGCGTGGAGCCGACATCACTGCCGACGACGTGCGCGATGCCGATGCGCTGATAGTGCGCACACGAACCAGCTGCGATGAGCGGCTGCTTGCCGGCAGCCGGGTGCGCTTCGTGGCCACGGCCACCATAGGCTTCGACCATATAGACACCGGCTACCTGGCCCGTGCGGGCATAGGCTGGGCCAACTGCCCCGGCTGCAACGCCGCCTCAGTGGCGCAGTACCTGCGCTCTACGCTGCTGCTACTGCAGCGCGACTGCGGCCTCAGCCTGCCCGGGGCCACGCTGGGCGTGGTGGGCTGCGGCCATGTGGGCAGCCGCGTGTGCGCCGTGGGGCGCGAGCTTGGCATGAGGGTGATTGTGTGCGACCCGCCCGTGGGTCTTCCGGACTATGTGGGTATGGACGTGATAGAGCGCGAGGCCGACGTGGTGACGTTCCACGTGCCGCTGACCGACGGCGGCCCTTGCCCCACGCGCCACTTGGCCGATGCCTCCTTCTTCGCCCGCCTTGCCCGCAAGCCGTTCTTGATTAACACGAGCCGCGGCCCGGTGGTGGACAACCAGGCCTTGAAGTGGGCCATGCGCCATGGCCTTGTGCGTCAGGCCGTCATCGACACGTGGGAGCACGAGCCGCTCATCGACACCGAACTGCTCTCCATGGTCTACATAGGCACTCCACACATTGCTGGCTATTCGGCCGATGGAAAGGTGAATGCCGACAACATGGCCATAGATGCGTTGTGCCGCTACTTCGGCATTGAGAATCCCGGACGCATAGTTCCGCCGCCCCTGCCTGCCGGGTTCGTATACAGCGGCGACCCGCTGCAGCTCTACAATCCGCTCGACGACAGCGCACGACTGAAGCTGCGGCCCGACCTCTTTGAGGATTTGCGCGGCAATTACCCGCTGCGCCGCGAGCAAGCCGGGTAGCGATAGGAGTGGGCTTTGGGAGTGATTGAGAGTCTACGGCAACGCATTTGGGCGCGAATGTGGGATAATGTTTTTGTTTGTTTCACAAGAAATGTAGGGATCATCCCTGCTTTCTGCCTCATGTAGAGACGCAAAATTTTGCGTCTCGTGGTAGTCAAGTGCCTTGAAAACGGATGCAAATGACAATGTTAGACGCAAAATTTTGCGTCTCTACATGAAATCAACCACCGCTTAACCTCAATGATTGCTTATCCCGAGCTCGCGTGCTGGGGCAATCCAGGCGGTATCTCAGAACTCCGCCTCGGCCTTGAAGCTAAGTGGTCGGCCCGTGGCGGGATGGCAGAGTTCAATGCTTTCGGCGTGGAGGTACAGCCTGTCGGCTCGCCGACCGTAGAGCGCGTCGCCGAGGATGGGCGCGCCAAGCCCCTCGGGGTGGGCGCAGTGAACGCGCAACTGGTGGGTGCGGCCCGTAAGGGGGTGCAGCTCCACACGCGCGTGGCCGCTGCGTTGGCCTGCCGCCCGCCAGTAGGTGATGGCCTCGCGCCCGGCCACGCTGTCAACCACCTGGCGCGGGCGATCCATGGGGTCGGGCCTCAGCGGCAGGCAGATGCGCCCCTCGCAGGCTGCAAGGTGGGGCGTGTCGAGCAGTGCCACGTAGCGTTTCTTTACCTTGCGGCCCTCAAACTGGGCCCGGAGCAGGCGGTGGGCCTCCTCGCTCTTGGCCACAATGAGCAGCCCCGAGGTGTCCATGTCGAGGCGGTGGACCATGAATGGCTCGGCCTCGCCGCCCCACTGTGCGCGCAGCACGCTCTCCACCGACCGCCGCTCCGTGCGCCCCGGCACGGAGAGCATACCCGCAGGCTTGTTTGCCACGGCCATCCAACGGTCTTCATATATTATTTCCAGCCGCCCGTCGTCATCCCGCTGCAGCGGGTCGGGGTCTACGTCGAGCCCCTGCAGCATGTGTCTCAGTATAGGCAGGCACTTGCCCCGGCAGGCCGGATAGTAGTGGAGGTGGCGGCGCAGCTCGGTCTTGGGCGACTCGCCCCACCAGAACTCGGCCATGCAGAGCGGTCTTAGGCCGTACTCGTAGGCGCATTGCAGCAGTTTGGGGGCGCAGCACTCGCCTGCCCCCGAGGGCGGTGCGCCGCCAGTTTCGGCACGGAATATGTCGTTGAGGTCGCGCCGTTGCCCCTTGGCGTTGAGCATACGGAACTGTGCGAATATCCACGCCTGAAGCTCGTCCGACCGCACCCGTCGCTCTGCGCGCAGCCCTGCCGCCTCGCGCCCGGCCTCGGTGGCCTCGCGTCCGGCCTTGCTTATGGCCTCGGCATGGCGGCGTTTCATGCGGCGCAGCTCGGCTTTCATATACTGGCTCTGGCGCGTAAGGGCAGCCTCGTCGGCCCCGGTGGCGCGCAGGGCGTCGCGCTGCCGTTTAGCTTCGGCCATTGCCACCTTGTAGTCGGCCTCTTCGGCCTCGCAGGCTCGCCGCGTTTCGTCGAGCCGCCGCTGTGCCTCGGCCTCGTCGCCGGAGGCCTCAAGCTCTTTCAGGCGGGCGTTGATGGCCGATATCTCTGCTTCTTTTTCCTTGAAATGGCCGCCGGGTTGCAGTATGTCGAACACCGCCGGCACGAAGAACGGCCAGTCGTTGCGTCCGCCGAGCTGGCCCGAATAGGCGGCAAGGTAGCCCAGGCCGCCGCCCGGCGCGCCCACCACGAGCACCCCGAACATCTTGCCGCGGCTTATCTCCTCGCGCCAGCTGCCTTCTGCCGCTATGTATCGCTGCACCTCGGCGGCAGCCTGCAGGCACAGCGGGTGAGGCTCGTAGCAGAACGGGAAGGTGAACCTTTGGGGCGGGGCGATGGTGGAATGGAGGGGATGGAAGAACACGATGGAAGTTAAGAATTATGAATTAAGAATTAAGAAAGTATGCTTAAGTGAATCGAGAATGAAGAAATAAGAATCTTGTAAGTGTGCTCTGTGTGGCCGCCGTTTGTAATTTGTTGGCTTTGTGCCTTTACGGTCGCAAGGCCATGGTCTTGGTTCGGGATTGTTTTGCATATTTTCTTAATTCTTACTTCTTACTTCTTAATTGGCACGTCTCGCGCCTCAGCCAAGCACAACGTCGAGCGTCATCATCAGCGTGAAGCCGAGGGCGAAGCCAACGGTGCTCAGGTTGCTGTGCTCCCCGGCGCTCGCCTCGGGTATAAGTTCCTCGATTACTACGTAGAGCATGGCCCCGGCGGCAAACGCAAGGAGGTAAGGCATGGCCGGGGTGAGCCACGACGTGAGCACGACCACGGCCAGCGCACCCACCGGCTCAACCGCCCCGCTGAGGCTGCCTATGAGGAACGAGCGCCAACGGCTGTTGCCGGCGGCGCGCATGGGCATGGAGATGATGGCGCCCTCAGGCACGTTCTGTATGGCTATTCCCACCGACATGGCCAGCGCGGCTGCCGCGCTGATGCCCATGCCGCCGTCGGCCGCGCCTGCCAGCACCACGCCGACGGCCATGCCCTCGGGCAGGTTGTGGATGGTGACGGCCAGCATCAGCATGGCAGTGCGCGACAGGCGGGAGCGCGGCCCTTCGGGCTTAGTGGTGCCGAGGTGGAGGTGGGGCGTGGCGTAGTCGATGATGAGGAGGAACGCCATGCCCGCGAGGAAGCCCGCCACGGCGGGCAACAGCTGCGGCGCGGAGTTGGCCTCGCCGCCGAACTCAAGCGCCGGGATGAGCAGCGACCACACCGATGCGGCCACCATCACGCCCGATGCGAAGCCCAGCAGGGCCTTTTGCACCACGGCGTTCATCTCGCGCCGCATGAAGAACACGAACGCCGAGCCGGCGACCGTGCCGAGGAAGGGGATGAGAATCCCGATTATCAATCCGTTCATTGCCTTGTTATTTTAGTTATCATGGTGCCTTTGGTGGCATCGCGCCCTATGTTGCGCAGCGAGCGCGGCGCGGTGAGGGAGCGCAGGTTCTTGCAGAAAGCGAAAGCCCCCGGGCCTACCGTGGTGACTTTGGCGGGCAGGCTAAGCTCCGTCAGGCTGTTGCAGGAGTTGAAAGCGTTGGCCCCTATGGTGCGGAGCGCGGCCGGCAGGCTCACCTCAATGAGGTTGATACAGCCCGAGAAGGCCCCGCGCCTTATCTCGCCCACCATCGGCGGAATGTCGATGCGGTTCAGGTTCTGGCAGCCGGCGAACGCATGGCGGCTTATCTCGGGCAGCGTGAGCGGCAGGGCGACGTAAGTGAGCGAAGCGCAGCCGCAGAAGGCGGAGTCGGGCAGTGTAAGTATTACGGCGCGGCTCAGGTCGACCGTGGCCAGCACGCCGCCCTTAAGCCCCTGCGGGCCGCCCCCGGCAAGTGAGCGTAGCAGGCGCACGTCGGCGGCGTTGATTAGTCCGCTCACGCTCAGGTGGCGCAGCGTAAGGCGGTCGGTCTGGGTTATTTGCGCCGCCAGCGTGCCGGGGCGGCGCAGCGTTATGGCTCGCACGGCAGGGCGGTAAGGCTCGGGCGCAACGTCGGCCACGAGCCTCTGGGCCATGCGGTAGCCCCCGAGCGTGTCGGGGTCGTAGTACCCGTTGCGCTTGCCTCCCCATCCCCAGTTTACGTGTACCGTGGAGTCGCGGCACCCGTCGATGATGAACACGTGGGCGTCGTGGCTGTTGCGCTCGGCGCGGATGATGACGGGGCGGCCTGCGCGCAGCTCGCCGAAGATGAGCTGCTTCCACCGGCGCGACCCCTCGGCGCCGCCGTAGCAGGCGCGGTCGGCTATGTGCATGTAGCGGCTGTAGCCGAAGTACTTTTTCAGTCCGGCCACCACGCCGTTTATCTTCGTTGAGCTTGCCGTCTGGCTGTACACCGTGCCGGCGGCGGTGCCGCAGTCCACTATGAGCTGCGCCACCGCGTTCTGCTGCCCGGAGGGCGTGGAGTCGGTGGCTGTGGGCGGCATGTCGGCCCAGTCGTAGGCCGTGCCGAGGCGGCCGCTGCGCGCCGGGTAGGCGTAGCGGCGCATCACCTGGGCCATCACTATTGGCCCGCAGCCTGCCGGGGAGTGGCGCACGGTGGTGTCGCGCCGCTCCCAGGGGCAGAGCTTGTTGTAGGGGTGCTCTTGCCCCCAGGCCGTGGCCAGCAGCGGCTTCACTTCCTCGGGGAATGTGTATGCGCCTTGCGCCACGGCCTGCACAGTGGCCATGATGGCGGACAATGCTGCTATGAGTATGCGTTTCATGACGGCAAAGGTACGGAATAATTAAAAATTAAAAGGTAAAAATTAAAAGAATATGCGCGGGGGAAGTTAAGAAGTGGGAATTATGAATTAAGAAGTAAGAATTATGAATTAAGAAAATATGCGCGGGGGAGTTAGGAAGTAAGACTTATGGATTAAGAAAATATGCGCGGGGGAATTGAGAATTAAGGGGTGAGGATAGCTTGTGTCATGTCCTTCAGCGTAGCAGTGATCCGTACAGTGGCAGCTTGCAGGCCAGTCGGTTCGCAGTGGGCATCACATGGATTCAATGGTTGCTTTTGCCCGTTGCTGCTTGATTGTTTCTTGACATTGGCCGGTGTGGAATCACGCATGGGGCATCTTGATTTCCCAAACGGCCCGTTTCGGGCTGCCAAACAGGCCGTTCTGCAACCTGAAACAGGCTGTTTTGCAGCCCGAAACGGGTCGTTTTGCAATGCTCTGTGAATCAGGCGGTTGTGCGATAAATGCCGCATGGTGAAGTTTTTTTACAAATAATGGCGTTGCTCCAGCTGTTCCGCTGCCTGTGGCTTAGGCTTCGTGGCTGCCCAGTTCGGCTGCCTTCCCCGCCGCAGGCGCGCCCTGCGGCGGCGTGTGGCGTCGGTGGGCATTGCGCCGTATAGTGAGCGCGCAAGCCTCGGCGGGAGTTGCCGTTATCCGCCCGCAATCCAATATTTTTCTTCTATGACGGAATTTTCACATGAAAAATTTTGCAGTTAGAAATTATATTCATATCTTTGTGCTTGCCTACACAGCCCGAGCGATGGCTGCAGGGCATGAAATACGGAAAAAAAGGACGTTTACGAGCGTTATTCTTCCACAATCAAATCTCGCAAATTTGACCTGCATAGGAAGATATTGCAACGAAGCGTCCATGTCGGATATGTTATATCCTGTCCTGTCTCCGCCCCCACGTGGGGCGGAGAAGGGCGAATATGTAATATCTCATGACGTGGGCTGGCTTGTGTTGCTTATCCTTATGCAAGGGCAATGCGAGAGCCTGATTGTGGGATAAGCACGAAGTACAGAATCCCACGTCTTCCCATTGCAATCGGAAACCTGCCTACCCTGGGGATATATCAGTAGGCGCAACCAACTATCAACGCCTATGGGCGCATTGTTCAACATCCTGGCTCACTCCATCGGCAGCCTGTTCATAGGCTTGCTCATCACCTTTGTGGGTGTATTCCTCATGTTCTTCATCATCAAGTCGTGGCGGCGCGGCGCGCAGTTCTCACTGCTCAGCTTCGTCGTTGGCCTGGTGCTGTTCTGCCTGTTGGCCTACCAGTCGGTGCTGTTCTGCGGCGCTGTTACGATAAAGTCTTACTCCGACGACGTGGAGCGGGCCATAAACGACATGGTAGAAGGCCTGCCCGATGGAGTTGCCTTCAGTCAGGCCGACAGTCAGCAGCTGCTCGAACGCATCAGCCAGGAGTGGCCACTGGTAGGCTATTACGTCAACATGGCCGACTTCAGCGGCCACACGCCGGCCACCATAGCCTCGGCCATGGCCGACGAGCTGCGTGCCTACATGAACCGCTTCATGCTGCGGCGCCTCGGCTGGTGCCTGCTCTTTGTGGTCGTGGGGGCGGCCGTGGTGCTCAAGACCATGCGCCGCACGTGCCTGCCGCCGGGCAGGGGAAAGACCATGGCTTACGAGCCTGAGCACCGTATTTATGACGACTGACCGACAGTGGCCGCCGCGTCGGCCAATAATGTGAATCAACAATAACTAAAACCATACACGAATGTCAAACCATCTGATTATCGGATTAGGCGGCACCGGAGGCAAAGTGATCCGCGAGCTGCGCAAGAGAGTTTATGAAGAGTTCCGCAGCAACGACCCCGGAGGCGGCGTAAACCTCGATTATGTCTACGTAGACTCATCGCCAGCCGACCTCAACGACCGCACAGGTTGGAAGGTGATGGGCAAGAGCGTGCATCTGGGCGAGGCCCAGAAAGTGAGCATCAACGGCGTGAACGCTTCCATGCTGCAGAACCTTAATATGTACCCGGGCCTTCAGTGCTTCATCAACGAAAGCGACAAAAGGCTCATCGACGAGCACATGGGGCCGCTGATAACGGCCGGCATAGGCGGGCAGAGAAGGCGGCTCGGCCGCATCCTCATCGCAAACAACCTGAGCGACAAGAACAACACGCGCAACTTCGACAACGTGGTGCGCAGCGCCGTGACGCGGTTGCAGCACGCGGAGCCGAAGGACAACGACGTTACGTTCCACATTTGCGCCGGACTTGCAGGAGGAACAGGCTCGGGTTCCATCGTAGATGCCATCGCGCAGATACGCAAGCTCTTTCCCTACGAGGAGTCGACGCACGCTTTCAAGATACGCCTTTTCCTATACGTGCCTGAGCGCAATGTGGAGATACCGAGCCATGACAACGGTTTCTACCAGGCTAACGGCTACGCCGCACTGCTTGAGCTTAACGCCATCAGCACCGGGCATTATGCCCCGCTCGACGTGACGGGTGAGAAAGACGTGTTCTCGCAAGACGTGCAGAGGCTGCTTGGGCGGAGCCAGGAGTCGTTCGAGGCAGCCTATATATATACTAATGTGAACGAGGCAGGCAAGAAGCTCGACCTCTCGGGCGGCCTGCCAGCGTCGGTGGCCGACTTCATGTTCCAGACCATCGTCGTGGCTAACCTCACGGGTGGCAAGGGGAAGATGGCCCGCCTCGTGGGCTGCGAGAACGACGGCGCTGGCCCCGAGCAAGACCAGAGCGGCGAGAAGAACCGTAGCAGGAAGTTCCTTTCGTTCGGAATCACGCGCATAGAGTATCCCGAAACCGAGATAGCCGAGTTCGTGTCGTACAGCTACGCGGTGCAGGCCGCGCGCCAGCTGGCCTACAACCTGTGGCAAGACGGCGTTGGCTACGGCGAGTGCTCGCTCGAAGAGGTGGGCACCGGCTTCCTCGACGAGATCAAGGACAAGAAGAACCGTGAGCGGTTCCTGCTCTCCAACGCCTGCCTCACGCTGGCCAAGCCCATAATCGAGGGACCCAACACCAAGCGGTGGCGCGACTTCAGCATCACCTGGGAGGAGCGGATGCAGCAGGACGCCGGCCTCGTGCAGAAGCAGTTTGAGAAGAAGCAGTGGTTTGCCGAGTTCACCAAGTTCGCCGACAACTACTACAACGAGAGCTTCCGCGCCCACGGCGTGAAGAAGTTCTACGACATACAGCGCGAGCAAATAAGGGGTTACGCCCGCCACATACGCCGCCACATAGAGAAGATACTGTTCGACGAGTGGGCCAGCGGCACCAAGGAAAGCAAGAGCGTGCTTGAGATTGAGAAGTACGCCCAGCTGCTTCGGAACGACTGCTCGGACCGCATCACCGCGTTCAAGCAGCAAATCGGCAACATGGAGACCGAGCTACAGGAGTTCGCGCAGAAGATAAAGGTGGCCAATACGGAGTGGGAGGCCATAGGGTGGCTTAAGGACGCGCTGACCAACGCCTCGTCGAAGGTGTTCGCTTCCTACAAGTCGGCCAAGTGCAACTACTACATCACGGCCACGAGGATGGAGGCCTACCAGTTCGGCATCAGCCTCTTGCAGGAGATAGTGGTTGAGCTGGGCAACATGATTGAGGGCATCAAGGCTTTCAAGGACGAGCTCAACGCCGTGATGAATGTGGTCGCCGCGCAGGCCGAGTCGAAGTGCCAGAAGAGCGCCCAGACCGACGAGACCATCATAAAGAAGTACGATCCCGACAAGGTTCGCCAGCTCGTGCACCAGTACACCGTGAACTTCTCCTACCAGAACGACAACGCCGCCGAGATACGCTCGCGCATGATGGCAAGCCTGGGCGAGGATGGCGAGCGGACGTTTGCCAACCTCTACTCGTCGGTCGACTTCGACACGGCGTCAGACATCATCCTCGACACCTGCACGAAGAACGCCCGCGCGGCCATGGAAGACACCGCCAACAGCGACCCGCTGATGAAGATGGTGGGGGTGAACATCCTCGACAAGCTGAAGAACGAGCTTAACTCCGACGAGAAGATAGAGGCTTTCGTGAAGCAGGCCGTGGCGAGCGCCATGCCCTACGTGCAGCTTAACGCGGAGGAGACCAACAAGGTGATTGCCGGCAACGAGGGCGGCATGATGACCATGGTGCAGCTGGCGCTGCCCAAGGCCGGAAGCGACTCAACGCAAGCCTTTGTCAACAAGCTGCTCGACGTATTCGCCCAGACCGTCCCGGGCTTCGTGCCGAAATCCGACGGCGACCTCTCGGAGAACTTCAAGCAGAACCAGATAGTGGTGGTCTGCGCCAAGGCCGGCTTCCCCATACGCTACGCGGAGAACCTCAAGGTGCTCAAGGACCGCTACGACCGCCTGCTGGCAGCCCCGCAGGGCGCGCTCAACCGCATGGTGCTCCACACGGAGAGCTTTGCCAAGCCTCTGCCCCCGCTCTTCGAGATGGACTCGCGCGAGATCTTGCACAGCGTGAAGAAGCCCCTCATGCTGGCCTTTGCCATGCAGCTGGTGCAGCCGCAGCAAGACCCCACCACGGGCGAGCGGTTCTTCGCGATGAACATCCCGGACGACGTGTTCGGCGACAACTGGGTGAAGCTCAGCAAGGATTTCGCCGGCTGCCTCGACGTGCTGGCCCACGACTTCAAGAAGTTCACGCTGCTCGGCCAGCAGGTTGACGCCGCCCTGGCCAAGCAGGCGCGCAGCAACGAGCAGAAAGCCGCCATGCGCAAGGCTGTGGGCGGCGTGGTGCAGCAGGTGATCCTGCCCACCATGTGCGAGGGAAACCAGTTCGACCCGAAGTACGCCGAGTACAAGAAGCTGGCCATGGAGATATTCGACAAGGAGCTGAAAGACCTCTGACGCGGCTGAGGCCAGCCCCTGCCCGGGCGGTGGGGCTGGCCGCCGGCCATGCCGAAATATCCTTACAAATGCCGCCGCGCGCCCCCCCCGCTGGGCGTCTTGGCTTGCGATATGCGCCGTTCCGCGTCGCTAAACAGGCCGTTTGGCAGCCTGAAACAGGCCGTTTTGCAATGTGAAACGGCACTGATGCCAACACGTTGTGGCACAGCTACTTGCGCCGAAAGGCAGGTGCGGGCGGATATTTTTACAAAACCGGCGCGGCCAAGGCCGCCAAGGCAACATACAACCTACAACAAACAACAACAATAAAGCAATGGCAAAGAAAATTGGAATATGTCGCGACGAAGAGTGCGAGATGTTTAATGTGCAGCAGGAAGCTGAGAAGACAAACTTCGTTTGCAAGGAGTGCGGAAAGCCACTCATGCCGTTCGACGGCGGCGGAGACGGCGGCTTCGCCAAGTGGTGGAACGAGCACAAGCGCCAGGCGCTCATCGCCCTGGGCGCGCTCGTAGTGATAGGAGGAGGCGTGGCGGGAGGCATGGCGGCCTTCTCTGGCGGCGATGACAAGGCCGGGGCACCGGTGGCGGCGCCTGCCCCTAAGCCAGCCGCAGCTCCGGCAGACTCTGCCGCTGCCGCCGACACCGCCGTAGCTGCTCCGGCCGAGGCTCCGGCCGTGCAGGCTGAGCCAGCACCCGAGCCTGCCGCAAAGCCAGAGGCAAAGCCCTCGCGCCGCCCCGCCGCCCCGCAGGTGCAAAACGGGCGCGGGCGCGTAGACCTTGGCTATGGCATCTACGAGGGCGACCTGAAGAACGGCCAGCCCCACGGCTATGGCACTATAACCTACAGGCGACAGCACCAGATAGTAAGCTCGAAGGACTTTGTAGCCAGCCCAGGCGACCGTTTTGAGGGCGACTTCCGCAACGGCCGCATCAGCGGCATTGGCTATTGGCACCACAATGGCGAACAGACGGCCATAAAGCCATGAGAACCTTGAGGCATATCGCGCTGGCGTTGGCATTGGCCGGAGCCGCCATCGCTGCCGCATCGCCACCCTTCGCCACCAAGCGGCTGGCCCGCATAGCCGCAGCAGCGGGAGTGAACGTGCCCGACGGTGCCGTCATTGGCATGGCCGACGACAGCACGTGGACTTACCGTGGCCGGCGATTGCGGGTGCGCACCAACGCCTTTGGCGAGGTGTCACACGTGGGCTACCGCCTTTTCGACAGTCGCATGGCCGACGCTTACCGCCCCATGGAGCTGCTCGACTTCCTTGAGCGCTACGCCCTTGAACTCGACCTCCGCCTCGACGGACGCGAACCTGCCGCCCGCATGGCCATCGACAAGGTGGCGTGCGTGGGCGGCACGGCAGCGATGCTGTCCGAGGTAGGCCCCGGAGCGCCATTCACCGTCGAGGAGATAGAGCGGCGAATGTTCCGCGTGGGTTGGACTGTAGGAGGCCGCAGGCTCACGCTTACGTTCCCCGCCGACTGCCAGCTGGTGCTTGGCGCCAACGCTGCCGAGCTTGAGGACATCTTTGAGCGCAACGTCAGGCGGGCCGAGCCGTTGGCCGACAGCGTTGCCCTGGCCCCATGGGCCGCAGCTAAGACATACCGGGCAGGGGGCTATGTGGTTGCCGAGGGTGGGCAGTACCTGAGCAAGCTCATACGGGCCGACCTCTACCTGGCCGAAGGCAAGGCCGGGGCAAGGCCGCTGGCCGACCCCCGCAAGCCCGTGCAGACGGCCACCAACCTGCTCCTCACAGGCATTGCCGAGAGGCCAACGCCGCTCAGGCTCACCGTCAACCGCTACGGCTACAGCTCCACAAAGGCCGACGTCACGCTCCAGCAGTTCGTGGCTCTGTGCTTGGGCGAGGGCTGCCGCCTCTACGTAGGCGTGAAGACGCACACCGACAAGGAGCTGGCCGCAACCATATTCGCCCTCAACACCAAGCTGGCCTACAACCACGTGCTCAGCATAAGGCTGCCGCTGAGCCTGCTGTCGGGCGGGGAGGGCGTGGCCGAGGCCACGGCCTACGCCTACATACCACTGCAGAATGTCACCGAAGACTTCTTTACCAAGGACTTAAAATGACAAAGCTATGAAAGGAATGCGAATCCTGGCGGCTATTGCCGCCTGCCTCATGGTTGCCGTGGCCATGGCCGACGAGACCGACGAGGCAAAGAAAAAGATAAACAGCATCAAGAAGAACAGCAGCTATCTCTACGCAGAGGTGACCGCCGCCACTGCCGACGAGGCGCGCTCGCTGGCTGAGGAAATACTCTACACCGAGATAAACGAGTGGGCCGCCGGGCAGAAGAAGCTGCGCAACAGCCCGGGCCTGGCCGTGAACAACAAGCAGACGCTGTGGACCACCATGTCGCTGCCGCGCGGCAATATGTTCCGCTCGTTCATCTATGTGAAGAAGAGCGACATACTGCCGGTGGCCAACTCGGAGGTGATAGCCAACCCCGCCGCCGCTGAAGACAGGCAGGCCACAGGCGAGGAGGCACAGCCCGGGCTGGTGTCCACGGTGGCTCCGGTGGTGCCTGAGGCCGTGGCCGAGCTGATGAAGTTCGCCGACTACAAGCCGCTGGCCGAGCGGATAATGCGCATGAAGGCCGAAGGCAAGGTGGCAAGCTACGACTACTATGCCCAGCTGCCCAACCCCGAGGCCTGCTACCTCGCCATATACAGCCGCGAAGGCAAGCTCGTGGCCTTCCTCTCGCCGGGCAGCGAGCGCGTCAACCTCGCCACAGGCAAGCCCGACAAGGTGGCCAACTACAGCGGGCATGGCGCGCTGGGCTTTATCGTTAACGAATAACTGACGCACAATAGGACAATATGAAAGCAATCAAGACAATGAGAAACAAGGCTGCCGCGCTGGCCATGGCCATGCTCGGCCTGCTCGCCCCGACCGCCGCCATGGCCGAGGAGATAGGCGTGACGCTGCTCACCGACGAGGGCGTGGAGCGCCCGTTGGCCATAGGCACGGCCGAACGGAACCTCAGCGTGGTGCTCAGCGAAATCAACAGGGCGCAGGACGCGAAGACCATACTCGCCACCAAGGGCCTGCCCATGGACGATTTCTCGCTCAAGTCGCTGCTGCGCATCTGGGCCGTAACGCCTTTCTACTGCGACGACTCGGAGGTGGTGGAGCGCGTGTGGGTGTTTAAGGACGGCTCGATGATGGTGAGCCACATACCACTTATCATCACCCCGGAGGGCGAGGAGTTCGGCCTTGGCACCTATCAGGAGGCAGTGGTGGAGTTCGACCCGCAGGGAAACATAACCGACTTCCGCTTCGCCCTCGACGCGCAGACGTCAGAGAGCATGGAGCGCTGCGGCTCGGTGGTTGACAAGGAGAAGCAGATGGTGATACTGCAGTACGTGGAGCGCTTCCGCACGGCCTACAACCAGAAGGACATACAGACCATTGAGAGGATGTTCAGCGACGACGCCCTCATCATCACCGGCAAGGTAGTGATGACCCGGCCCAGCGAGATGAAGCCTGCGCAAGCCAAGGTTGAGTATACCAAGCAAAACAAGCAGCAGTACATCACCAACCTAAGGAAAGCATTCCACCGCAACAAGTGGATCGACGTGAAGTTCTCGCAGATAGGCGACGGCGACGACGCCGGCGGTTGCCCGGGCATCACCCGCTCGCAGAAAGACCCCACAAAGTATGGCGTGCGCCTGCGCCAGGAGTGGCGCTCGAGCACTTACAGCGACGAGGGCTACCTCTTCCTGCTCTGGGATTTCCCCGAGGATGGCGGCGACCCGATAATCCACGTGCGCACGTGGCAGCCAGAGATGGTGGGCGGAGTGCGGCAGCAACCCGACAAGGACATAACTACCTTGGCAGGCTTCGACCTCTGAAGGCACATTGACACATAACGCTTACATACATGAAACGTTTGCTTTTCATACTGCTCGCGGTGCTGGCCATGGGCCAGGCCCGGGCGCAGGAGGAGTACATATCCAACAGCCGCGACGCCGCCTCCGACCAGTTTGCCGACCTCGAAGGCCGCAAGGGCGTGCTCGTGCTCTCGGCTCACAGCAACCTTATACTGCGGGTTACCAACACGAGCAAGGATGTTGAAAAGGTGCCCCCCAGCGGCAAGCGGCCCGATGGGCTTTACGAATACAAGCTGATACTGGCTGCCGATGACACCCGCGAGGCCAAGGTGGAGGTGAGCCGCATGGGCGACGTATACACAACCGAGTTCATCGCCACGCTGAAACCCGACTTCCTCGTGGCCTACCGCATAGAGGAGATAGAGCAGCCCATACGCTACGAGGACCAGACGCGCGGCAACGACGCGCGCCTCAATGCCGCAGAGGCAGAGCTGGAGATATCTACCACCATCAAGGGCCTTACCGTGAAGTGCAGCGACAAGCTCGGGGCCACGGTATCGTCGGCGCCGAGCAAGGCCGACCCTAACGTCAGCGTGATATCTGTGGTGCTGCCCGTGGCCACGCTGCAGGCTGCCCGCGATGAGGCCGAGGCGGCGCGCAAGGAGTATGCCAGGCTTACCGCGCTCATCGAGACCGACAAGGCCACCGACGCCGACTTCGACAGCCACGACGCAGCCGAGGCGAGGCTGGAGCGCGCCGAGGCCGCCCTGCGGGAGCTTACGGCGGTAGACATATACTCCGACAAGACAAACCACCTCGCCATCGACATTAGTTCGCTCGGCCCTCGCTCAAAGAAGAGCTACGTAGTGCTGCCTGTGGTGATTGAGAAGGAGGTGTTCGTAACCGAGTTCAGCGCCCGCATGAACGACGGCGGCCGCCTCTTCGCGCAGCGCAACTACGCCGACGCGCGGGCCGCGTTCGTAGCGGCCATAGAGTCTAAGGATGCCCCCTTGAGCATGAAGCCGGCCGTAATGGAGAGCATCCAGCGCTGCGACACGTGCTTGCGTTACGAGATGTTGGCCACCGCGGCCTTGCATGAGCTGATGAAAATGAAGAAAGCAGGCACCGGCACGCAGGACGACGTTTACCGCTACGCCTCGGCCGGGATTTATTTCCTCGGCGTGGTGAACAACAACAACGCCTCCGACTTCTATACTTCGCGCATTGCCAAGCTTGAGGAACTCATAAAGAAGCAGCCGCTCAACGTGGGCTTCACCGTAGTGGAGTGGCTCACCCTCAGCGAGGGCAACCCGCTCCCGGCCGTAGAGCTGTGGGCTTACTATGGGGCGGAGCCGCCTTCGCCGGTGGTTTACAACACGCCGCGCCGCTTCCGCCGCGCCATAAAGGCCGAGGCCGACAAGTATGTGCAGGTGGGGATGACCGACGCACAGGGGCGCGTGGAGATAGAGCTTGACCGGGCTAAGCTGCCCACGGCCTTCGTGTTCTGCCCCTCTACCGACGAGAGCATTAAGATAACCAGCCTGCCTTTTGCCGACTTCGTGAGGCGCGCCAGCGGCGACTACCACATGAAGCAGCTGCGGGTAAAGATGTACAAGCGCACCAACAAGCATTTTTGAGCATCTGCATGGTATATGGCATGGAATGACCCTGAATAGCTACTTAACCATATAAGACATAAACAAAAAGTAATGTAACAATGAAAAACAGATTTACCAAAGCCATGGCGCTGGCCGCAGTGCTGGCCATGCCCCCTGCCGCCGCACAGGCGCAGGGATTCCTCGGCAAGCTGGGCAAGGCTGCCGAGAGCCTTACCTCTAAGCAGGCAACAACCACGCAAGCCACGCAGGCCGCAACGCCCGAGCTTTCGGACAGCGCCAAGGCCATAAGGGCCATGCTGCTCAACGTGCCTGAGTTCACGGTGAAAAAGATGACCTTGAAGGGCGACGACGGCAAAGTGATAACCAATGCCGACGGAACCGAGAGGTACTATTACTTCATCACCGACGCCGAGGGCAACGCCTGGGACGTGGCCACGGTGAAAGGTGTGCTCAAGGCGCGCCGCAACCTCTATGGCAACATACTGAAAAAAGTGGGTGCCGGAGCCGTGACAGGAGGCTTGGGCGGCTTGCTCAAGGGCGACCTGAAGTCGGCTGCCACCGGCGCTGGCGTTGGTGCGCTGGCCGGTCTCGGCCTTTCGGTCACCGACATCGCGCAGATAAGGAAGGTTAACAAGAGCCTGAAGAAGTACGACGACATGGTGGAGGCATACCAGCAGACCATCACCGACGAGGGACTGCCCAAGGACGCGGCTGCCAACATTGCCGACATCGACAAGGCTCTCGGCGTTGAGGGCGGTGCTATCGATGGCGGCGAAATAGCTTCCTTGGAGAAGAGCTTAGAGGAGAAGGAGTCTGAGGTTGGCAAGCTTGAAGACTTTGATTTTGAAGAGCTGCTGAAGTAGTCGGGCCGTTGGTTGCGCCCGAGAGGTGTAATGTTTTTTCGCACATTGCGAACGCATGGCGGCGTTGCAGCCAACTGCCTGGTGGCCAGGTGGTTGGGAACAACGCCGCTTTTGCGTTGCAAAACGGGCTGTTTCGCATTGCCAAATGGGCTGTTTGGCAACGCAAAACAGCCCGTCCTGCATCGCGATATGGCTGACATGGCCAGGCAGGCGGCAGATTGTAACATAAAATTACCATGTCCGTGGAACGGGGAACAGACGGTTAAAACAAGATGATTATTAATTAATAAATATTAATTCCAAGGCAAACGGAATCCTACTTTGATTAAAAACAGTTATCTTTGCAAGGCAAAAAGCAATTAGGAAACGCAAGTTGAGATTAAAATTCAGGAATCGAAAAAGTTATAAATACCCAAGTGAACAAATGTCGTGGGCCGGTTAAAGCACCCCCAATCGGCAGGCGGCATGAACCCAAACTTATGGGGGCGCACAACTTTATTTATATGAAGAAGATTTTACTTCTGGCAGCCATTGCGCTGTCGAGCCTTTCAGTGAAGGCACAGACCGAACCGGGTACGTTTACGCTCATGCCGAAAGTCGGCTTGAACATGGCAAACGTGACTGACCTTGAGCACTCCAAGATGAAGGCAGGAGCCGTGGCTGGCGTTGAGGCTGAGTACCGCGCGAGCAACCTTATGGGCATCACTGCTGGAGTGCACTACTCAATGCAGGGCGTGAAGGCCGACGAGGGTGATGGCAAGACGAAGTTGGACTACATCAACATCCCAATCCTTGCCAACTTCCATGTATGGAAAGGCTTGTCCATCAACGCTGGTATCCAGCCGGGATTCCTTGTAAGTGCTAAGGAAGATTATGGCGAGGGAGAGGATGAGGACATAAAGGATGAGTGCGAGAGCATCGACTTCTCCATCCCCGTTGGAGCTTCTTACGAGTGGAACAGCTTCGTGCTCGACCTCCGCTACAACATCGGCGTTACCAAGATATACAAGGAGGATGAGGGCAGCAGCAAGAACGGCGTTCTGGCCATCACCCTTGGCTACAAGTTCGCCCTCTAAGTAAATAGGCTTAATAAAACACGTTTCATAATTTTAGTAATGCCGCGCTGACACTCGGTGTGTCGGCGCGGCGCTTTTTTGTTAGTGAAGAGTGGAAAGTGAAGAGTGAAGAATCAAAAAGCTTCAGCCTTCCCTTAAAGCATTTGTCTTAACTCCTCTAACTCCTAAATTTTTCATTCTTCATTCTTCACTTCCTCTACGTACTGCCAAAGCTTGCGGTAGAAGGGGTGGCGCGTCATTGTAGGCGCGTCTCCGAGGATGATGAGTTTCATTCGGGCGCGGGTTATGGCCACGTTCATTCGGCGCAGGTCGCGCAGGAAACCTATCTCGCCGCTGTCGTTAGAGCGCACGAGCGAGATTAGTATCACGTCTCGCTCCTGCCCCTGGAAGCCATCCACGGTGTTCACCGATATGCTGCGGCGCAGCGGCTTCAGCCCTTCGCGCTTCATTATGAGCCGCCGCAGGTACTGCACTTGCGCGCGGTAGGGCGAGATGATGCCCACGTCGATGCGCTCGTCAATGAGCCGCTGGCGGCCTATGCGGGCGAAGTAGGCTTCGAGGGTGTCGAGCGTAAGCTCCGCCTCGGCCTTGTTTATGCGGCCGTAGCTCTCGCCAACGAACTCCTCGCGGTAGCTTGCAGGCTCGGCGGCGTTGCCCTCGGCCTCGGCTTTGCCCATCGTAGATGTGTCTATCCACTCCAGCGGAACGTCGAGGTCGAGTATGCCGCGGTGGCGCACTTCGGGCGCCGACTCCACCTGCCCGCCGTAGAACCAGCGGCTGGGGAAGCGCATTATGGCCTCGTTCATGCGGTACTGCACGCGCAGCAGCGTAACCGCCGAGGGGTGAAGCTCCACTATGCGCTCCATGAGCGTGCGCCCCAGGCCGCCGCGCAGGGCCTCGATGCTCTTCACCGTGGGTGGCAGCTGGCAGTGGTCGCCCGCCAGCACCACGCGCCCGGCGCGCCTTATGGCTATCCAGCAGGCCGCTTCGAGAGCCTGGGCGGCCTCGTCGATGAAGAGCGTGGGAAACTTCATGCCCTCCAGCAGTCGGTTGGCGGCGCCTGTCAGTGTGCAGGCTATGACGCGGGCCTCGCCGAACAGCTCGGCGTTGATGCGCAGCTCTATCTCTGCGGCGCGCCCCTTGAGGCTCTCCAGGCGTTGGTGCCAGCGGTCGTCGCCACGGCGGCGGTGGGCGCGCAGCTCGCGTATAGCCTTGCGGATGCTCCACAGTTGAGGGTAGTCGGGGTGGGCCTCGAAGCGCCGCTCGTAGGTAAACGACAGCATCTTGTCGTTCACCCGCGTGGGGTTGCCTATGCGCAGCACGCTCACGCCGCGGTCGAGGAGCTTCTCCGAAATCCAGTCTACGGCCATGTTGCTCTGCGCGCACACCATCACCTGCGGCTCGCGCAGCAGCGTTTCGTGTATGGCTTCTACGAGCGTGGTGGTCTTGCCTGTGCCGGGCGGGCCGTGTACGATGGCCACGTCCTTGGCCCGCAGCACCTCGTTGACGGCCTGTTCCTGCGTGGCGTTGAGGTAGGGGAACCGCATCGGGGCAAAAGCCCTGCGCTCTGGCTCGCGCCGCGAGTAGAAGAGGTCGCGCAGGTAGGCCATCCGCCCTTTGGCCCGCATGGTGCGGTCGAGGGCGTCGAACATGAGGCGGTAGCTCGTCTCGTCGAACGACAGCTGCACCCCAACGCCTCCGCCGGCGGCTTGCAGCGCGGCGGCATCGGCGGCGTCGGGCAGCGCCACCACCATGCGGTCGCCGTCTACGTAGCTCACCGTGGCGGCGAAGCTGAAGTAAGATATGTGCCGCGAGCCATCGGCTTTGGCCGCCGCATTGCCTGCCCATTTGCTGCCGCCGTTGCCCTGGGCTGTTCCGTCGCTGCCGCCACCGGGGCTTGCACCGCTGTTTTCCTTTATTAAAGATTCCTCGTTCTTGACTTGTCTTTCCGCGTCCATGCGGAAAAACGCCACGGGCTTGCCGTACTCAAAATTGTGCTCAATCTCGCCGTTGGCGGTGCGGAACACCTCGACGCAGGGCTGGTTTAGCGAATTATAATATGTGCGGCCGATGCGCAGCGGCCACCAGGCATCGCCGCGCTTCACCTTGCGGTGCATCCCGAAGGCTTCGGTCTGGCGGCGGAACTCATCCTTCTCCGCGTCGTATTCCATCTGGAGCAGGGCGCGCTGGCGTTGCAGTTCGAGTATGGGCGATATGGTCTTGTAGGTCATGTGGATTGTCGTTTGCGTCTTTTCGTGGCTCCCGCCATGCCCTTTTGGGCCGTGCGGGCGGCACCGGTGCAGTGCGGCGCCGGGCGTTCGTTGGTGCAAAGTTACGGAAAATATGCCGTACTGAGCATCCCTGCCATGGGCAAATGGCAATATTTTGGGTCGTTGGTTGCCGATTTAGTGCGTTTTTTTCATAACTTTGCAAATCATCTTTAGTTTCAAGGTGCTAAGGTGTTGACGATAAAATTATATTGGAATGGAAAAGAATGAAAGGCCGGCAGAATGCACAGGGGCGATGGGCCTTATGGCCGAAGTGCGCGAGGTGCAGCTCTCGCTGATGCGCATGCTGCTCGAGGTGTGCGGCAGGCACGGCATAGATGTGTGGGTGGACAGCGGCACACTCTTGGGCGCTGTGCGCGAGAAGGGGTTCATACCGTGGGACGACGACATCGACATGATAATGCTCCGCGAGGGCTACGACCGGCTCGTGGCTCTGGCCAAGGAGTTCGAGCCGCCGTTCTTCTTCCAGTGCGCACGCACCGACCGCCTCTACTACCACGGCCACGCACAGCTCCGGATGGACGGCACGGCGGCAATACTGCCGGGCGACGCAGAGGCGCGGGTGCCGTTCCACCAAGGCATTTTCATCGACATATTCGTGCTCGACGGCGTTCCCGACACGAGGGAAGAGCGGCTGGCGGCCGTGGCCGAGACCGAGCGGTGGGCCAAGCGGCTCAAGGTGTTCTACGAGTACCGCCCGCCGCGGCAGGTGGGGCCGTTCCTGCGGCGGCAGATAGCGCGGCTGAGGTCGTTCGCCAAATGCTTCGATGGCTATGAGTGGAGCTTCAAGAAGTATTCGGTGGCAGGCTGCCCGAGGGTTTACAACTGGGCGGTCAACCTTGGAAAGATGGAAGAGCGTGGGGCCATCATGCGCCGTTGGTTCGAGGGAACGGTGATGCTTGAGTTCGAGGGCATGGCTGTTCCTGCGCCCAAGGGATACCATGAATATCTTACGGCGATATATGGCGACTACATGACACCCTGCAAGCAGCCAACCGCCCATGGTCATGTGTGTTTCGACACCCGGCGTTCATATAAGGAGGTGCTGGCGGAGTGGCGCAAGGGGAAGATTGAGCTGTGAGCCATGCCCAAGGGACGTGGCTCTTCCCCGCCGCATGGCGCAGGCGCAGTGTCGGCCGCCATGGGTGCATATTACGCCCATGGCGGCAATAAATCCGTATGTTGAGGCCAAATATGAAATATTTTTGTACCTTTGCATCGCTGAAACATTGATATTTATTCGCAAAGGAAATGATATTGCTTAGTTTTGACACTGAGGAGTTTGACGTGCCGCGCGAGCACGGCGTGGACTTCTCGATAGAGCAAGGCATGGCGGTCTCGGTGGTAGGCACAAACCGCATCCTCGACTGCCTGAAGGCCAACGGCGTAAGGGCCACGTTCTTCTGCACGGCCAACTTTGCCGAGCGCGCCCCCGAGGTGATGCGCCGCATCATGGACGAGGGCCACGAGGTGGCCTGCCACGGCGTTGACCACTGGCGGCCCGAGGCCACCGACGTGGAGCGGTCGAAGCAGGTTGTGGAGCGCGTGACGGGTCGCACCGTCTACGGCTACCGCCAGCCGAGGATGTTCCCCGTGAGCGACGAAGAGATAGAGCGCATGGGCTACCGCTATAACTCATCGCTCAACCCGGCGTTCATACCCGGACGCTATATGCACCTTTCTGCCCCGCGCACATGGTTCATGCGTGGCAGGGTGATGCAGATACCGGCCTCGGTAACGCCGTGGGTGCGCTTCCCGCTGTTTTGGCTCGCCCTGCACAACCTGCCCGAGGGGCTTTACCATGCCTTGGTGCGCCGCACACTGAGGCACGATGGCTACTTCGTGACCTACTTCCATCCATGGGAGTTCTATGAGCTGAGGGAGCACCCGGAGTTCCGTATGCCGTTCATCATCCGCAACAACAGTGGCGCGGCCATGTCCGCGCGCCTCGACCGGCTCATAAAGATGCTCAAGGCAAGGGGCGAGCACTTCCTCACCTTCAACGAGTTCGTGGACATAAAGTTGTCTGGCAAGAAATAAAAACCATAACGCAACATGATAAAGTTGGCCATTGTTTCGCCTTGCTACAATGAGGAGAAGGTGCTGCGCGAGTCGGCGCGTCGCCTGGGCGAGCTGCTCGACGTCATGGTGGCCGACGGCAGGATAAGCCCCGGCAGCTTCATGCTCTTCGTCAACGACGGCAGCCGCGACAGCACTTGGGATATAATTGCGGCCCTTCACGGGGCCGACAAGCGTGTGAGGGGAATCAACCTGGCGCGCAATGTGGGCCACCAGGCCGCCATCATGGCCGGCATGATGACCGCCAAGGACTGGGCGGACGCGGTGATCACCATCGACGCCGACCTGCAGGACGACCTCCGCGCCATACCAAAGATGGTGGACGACTTTGCCCGCGGCTACGACATCGTGTACGGCGTGAAGGTGCAGCGCACCGCCGACCCCTTGCTCAAGCGGCTCTCCGCCGTGGCCTTCTACAAGCTGCAGGCCAAGATGGGCGTGGAAAGCATATACAACCACGCCGACTTCCGCCTGATGAGCCGCAGGGCCTTGCAGATGCTTGCGGGCTACAAGGAAACCAACCTCTACCTGCGCGGGCTTATCCCGCTTATAGGGCTTGAGGCTACTACGGTTGACGACGTGATCAGCGAGCGGCGCGCCGGCCACTCCAAGTACACCCTGGCAAAGATGCTCTCGCTCGCCCTCGACGGCATTACGTCGTTCTCCGTGAAGCCCATCTACTGCATATTGTGGCTCGGGGTGGCGTTCATCCTCATAAGCCTCGCCATCGGCATCTACGTCATCCATGCCATCATGGCCGGCACGGCGGTGCCAGGTTGGTCGTCGCTGATACTGAGTGTATGGTTCGTGGGCGGCATGGTGCTCATCTCCATAGGAGTGGTGGGGGCATACATTGGCAAGATTTACAAGGAGGTAAAGCGTCGCCCGCTGTACAACATAAAGGAAATCCTGGGCGGGGAAGGCCAATAAGTGCCATCCTGCCCAGGTCTCTTTGGTGGTGCGCGCCGCTCCATGCGGCAGCAGCCATATACAAAACGGTCGCCAAGACTCGCGCTCCAAGTCTTGTCGACCGTTTCCTTTGTGATCCGCTTGGGGCTCGAACCCAAGACCCCAACATTAAAAGTGTTGTGCTCTACCAACTGAGCTAGCGGATCATCCGCTTGCGGCAGCCATTGTGCTGCTAAGCGGTTGCAAAGGTAGTATGTTTTTTTGAAACTGCCAAATTATTCGGGTTGTTTTTCGGCCATATCTTCCGTTGCGCATTGCGTGGCGGGTGGGGAGGGTGCAGCTGTGCCTGCCTGGCCCTGCCCGTTGGCGTGGCTTGCCTCTGGCGTGGTGGCTTCGCCGGCCTCCTTGGTGACGTAGCGCTGGTAGTAGGCAATGATGAGCGTTGTCAGCGGCAGTGCTATTATCAGCCCGATGAAGCCGAGCAGCGCGCCCCACACCGAGAGCGACAGCAGTAGCACGGCCGGGTTCAGTCCCATGGCCTTTCCCATTATCTTCGGCGTGAGCACCATGTCGGTGATGAGCTGCACCACGAGGAACACCCCCACGGCCGAGGCCAGTATTATCCAGAAGTTCTGTCCCGTGTCGGCGGCCTTGAGCAGCGACAGCAGCACCATTGGTATGAGAGCCAGTCCGTGTACGTAAGGTATGAGGCTCATTATGCCTATCATGATGCCGAGGCCGATGGCCATGGGAAAGTCGATGATTGTGAAGCCGATGCAGAACAGGATTCCTATGCACAGTGCCACGAGGCTCTGTCCGCGTATGTAGCTGTTCAGCTCGCGCTCCACGTCGTTTATTAGCTCCTGCCAGAACGGCCTGCTCTTCGGCGGGAAAATCTTTATGAACCCGGCGGCCAGCTTTTCGTAGTCGAGCAGGATGAAGAAGAGGTAGAGCAGCGTTATGAGCGATGCCACGACGCTTATTATCACGTTGGCCGTTTGCCCGATGAACGAGAACAGCTTAGGCATGGTGTCGCTCAGGGCCTGCTTCACCTCGTCGCTCTTGAAAACGTCCTGTATGGCCTGGCTGTTGGTTTCTATCCAAGTGCGTATGGCCAACGGGAAGTTGCTTATGTGCGTCTTTTCGTGCAGGTAGCGAGTGACGAGCCCGCCGAGCTTCTCGAACTGGTCCACCATGGGCGGGATGATGAGGTAGACGATGCCGCCGATGACGGCCACGAGGAACGCCAGCGAGACGATGATGGAGAGCACCCGGCCCGGCACGTGCAGCCTGTACTGCACGAACTTCACGATGGGGTAGATGAGGTATGCCAGCAGCCACGCCACGAAGAACGGCAGCAGCACGCCCCCGAGATAGTTGAGCACATAGAGGATGGCCACTGCCAACAGGCCGGCGAGCATCCACCTTACGAACTTGTCGAACGTTATGGTCTTGTCAATCATTGCCACTCATTAATATATAAATAGGTATGTAGGGGGGGGAACGCCCCGTCGTCATGGCCTGGCCTTGGCGGCCTCTTCCATAGCCTTCTTGTAGCATTCGCGGCATAGCGGCTCGTATTCTTGCGTCTCGCCGAGCATCACTCGCTTGTCGCCCGCCACGGTGCGGTGGCTCACGTAGGCCAGTGCGCCGCAGCGCACGCAGATGGCGTGTACCTTGGTCACCTCGTCGGCGATGGCGCAGAGCGCGGGCATGGGGCCGAAGGGCACCCCTCGGAAGTCCATGTCAAGCCCTGCCACGATGACGCGCGTGCCTCGGTTGGCCAACTGGTTGCACACGTCGGGCAGCCCGTCGTCGAAGAACTGGGCCTCGTCAATGCCCACCACGTCGATGCTTGACGCCATGAGCAGTATCTGTGCCGAGGAGTCTATTGGCGTGGAGCGTATCTTGTGGCGGTCGTGGCTTACCACGTCCTCTTCAGAGTACCGCGTGTCGATGGCGGGCTTGAATATCTCCACCGTCTGCCTTGCGAACTCCGCCCGCCTGAGCCTCCGTATAAGTTCCTCGGTCTTGCCCGAGAACATCGAGCCGCATACCACCTCTATTCTTCCGGGCCGCCTTTGCTCCCCTGTTAAGTAATCTGTCATTTAAGCGCAAAAGTACAAATACGTTTTAAAAATTGCAAAGAATCGGCCGCTTTTTTTTGGGCGTAAGGAACAAATCGTTACATTTGCACGGAATATGGGTATACTTTACGTGGTTCCCACCCCGGTGGGCAACATGGAGGACATCACGCTGCGCGCGCTGAGGGTGCTTAAGGAAGCTGCCCTCGTGCTGGCCGAGGACACCCGCACGTCGGGTGTGCTGCTCAAGCACTACGGCATAAGCAACAGGCTCATGTCGCACCACAAGTTCAACGAGCACGGCACTGCCGCCTCGATAGTGGGGCGGCTGCAGGCAGGCGAAGACGTTGCCCTCATCAGCGACGCCGGCACACCCGGCATCAGCGACCCCGGCTTCTACCTCGTGCGCGAGGCCGTCAGGGCCGGCATCGAGGTTCAGTGCCTGCCCGGGGCCACGGCGTTCGTTCCGGCCCTTGTGTCGAGCGGGCTGCCCTGCGACCGCTTTGCCTTCGAGGGCTTCCTGCCGCAGAAGAAGGGGCGCCAGTCGCGCATCGACGCCCTTGCAGGCGAGCGCCGCACCATGGTGTTCTACGAGTCGCCCCACCGCCTGTGCAAGCTGCTCGGCCAGTTGGCCGAGGCTTTTGGCGGCGAGCGCGAGGCCTGCGTGTGCCGCGAGATATCCAAGGTGCACGAGGAGAGCGTGCGCGGCACCCTCTCCGAGCTGTCAGCCTACTTTGGTGCCACTGCCCCCCGGGGCGAGATAGTGGTAGTGGTGGCCGGCAGCGATGAAAAGGAAAGCAAAACCAAAAACCAGTGAATATGAAGAAACTATTGTTTGCAGGAGTCTGCCTGCTGGCCTTGGCGGCCTGCCGGCAGGACAAGCCCAAGGCCGACCTCGTGGCGGCGCAGCAGCGCGATTCGCTCACCCAGGTCATAGCCCAGAAGGACACCGAGATCAACGACCTCATGTCCACGGTGAACGAGATAGAGGAAGGCTTCCGCGAGATAAACGAGGCCGAGAACCGCCTGAGCCTGGCCAAGCAGGGCGAGGGCAGCAACCGCGAGCAGCGCATACGCGAGAACATGCAGTTCATACAGTCGACCATGAAGCAGAACCGCGAGCTTATAGCCAAGCTGCAGCGCCAGCTGCGCGAAGGCACCATAAAGGGCGAGCAGCTGCAGCGCACCATCGACAACCTCACCAAGCAGATGGAGGAGAAAGACCAGCAGATTCAGCAGCTGCGCGCCGAGCTTGACGCCAAGGACATACACATCATGGACCTCGACGAGAAGATAGCCAACCTCAACACAAACGTGAACACGCTCACCGCCGAGGGGCAGCAGAAGACCAAGACCATCAACTCGCAGGACAAGCAGATACACTCCGCCTGGTACGTGTTCGGCACGAAGGACGAGCTGAAGGAGCAGCGCATACTCGACGGCGGCAAGGTGCTGCAGGCCAACTTCAACCGCGACTACTTCACCAAGATAGACATACGCGTAACCAAGGAGATAAAGCTCTATTCGCGCTCGGCCAAGATGATGACCTCGCACCCCGCGAGCAGCTACACGCTGCAGCGCGACGCCAACAAGCAGTACGTGCTGCGCATCACCAACCCGCAGGTGTTTTGGAGCACGAGCAAGTATCTCGTGATACTCGTAAAGTGACATTGTGCGATGCAAGCCCAATATTCGGCGGCCACGGTTGTGGCCGCCTTTTTTGTTGCCGGGGCGGTAACAAAAGTTTACATTATGCCCCTTGCAGGCTGCTCCGTGGCGTTTTGCATTGCAAAACGTGCCGTTTCGCACTGCGGAACAGGCCATTTTAGAGCCTGAAACAGGCCGTTTTGCACAGCAAAACGCCAGTGAGCATAACCCACTGGCACACAGCGCGATATGCAAAACGTGCCTGCCATGACATAAACTTTACACAATAAGCCCGCCCGCGCATCCCTCGGGCGGCCCCGTTTGCCATTGGTCTCCTTGGCCGCTGCGGCCTGCCGTGGTGCATTAATATTCAGATTTTACGTTATTTTGCATACCGTTGCATATTATATGATGTATTTTGTACACCGTTTTCGTTTGCAATCTGTAAACCATTCCTTGGTAATTTTTTTCAATTTGGAACGAAATGTTGGCTCCAAACGGGCTTTTGTTGTGCTTGATAAGTTAAATATTCGATTTTTTTAGCCATTTGTGCTGTAGGCTGAATAATTTTGTTTAATTTTGCAGGTCGTAATTATAATGTAAATCAAGTAAAGAAGAGAGTATTTATGGAAAGAAGATTAACTATGCTTTTGGCGTGTTTGCTCCTCTCCGTGGGAGTGGCATTAGCCCAAACAAAAGTTACAGGTACCGTAATATCTCAGGAAGACGGGCTGCCGGTCATCGGAGCCACGGTCATGGTCGAGGGGACCAAGACCGGCACGACGACCAACATGGACGGCGTATTCTCGCTCTCCGTGCCTGCCGGCAAGAAACTTGTGATAAGTTATGTCGGCATGAAGCCCCAGACGGTAGTCGCAAAGCCTGGGATGAAGGTGACGCTCGAGAGCTCGGCCCACGTGGTCGACGAGGTTGTGGTCACGGGTATGCAGAAGGTAGACAAACGCCTTTTCACCGGCTCCACCACCAAGATTGATGCTGGCAACGCCAAGATTGACGGTATGGCCGACATCAGCCGCTCGCTCGAGGGTCGCGCCGCCGGTGTGTCCGTGCAAAACGTTTCGGGAACATTCGGTACGGCTCCCAAGATCCGCGTCCGCGGTGCCACGTCCATCTACGGCAGCTCCAAGCCGCTTTGGGTGGTTGACGGCGTCATCATGGAAGACGTTGTCGACGTGAGCGCCGACCAGCTCTCTTCCGGAGACGCCAACACGCTGATTAGCTCTGCCATTGCCGGACTCAACTCAGACGACATAGAGAGCTTCCAGATCCTCAAGGACGGTTCCGCCACATCTATATATGGCGCGCGCGCGATGGCGGGCGTTATCGTTGTTACCACGAAGAAAGGTAAGGCCGGCCAGGCCCACATCAGCTATACGGGTGAGTACACCATGAGGCTCGTGCCGTCGTACAACACGTTCAACATCATGAACTCCCAGGACCAGATGTCGGTATACCAGGAGCTTCAGCAGAAAGGATACCTCAACTATGCCGAGACTGCCAACGCGCCAAACAGCGGCGTATATGGCAAGATGTACGAGCTTATAAACACTTACAACCCCGCCACGGGCAAGTTCGGCCTCGTAAACACTCCCGAGGCCCGGGCCGCTTACCTGCGCGCAGCCGAGTACCGCAACACCAACTGGTTTGAGGAGCTGTTCTCCAACTCAGTGCAGCACACCCACTCAGTAAGCATGTCGGGCGGTACCGACAAGGGCAACTACTATGCCTCGGTGAGCGCCATGTTCGACCCGGGCTGGACAAAGGCCAGCGAGGTGGAGCGCTACACGGCTAACTTCAACGTGAACCACAACATCTCGAAGAAACTCACCGCAGGCCTTCTGGGTAATGCGTCGTACCGCAAGCAGAAGGCACCCGGAACGCTCAGTGCCACCACCGACCCCGTAACGGGCGAGGTGAGCCGCGCATTCGACATCAACCCCTACTCGTATGCGCTCAACACGTCGCGCACGCTCGACCCCAACGAGTACTACACGCGCAACTACGCCCCGTTCAACATCTTCCACGAGCTTGAGAACAACTACATTGACCTCAACGTGATCGACTTCCGCATGCAGGCCAAGCTGAGCTACAAGCCCATCACCAAGGTGGAGCTTACCGCCCTCGGAGCCGTGAAGTACAGCGCAACCACGCAGGAGCACAACATCAAGGACCAGTCGAACCAGGCCATGGCCTACCGCGCAATGAGCACTTCGACCATCCGCGACAACAACAACTACCTCTATACCGACCCCGACGACATCTACGCCCTGCCGGTGACGGTGCTGCCCAACGGTGGTATCCTCGACCGCACGGACAACCGCATGTTCGGCTACGACTTCCGCGCAACGGCGCAGTATAACGACGTGTTCGGCGAGGACGAGCACATCATCAACCTCTACGGCGGTCTCGAAATCAACAGCGTGCAGCGCCACAGCACGTGGTTCCGTGGCTGGGGTATGCAGTACACCATGGGTGAGACCCCCTCGTGGGCTTACGAGGTGTTCAAGAAAAGCTCGGAGACCAACACCGACTACTTCACGCTGAGCAACACCAACGAGCGCAGCGCGGCCTACTTTGCCAACGGTACTTACTCTTGGCGCGGCCGCTACTCCATCAACGGTACGTTCCGCTACGAGGGTACCAACCGCCTCGGCAAGAGCCGCTCGGCGCGCTGGCTGCCCACATGGAACGTCTCCGGCGCATGGAACGTGCACGAGGAGCCTTTCTTCAAGAAGCTCCAGCCCGCCATGTCGCACCTCTCGTTCCGCCTGTCGTACTCGCTTACCGCCGACCGCGGACCGGCCGACGTGACTAACTCGCGTGTGGTGGTGATGGCCGAGAACCCCTGGAGGCCCTTCACCGACGTAAAGGAGACACAGCTCTACATCTACCAGCTGGCCAACGAAGACCTTACGTATGAGAAGAAGCACGAGTTCAACTTCGGCGTTGACATGGGCTTCCTCAACAACCGCATCAACTTCACCCTCGATGCCTACAGCCGCCGCAACTACGACCTTATCGGCATAGCAACTACATCCGGCGCCGGAGGCGAGGTGCAGAAGTACGGCAACATCGCTACCATGAAGTCGAGCGGTGTGGAGCTTTCGCTCTCTACTACCAACATCAAGACCGATGATTTCACCTGGAGCACCAACTTCATCTACAGCCACACGCACAACGAGGTGACCGAGCTGAAGACCAACAGCCGCGTGATCGACCTCGTGTCCGGCTCGGGCTTCGCCATGGAGGGCTATCCCGTGCGCAGCCTCTTCTCCATCCCCTTCATGGGACTTAACGACGAGGGTCTGCCCACATTCCTCGACCAGGACGGCAACGTCACCACCACCGGCATCTACTTCCAGGAGAACGACCCTGAAAAGCTCGGCTTCCTGAAGTACGAGGGCAGCGTTGACCCCACCGACATGGGTAGCTTCGGCAACATCTTCACCTACAAGAACTTCACGCTCAACGTGTTCATCACCTATTCGTTCGGCAACGTTGTGCGTCTTGACCCCGTGTTCTCAAATGAGTACGATGACCTGACCGCTACCCCGAAGGAGTTCAACGACCGCTGGACTACGCCGGGCGACGAGAAGCATACCACCGTGCCGGTGATTGCGAGCAAGCTGCAGAACAGCCTCGACGCCAATCTCTCGTATGCTTACAACGCTTACAACTACTCTACGGAGCGCATAGCCAAGGGCGACTTCATCCGCATGAAGGAGATTTCGCTGGGCTACGAATTCCCCAAGTCTATATGCGAGGCACTCAGCCTGAACAAGCTTTCGCTCAAGCTCCAGGCCACCAACCTCTTCCTCATCTATGCCGACAAGAAGCTCAACGGTCAGGATCCTGAGTTCGCCAATGCCGGTGGTGTGGCAGTTCCGGTGCCTAAGCAGTTCACCCTCACACTCAAAGTTGGTATATAATTTAATGTAGACAGCAATGAAAAAGAGTAACATCATATATTCAATCAGTTTCGCCGCCTTGCTCGGGCTTTCGCTCACGTCGTGCGACAAATACCTCGACGTGATGCCCGACAACCGCACCGAGGTGGACTCTGAGGACAAGGTGGTAAGCCTCATAACCTCTGCCTATCCCAGCGATTCGTTCTACGGCTTCCTCAACGAAAGCATGTCCGACAACATCGACGACATGGGCGAGCGCTATTCGCAGTATGATTCGCGCTTCGCACGCCAGGCTTACTCTTGGCAGGACATAACCGAGGACGACAACGATGGAGTGCGCAACCTTTGGGAGAGCCACTACAACGCCATTGCATCGGCCAATCAGGCCCTGCAGGCTATCGAGGAGATGGGCGGCCCAACCACCACCACGCTCCGTGAGGCCATGGCCGAGGCCCTGCTCTGCCGTGCATACGGCCACTTCATCCTCGTAAACGAGTTCTGCATGAACTACAACTCGCAGACCAGCAAGACCGACATTGGCATACCTTACGTAACCAAGCCCGAGACTACGGTGAACCCGCACTATGAGCGCGGCACGGTGGAGGAGGTGTACAAGAACATCGACAAGGACATACAGACCGCCCTGCCCATGATTGGCGACACTCACCTCAAGGTGCCTAAGTACCACTTCAACACGCAGGCTGCTTATGCCTTCGCCGCACGTTTCTATCTCTTTTATGAGAAGTGGGACAAGGCCGTGGAGTATGCCACTGCCTGCCTCGGCTCTAACCCTACCTCGATGCTGCGCGATTGGGACGAGATGGAGTCGTTTGGAATCACCAACGACCTTACGCCGCGTACCAACCTCTACATCGACGCTACGTCTAACTCCAACCTGCTGCTCGTGACCGCCATCTCGGCCATGGGTATATGGTCGGCCAACTATGGTTATCTGAGCCGCTACTCGCACAACAGCTACATCTCAGAGACCGAGACGCTTGAGGCTCCCAACATCTGGGGCAACTCCAACATGATGCGCTGCCCGCCGCTCGCATTCAAGGGCGGTGCGCTCGACCGTGTGCTCATGGCCAAGCTGCCTTACCTCTTCGAGGAGCTTGACCCCGTGAACAAGACGGGCTACTACCGCACCGTTTACCCCGCCTTCAAGGCCGACCTCACCCTGCTTGAGCGCGCCGAGGCTTACATCATGATGGGCGACTACACGGCTGCCTGCAAGGATCTTACCCTGTGGATGCAGAACTGGACACGGTCGACCATGACCCTCACCAAGGAGAATGTCAAGGCGTTCTACGACGGTTTGGCTTATTCTAATTCTTTAGCGCCCACCATGAAGAAGCACCTGCACCCGGCCTTTGCCATCGATGCTGAGGGCAGCGAGCAGGAAAGCCTCTTGCAGTGCGTGCTCAACTTCAAGCGTCTGGAAACCATTTATGAGGGCTATCGTTGGTTCGACATCAAGCGTTATGGCATCAACATAACCCGCCGCACCATGGATGCGCGCAGCGAGCCTCTTAAAGTTACCGACTCCCTTGGCACCAACGACCTGCGCAGGGCCATACAGCTGCCCTCTATCGTAATACAGGCCGGCATGGAGGCTAATCCAAGGTGACGATTCGAGGATTATGTGAAATCTCAAAATTGATTGCAAAATGAAGAAAGGAAACTTGATATATTCGTTGATGGTGGCCGGGCTGGCGTGCTCCTTCTGTGCTTGCTCGGACGACGACATCGAGTCGGTGAGCGTCATTTCCGCCGATGCTGTGGAGAACACGCCGCTCGACTATTGGCTCGACGTGAACTACCTGCAGCCATACAACATCGAGATTAAGTATCGCTACGAATACAACGAGAGCGACGACGATTACTACACAGTGCCTGCGCAGTATGACCAGGCCATCGAAATGGCGCACATCGTGAAGTACTCTTGCGTGGAGGCTTACGACGAGGTGGCAGGCATCGACTTCACTCGCCGCTACTTCCCTAAGCTCTTCTACCTTGAGGGCGAATGGCATTACATGAACAACGGTACCTTTGAGCTTGGTACTGCCGAGGGCGGCAAGAAGATAAACCTGATGGGCGTTAACTACATCGACCAGTACAAGCGCGACATCAACGACCTCAACACGTACTACCTCAAGACCATTCACCACGAGTTTACCCACATCCTGAACCAGACCACTGACTATTCGGCCACTTACCAGCTCATCACCCCGACGGGCTACGTGGCCGACAGCTGGAGCACTGCGCCCAATGACTCTGGCTATCTTGAGCGCGGATTCATCACCTCTTACGCCCAGCACTCGCACAGCGAGGACTTTGCCGAGATGATGTCTACATACGTTACCAACACTGCCGAGCAGTGGGAGGCTTGGATGCAGCAGGCTGCCGGCACCGCCGACAACCCGCAGCCGGGTCGTGGTTATCTTGAAACCAAGCTCCAGATGGTGAAGGACTACATGAGGAATACTTTCAACATCGACCTCGACGAGCTGCGCGAGTCGGTGCTCCGCCGCGAGCAGGATATCGTTGACGGGAAGATCGACCTCTCCGACGTTACTGTAATTACTAATGATGAGAATTGATTATGAAGGCTAAGAATATTTTTTCCGTATTTGTTTTGCTGGCAGTGGCAGCCTTGTCTTTCACGTCTTGCTTCAAAGATGATGACGAGGTGTTCGGCGAGTCCTCATCGGCGCGCCTTCAGGCTGCCATGCGCCACGCCAAGGCCGTGCTCCGCGGTGCTGAGAACGGCTGGGTAATGGATTATTATATTGGCGACAACTCCACTGGTGGTGGCTATGCTTTCATCGTGAAGTTCGACTCGCTTACTGTCACGGCCATGTCTGAGGCAGCCGATGGCGACGACACTTCTTACTATAAGATGACCACCGACAACGGCCCTGTGCTCACCCTCGACACTTACAACAGGGTGTTCCACGAGTTCGCAACGCCGGGACCGAGCGAGGATGAGTACGAGGGAAGGCACGCAGACTTTGAGTTCCTCATCATGAGTGCCACTCCCGAGCTTGTCGTTATGAAGGGCAAGCGCACCGGCAACCTCTGCTACCTGCGCCCGCTGGAGCGCAACGCAGAGGACTACCTTGCCGATGTCAAGGAGATGCGCGATAGCCTCATTGTCTCCACCGGCACCGGCAAGATGGGCGACATGACCATAGATGCTACGTTCGACCTTGAGAACCGCCAGGCTGAGTTCGTAAATCCTGCCGACACTTCGATGAATATGTCGTGCGCCTTTACTTATACCGACAATGGCATTCGCCTGAGCGAGGCCATCGACTTCGCGCCGAAGGCAGTGTCGGGCTTCGCCTACGACAACGCCACTTACCAGCTCACTTGCACCGATGAGGGCAGCAGCGACTTCGTAATGCAGGGCTACACGCCGTCCAACTGGAGGGCTTACGACTCCTTTGAGGGCACTTACGACTTGGCTTTTGGCCTGAACGCCGGCTCCATCTCTACTGTTCGCGTTGAGCTTGTGAGCAACAACGATGGCTCTACTTACCGCATGACGGGCCTTAACAGCAACTACGACATCGAGTGCATCTACAACAGGGCGCGCGGTGCCTTGGAAATCCGCCCGCAAACCCTTGGTGAGGCCAGCGGCGTGGAGGTGCGTCTCGTCATTCTTTGGGATAATTCGCAAATGGTAACATGGGCTCCCGAGGCCGGCATAATCTTCTCGTGGAATGAGGATGAGGAGAATCCGGTGTTCAATGCCGGGCCTAATGATTATGAGGAAATTCTCTCTGAAGGCTTGGTTCTCTGGGCTTTCCGCGATGGCACGGCCATGGCAAGCGAGGCAGCTAACAGCTGGCTTGAGTCTCATACCAGCTGGTGGTTCGGCGGCTCCAATGTCGCTCTGGATATGGTAAGGTCTTTAACTAAAGTTGATTAATCGATATGAACAAGATATTTGGCTTCCTTTTGATGTCCTGCTGCCTTGCGGGCTTCGTATCGTGTGACGACGACACGGAGAATCCTTATGCCCAGTCGTCGCCTATAGCGATTGTCAGCAGCAATTTGAGTTTCGATGCCACGGCCAACACCGGGGTGGTTAAGTTCTCTGCCCCCGGCACGGTAACAGCCCGCACCACCGCTCCGTGGTGCTCTGCCTCGGTTGATGGCGACTCAGTAGTGGTGACTGTTGAGCAAAACACCACCATCAGTGGCCGCTCTGCCCAGCTCATACTGAGCTACGGCGGTGCCACAGAGGCTCTCTCCATCATCCAGCGTGGCGTTGTCGTTCAGTTGGAGCACAGCGGCATTGCCGTTGAGACCGACGAGGCAACTTCCGTGAAATACAGCCTTCAGAGCAATGTTGACCTTGTGGTAACTGAAGCTCCTGCATGGGCTACAGCTGCCATCGAGGGCGACAGCATCACGGTTAACGTTACGGCAAACACCACTGGCGCACCCCGTGTGGGCTATGTAAAGGTTGGCTCGGGCGAGTTCGTTGACTCCCTGAGGATTATCCAGGCCGACTTCAACACCGACATAGCAGGCACTTATCGCCTTAACTATAAGATGGCCAACGGTCGTGAGCGCAGGGCGAATGTAACTGTGTCGGAGACTGGAATGCGCTTCATGACACTCGACATCCCCATGACTTACGACCCATACACCGCCAAGTTCACTATCCAGGCCGGGCAGTATGTAGGCCGTTCTGAGGGTGGCAACTATGTGTACATGATGTTCGGCACTGCTGCCGACGAGGATGGACAGACCTATTGGTCGGGATATTCTGATGCGTTCACCATCACTGCGCCCATCGAGGTTGCCGACGATGGTTCTCTTACTGCCACGTTCTTCGGAACGCTCGGTGGATATGTAGTTGAGCGCTTCATGTTCCGCGAGTTCAGCTTTGGCGCCGATGCCGGCCATGAGGACAGGTGGTCTGACTCTGAGAGGGAAACCGGGCGGCCCGACCTCAACGAGAATCGTGACCTCGGGGTCAACATGATGGATTTGTATTCGCCTTACCTCACCCGTGAGGCTCCGGCGAGTGCAGCCCAGGCTCAGTAAACGAAGCATTTTCAGTCTGTGTCCGCGGCGGCTTCTGCCCGCCGCGGGCACAATAACAATTAAATAACAATTTGTCATGAAGAATCTTAAAGCTTTGCTCATAGTGGCTCTCCTTGCCATCGCAGGCATGGCAAGTGCGCAAACCCTTCCGGCTGTCACGCTGAAGGACATCAACGGCAAGACCGTGCAGACCGACCAGCTGTCGAACAACGGCAAGCCGTTCATCATCTCTTTCTTCGCTACATGGTGCAAGCCGTGCAACCGCGAGCTGTCTGCCATCAGCGAGGTGTATGCCGACTGGCAGGACGAGACCGGCGTCAAGCTCATCGCCGTGAGCATCGACCAAGCGCAGAACATCAACAAGGTGAAGCCCCTTGTAGACAGCAACGGCTGGGAGTATGACGTTCTGCTCGACCCCAACAGCGACTTCAAGCGCGCCCTGGGCATCCAGATGATACCATACGTGCTCATCGTAGACGGCAAGGGCAACATCGTTTACAAGCACAACGGCTATACCGAGGGTGCCGAGAACGAGCTTATAGAGAAAGTGCGCGAGCTTGTTAAATGACATTCACCATAAATCCAAGAGTTTTGAGACTGATTAGAACCATATCCGTTTTCGGTTGTTTCGCCTTGGCTTTCGTGCCGGCTGTTGCACAGGAAGATGGCCAGGAGAGCAAGGTGCAGGTCACCGGAAGCATACAGAGCGACATCCTCATACCGCAGGCCGACGCCAAGATAGGGGCCGAGGATTACAGTGAGTTCGCGCTCACCAACACCTTTGGCGAAGTCAACCTCACGAGCAAGTACATCGATGCTGGCGCCCGGGTGGAGTATCTCGACCACCCGCTGCCCGGCTTCGAGCCTGACTACAAGGGCTGGGGCCTCCCTTATATATATGTAAAGGGGAAGTTCAAGAACGTTGAGCTCACTGCCGGAAACTTCTACGAGCAGTTCGGCTCCGGCTTCATCCTCCGCACATACGAGGAGCGCAGCCTCGGCATCGACAACTCCCTGCTTGGCGGCCGCCTTGTGTACAAGCCCTTCAACTGGGCCACTGTCAAGGTGCTCGGCGGCAAGCAGCGTCGCTATTGGCACGACGGCGGCCCCTTCGAAGGACTCAATGACTCTTGGTTGGCAGGTGCCGACGTTGAGCTTAACGTAGAGCAGTGGTTCAAGCGGATGCGCGAGGGCAACACCTACCTTACCCTTGGCGCCTCCTTCGTAAACAAGCACGAGGGCGACCAGGAGATGATAGTGAGCTACGACGGCACCAAGCGCCTCAACTTTCCCGAGAACGTGCAGGCTTTCGACGTGCGCGCCCGATTGCAGACCGGCAACTGGAACATCCTTGCCGAGTATGCCCGCAAGACCCAAGACCCCGGCCAGGACAACGACTACACCTACCGCAAGGGCTACGTGGCAATGCTGTCGGCCAGCTACTCCAAGCGCGGCATGAGCCTCCTCTTGCAGGCAAAGCGCAGCGACAACATGGCTTTCCGCAGCCAGCGCACCCTGCCCACCATGACGGAGAACTCCTCGTACATCAACCACCTGCCCGCCTTCACCATGGAGCACACCTACGCCCTGGCCGCGCGCTATCCCTACGCCACGCAGCCCGACGGCGAGTGGGCCTACCAAGGTGAGCTTGCCTACAACTTCAAGCGCCACTCCCCCCTTGGCGGCAAGTATGGCACAAAGGTCAAGGTAAACTTTTCCTACGTGCATTCCATCGCCAAGAACCTGCGCTCCATGGACGGCATAGCCCCCGGCATCAACGGCTATGTGCCTGGAACCGATGGCTACGGCTCGGCTTTCTTCAAGTGGGGCGACTCAAGGTATTACCAGGACTTCAACGTGCAGCTTGAGAAGAAGCTCACCAAAGCCTTCAAGCTCAACCTCATGTACATGAACCAGTTCTACAACAAGACCATCGTAGAGGGCCATGGCGGAATGCTCCACAGCAACATCTACGTGGCCGAGGGCAAGTACCAGTTCAACAACAAGTTCACCCTCCGCGCCGAAGCCCAGTATCTCGACATGACTTCGGGCCAGAACAACGAGGAGGGCGACTGCGACTGCGTGTTCGGCCTGCTTGAGCTTTCGGTGCTGCCATACCTCATGTTCACGGTGTCCGATGAATACAGCATTGGCGACGAGATACATTATTACAACGGTTCAGTAACCTTTGCCAAGGGGGCGCACCGCCTCCAGGTAGGCTATGCGCGCACCCGCGCCGGCATGAACTGCTCCGGCGGTGTCTGCCGCTGGGTGCCGGCCACCAAGGGTGTAACCATGTCATACAACTTTAATTTCTGATTCCTGCGATGATAAAGAGCTTTAAGCATATATGTTCGGCAGTAGCCGTGATGGCCGCGTTCCTCTTCGCCGCCTGCGACGAGGTGGGCGAGGGCGAGCGTTACATTGATGTCCCCGCCAAGCCGGCTTCGGCTTCCCGTTGTGTCCTCGTTGAGGAGTTCTCCGGCCAGCTGTGCGTCAATTGTCCGGCAGCATCCGAGTTCCTTGAAAACATACAGGAAACATACGGCAAGGACACCGTCATCGTCGTTTCGCTCCATGCAGGGGTTAATCAGATGCTCGGCATCAGCAAGGAGATGGGCCAGGCCATGGGCTATGAGGGGCTTGTCACCGACTTTGGCGAGCAGATGTTCAGCAGCTACGGCCTTACGAGCGAGCCAAACGCAGTGGTCGACCGTCGCGGCGGTGTGCTCGCCAACACCCAGCAGTGGCTCACCTCCATAGTGAACAGCCTGCGCACCCCGGCCACTGAGGCCCTTACGCTCGCTACATCATACGACGAGGCCAGCCGTCGGCTCACCGTCAACGTGCTTGGCCGCTCAACTATCGAGGACGGCTTTACCGGCAACATCCACGTGTGGCTCACCGAGGACAGCATCTCCACCGTGCAGCGGCTTGACGGAGGCGGCTACGAGTTCGACCACGTGTTCAACAACATCTTCCGCGCCTCGGCCACTCACCTGGCCGGCAACCCCGTCACCATCCCCTATGCCAACGAGCCGCAGCAGGTATATACAGCCACGTTCACGCTCGAGGCCAACTGGAAACCCGAGCATCTGTCTGTCGTGGCTTTCGTGGACAATGCCTCCGGCGTGGCCAACGCCGCGAGGGCTGACGTGATAAACAGTGAGGGTGGCAGTTCAGCCACCGAATGAGAATGAACTTAAAGGTTTGAAATAATGAAGCGAATACTTTTTACCATCATTGCCACGATTACCGTTTTCGCGGGGAGCAAGGCTCAGTCGTTCGAGTTTAGGCTCAATGACCAGCCGCTCGACGATGGAGCTACTGTTGAGTTCATCGCCGAGCAGGATTTGGTAACGGGATACACGTGCGATACTGAGGGGCTTGACCTCTGCAACCTTTCCGGTGCACGGCTCGATTACCACGTGGATTTCTCGCGGGTTAGCGGGTCGCTTGGCGCAGGCGTCACCCTACAGATATGTTTGGGGAACTTGTGCCGCACAGACTTCCCCGTGAGTTATGACGATTTTGCTTTTGTTGGCGCAGCCCAGCCTACGAACATCCATGTGTATAATTGTCAGGAGGGCGAGATGCTCACCAAGCTCACCGTGAGCAGTGGGAGCGAATCACGAACAGTTTTAATACGCTTCGTTCATGATGAGGAGCTTGCTGCTGGCATAAACGGCGTGGTGCAGTTGGCATCAAGATGCAAGGTGTACGACTTGGCGGGCAATTGCATCATCCCCCTCGCAGACATGGCCGATGTGGCTGGCAGGCTCCGCCCTGGCGTGTATGTCGTTGCTCCATGCGGCGGCACTGCGGTGCGCAAGCTGGTTGTAAGGTAAGCTGCACTGCGGCTTGGTATCAGTACTGTAGCGCATTCGCTGTTCGAGTTGGTGGGGTGGCCTTGTGTCCGCAAGCTGTGACACCGAATTGGATGACGCTGAGTGTGAGATTATGATAATGTTTTTCATTTCTTTTAAAAATTAGTGTTATGGTAAGAAAGTTACTTTTAGGTATGGCATTGGCAGCCTTTACGCTGTCTGCCAGTGCTCAGCAGGTACGGCCTTTGGCCGGGGCAAGGCTTGGCAAGCAAAGTGTCAAGGTTGCACAGAACTCTTACAAAGTTAAGCCATTGCCGGGCGTGAATGCTGATTTCAGCAAGACTAATGGCGGCAAGTGGATTGGTGCGTTGCAGTCGGCAAAGGAAGCCTCTGCTTCCAAGAGGTTGGTGCGTGCCTTGCCGTCGGCTTCCACGCGTGTGGGTGACAACACTTTCTGGTGGGCATACCCCCAGGGAAGCTCGCTTGGTGCCTTTGGCTTCGATCCTTTGGGAGAGTTCCTCTCGCAAATTTACGATCCTACTTATGCGGTGCTCATTGGCCAAACGAATTACAACGTGGCCATCCAGGTTCCGCAGAACTATGCCAATGGCGTGGTAGACTCCGTGTCAGTCATCTTTGGCGACCCAGCCACCATCAGCAATGTGAAGGTTTGGTTCTCTTCTCTCAAGACGGAGACGATAGGCGGCGAGGAATACATCACCATGCCTGCAACGGCAGAGGATGCCGACTATTACTTTGAGGTATCTGCCGACGAGATAGAGCCGGTGGAGGTTGTGGGCGATATGATGTATGTCGGCTCTACCGACCTGAAGCTTCCTAAAAGCTATACCATCCCGGAAGGTGGCTGCCTCGTTGGCTACACCCTCGAGGGTAAGTCTGGCGGTTACCCAATCTTCACCACGTCTGAGGTTAATGAACAGGGCTTTGTAACCAACGAGACACGAGGCGGCTGCCTCTTCTCGTTCGATTACCAGGGCCAGCGCCAGTGGCTTAATTGCTATGGCTTAGGCATAGGCAACCTCACCACTACCATACACGTAGACCCCACAAACATCTCTTCTGCCATCATGGGAGTGTCTGACTTGGGCGAGAGCACTACCATGGCAGGTGAGGAGACCACAATTGCCGCCGCCATAACCAATAATTCGGTGGGTACCACCATTGTCAACAATGTTTCCTATGTGCTTACCGTCAATGGAACACCCAGCACTGAGCAAACATACACGTTGCCACAGGCTCTTCCTGGCGGCTACTATACATACCTGCCCATTGCCTACACATTCACTGACGAGGGCGTCAACAATGTGTCTGTTGAGGTTACAAAGGTAAACGGCGAGCCTAACACTTCTACGTCAAATGTAGGCAGTGGCACATTCATCGCGCTTTCGGAGGCAGCTGAGAGGACTTCGGTAATCGAGCAGCATACGGGTACATGGTGTGGCTGGTGTCCGCGCGGACATGTGGGCATGAAGCTGTTCAAGGATATGTATGGCGGCTCCGTAATCACACTTGCAGGCCACATCGGCGACCCGATGGCTTGCTCTGATTATTATGACATGATATCTTACTTCAATCCGAATCATAGTGCTCCCACCGCGTTCTACGACAGATACCTTTCTGGCGACCCCTATCTCAGCTCCGATGCGCAGGCTTATTCGTTCAGCGCATACGAGGACTTGGAGTTGGAGCGTGCCGCTAACCCATCAGAGGCAAGCCTGACCCTTGATGCCAGCTGGGCCGACGACAGCAAGAATGAGATAGCCGCCAATGTGAATTACACGTTCAACTACGACCGCACCACTGCGCCCTACGCCATATCCTTCATCCTCAGCGAAGACGGCATGGCAGGCCCCGATGAATACAAGACGGCTGAGGACAGTCTGTGGTTGCAGCTTAACTATTATTCTGGCGACAAGAATTGGGGCACCGATGACAATATGTTCCCCTGGGTTTCGGCAGGCGACTCTGTGCAGACCACTTACGACAATGTAATTGTTGCCGCATGGGACGCGCTTGTTGGCGCCGAGGGTAGCGTCATGGCTCCCATCACCAAGGGTGAGACATTGCCATATAACGTTACGCTTGACATTTCACGCAACACCCTTATTCAGAACAAGGACAACCTCAGCCTTACGGCCCTGCTCATCAATCAGAATAGCGGCGCCATCGTCAACGCCGCACAGGTGCCTCTTGGCCCTGGCAGCTCTGTTGTGGGCATCGAGGATGTAAACGCCGCCGGCAGCAACGCCGCTGAGGTGGCTCGCTACAACGTAAACGGTGTGCAGCTTTCCGCTCCGCAGAAGGGCCTCAACATCGTGAAGTATTCTGACGGCACAACCAAGAAGGTGGTCGTTAAGTAATCATCTTGCCTTTAGTCCCTTTCCGCCTTGCTATGTAAGGGCGGGCCTACAGCAGTTAGTTGGTTGGCCCGAGGGTGGGGGAAGAAACTATGCAGACTCCGCAGGCGGCGGGCTTTGGCCCGCTGCCTGCGGACTCTTTTTTCTGCTGTTGCGTGGCGCCCGCGTGTTGCCAACTCCACGTATGCTCCCACTTCCATGCGGGTTTGTGTGTATGTGTTTCATGCGTTTTCCCATGCACGCCCATGCTCACCCACGTCCTCACCCACGTTCCGGCGGGTTTGCAATTTGCCCACGTCCTCACCCACGTTCCGGCGGGTTTGCAATTGCCCACGTCCTCACCCACGTTCAGGCGGGTTTGCAATTCACCCACGTCCACACCAACATTCATGTGGTTTTGCAATTCACCCACGTCCACACCCACGTTCAGGCGGGTTTGCAACCCGCCTGCTTCCTTTTGCGGGTTTGCAACCCGCCATGCTTGTTTTGTTCGCTTCCCCGGGTCGCAGACCCGGCCACGGGCGCTGGCGGGTTGCAAACCCGCCAGAACGTGGAGTATGTGCTTCATGCGTTTTCCCATGCACGCCCATGCTCACCCACGTCCTCACCCACGTTCAGGCGGGTTTGCAACCTGCCTGCTTCCTTTTGCGGGTTTGCAACCCGCCATGCTTGTTTTGTTCACTTCCCCGGGTCGCAGACCCGGCCACGGGCGCTGGCGGGTTGCAAACCCGCCAGAACGTGGATGTTTGCGTGGGTATTTGTTTTGGGGATTTGTGGGTGTTTGTGTGGGTGGGTGTTTTTCCTCACCCACGTCCTCACCCACGTTCAGGCGGGTTTGCAACCCGCCTGCTTCCTTTTGCGGGTTTGCAACCCGTGCCATGCTTGTTTTGTTCGCTTCCCCGGGTCGCAGACCCGGCCACGGATGCTGGCGGGTTGCAAACCCGCCAGAACGTGGGTGTTTGTTTTGGGGGATTTGTGGGTGTTTGTGTGGGTGGGTGTTTTTTCCTCACCCACGTCCTCACTCACGTTCAGGCGGGTTTGCAACCCGCCTGTGTCCTTTTGCGGGTTTGCAACCCGCGCCATGCTTGTTTTGTTCACTTCCCCGGGTCGCAGACCCGGCCACGGATTCTGGCGGGTTGCAAACCCGCCAGAACGTGGATGCTTGCGTGGTTGTTTGTTTTGGGGGTGTGGGTGTTTGCGTGGGTGTTTTTTCCTCCCTCACGCCCTCCCCCCCGTTTCGGCGGGGTTTCACCCCGCG
>CALUGA010000006.1 GCA_944320105.1 uncultured Prevotella sp. | reverse complement strand
ATGGAAGCGTTTGGAAAGCCGACCACTGGCACAAAAACATGTGTTAGGCGGTCTAATGACCGATTTGGGTTTAAGCCATAGCGAAACGAACATCGGCGGCGGATGGATAGTTGCAAATATGCAACCAGGAAACGCTCCCATACACCTTGTTTTACGGCATGCGCCATATAGCATTGCAAAACGGCACTTTTTGCAATGCGAAACGGCCTGTTTCGGAAACCAAAACGGCCTGTTTCGCAGGGCGAAACAGGCCGTTTTGTAATGCATTGGGCTACAGACGGTTATGCAGAACAATGGATGCCGCAGCCGTTAACATAAAAAAGTTAACGGCGGGGTGCGCCCGGGGTTACTCTGCCTCCTTGCCGAGGAATGCCTTCCAGCGCAGGCCGCTTGTGCGCAACCCCTCTACGTTGGCCGCGCGGGTGGTGTAATTGCGCACCGTGTCCACCTCCACTCGCTCTATGCTCACGTTCTTCACGGGCAGGCGCGGGTCGCCGTTGATTTCGTAGATGCCGTCGGCCACTCGGCACTTCACGTCGCGCATCACTATGTCGCTTATGGCCGTGATGGTGTCTTTGTAAGTAGGCACGAGGTCTTTCCACTGGTAGAGCACGTCGGTGTCGATGGCGAAGGCCCTCTGCATGCGGTTGGCGCTCACGCGCTCCATGCAGATGTTGTTGACGTAGGCTCCGCGGCGGTGGTTGGTCTTGATGTAGAAGAGTGTCATCACCTTGTCGTCCATGGCGCAGTCGTGCATGTAAATGTTGCGTATGCCGCCCGATATCTCGCTGCCGATGACGAGCAGCCCGTGGGCGTTCTTTACGCGGCAGTTGCGCACCACTATGTTTTCCGTGGGCTGGCCTATGCGCCATGCGTCGTGGTTGCGGCCCGACTTTATTACCACCCCGTCGTCGCCCTGGTCGAAGGTGCAGTCTTCCACGAGGAAGTTGCGGGTCATCTCAAGGTCTATGCCGTCGTTGTTGTGGCCGTGGGCATATACGTCGAGGTTGCGCGCCACGCCGCTCTCGCAGCGGTAGATGTGGATGGTCCAGAAGGGCGACTGGCGTATCTTGAAGCCGTCGAGCAGTATGTTGCGGCACTGGTTGAGGTGTATCATGTGCGGGCGCAGGTGGTTCCGGCCCACGGCCATCTGCCTCCTGGCCACGGGCAGGCCCTGGTAGGCCCAGTCGTAGAGGCGGGCGAGGGCGTCCATGTGGGGCTTTGGCCGCTTGAACCATGCTTTCCACACGTCCATGGTGGGCGTGAGCTTGCCCCCGCCGGTTATGGCTATGTTCTCGCAGCGGTAGGCGTAGACCATGGGCGAGTAGTTCATGCACTCCATGCCCTCCCAGCTCACCTCGACGGCGGGCAGGAAGTGGTCGGGGTTGGGCGAGAAGCGCACCGTGGACCCGTCGCTTAGGTGAAGCTCGCAGTTGCTCCTGAAGTGGATGGGGCCGCTGGGCCACTCGCCCGGGGGCACCACCACGCGCCCCCCTCCGGCCTCGCTGCAGGCCTGCATGGCGCGGCGGAAGGCCTGGGTGTTGGCGGCTATGCAGTTCTCGTCGGTGTCGGTGCCTTGCTTCTTGGCGCCGTAGTCGGTGATGGGGAAGGAGCGGTTGGGGAAGTTGAACACGGCTATGGCCGGCATGGGGAACGGCGCCTCTACCTTGATGGAGTCGTGGCCGGGCGCGGCGTGGCTTCCGAGCGTGGCTGCGGTGGCCACTGCGAGCAGCATGGTACGGAGTTTGGCTGATGGTTTCATTGTGGTTGTTTTCTTTTCGTTGCCGCCTTGCCTGCACCCGGGCGGTGGGCCGCGCAGGCTCGGCGTATGCAAAAATAGCATTATTCTGCCTTAAAACAGGTCTTTTTACCTTTTTTAAGCCGAATTGGCCACAGTGGCCCCGGGCTTGCCTTGCGCCCTTGCTGCCGGGCGGGGAAAGGCGCGGCAAACGCCGGGAAGGCGGCCGCAAACTGATTGTTTTGGCACCTTTTGTGGCATTTTCTTTCCGTTTTGAAAATATTTTGGGCAGAAATGTATGTGTTTGAAATTATTTTTAGTATCTTTGCGACACATTATCAAACACGCGAAACACATCAGTGGATGTTTAGGTTTAATGTTGCGGGCCGGGCGCGGCCTCGTATTTCTGCCGATCATGCGATATGCCCGGCAAGCAGATACAAACATTTACTCTTTTCTTTATAATCAGAATTTAGACCAAGAAATCCGCGTTCCCGTGGCCGGAAGGAGTTCCGGCGCAAGCAGGGGCGCGGATTTTCGTGTGCCTCGGCGGGCCGCCGGGCGGCCTGCGAGGACTCCACCGGCAAAAAAAAGCTTGCGCCGCCAAGCCACAGTGGGCATGGCGGCGCAAGCCTTTCGGGCCGGCGCAAGGCCGTTGGGGAAAACTGGCGCGGCTGCAGGCACGAGGCCCCGTCAGTCGAGGTTCTGCTCCTGGAAATCCATGTCGGCCTGCACCACGAAGAACACCTCGTCGGGGTCGAAGTCGCCCCTGCCCTCTTCGGATGCCTTGGCGCACACGTAGTCGGCCACCTTCTGCAGGTCGATGTCCACGAAACCCTCGTCGTCGGCATCGGCCTCAAGCACTCCGCTCTCGAAGTAATAGTCCACGATGGTGTCCATCATGTAGCGCAGGTCGGCCTCGCCAAACTTCTCCTTGAGGTCGGCGGGCAGCACGTCGCGTATGTATTCCACCTCGCGGGCGTTCTCTTCTTCGTCGAGCCTCAGCTCCTCCTCAAAGTCTGCCATGGCCCATCAGAGCAAAGACTGGAACTTCTCGTCGAGCTTCTGCTTCGAGACGGCGCCCACGAGCTTGTCTACAACCTCGCCTCCCTTGAAGAAGAGCAGCGTGGGTATGTTGCGTATGCCGTACTCGGCGGCGATGTCCTCGCACTCCTCCACGTCGCACTTGCCCACGTTCAGGCGGCCGTCGTACTCCTTGGCCAGCTCCTCTACGATGGGGGCTATCATGCGGCAGGGGCCGCACCACGTTGCCCAGAAGTCTACTACCAGGGGCAGGTCGGCGCTCTTGAGCGACTCAAAATTCTCGTTTGTGATCTTTACTTCCATTGTCTGAATATTTTATTGGGTTAATGTTTACGTATCGCCAGATGGCATCCATGCGGCAAAATGCGTGCCAGAAATCCGCGCCCGACGGCTCGGCGGCCGTCAGTTTATCTTGTAGTCGAGGGCGGGCGTCTGCTCGATGAAGTCTATCAGGCCCTGCTTTACGTCAACCGAGCGGCTGCGGCTGCGCAGCAGCACGTGGTTCTTGCCATTTGCGTCGTGCAGCTGGAAGAAGAGCTTCGTGCTGCCCGGGTTGTCGCAGATTATGGCGTTAAGCTCGTCAACCACCTGCGAGGTGAGGCCGTCGGCCAGCATCGATATGGTGATGCGGTCTATGGCCTTGTCCTTAACGGTTTGCAAGTACTCTATCCTCTGCACCTTCAAGTCGTAGAACTTGCTGTCGCGGAAGCGCTGCTGGCACTTGGCGTTGATGTAGACGGCGCACCCCTCCTTGAACATTCCGCTCCAACGGCCCCACTCCTCGCCAAACATGGCCAGCTCGCCGCTGCCCTCGAAGTCCTCGATGGTGACGAAGCCGCAGGGCTTCCCGGTCTTTGTGAACTTCGACTTTATGCCCGTTACGATGCCCCCTATGGCCACTGCCTCGCGCCCGGCGAGGGCCTGCACGTCTGCCAATTCGGCACAACGGGTGTTGCAGAGGTTGTCGAGCACTATGCGGTACTCGTCGAGCGGGTGGGCCGAGAGGTAGATGCCCACGAGGTCGCGCTCGCGGTTCAGGCGCTCGATGTCGCTCCACCGGTCACCTTTTATTATGGGCGGGGTGGCTATCTCCACCTCGTTGTCGCCGCCGAAGAGCGAGTTGCGCATCTGCGACTGCTCCATCTGGTATGTCTGGCCGTAGCGCACGAGCGTGTCGATGAAAGCCTCGCCCTTGGCGTTCTTGGCAAAGAAGTCCTCGCGCTTCATGGCCTTGAAGCTGTCGAAGGCGCCGCTGAGCACGAGCGACTCCACGCCCTTGCGGTTGACCGCGCCCAGGTTGACGCGCTGTATGAAGTCGAACACGTCCTTGTAAGGCCCGTTCTTCTCCCTCTCGGCTATGATGGCGTCGGCCGCCGCGCCGCCCACGCCCTTGATGGCGCTTATGCCGAAGCGTATCTCGCCCTTCTTGTTGGCGCTGAACTTCTGCCGGCTCTCGTTCACGTCGGGGCCGAGCGTAGGCACGCCCATGGCCCTGCACTCGTCCATGAGCTTGGTTATTTCGGTTATGTTGTCGAGGTTTCGGCTCATCACGGCGGCCATGTACTCAGCCGGGTGGTGCGCCTTGAGGTAGGCGGTTTGGTATGCCACCCACGAGTAACAGGTGGCGTGGCTCTTGTTGAAGGCGTAAGAGGCGAACTTCTCCCAGTCGGACCATATCTTTTCGAGCACCTTCGGGTCGTGTCCGTTGGCCTTCCCGCCCTCGATGAACTTGGGCTTCATCTGGTCAACTATGGCCTTCTTCTTCTTTCCCATGGCCTTGCGCAGGGCGTCGCTCTCGCCGCGGGTGAAGTTGGCCAGCTGCCGCGAGAGGAGCATCACCTGCTCCTGGTAGACCGTTATGCCGTAAGTGTCCTTGAGATACTTCTCCATGCAGGGGATGTCGTACTTTATTTCTTCCTTCCCGTTCTTGCGCGCTATGAACGAGGGGATGTAGTCCATGGGGCCCGGGCGGTAGAGGGCGTTCATGGCTATGAGGTCTTCGAACACGGAGGGGTGCAGCTCCCTGAGGTAGCGCTGCATGCCGGTAGACTCGAACTGGAACGTGCCTATGGTGCGCCCCTCGCAGTAGAGCTGGTAGGTGAGCGGGTCGTCGATGGGTATGGTGTCGAGGTCGATCACCTTGCCGGTGGTGAGCCTCACGTTCTCCACGGCTTCCTTGAGTATCGACAGGGTCTTGAGGCCGAGGAAGTCCATCTTGATGAGGCCGGTCGACTCGATGACATGGCCGTCGTACTGGGTGCACCTGAGCTTGTGGCCGGGGTCGGCCTTGTCCTCCGCCACCGACACCGGCACCCAGTCGCTGATGGCATCGCGGCAGATGATGAAGCCGCAGGCGTGGATGCCCGTGCCGCGCACGGTGCCTTCAAGCATCTTTGCGTACTCGATGGTGTTGTGCAGGCGCGGGTCGGTGCTGGCCTCGGCGTCGCGCAGCTCTGGCACGCACTTTATGGCGTTGGTGAGGTTCATCTTCAGGCCGTCGGGCAGTTTGTCGGGTATCTGCTTGCACAGGAAGTTGGCTTGCTCCAGCGGCAGCTTCTCCACTCGGGCCACGTCCTTTATGGAGTTCTTGGTGGCCATGGTGCCGTAGGTTATGATGTGGGCGCAGTTGTCGTGGCCGTACTTGTCCTCCACCCACTCGAGCACCCTGCCCCGGCCATCGTCGTCGAAGTCGGTGTCGATATCGGGCAACGATATTCGGTCGGGGTTGAGGAATCGCTCGAACAGCAGGTCGTACTTTATGGGGTCTATCTTGGTTATGCCGAGGCAGTAGGCCACCACCGAGCCGGCGGCCGAGCCACGGCCCGGGCCTACCATAACGCCGAGCTGGTCGCGCGCGGAATTGATGAAGTCCTGCACTATGAGGAAGTAGCCGGGGAAGCCCATGGTCTTCATTATGTGCAGCTCGAAGCGCACCCGTTCGTCAACCTCCTGCGGCAACGGGTCGCCGTAGAGCTTGCGCGCGCCCTCGTAGGCCAGCTTGCCGAGGTAGTCGGCCTCGAACTTTATGCGGTATAGCTTGTCGTATCCGCCCAGCTTCTCTATCTTTTTCTCGCCTTCCTCGCGCGGCAAGGGGTTCTGTCCGTTCTCGTCGCTGGTAAATTCGGCAAAGAGCTGCTCCTCGGTGAACCTCTCGCGCCACTGCTCCTCGGTGCCGAAGTCCTCGGGTATGGGGAAGAAAGGCATGATGGGGGCGTGCTCGATGCTGTAGAACTCCACCTTGTCAAGCACCTCGGCGGTGTTGGCCAGGGCCTCGGGCACGTCGGCGAACACCTCGTTCATCTCGGCGCGGGTCTTGAACCACTCCTGCTTTGAGTACAGCATGCGGGTGGGGTCGTCGAGGTCCTTGCCCGTTGAGAGGCAGAGCAGGTGGTCGTGGGCCTCGGCGTTCTCCTGGTCAACGAAGTGTGCGTCGTTGGTACACACGAGCTTTATGCCGTACTCGCGGGCCAGCTCAATGAGCACCTTGTTGGCCTGCTGCTGCAGGGGGAACGTCTCGCGGTTGGCGCGTATGGTGGGGTCCTTCACCTCGTGGCGCTGCAGCTCCAGGTAATAGTCGTCGCCGAACACGCGGCGGTACCACTCCACGGCCTCGCGCGCCCCGTCGATGTCGCCCTTGAGGATCTTGGCCGGCACCTCGCCGGCGATGCAGGCCGAGCACACTATCAGCCCTTCGTGATGGCGCTCAAGGTCGGCCCGGTCGGTGCGCGGGCGCATATAGAAGCCGTCGGTCCACGAGTTCGACACGAGCTTTATAAGGTTCTTGTAGCCCTGGTAGTTCTTTGCCAGCACTATGAGGTGGTAGCCGCTGCGGTCTTCCTTGCCCGCGCGGTCTTCCTTTCGGTGGTGCGCCACGTACATCTCGCACCCGAGGATGGGCTTGAAAGGCTCCAGGCCCTCCTTCTTGCGCTTGGAGTTAACGGCCTGGCAGCAGTCCCAGAACTCCTTTATGCCAAACATGTCGCCGTGGTCGGTTATGGCCATGCCGCGCATGCCGTCGGCCACGGCCTTGTCTACGAGTTTCTGTATGCTCGACTGCCCGTCGAGTATCGAATAATACGTATGTACGTGAAGGTGAACGAAATCCTGCATCTGTAACTGTAAGGTGCTGTTTTGTGGCTCAAAGTTACGCCTAATCCCCGAGACGGCCAAAAGAATGGGGCAAAAAATTTGCCAGATAAGCGAAAAAGCCTTACCTTTGCAGCTACAAAGCCGTATACGGCAAACGGGCCGCCGGAGGCCTCCCGCCGGGCGGCAACGACCCCTGAAGGAAAACAAGACAATCGGAAGGACTCCATGGGAAGAAGGATTAGGAAACTGAAGAAAATCAGGATACACCGCGAAGGCAACGACACGCTCATCTACAGCATGGCGGCCATCGTGGCGGTGGCCGCCGTGCTGTGGCACTATGTAGACTCCAAGATACCTTTCTGGTCGTTCGTCATCGTCCTCGGGGCGGCGTGGGCCATAGTGCTCAACTTCTACCGCTGCCCCATACGCTACTTCAACGGCGAGACGGAGCGCACAGTTGTGGCACCGGCCGACGGCAAGGTGGTGGTGATAGAAGAGGTGGAGGAGAACGAATACTTCCACGACCGCAGGCTCATGGTGTCGATATTCATGAGCCTCTTCAACGTACACGCCAACTGGTTCCCCGTGGACGGCAAGGTGAAGTTCGTGCGCCACCAGGACGGCAACTACCACAAGGCGTGGCTGCCCAAGGCCAGCGAGGAGAACGAACGCGCCGACGTGATGATAACCACGCCCGAAGGCGAGGACATCCTCTGCCGGCAGATAGCCGGGGCAATGGCGCGCCGCATAGTGACCTACGCCAAGGAGGGCGAGGAATGCTACATCGACGAGCACCTGGGCTTCATTAAGCTGGGGTCGAGGGTTGACGTTTTCCTGCCCTTAGGCACCGAGGTGTGCGTGAAGATGGGGCAGGCCACCACGGGCGACCTTACCGTGATAGCGCGCCTGAAGGACAAGAAAAATACCGACAATAAGGCTTGACGCAACGCCAACCCAAAGGGCTTGGATTGCAAAACGGGCTGTTTCGCAGTGCGAAACAGCCCGTTTTGCATGGTGAAACAGGCCGTTTCGCAACGTCAAACGGCACGTTTCACAACTCACTGAGGCACAGATAGTTGCACTACGAAGGCACAACTGCGAAAAAACATTACACAAACCCGCGCCGCGCCCTGCCCCACCCGCAACCTCAACCGCCCCGCAAGCAAGCCCGGGCAGAAACGCCGCACACCCGCACCACTGCCACCTGCCTGCACCATGGGCCGCCACACGCCCGACCCGCAGCGCACCGACGGCGCCCCGCACGGCAAAAATAAGCTCCGCGAGCTTGCACAATTGGAATAAAAGCCCTACCTTTGCGCTGAATACAAACATAACGCGCAACATAAAGGCTAACTGAAAATGGCAAACATACTTACACGCAACATACCCAACGCCATCACCTGCTGCAACCTCGTATGCGGCTGCGTGGCCACCTACTTCGCCTTCGGCGGATTCTACCAGGCGGCATTCCTCTTCATAGTGCTCGGCGCAGTGTTCGACTTCTTCGACGGCATGACCGCCCGCCTGCTCGGCGTATCGTCGCCAATAGGCAAGGAGCTTGACTCCCTGGCCGACGACGTTACTTTCGGCGTGGCCCCTTCGGCCATGGCTTTCACGCTGCTCTCCACCGCCTCGTGGCCCGAATCGTGGGGCGCCGTGGCCGGTGTGCTGCCCTACGCAGCCTTCATCATGGCTGCCTTCTCGGCCCTCAGGCTGGCCAAGTTCAACCTCGACGAGCGGCAGGCCACCTCGTTCATAGGCCTGCCCACGCCTGCCAACACCCTCTTCTGGGCCTCGCTCATCGTTGGCGCGGGCGACTGGCTGGCCTCATCCGTATGGGGCGCGCTGGCCGTGGTGGCCCTGGTGCTCGTCAGCAGCTGGCTGCTCGTGGCCGAGATACCCATGTTCGCCCTCAAGTTCAAGTCGTGGGGTTGGCGCGGCAACGAGGTGAAGTATGCCTTCATAGCCTCATCGGCGGTCATCATCCTGCTGCTCGGGGCGGTTGGCGTGGCCGTGGCCATAGCGTGGTACATGCTCCTGTCTGTCCTCACACAACGCCGCAAGGCATAAAGCGGAGGGCCTGCCCATGTTCCACTTCCTCGCCATCATCCTCTTCTTCTTCCTCGCCGCACTGCTGGTGGGCGTAAGCGTGGGCCTGCTGCTGCTACGCAAGGGCATAGGCTTCTTCCGCTCCGCCGCGCGCAAGGCCACCGGGGCGGCAGGCAGCCAAGGCAGCCGCCAAGGCCACAACCGCACGGGGGCAGGCTCTGCCCGCCGCTCCGCGCAGACCGCCACGGGCGAGACCATCATCGACACGCGCGACCACGCCACGGCCAACCGCCGCATATTTGCCGACGATGAGGGCGAATACGTTGACTACGAAGAAGAAAAATGACAAAAGGCAAGCGGCCTGCAACGCCATCGATGCGCTGCAGGCCGCTTGCCTTGATATCCTGTTACGTGCCAAGCAACCTTACGGTCTACTTGAGCCTACCCTCAAAAAAGAATCCCAAATCAGTTGGTAACGGCAAGCACTCCGAACTCGCCAGAAGTCGTGGCGTGGTAGCGCGTCAGCTTGCTGGCATCGTCGCCGCTCTGCCCGCCGCTCATTATGAAGCCCTGGTTGTTAAGGTCGTAGGTGCGGTGGCAGTTGTCGCAGGTGGCCACCCCGCGGCTGTCGATGGTCAGCGAACGGTCAACGAGACCCGTGCCGCTATAGCACACGGGGCATTGGGCGTCGTAGGCGTAAAACACGGGGTTGGTTATGTCGGCGTTGCCGTAGCCCACAATGATGCCGTTGCGGCGGCCCAGGCGGCGCGACCGCTGCTGGTCAACGGCGTTGGCGCGCTTCTCCGACGACAGCCCCTGGTTGTTCCTGAACACGAATGTAGCAGCCCCCGACCGCTTGGTCTCCGATATGTGGCAGAACACACCGGGCGTCATGGCCGACATTGCCGAGGCAAGCGTGGCGTCCTGATGCACAGAGTTGTCGAAGATAAAGTAGCAAGGCTCGTCGCTGAACTCATCTTCGGCCTTGCTGCACGAGACCAGCGACGCGGCGGCAACGGCAGCCACGATGGCCGCAAAGACTGTCTTCAGCATCCCAACAGCCTCCTTTCGGCCTCTTCTACGCGCTCAAAGCCGAAGCCGGCGAGCGTCTCGTCCATCATGGCCTTCACCTTGTCGTTCTGCAGGTTGCCTATGCTGCCCTCGTGGGTGTGGCTTATTCGCTTGTCGGGCACAAACGTGCCGGCCTCTATCTCCAGCCCCACCTTCTTGTAGGCATCGCGGAAGGGCATGCCCGCCGCGGCCAGTCGGTTCACTTCCTCCACGGAGAACATGGGGTCGTACATCGGGTTGTCGAGTATGTGCTCGTTCACCTCCATGCGGTTTATTATGTATGCCGCCATCGAGAGGCAGTCCTTAAGCTCGGCAAAGGCGGGCAGGAACACCTCCTTAATCTCCTGAAGGTCGCGGAAATAGCCCGTTGGCAGGTTGTTCATCACGAGCGTTATCTGCTGCGGCAGGGCCTGCAGCTTGTTGCACTTGGCGCGTATCAGCTCAAACACGTCGGGGTTCTTCTTGTGCGGCATGATGGAGCTGCCGGTGGTACACTCCTTTGGCAGGCGCACGAAACCGAAGTTCTGGCTGTTGAAGAGGCAGGCGTCGAAGGCCAGCTTGGCCAGCGTGCCGGCCACCGAAGCCATGGCGAAGGCCACGTTGCGCTCGGTCTTGCCACGCCCCATCTGCGCGTAAACCACGTTGTAGTCCATCGTGTCGAAGCCCAGCAGGCGCGTGGTCATGGCGCGGTCGAGGGGGAACGACGAGCCGTAGCCTGCCGCCGAGCCGAGCGGATTGCGGTTGGCCATGCGGTAGGCAGCCTGAAGGAAGAGCGCGTCGTCGGCCAGGCTCTCGGCGTAGGCACCGAACCAGAGGCCGAAAGAGCTGGGCATGGCCACCTGGAGGTGGGTGTATCCGGGCATGAGCACGCCCTTGTACTGCTCGCTCTTGGCCTGCAGCTCGTCGAAGAGTGCCTTTACCAAGCCCACCACTTCGGCCAGCTCGTGGCGCGTGAAGAGCTTAAGGTCCACCAATACCTGGTCGTTGCGCGAGCGTCCGCTGTGGATTTTCTTGCCCACATCGCCCAAGCGGCGCGTCAGCATCAGCTCCACCTGCGAGTGAACGTCCTCCACCCCGTCCTCTATCTCGAACTTGCCATCCTCGCACAGGCGGTAGATGTCTTTCAGTTCGGCCAAAAGCCGGGCCAGCTCATCGGCCTCAAGCAGACCTATGCTCTGCAGCATGGTGATGTGGGCCATGCTCCCCAGCACGTCGTATTTGGCGAGATAGAGGTCAAGCTCGCGGTCGCGCCCCACGGTGAACCGCTCTATCTCCTTGTTCACCTCAAAGTCTTTTTCCCAGAGTTTGTTTGCCATTGTTGGTTGGTTGTTATGGTTCTGAAAAGCTGCCGGGCCGCGGCGTCACTCGTAGCGTATGGCTGCCAGGGCGTCGGCTATGCGCTCCACGCCCTCGGTGAGGGGCTTCTGCACCATCCCTTTGATGAAAGGGTTAAGCTCGGCCTTTATGGTCAGCTTCATCTTCGAGGTGGTTTCGGTCACAGGCAGCACCTGTATCCACAGGTTGAAAGGCACCGGCGACTGCTCGGTGGCGAACTTTATGCACTTAGGTTCGTCGCGCTCAACGATGCGCAGGCTCACCTGGCCCACCGGCGGCGCGCTCACCGAGATGGTGTCGCGGTCGAAACGCAGGCCCTGCAGCTTGTCCTCGGGCAGCCTGTCGCGCACTTTCTCTATGTTCTCCAGGTCGCTCAGCATGGCGTAGACGGCCTGCTGCGGGTATGGTATCTGCTTTATGCTGCTTTCAAACTTGCTCATTGAAGTAGCTGTTCAAAATTAATCGATATAATATTCCATGCAGGTGCTCTCTATATCTTTGCCACCATCTTGTGCGCTCTTTTGGGCTGCATGGCTAAGTCTCATCGGTCGCGTAGCCCGCTACGCTCCCTCTTCGGACTTTGCCATGCATCTCCAAAATAGCCCTCAATTTGATGGCAATTAATTTTGAACACCTACTTAGTAAATGAAGAGTGAAGAATTAAGAGTGAAGAATTAAGAGGCCAAGGGGCAAGGGGCAGCCTGTCACTTGCCGCTCCAGTTGGCCGGGTCCTTGCGCCACTCGTGGATTACGTCCACATCCTCGGGCTTTATGTAGCCGGTTTCAAGCGCGCGGGCCACCACGTGGTCGTAGTCGGTGAGCGTCACGAGCTTCACCCCGGCCTTCTCGAATGCCTCCGTGGCAACGGGGAAGCCGTAGGTGTATGACGCCACCATGCCTATCACCTCGCAACCGTTCTGCCTTATGGCCTCAACGGCCTTGAGGCTGCTGCCGCCGGTGGACACAAGATCCTCCACTACCACTACTGTTGCCCCCGGCTCAAGGTTGCCCTCGATGAGGTTCTCAAGCCCGTGGTCCTTTGGTTTGCTGCGCACGTAGGCGAAAGGCAGGCCCAGCTCGTCGGCCACGAGCGCGCCCTGGGCTATCGCCCCGGTGGCAACGCCGGCAATGGCCTCCACCTGCGGGAAGCTCTCCTGTATGGCATGGCACAGCTCAGTCTTCACGAAACTGCGCAGGCGGGGATAAGACAAGGTCTTGCGGTTGTCACAGTAAAAAGGCGACTTCCAGCCCGATGCCCATGTGAACGGGCTGTTTGGCTGCAACTTTATGGCCCTAACTTCGAGCAGCTTTGCCGCGAATGTAGTTTTGATTGTGTCCATCTCTTGCATTGTTTGGTTTAATATTAGTCTGCAAAGGTAGGAAACATTTGGCAAACTTGCTGCGCCATGCCGTTAAAAAAGATTATTGCGATACGACAGCAAGGCAAAACCCCGCCGGGCGGACAATGGCCGCTGAGCCTGCCCGCGCCTGCTGCGGGGCCTCATTTAGTGAAGCCGAGCGCCATGAAACTGAGCTTAAGGCCCGGCACTGAGGCCAAGGCCGAGGCACAGGCTATGGCCGTGGCGCCTGTGGTCACGATGTCGTCGACCAGCAGCGCGTGGCGGCCTTGCAGCCGCGAGGCGTCCTTCAGGCAGAACGCCCCGTCCACATTGTCGAGCCGCTGCCAGCGGCTGAGACTCGTCTGGCTGCCATGGTATACCGTGCGCACCACGGCACGGGTCTCCACCGGCAAGCCCGCCGCCGAGCCGATGCCCTCGGCTATGGCCGCGCTCTGGTTGTAGCCGCGCTCGCGCAACCGCCTCTTGGCCAGCGGCACCGGCACCACCACGTCGATGCCGGCAAGGAAACCGGCGGCCATCATCTCCAAAGCGGCCAGCCGCCCCAAGGCCACGCCTATGTCGGGGCGGCCCCGATACTTGAGCGAATAAACGAGACGGCTCGTCTCCGAGTGGGGTTCGTGGTAGAAGAATGCCGTGGCGCGCTCCACAGCGACCTGCCCCCAGAAGAGCTTGGCCACCGGGTTGTCGGTCGGCGAGATGCAGAAGCCGGTGCGGGGCAGGCGCAGGCAGCACACCGTACACAAGGCGTGCTCCGTGGGCGCGAGCCGTCCGCCGCACACGGTGCAGCGGCGTGGCGACACGAAGTCGAGCACATCACTCCACAGCGTCGTCGCCATCGCAGTCCTCCATGTCGTCCGGCACGTCCACGCACAGCCTTATGAGCCGGTAGTCGAAGCCCCGCCCCAGCGCAAAGCGCACCAGCTTGCGGTTCAGCTCATACTCGTCGGCGGCCTTCAACGTGCGCCGCCGCGCCTTGAGCAGCGGGCGGAGCACGGCCAGGTAGTCCTCGTCGGCCACCTCGCCGAGCACCGTGCTGCGCGTTTCCTCGCCTATGCGCTTGGCCCACAAGGCTTGTTCCACCTTGCGTCGGCCCCACTTGTTGTACTTAATCTTGTCGCGAACAAAGGCGCGGGCATAGCGTTCGTCATCCACAAACTTCAGTTCCACGAGGCGGGCGAGCACCCTGGCGCGCGCGTCCTCGTCCATACCCCAGCGGCGCATCTTGTCGTCCATCTCGCCGGAGCAGTGCTCCGCCTGCGAGCAGAGGGCGGTTAGGCGCAGCAGGGCGTCTTTTTCTGACATTTCTTTTGGGGGCATATAGTGAGAGTTTTTTGCTTTTTCAGGAGGCGGGAGACAGGAGGCGGGAGACTGACATTTGCCCGCTGCCACATTCTTTGCGCAGCCTTTTTTTACCTTTTTACCCTTTTACCTTTTTACTTTTAACAGTCTTTCCCTCCCGAAGCGGTCGCGGCGCACCTCGGCAGGGCCGAAGCCGATGGCCGAAAGCATGGCGCGCATCTCGCCTACGAGCAGCGGGTTGAACTCGAAGAACAACTCGCCACCGGGCTTGAGCGCATAGGCGGCATAGGCGGCGATGGCGCGGTAGAAGCGCAACGGGTCGTCGTCGGGTACGAAAAGGGCCGAGGCCGGCTCGTAGCGGAGCACGTTAGGCTCCATGGCGGCGCGCTCGCTGCAGAGCACGTAGGGCGGATTGCTCACCACCGCATCCCATACCGCCACGTCGCGGGGCGGCCGGAGCGCGTCAACACGGCTGAACCCCACCTCGGCCCCGAGCCTGCGGGCATTGGCCGAGGCCACGCCGAGGGCCGCGGGCGACACATCCCACGCCGCCACCCGGGCCCCTGCGGCCTCAAGGGCCAGCGTAACGGCGATGCAGCCGCTGCCAGTGCCAACGTCGAGCAGGGCCGGGGCGGCCTGCCCGCCCACCGCCGCCGACTCCAGCACCCAGGCGCACAAGTCCTCGGTCTCGGGCCGGGGGATGAGCACCCCCGGCTCCACCGCAAACCGCCGCCCGCAGAACTCGGCCTCGCCCAGCACGTACTGCACAGGCTCGGCCTGCATCAGGCGGCCCATTATTTGGCCAAGCGCCTGCTGGTCGTCTGCGGATAATTGTGTAACTTTGCCGCTGTAAACATCGGTGGGCGACAGTCCGAAGCGCGCCTCAAGCACATAGCGCACTATGGCGCGGGCCTCGCCTTCGTCATAAACGGCGGCCAGCTGCCGCCACAGTTCACCGTAAGTCATGATGCAAAAGTAACAAAAAAAACGCAGAAAGCACAATGGAAACAAACGAAATGTACATGAGACGCTGCCTGCAACTGGCCGCATGCGGCATCTACGGGGCGCGGCCCAACCCCATGGTGGGCGCAGTCATCGTGGCCCCCGGGGGCAGGATAATAGGCGAGGGCTACCACGCCCGCTGCGGCCAGGGCCACGCCGAGGTGAACGCCTTTGCCTCTGTGCGCCCCGAAGACGAGCCGCTGCTGCCGCAGTCTACGCTCTACGTGAGCCTGGAGCCGTGCTCGCACTACGGCAAGACGCCCCCCTGCGCCGACCTAATAATAAGGAAAGGTGTGAGGAGAGTGGTCGTAGGGTGCGAGGACCCGTTCGCCAAGGTGCATGGGGCGGGCATAAAGAAGCTGCGCGAGGCGGGCATAGAGGTGACCGTGGGCGTGCTGGAGGATGAGTGCCGCGAGCTGAACCGCCGCTTCATCACGTTCCAGACCGAGCACCGGCCATACATCATACTCAAGTGGGCGCAGTCGGCCGACGGATTCATAGACCGCCACTTCAAGCCCACGATGATATCCACGCCGTTCACGCAGATGCTCGCCCACAAGCTCCGCACGGAGTGCCAGGCCATTGTGGTGGGGCGGGTGACGGCCGAGCGCGACCACCCGCGCCTCGACGTGCGCCACTGGGGCGGGCCTGCGCCGCGCCGCTTCGTGCTCAGCCGCAGCCAAGGCACAACCCTCGGCGAGCTTATCGACACCTGCCGCAACGACAATCTGCAGTCGCTCCTGGTGGAGGGCGGAGCCGAAACCCACCGCCGCCTCATAGCCGAAGGGCTGTGGGACGAACTCAGGGTGGAGACCGCGCCCTGCGTGCTGGGCAGCGGAACGAAGGCCGCCGGCCTGCCTGCCTGCGCCCGCCTCGCCTGCCTGCGCACCTACGACGGCCACACCATAGCCACCTACAAGCGCACGGCAACAAGCCGCGAGACCCGCCCCACGGCCTGAGCAAAGCCTCAACGCGCCACCCAAGGCAAGCATAAAAGGCTCAGTCGGCGGCAGGATGCGTGGCCCTATACCACTCCGTCTGTCGCCACGCGGAGGCGTATGAAGAAGCCGTGGGGGCCGATGTGGTTATGCCCGAATAAGCCCTTATGGACACAACGCCGCCAAACGCGGAATAGTAGTTGGGCGTATGCGCGCTGTAAGGCACGGCGCGGACGAGCTGCGAGCGAAACTCCGCGAGCAGGGCCTCGTCGGTGCAGATAGCCGAGATGTAGTCGCCCAGGTCGAAGAATATTGCCGGCGAATAGCCGTCCATGCGCTGTATGTAGGGGCGCAAGGCCGGGTCAAGCTCATACGCGTCCTCAATCTTGCCCACCACGCGGGCAAGGCTGTCAAGCTCGGCGGTGCAGGTAACGCCTATGGTGCCGTAAGGATAAGGATAAGAAGAATAGAAGTCGAGGAACGCGGAGCACACCGCAGCATAGTCGGGCGTGCCGAGCAGGTGGGGCGCAACTACGGCGTAGGGCATTCCGTAGGCCATTATCTCCGTGGGGCAGCCTATGAGATAGTCGGTGACGTGGCGCAGGTCGTAGGCCGCCTCCACCGAGGCCATGTAGCAATCGTCGAAGAGGATGAACTCCATGTGCATCCCGGCAGCCTCTATCCCCTCGGCCAGCGTGGCTATGTCGGTTTGGCTTTCAGCCGTGGTCCCGCCGAAGAAGCGCGTCAGTGGGCCACCCGTGGCCTGCCAGTGGAAGCGCGGGGCCTCGCCCGCAGAGCGCGAGCGCCCCATGCTCACGGGCAGCCAGCCCGTGCCGTGGCAGCCTATGGTCATGGCGTAGCGCGGCGCGGGGGCGGCGGCGCGCACGTCGGCAAGCATAGAGGCTATGCCCTGGGCAGTGGTGTATGCGGGGTCATGGTACTCCCTTATCACCTCGCGGCGGCAGGCAGAGCCTTCCGGCACAAGCTCAAACAGCTCGGCCTCGGTCGCCGTGGTGCACATATACACGAGCACCCTCACGCTGTCGCCCGCCGATGAGGCCACTGCCCGCTCCATGTCGGCTATGTTTGTGTAGAAGTTCTGCGTAAGGTTTGTTGACCACGGCAGGTACATCAGCACCGTCTTCACAGTGCGGGCAGGCGCGGGGCTTGGCGGCGCGCCCAGCTCATCGTCCTCGCACGAGGCCGCACCCAGGGCCACCGCGAGCACGGCCAAGAGCCTCGCCATGCGGCGCAGGGCGGCTGCCGGGGTTGCAAATATGTTTTTTAAAGGTAGCATCTGTATGGGTTTTTGTAAATACTGCGCTGCAGGAAGGAACGCTAAAGGCAGTCGAGCAGCTGCGCAAAGCGGTCGATGCGCACAAGGCGTGTGTGCTCAAAGTCCTCCACCTGCTCCAACCGCCACGTAACGTGGAACGGTATGTGTACGGCCTGCGCCCCTGCGGCCAAGGCCGGGGCTACGTCGCTCTTGAGCGAGTTGCCCACCATGAGCACTCGGGCAGGCGAAACCCGCAGGCGGCGGCAGAGGCTGAGGAAGGCCCGCTCGGTCTTGTCGGACACTATCTCCACATGGTGGAAATACTTCTCCAGATGCGAGCGGCGCAGCTTGTTCTGCTGGTCGAGCAGCTCGCCCTTGGTGAACACCACCAGGCGGCGGTCGCCCTGCTCGTGCAGCCGCGCCAACGTCTCCTCCACCCCGGGCAGCGGCGTGGCCGGAAGCTCAAGCAAACGCTTGCCCAGGCGCAGCAGCTCGCCTATTACGCTGCCGCCCACCCGGCCTCCGCTCAGGGCCACGGCGTTCTCTATTAGCGAGAGCACGAATGCCTTGCAGCCGTAGCCCAGCAGGGCCATGTTGGCCTCTTCGGTGCGGAAGAGCGATGCCGACACCTCCTCGGGACTGCCGTAGGGGGCGAGCAGGCGACAGTATTCGCGCTCCACCTCGTCGAAGTACGACTGGCAATCCCACAGCGTGTCGTCGGCATCGAAGGCTATCACCTTGACGTTAGCGAATTTTTCCATCATACAATGATAATGCAAGCGGGCGCAATGCGGAAGCAGATGCTAACACCGGCTCCGCATGTTCGCGGTTTCGCGGGCGCAGCTTGCATAGTGCAAAGGTAAGCAAATGCGGTGAGCTTTGGCGCAGAGCGATGGTTAAAGAAACTAAAGCCGGGCATCGCCAGGGCCTGCCCGATGCTACCGCCGCGCGCCGAAAGAACTTTACAATAAGCATACCGCAGGGCCATGCCTGCCGTTTGGCGCGGCAAAACGGCAGGTTTCGCAACACAAAACAGCCCGTTTCGCAGTGCGGAACGGGCTGTTTTACAAGCTGAAACGATATGTATTGCCAATGCATTGAGCCTCAACAAGTTAGGCACTCAGTGCGGATATGCTGCCAATGTGCGAAATATCATTACACCGTCAGGGGCTGCCCAACTCCGCCTTGGCAGCTCCGCCGGCTGTGGTGTCGGCGCGGTGGAGCCGGTGGCGGTGCCCGGCGGCAGAGTCGGCCTGATGGGCAGGGGCTGCCACGGCGGGCGCGACGGGGCGTTGGCGGGCCGTACTGTCGGCCACGGCGGTGCTGTCGGCCACGGGTGGGGGCGGAACGATGGTGCCGTCCTGTGTGAGGAAGTGCATACAGTTGCGGCTCATCGCGCCGGAGTATGCGTTGAAGATGTTGCAGGCAAAGAGCACATCGGTTATCTTGTTGTCGGCCACGTAAGCCTTCATGTTCTTCTTGAAGTAGCGGAAGTCGACCACGTGAACCTCCTCGAACGAAAAGAACAGGTAGCCGGGCAGTGCGTTGCCAAAGCTGTCTTTAATCACCATGAGCCGTCGCCCGTTCTTCGTTGCAGTGCGAACAACGGTGAGCTTGGCATCGCTGCCCATGAAGGTGCAGTAGGCCCCGCCGTTGCCGTCGCGGTAATGGAAGAAGAACGGGCCTCGGTAGGGCTTGCTCTGGCCCGTAACGCGGTAGTGCTCGTCGATGAGGTAGTTAACGTAAGTGGTGGTGTAGGCAATGCCCTTGGGCGTAAAGTAAACGAAGTCCTCGGGCGCGCGCTTGATGGATATGTCCTTCGAGTAGCCGTACATGCTGCCCACAAAGCGGCGCACCACGCGGCGGTCGTAGGCTGAGAGGGGGCGGAACGGCACACCCGCCACGGCGGCAAAGGCCTGGGCGGCATAAAACGCGCCCAGCGGCGCCCAATGGTGGTCGGTGCGCAGGAATATGTCTTCGGCGGCGTGGCTGGCCAGTGCAGAGTAAGCATCTACGGGCTTTACGCCCTCATCGAGCTGCGAGTAAATGTTGCGTATCACCGGCAGCTGCGGCCTGGTGATGGAGCGGGCCTTGTCGGGGCAGTAGAACTCGGTGGCGGTGGGTATGGCCATGCAGTAAACGGCCACGCCGTCGCCCAGCGCCCGCTTGTAGGCGTTGGCCAGGCGGGCGTATGAGCCGCCGCCCTTGGCACTGCCGCCAAAGGCCATGAGCGCCCTCACGCGCTCACCCTCGCCCACCACTATTATGCCCGCGTTGGCTATCTTGGCGTTCTCGTCGGCAGTCATGTCGCTGGCATACTCGGCCGACTCAGGCCCGGCAGCGGCGGCCGATGCACTGTCGGGGGCCACTGGGGTGTCGGAGGCATGGAACCTTACGGCCTCGCCGGGCATGGCAACTGCCATGGCGTCCTTCACCATCATGCTCAGGGCCATGAAGCGGTCGCGGTAAGGCTCGCTGTCGCTGAACCACGACGACACGCCCGCCGTGAAGCTGCCGTCGAACAGCGAGCCTACCGTGAAGGCCGGGAAACGCTTCAGCTCGCGCTTCTCAAGCTCCGAGTAGGTGCTGCGCGGAAACGTGCAGAACACCACGGCAAAGGCCGCAAACACGGCCACCATCACTGCTATGTATATCTTCTTGTCCATTTTTGTCGTTGCGGTTTGTGCGCCCGTCAGCGCGCCAGCAGCCCCTCGTAGGCGCGGTGAGTGCCGGGCAGGCAGGCGTGCATCATGTTGTTGGCAAACAGCACGTCGGTGATGCGGTGCTCGCTTACGTACTGCCTTATGCCTTGGGTGAAGTACCTGAAGTCTACCACGTATATCTCCTCGAACGAATGGAAGAGGTATCCTGGCAGGGCATTGCCGTAGCTGTCCTTGAGTATCATCAGCCTGCGGCCGTTGCGGGTGGAGGTGCCCACCCTCACCGTGCGCAGGTCGCCGCCCATGAAGGTGCAATAGGCGTCGCGCGCGCCGTCGGGGTAGCTCACGAAGAAGTCGCTGGGTGCCGGTCCCTGCTGGCCCACCACGCGGCGGCCTCGCCCAAGGCGGTAGACGGTGGCCGTGGCCTCGTAGTCCACCCCGCGCGGCACGTAGTAGACAAACTCTTCGGGCGAGGCCTTCACTGCGGGGTCGCGCGAGAATGTGTACATGCTGCCCACGTAGTGGCTCACCACGCGCCGCTCGTAGCCGGAGAGGTCGGCAAAGGGCGTCCCGGCGCGGGAGGCAAACTCGCGGGCGGCATAGTAGGCTCCGAGGGGAGCCCAGTGGTGGTCGGTGCGCGAGTAGATGCGCTCAGAGGCGTGCTCCTTGAGCACCCCGTAGACGTCTACCGCCACCACGCCCGGGGCCAGGCCGGCCAGCAGACTGTCCATCACGGGGCGCTCGCGGCGCGTCTTTCCGGCAGCGGCGGCAGGGCAGTAGAACTCCACGGCTGTGGGTATGGGCATACAGTAAACAGCCACGCTGTCGCCCAGCGCGGCCTTGTAGGAGTTCACCACGGCGGCGTATGCCTTGCCCGAGGCGGCGCTTCCGCCGAAAGGCTCCATCGCCCTGACGAGCGAGTCGCCCTGGGCTATGATGATGCCTCGGCGCGCTATGCGCACGCTAACGCTGTCGTGGCGGTCGGCATCGCGCGGGGCGGTGCCTCGCGCAGCACCGGACAGTGGCGCAGCGCAGCACACGGCGGCCAACAGCAGGACGGCAGCGGCGCGCAGCATCGCACTCGGATTGAATGGCTTTATATGCTTGTAAGTTGCTTGCATCATGGTTGCATGTATATTGTTTCTTGCCTGTCAGAACCTTGTATAGATGAAAGCGTTGTTCGTGGCGCCCACGAGCAGGGCCACGCTCAGCACAAGCAGGGCCACGCTCAGGGCCGTGCGGAACGCCAGGCGCAGCCCCCCGAGGGCCACGGCGTGGCCCGCCAGCGCGCGCCCGGCCCCCACCGACACCCAGCGGCGCACCGGCATGGAGAACACCACGGCCGCCACCCACAGCCAGCAGTTGCCGGCCAGCGCGCTCTGCGACACGAAGTCGGTGAGCGCCGGGGCATCCCCGAAGGCGGCGTGGAAGAAGGTGAGCATCGCCCCGAAGTCCTCAAAGTAGAATATCCCCCACCCTATCACCACCGCCGCAAGGCTGTAGGCATGGAGCAGCGGGGCCGGTATGCGCTCCTTGACACGCAGCAGCGTGTACTTCTCAAGCGCCACGATGAGGCCGAAGTAGAGGCCCCAGATGATGAAGTTCCAACTCGCCCCGTGCCACATTCCGGTGAGGAACCACACCACGAGGATGTTTGCGGCCTGGTGGCGGCGGTTGCCTCCCATGGGTATGTACACGTAGTCGCGGAAGAAACTGCCTAAGGATATGTGCCAGCGGCGCCAGAAGTCGGTGACCGAGGAGCAGCAATAGGGGTGGTCGAAGTTCTCCTTGAAGTGGAAACCGAGGCAGCGCGCCATGCCTATGGCCATGTCGGAATAGCCCGAGAAGTCGAAGTATATCTGGAAAGTGAAGGCCAACAGCCCCACCCATGCGCCCGAGGTGGAGAGCGACGGCAGGCCCGCCACGAGGAACTGGTCTACGATTTCCGACATCTGGTTGGCCAGAATCACTTTCTTGCCCAACCCTATGAGGAAACGGTAGGCCCCGTCGGCGAAGTCGGAGGCGGTGACGTGGCGGCGCGATATCTCGGCGGCCACGGTGCCGTAGCGCACTATAGGGCCGGCGATGAGCTGCGGGAACATGGAGATATAGAGCAAGAGGCCGGCGAAACTGCGCTGTACGGGCGACTCGCGGCGGTAAACATCAACGAGGTAGGATATGGCCTGGAACGTGTAGAAGCTGATGCCGATGGGCAGGGCGATGGAAGGCACGGCCACATCGGCACCCAACCCGCAGAGCGTGCGGGCGAAGAAACCAAGGTACTTGAACGTGGCGAGCACCACGAGGTTGGCACCCACGCCCACGGCCAGGGCAGCCTTGCTGCGTCCCCCGCCGCGAACGATGAGCAGGCCGAAGAGGTAGTTGAGCAGCACGCTGGCCACCATGAGGAACACGTAGACCGGCTCGCCCCAGGCGTAGAACACGAGCGAGAAGACCACGAGCACCATGTTCTTGGCCGCGTTGCCCACGGGGCCGCCCCCGCGGCTGAGCAAGCGGTCGATGCCCGCGCCCGCCATGTAGCACACGAAGAACGCCGGGATGAATACGAAGAGGAAAAACAAGTCGGAGAAAACCATCTAACTTCTACATTATATAAAATAAAACAGCATCACCAAACCGCATGATTACGCATTGCCACAGCCCGGCACACAGCCTCAGAACTGCAAGACCGAAGTGAGCCAGGCGGCCACGAGGAAGCCGTGGCGGCGCGCGCAGGCCTCTGAGGTGTGGGTGCCGTCGTAGGTGTTGTGGCGGCGCAGGCGCTCGGCAGTGGCGTAGATGGCGCCTTGGTGGTCGAGCCTCAGCACGGCGAGCGACATACGCCGGCCGCACTCCTCGATGATGTCGCCCACGCTGTCGATGCGCCCGGGGGCGGCCATGGTGGTCTGCGGCGGCGTAATGAGCGCTATCTGCGCCCCGGGAAACCGCTCCATGAGCAGCTCGCAGCAGTAGCGCACCGACTCGGCCAGCGTCACCACGCTGCCCACGGGGCGCGAGGTGATGAAGCAGCTGTCGGCGGCAAAGGCTTCGGCGGCTGCCATGCTGAGTGCCTGCGGACGCTCGGCGGCAAACCAAGCGTCGTTGGTGCCGGCGGCTATCAATATCAGTTCGGGCTGCGGCTGGCTGCCTGCGGCCACTGCCTCGGCAAGCCTTGCCACTTGATTATAAACCACGTTGTTGTCGGCGAGCACGGTGGTGTCCTGCTCCACGTCGCGGACGGTGCGCGGGGTGTTAGTCCACGTGGCTCCGCTGCGGGCGTAACTGCGGCACGTGGCGGGCGCGAACCTGTCGCGGAACCACTTGTTCCAGCCGGCAGGGCGGTCGCAGGCGTCGCCGCCTATCGATGTGTTGGAGTCGCCAAGTATCACTACGTCAATGTCGCCATGGGCGGATGGCGAGCCGCCCTGCTCCCCGCCACACAGCGTGGCGGCACGGGCCGTGGCCGGCAGCAGCACTATCACGAGGGCCGCCGCCATGACCAAGGTCTTGGAAAATATCTTCATGACTATCTGTGCTGCACTGACAATGCCTTTGCGGCGCGCCCGTGGCGCGCTATTAAGCGCAAAGGCAACACAACATTTCCTACTTTCCATCTCCTACATATAGCCGAGCCAGCGCAGTATGTCGTTGAGGTTGGCCAGCACCATGAGCAACAGCAGCAAGCCGAAGCCCACGTACTCGGCGCGGATCATGAAGTTCTCGCTCGGCTTGCGGCCCGTCACCATCTCGTAGACGAGGAAGAGCACGTGGCCGCCATCGAGCGCGGGGATGGGCAGGATGTTCATGAAGGCAAGGATGATGCTGAGGAAGGCGGTCATCTTCCAGAACAAGTACCAGTCCCACACTGGCGGGAAAAGGCTGCCAATAGCCCCGAAGCCACCCAGCTGCTTGGCTCCGTCGGAAGAGAAGAGATACCTCATGTCGCCCACGTAGCCCTTGAGCACGTCAACGCCATACACCACCCCGGCTGGCAGGCTCTCCCAAAAGCCATACTCAATGGTCACTGGCTTGTATAGCTCGGCGAGTGACTGCCATGTGAAACCAAGCTTAAGCTCGGGCGAAAGCACCACGGCCGACGTGTCGCGCACGCCGCCGCGCTCTGTAACTATGGTGGCGCGGCGCACCTTCATGCTGTCTGCCGATGTCTGGGCCACGGCGAGCATGTCCTTCAGGCGGTCAAGCTCGTCGGTGAATGCGTTCATCGAGGCCACCTCCTTTCCGTTGACGGCCACGAGCCTGTCGCCCGGGCGCAGGCCCATGGCGGCAGCCGGCGAGCCGGGAAGAACGCTGTCCACCCTGTTCGGGATGAGCGGACTGACAAACCGGGGCTGCTTCTGCAGCATGTCAATCATGTCGAGCTCGCCCGGCAGGCTTATGCTCATGGACTTGCCCTGGCGCACTATGTCTACGCGGGTGGCGCTGGAGAGGTCGCGGAAAAGCTGCACGTCGAACTCCTTGAAGGCGCCCTTGTCGGTGCCTATGAGTATGTCGCCGTCCTTGAAACCGAGCGCCTTGGCATCGGCGTTGAACGCCATTCCGTTGGTCATGCCGCTCACCGGGATGTAGGTGTCGCCCCAGTGGAAGAGTATCATGGCGTAGATGAACAGTGCCACGAGGAAGTTTACCAGCACTCCGCCCACCATGATGAGCAACCGCTGCCACGCGGGCTTGGTGCGGAATTCCCACGGCTGCGGCGGACGCTTCATCTGCTCGGTGTCGAAACTCTCGTCTATCATGCCCGATATCTTGCAGTATCCGCCCAGCGGAAGCCAGCCCAGACCATACGTTGTGTCGCTTTTCTTGGGCCTGAACTCAAAGAGATGAAACCAGGGATCGAAGAAAAGGTAGAACTTCTCGACGCGCACTCCGAAGAGCTTCGAGAAGAAGAAGTGGCCACCCTCGTGCAGGAGGATGAGCAATGACAGCGAAAGCATGAGCTGCAATACGCGGATCAGAAAGATTTCCATTTAGCTTCTTGTTGATTGTTATGTGTTGGATGTGTGCCGAAGCGGGCCTGCCGCCACAGTCGGAGGCAGCTGCCCGATGCACCGGCGGGCTACTGGCACCCCCCGGCCGCCATTATCTCGGCTGCCACGCGGCGCGCCTCGGCATCGGTGGCAACGTAAGTTTCGTATGTGGGATTGGCGTCGAAAGCCACCCTCGCCATCGTTTCGGCGATGATGTCGCTCATCTGCAGGAAGCCGCAGCGGCCTTCGAGGAACCCCCGATTCACCACCTCGTTGGCGGCGTTGAGCACGCACGGCACGTTGCCGCCGCGCCCTATGGCCTCGAAAGCCAGCGCCAAACAGCGGAACTTCTCCGTGTCTGGCTCGAAGAACTCGAGCTTGTGGCTCAGCAGGTCGAGCCGCTCCGACGTAAGGCTGATGCGCTCCGGGTAGGAGAAGGCGTACTGTATGGGCAGCCTCATGTCGGGAACGCCGAGCTGGGCTTTCACCGCTCCGTCGCAGAACTGCACCGCGCTGTGTACGATTGACTGCGGATGGACGAGCACCTGAATCTGTCCCGGCTCCACGCCGAAGAGCCACTTGGCCTCGATAACCTCGAAACCCTTGTTCATCATCGTGGCGCTGTCGATGGTGATCTTGGCTCCCATCTCCCACGTGGGGTGGTGAAGGGCGTCGGCCTTCGTAACCGTGGCAAGGCGGTCGATGCCGAACTCGCGGAACGGGCCGCCGCTGGCGGTGAGCAGAATCTTCTCTATGGGGTTGTCGCCCTCGCCCGCCAGGCACTGGAAGATGGCCGAGTGCTCACTGTCAACGGGCAGGATGGAGGCCCGGTGCTGCGCGGCGAGCCTGCATATAAGCTCGCCAGCCACCACGAGAGTCTCCTTGTTGGCAAGGCAGATGGTCTTTCCGCGCTTTATGGCGTGTATCGTCGGCGACAGGCCGGCGAAGCCCACCATGGCCGTCAGCACCATGTCGATGGGTCCGGACTCCACTATCCCGTCGATGGCTTCGGCCCCGGCATACACGTTTATGTCGGGTTGGTCGGCCAGCAGGGCCTTAAGCTCGCCGTAGCGGGCCTCGTTGGCAATGACCACGGCGGCAGGCTTGAACCTCCGTGCCTGCTCGGCGAGCAGCTCAACGTGGTTGTTGGCCGTGAGGCAATACACCTCGTAGCGGTCGGGATGCTCCGCTATCACCTGCAGGGCCTGTGTGCCTATCGACCCCGTGGAGCCGAGTATGGCTATTTGTTTCTTTTCCATTGGTTCGTGATATGTTGCTTTGCGCCGGGCGAGTGGCCTACAAATCGAGCAGCCCCTCGGGCAGCCTGACCCTCACCTCGCGGCGTTCGACGTCGATGCAATCCACCAGTTCGGGTGCGGCAGGCACGAGGCGGCCGTCCTCAAGCTCGAAAAGCACGTTGGCGGTGGCATCGTCCACGCGGGCGATGCGCCCCACCACGGCACCATCGGCGGCACTTACAAGGGTGAAGCCCACCACCATTGCCAGCGTGGGCGCGGCCTCGCCGTCGGCGGCGAGGGCCGTGGGGAAGAACACCTCACAGCCCGTGAGCGCGGCGGCCTGCTCTTGCGAGTCAACGTCACAGAACTTCATGAGAGCCGTATCGCCGCTACGGAAGCGGTATTCCTCGATGAAGAACGGCACGAGAATGCCGTCGATGGACAGCACGAGGTAGTCGGCGTCAACGCGGTCGAACACGTCGTCGTCGTACCAGAGCACCATCTCGCCCTTCACTCCGTGTGGCCTGCCTATGCGGCCTATGCGGTAAACGTCTTCCTGTCTTATCATTTGTATATGCTGGTTGTCTGCCGCTGCCTGGCGCCTGCGGCCACGGGCGCGGCTCAGCCTATGCGCTCAATCCTTGCGCCGAGCCTGCCGAGGCGCACCTCGATGTCCTCGTAGCCCCGGTCTATCTGCTCTATGTTGTCGATGCGGCTCGTTCCCTGCGCGCTCATGGCCGCTATGAGCAGGGCTATGCCCGCCCTGATGTCGGGACTGGCCATGCGCCCCGCACGCAGGCGGCGGCGGTGGTCGTGACCCACGACGACGGCCCTGTGTGGGTCGCAGAGTATGATTTGCGCGCCCATGTCGATGAGCTTGTCGACGAAGAAGAGGCGGCTCTCGAACATCTTCTGGTGGAAGAGCACACTGCCCCGTGCCTGCGTGGCCACCACTATGAGCACAGAGATGAGGTCGGGGGTAAGCCCCGGCCACGGCGCATCGGCCAGAGTCATTATCGTTCCGTCGATGAACGAGTCCACCTGATAGTGACCCTGCTTGGGTATCACTATGTCGTCGCCCTCCACGGCCATCCTAACGCCGAGGCGGCGGAAAGCCTCGGGGATGATGCCGAGGTTGCGCACCGAGGCGTCCTTGATGCGAATGCCGTTGCCGGCCATGGCTGCCATGCCGATGAACGAGCCAACCTCGATCATGTCGGGCAGGATGTCGTGGGTGGCCCCGTGCAGCACGGGCGTGCCAACGATGGTGAGCAGGTTGCTGCCTATGCCGCTGATGCGTGCGCCCATGCGGTTGAGCAAGTGGCAGAGCTGCTGTATGTAAGGCTCGCAGGCTGCATTATATATAGTGGTTGTGCCTTTTGCGCACACTGCGGCCATTATGATGTTGGCCGTTCCGGTGACGGAAGCCTCGTCGAGCAGCATATAGCAGCCCTCAAGGCTCGCGGCTCCTATCTCGTAAACGTTGCGCTCCTCGATGTGGCGGAACTGCGCCCCAAGAGCCTTGAAGCCCAGGAAATGAGTGTCGAGGCGGCGCCTGCCTATCTTGTCGCCGCCGGGCGTGGCCACGACGGCCTTGCCGAAGCGCGCCAGCAGCGGCCCTATGAGCAGCACGCTGCCGCGCAGCTCTGCGCACTTGCTCACGAACTCATCGCTGCCGAGGAAGCCCAGGTCGGGGCGGTCGGCCCTAAAGGCATACTCGCCCCTGCCGCGCCGCTCCACCTTCACGCCTATGTCGCGCAGCAACAGTATGAGGTTGTTAACGTCGCGTATGTCGGGTATGTTGCGTATCACCACCTCGTCGGCCGTGAGCAGCGTTGCCGCTATGACCTCAAGGGCCTCGTTCTTGGCTCCCTGCGGGGTGATGGTGCCGCTCAGCGGGTGGCCGCCCTCTATTATGAATGAAGCCATGGCGTAATGGTTACTTGCGTTTTTTCCTGCGCTGCGCGTCGGCGGCAAGGCCCGGCACGAACTTCTCGAACCTGAACTCTCCGAGGTTGAGCTGCACCTTACCGTCGGTGAAGCGAGCCAGGTCGGCGGCCACGCGCTCGTCGTCCATGGAGCCGTGGCCCCAGGCGGCGAGGTCGCGCTTCATCTGGTTGGCCGTGACACGCACCAGCTCGTCGCGCTCCGGGCCTTCGGGCATGTCCTTGAGCTTGGCCAGCACCTCCTCTATGAGCCTTCCGTAGTGGCGCAGGCGCACGCGCCCGCCCTTCTGCGGCAGCGGCATGGGCTGCGGCTTGCCCAATATCTTCTCGGCCTCCGACACGTCGTAGGGCCAGTCGATGTCGAGCTGCTTGTGGCTCATGAGGTAGAGGTGGTCCCAGAGCGTCTGCTCGTAGTTGGCGTTGTCGCGCAGCTGCGGCACCTTGGTGACCATCATCCTTACGATAGTCTCGGCGCACCTTAGGCGCTCCTCCTTGGTGGGCAGCGTCACTGCGTAGTCTACCATCTTCTGTATCTCGCGCCCGTATTCGGGCATGAGCAGCGGCTCGCGCTGCGTGTTGTAGTCCAGTCCTTCTATGTTCATCGCATTGTTGTTGTCAGTTGGTGGGTGGCCCGAGGGGCTGCGGTTCAGCCTCTCAGATGAGCCTGCGCGGCGTCTTGGCCACGAAGTCCTTGAGGTAGAACGGCACGAAGTAGGCCACGTCCTCGGTGCGGCCTTCTGCCAGCCGTTTTTCGGCAATGGGCGACATCCACCTTGCCAGTGGGTCTATGCCGCTGATGAGGTGGGCGTTGGGGTGCGCTATGGTGTCCATGCACTTGGCCGCCCCGTTGCCGAAGAAGTAGACGGGGTGGCTGTCGAGGTATTCGCGGTAGGTGTCGGGGCCAACCACGTCGGCGCCCACCTCCCTCACGGGGCGCAGCGCACGGTCGTAGACTCCGGCATACACCTCCATGCGGCGCGCGTCGAGCATGGGGCAGAAAAGCGCGTCGTCCTCCGGCGCGCCGTCGCCGAGCAGCACAGGCACGCAGAGCAGTTCGAGCGTGGGAACGGCCAGCAGCTTTGCGCCCCGGCCATAGCAGATGCCCTTGGCCATCGACACGCCTATGCGCAAGCCCGTGTACGAGCCGGGGCCGCAACTTACGGCCACTGCGTCGAGCCGTGCTCCCTGCCCATCTACGAAAGTCATGGCCTCGTCTACATAGCGGCCGAGCATCTCGGCGTGGTTTGGCCCGCTGAAATCTTCGCGGCAGAAGAGGTTGGCGCCGTCTTCACTAACGGCCACGGAGCATACGTTGGTACTCGTCTCGATGTGCAATATACACGACATAAGTGAATGTTATAATCCTATTGAATTGCAAAAATACGCTTTTTTCCCGTCATTTGCAATTGTTTACGAGAAATTAACCCAAAAAAGTGCCGCCTGCCTGCGGCCCTACGCTCCCCGCTCAGCCCAGTCGCCGCGGTCGAGGTTGCGGTATCCTATGGCCTCGGCCAGGTGTTCTGTCTCCACGCGCTCGCATCCGGCGAGGTCGGCAATGGTGCGCGCCACCTTGAGAATGCGGTTGTAAGCCCTGGCGCTAAGGCTCAGGCGGCGCATGGCCATGCGCAGCAGCTCAATGCCCTCGGCGTCAGGCTCGGCGTAGAGGTGTATCATGCGCTCGGTCATCTGCGCGTTGCAGTGTATGCCGTGGTGGTTGCGGTAGCGCGCCTCCTGCAAGCCGCGCGCCCTCACCACGCGCTCCCTGATGGCTGCGCTCGGCTCGCCCGGGGCGGCCTGCGCCATGTCGTCGAACGGCACTGGCGTTATCTCCACCTGCAGGTCGATGCGGTCGAGCAGCGGGCCGGATATCTTGTTCATGTACCGCTGTATCTGTCCGGGGGTGCAAACGCAGCGGTGCGTGGGGTCGCCGTAGTAGCCGCAGGGGCATGGGTTCATGGAAGCCACGAACATGAACGAGCATGGATATTCCACCGTGTACTTGGAGCGGGATATAGTGATGCGGCGGTCTTCGAGGGGCTGGCGCAGCACTTCAAGCACGCTTCGGTTGAACTCGGGCAGCTCGTCGCAGAAGAGCACCCCGTTGTGGGCAAGCGATATCTCGCCGGGCTGCGGCGAGGAGCCGCCGCCAACGAGGGCCACGGGCGAGATGGTATGGTGGGGCGAGCGGAAAGGCCGCTGCGAAATGAGCGACGTGTCGCGGCTTAGCTTGCCCGCCACGCTGTGTATCTGGGTGGTCTCCAGGCTCTCGGCAAGCGACAGCGGGGGCAATATCGACGGCAACCGCTTGGCCATCATCGACTTGCCGCTGCCCGGCGGGCCTATCATGATGATGTTGTGGCCGCCGGCGGCGGCCACCTCGAGGGCGCGCTTCACGCTCTGCTGTCCGCGCACGTCGGCAAAATCGCACTCAAAATGGCTCTGGCGGGCGTAGAACTCAGCCCGGGTGTCGATCACCATAGGCTCGAAGCGCGTGTCGCCGCCAAGGAACGAGATAACGTCGGTGATGGATTCCATGCCGTATACGTCGAGGTTGTTCACCACTGCTGCCTCGCGCACGTTCTGCTTAGGCACTATCAGGCCCTTGAACTTGTCGGCCCGGGCCTTTATGGCTATGGGAAGCGCGCCGCGCACGGGCTGCAGGCGGCCGTCGAGGCCAAGCTCGCCAATCATCATGAAGCTGCCGAGCATCGAGCCGTCCACCTTGCCTGCGGCGGCCAGCAGGCCGATGGCCAGTGGCAGGTCGTAGGCGCTGCCCTCCTTGCGGAGGTCGGCGGGAGCCATATTCACCGTAATGTCGGCCACGGGAAACCTGTAGCCGTTGTTCTGCAACGCGGCCACTATGCGGTCGTGGCTCTCGCGCACGGCATTGTCGGGCAGCCCCGTGAGGTGGAAGAGCACCCCGCGCGACATGCTCACCTCCACCGTAACGGTGGTGGCCTCAAGCCCTGTCACGGCAGCGCAATATGTCTTTACAAGCATGGGATGTATGTTTTCAAGCGTAATACGGACTGCTGTCGGAAAGCCGACAGCAAGAAAAAAACGTGATAGGCGGCGCCCCGGGGCGTGCCAGTCAGGCTCAAGCGAGGCGGGCGGAAGTCAGCGCAAGCGGCGGCCTCCGGTTTCAACCTTGCCGAGCTTCTTCTCAAGCAGCTCCCTCATCTGGGCGGAGGTGAGGTTGCGCGCCACTATCTTGCCGCTGGCGTCGGCAACGATGTTGCCCGGCACGGTGGCCAGGCCGAAAGTGTTCATGAGCGGCGTTGCCCACATACGGCCATCGCAAACGTTGGGCCAGTCGATGGAGTCGGCCCGCAACCGGCGACGGCACAAGGCGGTGTCGGCGTCGACGCAGATGCTCACCACGGCCAGCTCGCTGCCCTTGGCCTTGCGGTAGCGGCGCAGCCAGCGTTGGATGTTCTGGCTGTCGTAGTTCCATGTGGCCCAGGCGTTTACCACGTTCACCTTGGCTGAGAGAGCCTTGCGGCCCACACTGCGGCCCTCGGTGTCGGTGGCGGCGAACTGTGGCAGTCGGCTCCCAACGGTCGACGGCCTTAGCGTCTCCACCTGTTTGAGCAGCAGGGCCACGCGCCCGTTGGTCGGGTCTTCCTTGAGCACCAGCCGCAACAGGCGGGCAGCCTCGGCATAGTCGGGGGAAGTGGTTTGCAAGAGGCGCGAGGTTATGAGGTACAAGCTGGCGGGCGAAGCGGGGTTCTCGGCCACGAAGCCGGCCACAGCGGCCTTTTCCTCCGGCGGCGACATACGGTTGGCGGCCATGCGGAACTCGGTCATAAGCTCGTTGGCGTCAGTCCCGGTGATTTCCATCTCCTTCATGTGGGATGCGTCGCCGCTTATCTTGACCACGGCTCCGTTCTCGCCGAACACCACTTGCTGCGAGAAATTGGGGAATATGAGCACGAACGTGGCGCTGCCGCTGAGCGGCACGTTGTAAGAAAAGCGCCCGTCGGCTACCTGGATGGTGTCGCGCCCGGTGATGCCACCGTCGGGACTGTAAACGTAGAACTCGCCCCTGTTGAGGTTGCGGAAGCGGCCTTCGATGCGGAAACGGCCGTTGCCAGCACCGCACGACGTGAGCACGAGCACCGCAACGAGTGCCACGAAGGCATGGAGCGGACGGAAAAAGGAGAGAGCGCCACGCAAGGGGAAGTGCCGTGCGGCACACTCGCCGCCGCCCCTGCGCCTGCCGCAGTAAGCGGCGGCGCGCCTGTGGAGCCTTGATGCGAGTGCTATGCTTTCGGCATATCCCATTGCTGGTGCTCTCTCCTTATGTAGTCTTTATTGCTTAAGGCTTTCCGCTTACTTGCTTACGTTGGCCAGCTCAAGGTCGTTGGCGGCGTAAGAAGAGAGCGAAGAGTCCTTGCTCAGTGCGCTGCGCAGGGCGTTGGCAGCCTCGGTGTTGTTGCCCTGGCGAGCGTAGAGGATGGCCTTCAGGTAGTCGGTCATGCCGTCGGCGTTCTTCACGTTGCCGAGGGTGGCAGACGCTGCCGAGTAGTTCTTGTTCAGTATCTGTGCGAGAGCTGCGCTGTTGGAGTTAACCTTGGCGAAGTCCTGCTCAGCCTGTGCATAGTTGCCCTGTGCGAGGTGCAGGTTGCCAAGCACCTCGTTGATGCCGTTGGCGCCCGAAGCCTTAGCGATGTAGGTCTCGGCGGTCTTGGTGTCGCCTGCCTGCAGTGCTATGAGGCCGAGGTTGGCGTTGGCCTCGCCGTTGTTGGCGTCGATGGAAAGAGCCTTGAGCAGATACTTCTTGGCCTCGTCGTAGTTGCCCTTGGCATACTCGATGGTAGCCACGTTGTTATATGCGCGGCAGTCGTTGGGGTAAAGCTCGGTAGCCTTCTTGTAGATGTTCTCCTGCTCGTCGGCGTTCTCGGTGAGCGTGGCAGCATAGAGAATCTCCTCGAGGCTGAGCTTGGTGGCGTCCTCCTTGAACTGAGCCTGGATCTGGCTGTCATCGCGGCCGATGACCTCATAGTTGATGGTCATGCGCGAACGGCGCAGCTGCGGCAGGATGCCGTCGGCCAGCTCGCGGAAGCCGGCGCTCATGTTCTTGATCTGGCGCTCGCGCTCCTCGGGATCCTTATACATGGAGAGAACGCGCAGGATAACGTCCTTGTCCTGGATGTTGGATGCCTGCACAAGCTCCTGGAAGCCCTCCCAGTCCTGTGCGGTGTACTTGGCATCTACGTTGGCGTTCTCTATCTCTGCGTTCTTGAGCTGCTGGCCAACATACTTCTCGGTGTTCTTCTGACGCTGGTTGGCGAGCTTGTCGTTCAGCTCAACGCCACCATCAGGCGATGCGTATGCAGCAATCTCGATGTTGTTGAGGTTGAGTCCCTCCTTGTCGGCGTTGATCTTCTTGAGCAGCTCCACGAACTCGGTCACGGAGTTGTTCTTCAGCTCGCTCTTGCGGAGGTTGGCCTGCTGGATGAGGAACTTGATGTTAGCCACCTGCTTGGCCTCGGTAACGCGGCGGAACGAGTCGGGGGCGATGCAAGCCTGGGCACTCTTGACGGTGCGGCCTACCAGCTCCGACGTGGCGATAACGCCGTCGGCCACCTTCACGGCAGGCACTTCCTTCTCCTTCTTGCCTATCTTGGCGTCGAAGGTAAGGTAGAGTTCGCTCTTCTGCATCTCGGGAACATACTTGAAGTTGGTCTTCATAGTATAGTTGCCGCCCACCTGGTAGGAGATGGTCTGGTCGTTGCCCTCAACCTTCTCGCCCTGGAACGTTGCGCTTGCGCCGCGAGCCACCTGACCGTTGCCGTAACGCAGCTCCGGGGTAACGGTAACGACGGCCTTCTTCTTCATGTACTTCTCAGGGAAGGTGCCGTTGATCGTGGCAGACACCTGACCTGCGTGAGACTCCAGCGGGTTAGGCACAACCTTGAAATTGTCGGCTGTCAGCGGTCCGAGTTTCGAACATGACGTCAGCAACAGCAATGATGCGGCTGACATGAAAACAAGTTCTTTCTTTTTCATTTTGACTGATGTTTAAAGGGAGGTGCGCACACCGCTACGGGCATACCGCCCCCTTGCGTTTTACAATGCTGCAAAGTTAAACATCTAAATCTGTAATATAATAAATTCGGACATATTTTTATGTTTTATTAATCTTTCAACATCGACGAACGGGCGCGCCCGGCAACGCGAACGCCACGGGCGGGAAGCCATGGCAGCGGCGTTCACATTGCCGTTAACATTATTATGTTAAAGGCGGCGGATACGCCCGCCCAGGCTAACAGCCTGCTGCCCAGAGAGTTGCAAAACGTGCCGTTTGGGAAGCCCAAACGGCACGTTCCGGCAGGCGAAACAGGCCATATCGCAGTCCCAAACAGGCCGTTTTGCGGCGCACCCCGGCACAAGCCGCATATCATCAAGCCGTGGGCGGTTTTTTAGTTGCATATTTGCAAGCAATGGGGGAATGCAGCCTTGGCGTATAGGTCTTATAGGATCTATAGGACTTATAGGCCAAATAGGCCGGAGGGCGGATAGGCCAAGGAGCCGCCATGCGCCGGCGGCAAGCCCTCCGCGAGCATTTTGGAGCCTTCTGCCATGCCTTTTCACGGATTTTGTAGTACCTTTGCAACGCGTTTTGTAACCGCGACGGGAGAAGACGCGAAACATCACAGCATACAATGGGAAAGATAATCAGACTGTTCAAGGTAAGGAGGGAGGAACTGTGGCCGTCGCTGGCAGTGCTGGCCGTGCTGGCTGCGCTCAACGCGCTGGCCATCTACAAGTACAGCGCACTGTTCAACGGCGCCGACAGGGGATTCTGGGACGTGTTCAACACCTTCTGCGTGTCGGGCTTCGACCCCATCACGTATTCCACAGTGTCGCACTGGTCGGTGCTCTACAGCGTATACCGCCACCCGTTCCTGGCGTTCATGATGTACCCGCTGTCGTGCCTCAACGGCTGGGTGACGGAGGCCACGGGCTTCAACCCCGTGCAGTACATCGTGGCTGCGGTGCTGCTGTTCTGCGCCTTCTACTCGTTCATCTTCATGCGGAGGATACTGCGCGAGGTGGTGGGCCTGCCCAAGGGCGACGCCACGCTGCTGGCGGTGATGCTGTTCTCGTTTGCCTACGTGATGCTGGCCGCCATAGTGCCCGACCACTTCGTCGTCTCGCTCTTCCTGCTGCTGCTCACGCTCTACGTGGCTGGCATGAAGATGCGCAGCGGCGGGCGGATGAAGGCGTGGCAGACGGTGGCGCTCTTCGCCGTGACGGCCGGCGTTACGCTCAGCAACGGCATCAAGGTGTTCCTCGCGGCGCTGTTCGTCAACGGCCGCAGGTTCTTCCGCCCGGCCTTCCTCGCGCTTGCCGTAATAGTGCCGTCGGCGCTCATCTGGCTGTTCGCCAGGTGGGAGCACAACAAGTATGTGCTGCCGCGCGAGCAGAAGGCAAAGGCGCAAACGCTCGCCCAACAGCGCAAGGACATTGACGCGATAGCCCGCGCATGGTCGGACTCCACGGGGATAACAGACAAGGCCGAGGTGTCGCGCGCAGCCATGAAGCTGTACAGGAAGCACATACACGAGGAATACCTGCGCAAGATGAAAGACCCTTGGAACGCCCACACGGGCAAGCCAATGGGCAAGGGAGAGTTCGCCAAGTGGACCGACGTTACCACGCCGCGCTCCGAAACGATAGTGGAAAACCTCTTCGGCGAGTCGGTGCAACTGCACCGGCAGCACCTGCTGGAAGACACGCTGCGGTCGCGCCCGGTGATAGTGCGCTACGACTGGGTGGCCAACTACGTGGCCGAGGCCCTGTTGGTGCTGCTGTTTGCGGCCGGCATCTGGTGCGGGCGGCGGCAGCGTTTCCTATGGCTGTGCCTGTCGTGCTTTGGCTTCGACATGGCCTTGCACCTCGGACTGGGCTTCGGAATAAACGAGGTGTACATCATGGGGGCGCACTGGCTCTTCGTAATACCCGTGGCGGTGGGCTTCCTGCTGAAGAGCCTCAGCGGGCGGGCTTTGGCCGTGGCCCGTGCCGCAGCGTTCTGCCTCACGGCATGGCTGGCGGCCTACAACCTGTGGCTGGCGGCTGGCTACCTGGCCGTGCCGGCACTGCCCTGAAGCCTGCTCAACACCCGCACAAGCCCGGGCTGCCCTTTCCTTAGGCTTACCAACATATAAGCCAGGCGCGGCGGCAACAGGAACGCTATGCGGTCGGCCAGCGGCAGGCGGGCATTGAGGCGCGGGCGCATCTGGTGGTAGTACTCCTTGCGCACGTAAAACATCTTCTGGTCGATGAAGTTTTCGTACATCTTGAGCTGCCGCAGGGTGAAGTCGTCGCTGTGCTCGGCCCAGCACGGGGCGAGCACCCGGCGCAGCACGCTGTCGTAAACCACCTGCTCGCCAAGCTCAAGGCGGCGGTTGTTGGGCAGCCCTTCGGTGTAGAGATAAACGCAGTCGGGGATGAACACTACCTTGGGACGCTTCACCAGACACATCACTTGCATCAGTATGTCCTCGCCGGCGCGTATCTGCCGGGGGGCGGTGAGGCACCCGTCGAGCAGCCCACGCCTGAAGATGACGCCCCAGAGCACGCAGAAGCGCGCCTTGCTGCCGAGCAGTTGGTTTATCATGAAGCGGGTGCTCACCACGCCGCGCAGGCCGCTGTCTACGTGCTGCCCGTGCTGGTTGCGGTACGTGGCCACCACCTCGTCGGCCTGCTCGCGCTCCATGGCCTCGCAAAGGCTGCGCAGGCCACCGGGCAGCATCGCGTCGTCGGCATCGGCAAAGGTTATGTAGCGCCCCCGCGCCGCCTCCACCCCGCGCCGCCGGGCAGCCGTAACGCCGCCGTTGGGCGTGTGGATCACGCGCAGGCGGGCATCCTCGGCAGCCAGCCTGTCGCACACCGCGCCGGAGCCATCGGTGCTGCCGTCGTCAACGGCTATCACCTCAAAGCCTTCCATCTCCTGTGCGAGCACGCTCCTCAAGCACCGCTCCACGTATTCCACCTTATTATATACGGGAATCACAACAGATACTTCCATGATTCACTTCCTCCTGTATTTTGCTTAAACCCAATGCGCCACTGCCATCGCCAGCACCCGGGCCTCGCCCACGGCGGCGCAATGCTGCCGCCGGCACTAGGCACTAACGCGTTCTGATTACAAAAGTAACAATAAAAGTTTGATTTTCAAAAGAAATGCTTACCTTTGCATAAGGCAAGAGGCTTACCTGCCCATTGCGGCACCTACTTGCAATGCCTGCCCGCCGCTCATGGGCAAACATGAACTTATCCGACATACGCATGAAGATTTATTTCTACCACACGGAAGACGTGCAATACATCTACGACAGGTGGAAACGCAACGCTTTTCCAGGCCATTTCCTCTATGGCGCCACCCACCTCGCCGACCACGGCGTAGAAATGGTGATGCACCGCCACCGCGACTTTGCCACGCGCATACAGACAGCAATATACACCGCATGGAGGATACTCACCTACCGCGAGCGTCTTGACGCCGTTTACGCCACCCATTACCAGGGCCTCGAAATCATCATATTCATGCGCGCGCTTGGCCTTTTCCGCCCGAAAATAATCATCTGGCTCCACCAACCCGTGATAAAGTCTGGCAAACGGTGGCGCGAGTGGCTCGGCAAGCTGTTCTACAAAGGCATGGACCGCATATTCTTCTTCTCGCAGAAACTTTACGACGACTCGCTATCCACGGGGAAAGTAAGGCCTGGGCAGATGCGCGTGGGCCACTGGGGGCCTGACCTCGACTTCTATGACCGGATGATGGAAACCAACCCCGTGGAACAAAGGAGAGGCTTCATATCCACCGGGCGCGAGCGACGCGACTTCCGGACTCTTGTGGAAGCATTCAACGCCACCGGCGAACAGCTCGACATTTACCTCAACAAGAAGAACTGCGGACTTGACTATGAGGCCCTATTCGGGCAGATGGCCGTGAACGACAACGTGAGGCTACACTACGTGGACGGTTACCAGCAGGACAAGCTGTGCCTGCCAGTGCACCGCTCGGCCTGCGTCGTAATATGCTGCATGGAAACCAACTATACCGTGGGACTTACCACCGTGGTCGAGGCCATGGCTCTCGGACTGCCCGTCATCTGCAGCCGCAACCCGCAGATACCCATCGACTTCGACAAGGAAGGATGCGGCATCTCTGTGCCATACTACGACGCCGATGGTTGGGCCAAGGCCATAAGGCACATGGCTTCACACCCCGCAGAGGCCGCAGAGATGGGCAGGCGCGGGCGACTTCTGGCCGAGAAGGCTTTCAACGACAAGATTTGCGCGGCCCAAGTGGCCGAGGCCATCAAAGAATGCGTAAAGGACGACAACCGATGAAGAGGGTTTTCCACATCATATCGCACTTCGACATGGGCGGGGCCGAACGAGTGGCCGCGAGCATAGCCAAGTCGGCATCGCCCGACATGGAGTACCACGTGCTCGAAGTGGTGCGCGGACGCTCGGCCTACACCAAGGTGTTCATCGGCGAGCTGCGCGCAGCCGGCGTGCACTGCCACCGCTCGCTCATGCCCGACATAAGGTTCCACTTCGTCTTCGAGCGCATTGCCGCCCTGCTCTTCCCGCTGCGCTTCATCATCGTATGGCTGCGATGGCGGCCCGACGTGATACACACCCACACCGAGGTACCCGACATGAGCACCCTGGCTTTCTTCACCTTGTTCCCCGGCCTGCTCGGCAAATGCCGCATAGTGCGCACCATACACAACACGCGGCTGTGGACGGGGCAACGCCGCCTCGGCGCCGCCTGCGAGCGGTTCTTCAAGCGCGAGAGGGGCAACGTGGCCATATCGCCCTCCGTCAGGGATGCATACGCCGGCGCCTACGGCGAGCAAGCCCCCATAATCCCCAACGGAGTGGAGCTGCCCGAGGCCAAGCCATACCCCGGCATCGTAAAGGACAAGGTGAACATACTCTTCGCCGGGCGGCTGGAACCGCAGAAAGGCATATCGCGCCTGCTCGACATCATAGAGGCAATGGCCGGCGACGGCCGCTACTTCTTCCACGTGATGGGCGACGGACAGCTGCTCGCCGAGGCGCAGCGGCGGTTGGCAGGGCTGCCCAACGCGAGCCTCACGCCCCCACTCTACGGCCTGTCGGCCTACATGCCGTCCTTCGACTACATGATCATGCCGTCGGAGTTCGAGGGCCTGAGCATCGTCTCAATAGAGGCATCGATGGCCGGCCTGCCAAACATAATAAACAACTGCCCCGGCCTCAAGGACACCATGCCGCCCGACTGGCCGCTGAAGGTGGAGGGGAACAGCCTCGAACAGTACCTCCACCTGCTGCGCCATGTGCTGCCCGGAGCCAACCGCGAGGCACTGGCCGGGCGCGCCCGGGCCTACGCCCAGGAACACTTCGGCATCTGCGCCATGCGCCGCAAGTATGAGACAATATACAGGAAAGAGAAATGACATACTCACTGCTACACAAATTCCGCGACACTTTCTTCAGGGCATCGCGCCGCTACGACCTCAGCCCTTGGGACCACGAGCCGCCCGCCGGCGGCAAGCCAATCTACGGGATTTACCACGTATACTGTGCGGGACCGTGGCGCCAGATGGTGGCCGAGCAGATGGCGAGCCTGCGCAGCAGCGGCCTGCTCGACGCCACGCGGCGGTTCTACGTGAGCTGCATACCCATGGAGCCGGGCGACAGCGCCGAACTTGAACGCATCATTGGCACCGAAAAGGCCGTTATGGCAGCCGTAACGCCACCACCGGGACACTTTGAATACCCTGCGCTGCGCATTGCCCGGCAGCTCGGCACCGAGGAAGACTGCCTAATATATTACTTCCACACCAAGGGCGTATCGTACTACCCCACCAACAGCCAGCCGAGCGGCTACCGCCAAAAGTTCCTGCGCAACGTCACATCGTGGCGGCTCATGATGGAGTGGACAATCTTCGAGAAGTGGCACGTGGCCGTAAACGCCCTCTCCGATGGCTACGACACATACGGCTGCTACCGCTTGCCGCCGCCACCAATGAAGTACTACCTCTACGGGGGCAACTTCTGGTGGGCGCGCGGAAGCTACCTCGCTGCCCTGCCGCCAATAACAGACGATGACCTCAAAGAACGCTACTACGCCGAGGAATGGCTCTACAAGGGAGGCCCGAAAGACTTCTCCGCCTTCGACACCATGGCCGACCTGTACTACGTAAACATGCCACGGTGCCTCTACGCCGCGCCGCGCACACCGCTGCTAACGGCCATTGCCTTCTCCCTGCGCTACAACCTGCACAAGTTCCGCAAGCACGTGCTGCACTACGATTTCAACGGGAAATACAAGTTTGCCTACCACAACGAGAAGCCCAAGCAAGCATAGCCGTGGATAACAAGGGGCTGCGCGCCGTCAGCAATCAAGCAACCGCCCACCGCAAAACCAGCGCGAAAGTCCCAGCCTGTCCATGCATCCCGCCACGGCCATGCTGCCGGCAAGCGTCAGCACCGTGGCCACCACCGCAAAGGAGATGGCCGTCGGGTCGAAGGCAAAAAGCGGTATGAGGGGCTTCACGGCCATGGTGAATATTGGAGAGAACAAGAGCACCGCAAGCGTGTTGCGCCCAATGAAAAGCAACAGCCGCCCGAACTTTTGCGGTATATGGGGATAGAGCCACAAAAGGAAGCTGAAGGCGAGCCACGTGATGGCCGCGCCGCCTGCGGCAGACTTGTCGAGATTGGCCTCATCGGCACAGAGCAAGGCCAGTGCCACCACCGCCAGCCACGACGGCGGGGCAAGTGAGAGGAGGCTCGCGCGGCACTGCCGGGCCACAGCACCCGCAAGGAAATACATTGCGTTGGCCATGCCCATAAGGCCAAGGCCACAAGACAGCCCCCACAGCATGAGGCCGAGCAGGATCATGCGCGTGGCCACTCCGCCGCTCTTCCGGGTGATGCGCGCGGCAAGCCAGTAGGCCGCAAGGCACAGCATGAGGGTGTGCAAGTACCAATAAGGCCCCACCGGCCTCGCCAGCACGGCCACGGCGAGCGACCTCGCCGACAGTTCGCCTATTCCGCCTCGCACATCCATGACGCAGGTAGCTGCGGCATAGGCCGCCTCCATCACTGCGTAAGGCACGAAGAGCCACAGAAACTGCCGCCCCATTGAGCGCCGATCCTTGCCCACATTGGCCAAGAAGCCCGACAGAACGAGGAACGCCGGCATGTGGAACGTGTAGACTATCGCCTTGGCATACGGGTGGCTGTCGCCGAAATACGCCAGATGAAACACCACCATCAGCGTGATGAACACGCTCTTCAGGTAATCATATTCGTTTACTCTTTCTCTCATCGCACTTTGATTTTGCCATGCGGCATTGCTGCCCCGCACACAAGGAAAAGAAAGCTCTGCCCCACCTGCCACTGGCAGGGCTGAGACAGAGCCTTGAAATATAGTTTAGGCACACCGCCCTCAGCACACCTTGCTGCCCGGCGCGGCCGTTGCCAAGCGTCACGAGGTGCAGGCAGTAAAAGTCGCGGCCTATCCTGTCGGCATTGAGGTATGTGGCATAAGAGTGTTCCAAGTGGATCCGGCACAACCGCAAATACCACAATATGTGGGGCAGCATCCTGAGCGTAGAGGCCGAGAGCAGGGCAAACTGAGTGTATTTGTTCATTGAATGATGATATTGTTCAACTGCAAAGTTACGAAAAAACGGCGTAACCACAAAGGAAATACGAACGCCGACCATAACAGCCGCCAACGCTGGCACAACATGGCAAGGGGCAGGGGGATGCCATTGCACGGGCATACCGCCAGACCACTAACCTACTGTTGCCTCAGCGAATACCTCTCAACGCAGTCCATGCCCCAGCCGCAGACTTGCTCCACCGTTGGTGCATAAAGGTGCTTTGATGCGGCGAGGTCGCGCACTATCTTAAGGCCGAAGGGGAAATCCTCGGTGAAATACCTGTGGCCGAAGTCGGGTACGAAGCCGCCGGCAAGCTGCTTCATGGGTGCCTTTATGCCCTTGAACGCCTCTATCGACCGCAGCTTGGCAGCGAGCGAGGCAGCGTCGTGGCTCTCGTAATAGTCGAGCACGGTGGGTATGCAGCCCGCCTGCACCGGCAACAGGGCGAGCAGGGATTGCAGCTCCGAGTCGAGGTTGATGTAAATCTGCGCGGCCTCTTCGGTCCACTCCTCATAGAAAAGCGGCGCACTGCCGTATATCGTTCCTGGCCGCCAGTCTTTCCAAAGCGAAAAGAGGCGCGCGGGGTGCAGCAAAGGGTTGCTGTTGGTGAGGCTCACCTCGTACATACTGCCTGCCAGCACGGTGGCGGTGGCAGTGAGGCGGCTCATCTCCGCCCTGAAGCTTTCGCAGTCAGCGATATTCTCCGTGCCTACCACGAGCTTCTTCTTGTAGCCGAGCAGGGCGGCACGGCGCCCGTACTCCTCGGTGCGGGCTATGAACGGCACACGCTGGAAGCCAAACAGCTTTGTTCCACGTGGCAGCACGCGAATGGCCTCGAAGTAGAACCCGGTGCTCGACACCACGCTGCCCACGGCAGCATCCTGCCCCAACCACGGGGCTATAAGCTCCAGGGTGGGACCTATCGACCATCCCGGCAGGCACAGGAGCACCATGTCGGCTCCGGCCACAACGTCGGCTGGATTGTCCGAAACGCGAGCCAGGCTCCCCTCAAGCGTTTCATGCGGGGTGTCCACTATCAGCCTGTCGGCCCACAGCCTGGGCCTCCTTGTAAGCAGGCTTACGTTGTCTTGCCCCAGGGAAGCCATAAAACCGGCCATCACATGGCCGAGGTTGCCTCCGCCGCAGATGCATATCTCCATGGTTGCGCTTATTGGTTATGCGTTTGCATTCAGAGCTGCGATAGCGCGTCCACGAGACGGTCGTTGTCCGATGCGTCGCGAACGGATATGCGCACGAAGTTTCGCTGCTCCAGCCCTGTCTTAGTATTACAGTCCTTAATCATTATGTTGAACCTCGAAAGGAGTACCCTTGCCAGCTCGTGCGACGTGTACTTACCCGTAACCTCGCAGCAGAAGTAGTTCGCCTGTGACGGCAGCACCCTTAGCCACGGTATACCCTGCAACCTGCCAAAGAAACGCTCACGCTCGGCAATGAACTTATGGCAGGCCGAGACATACGCCTGACGGTACTTGCTGAATATCTGCATATAGAACTCCGCGAAAGAGTTGATGTTCCAGATGCTCACGCTCTTCCTTGCTCGGCTCACCAATTCAGCGTCAGACGAGGCCAAGACACCAAGCCGCAAGCCGGGAACGCCATATGACTTGGATATGCTCTTCACGACCACAAGCCATGGGTTGGCCTCAAGGACATCGTTGCGCAAGAGGGTGTTACGCTCAAAACCGATACTGAAATCCACGAACGACTCATCCACAACAAGCTGTATGGACCGCTCGCCGCACCACCGGCACAGCCTCATCACATCGTCCACGGGGATGAAATTGCCCGAAGGATTGTCGGGGTTTACCAGTAGCAGCCGGCCTATGCCCTTGTCGCCAAAGAAAGCCATGAGGTCATCGGCAGTGTAACTGAGGTCTGGCCCGCAAGCCATGAACGGCACGATGCTCTCGCGTGGCAGGCGATTGGGGTACTCCTCGAATGTGGGATAAACCACGCCCGTCTTGCCTCCGCCGCCCTCCATAAGGATTTTGATAAGCTCAGCCGCCCCGTTCCCCGGCACCGCATATTCCTGGCGGATACCGAAATACCTGCCAGCCAGCAGCGAGTTGACGTACATCCCCGATGGGTATTCGGTGAGCAGGGTGTCGAAGTTGGCCTTCATTTCGGCCTTCATCTGCGCGTCAGGGAAATAAGGGTTCACCAGATAGCAGAAATCGAGCATCTTAGGAAACCTCCAATGCCCGCCGTAGCGGAAGTTGTAGCGGCGCAGCATCTCCTCGTCTTCGGCAAACATGGCCTCTGCGATGTCAAGGTCTTGCACGTCGTCTATCTCGTACCACTTCTCCTTTTCCACTGGCAATGCCTTAAGGTTCGAATTGTCGAGCAAAGTGATTACGCGCAGCACTTGCTCGTAGTACTCGTTGTTGCCGAGTGCGTGGCAGTAAGCGTCCATGAAAGGTATGTACTTCTCTGACGAGAAACTGCGGCTGAACTTGTATATGTTCACCGTCTTGTAATAGTCGCCGGTATCCTCAAAGCGGAACGCTTTCTTAGGTATGAAATTCAGAATGTTCCCATCAGAATCTATGCGCACCATCGTACCGTCCATCCATGTCTCATACTTGGCCACGAGGGCTATGTTCGGGTGGCTGTCATTGACAATCATGCCGAGTATCCGGTCAGAGAAGATGAGGTCAGACTCCAGCAGCAGCGTGTCGTCCTCGCGCAGCTTGTCCTTGGCCAGCCAAAGCGAGTATATGTTGTTGGTGCGGTCGTACACGGGGTTCTCCACATACTCAATGTTGAGTTTTCCCCTGTACCTGTCGCCTATGTGTCGGCGCAGCCCGTCGCCCTTATAGCCCACTACGATGACCACCCTCGTGAGGCTGAGGCGCGAAAGTTGCCCCAACATACGGTCGATGAGCTTCACGCCGTTCACCTCAACCATGCACTTGGTGTTGTCCTTTGTAAACTCGCCAAGCCTGCGGCCCATCCCTGCCGCCAGTATTATCGCCTGCATATTTCCTTGATGGTTTAAAACTTGGTTGGCAAATCTGCCGCCTCCGGTGCCTGCCTCAGCACACCTTGCTGCCCGGCGCGGCCTTGCGCAGCGTGGTGGTTACGGCGAGCGAGCCGTCGGCATCCTCGGCGGAGAGTATCATTCCCTCGCTCTCAATGCCCATGAGCTTGCGCGGGGCGAGGTTGGCCATGAAGAGCACGTCCTTGCCCACCAGCTCTTCCGGCTCGTAGTACTTGGCTATGCCGGAGACGATGGTGCGGTCGCGGCCCGATCCGTCGTCGATGGTGAACTTCAGGAGCTTGCCCGATTTCTTCACCTTCTCGCAGGCTTTTACGTGGCCCACGCGTATGTCTATCTTCTCGAAGTCGGCAAAATCGACGGTGGCCTTCACGGGGTCGGCCTTGCGGGCGGCGGCCTCGTTGGCCTTCTTGGCGTCGTCGAGCTTCTTGAGCTGGTATTCTATAGCCTCGTCGTCAATCTTCTCGAAGAGCAGCTCCGGCTCGCCGAGCTTGTGGCCGGGCTGCAGCAGGTCGGTGCTGCCAAGGCTGTTCCAGTCGGCTGCTTCCATGTTTACCATCTTGCGCAGGCGGGCGCTGCTGAAGGGCAGGAACGGCTCGAAGGCAATGGCGAGGTTGGCCACTATCTGGAGCGACACGTAGAGTATGGTCTCCACGCGCTTCGGGTCGGTCTTCCACACCTTCCACGGCTCACACTCGGTGATGTAGCGGTTGCCGATGCGAGCCAGGTTCATGGCCTCTTTCTGCGCCTCGCGGAACTTGAATGCGTCGAGCAGAGCCTCGATCTTCTCCTTGACGTCCTTGAACTCGTCCAGAGCCAGGCGGTCGGTGTCGTTAAGCTCGCCGCAGGCCGGCACCACTCCGTCCCAGTATTTCTTCGTGAGCTGCAAGGCGCGGTTAACGAAGTTGCCGTAGACGGCCACCAGCTCGTTGTTGTTGCGGTCCTGGAAGTCGCGCCAAGTAAAGTTGTTGTCCTTGGTCTCGGGTGCGTTGGCTGTGAGCACATAGCGCATCACGTCCTGCTTGCCGGGCATCTCCACGAGGTAGTCGTGCAGCCACACGGCCCAGTTGCGCGACGTTGATATCTTGTCGTTCTCAAGGTTTAGGAACTCGTTAGCCGGCACGTTGTCGGGCAGTATGTATCCCCCGTGAGCCTTGAGCATCGACGGGAACACGATGCAGTGGAACACGATGTTGTCCTTGCCGATGAAATGGACGAGGCGCGTCTCGGGATCCTGCCACCACTTCTGCCAGTCGTCGGGCATCAGCTCCTTGGTGTTGGATATGTATCCGATGGGCGCATCGAACCACACGTAGAGCACCTTGCCCTCCGCCCCATCCACAGGCACGGGGATGCCCCAGTCGAGGTCGCGCGTCATGGCGCGCGGCTGGAGGTCGAGGTCGAGCCAGCTCTTGCACTGGCCGTACACGTTGGGCCGCCATTCCTTGTGGCCATCGAGTATCCACTCCTTGAGCCACTGCTGGTAATCGTTGAGCGGCAGGTACCAGTTCTTGGTTTTCTTGAGCACCGGCTTGGAGCCGCTGATGGCCGACTGCGGATTGATAAGCTCCGTGGGGTCGAGGTCGCTGCCGCACTTCTCGCACTGGTCGCCGTAAGCCTTGGGGTTGTGGCAGTGCGGGCATTCGCCGGTGATGTAGCGGTCGGCCAGGAACTGGTGGGCCTCCTCGTCGTAGTACTGCTCGGTTTCGCGCTCAATCAGCTTTCCGTCGTCGTAGAGTTTGCGGAAGAAGTCGGCCGCCGTCTTGGTGTGGATGTCGGAAGTGGTTCGGCTGTAGATGTCGAACGAGATGCCGAAGTCCTCGAAGCTCTTCTTTATCATGGCGTGGTAGCGGTCCACCACGGCCTGCGGCGTTATGCCCTCCTTCTTGGCGCGGATGGTTATTGGCACTCCGTGCTCGTCGCTTCCGCAGATGAAGCGCACGTCCTCTCCCTTGAGCCTGAGGTAGCGCGCGTATATGTCGGCCGGCACGTAGACCCCGGCCAGGTGTCCTATGTGTACTCCACCATTGGCGTATGGCAGTGCCGCCGTCACGGTGGTGCGCTTGAAATGTTTCTTTTCCGTATTCATCGGTGTAATATGTTTTTTGCTTATTTGGATGCAAAGTTAATGCAAAATCGCGAGCAAACGAAAGGAATGCGCATATTTCTTCTTGCCCGCCGTCAATCCCTGAAAGGCTTGTAGTGCGCCTCGTCGGCCATGGCGAGCATCTCGCGGTCGCCCCGGCTGTCGCCGTAGGCCACGAGGCGGTAGGCCTGCCTGTCGGGGAACAGCGCGAGGATGCGCCTTGGCTTTTCCGCCCCGTTGCAGTTTGGCGAGGCAAAGCGGCCCGTGATCACGCCGCCGCTTGCCTCCACCTGTGTGCCTACCACAGTCACCTTGCCGCCGAAGCGGGCGAAGAATGGCTCCACCCAACGGTCAACGCTCGCGCTGACGATGAGCACCGTGGCCCCTCGGCCTACGGCTGCGGCCACGGCCTCCATGCCCTTTGTGCGCAGCAGGCGGGCGCCACTTTGGGCGAACGACTGGCAGGCGAGGCTGAAGGCGCGGTCGTCCATGCCTCCGAAGAAGCGGGCGAAGAACTCCTCCTTGACCGCCCCGCCGGGGCGCAGGCCCAGCTTTACGGCCACGAGGCGCAGGGCGTGGCGGGCCAGCCAGCAGGCCACGGGCAGCGTTCCCCGCTCGTGGCAGGCAAAGGCTATGAGCGTGTCGCGGCGCGTAAGGGTGCCGTCGAAGTCGAATGCCACTATCTCCTTTTTTCTTTCCATGGCGTCATGACAGGTAGATTATGGCAAAGAACGAAAGCCCCCAGCAGGCCACCACCACCTGGATGAAGCGGTCGTGCAGGGCCACGGCCGTGGGGTCGCCGCTCTTCTCGTCGACCACGGCTATCTGGATGTAGCGCAGCAGCCCTATGATGACGAACACGCTGGTGAGGTAGAGGTAGTCGGTGTGCATCACGGCGGCGGCCTCCGGCGACACGGTGTACATGATGTAGCACACGATGGCGGCGGTGGCTGTTATCGTGATGGCCTGGTTGATGAACGTAAGGTTGTAGCGCGACGTGTTGCGGCGGGGCGCATGGCCCGTGCGGTTCATGCACAGCACGTCGTCGCGCCGCTTTGCCAGCGAGAGGAAGAGCGTGAGCAGGAATGTCATGAGCACAATCCACTTGCTCAGCTCTATGCCCGCAGCCATGCCCCCGGCCAGGATGCGGAGCACGAAGCCGAAGGCTATCACGCACACGTCGATGATGGCGAAGCGCTTGAGCCAGGCGCAGTAGGCAAGGTTGAGCAGGTAGTAGCCGCCCACCACCACGCCCGCCGCCACGGCGCGCCCGCCGAGCAAGGCCACGGCGCAGGCCGAGAGGGCGAGCGCCAGGGCCATGAGGGCATAGGCCTGCGGCACGCTCACGGCCCCCGAGGCCACCGGGCGGCGGCACTTTACGGGGTGGCGGCGGTCGTCGTCGACATCGATTATGTCGTTGAAGCAATACACCGACGATGCTGCCAGGCAGAAAGCCACCATGGCTATGAGCGCGGCAACCACGCTGTGGCCGTCGTCAAGCCCACCGCCGAAGAAGAGCGGCACGAGCACGAAGAGGTTCTTCACCCACTGCTGCGGCCTTATTATCTTTATCAGTTCCATTGTCATATAATGCGTTTTAAGCTATCTTCCTTGTCAGCAACCCCACGGCCTTGTGCAGGAGCCAGCCCAGCAGGGCCGAGACGACCACCACGGCGATGGCCGTTGGCCAGTAGCCCAGGTGCAACCGATGCAAGGGCAGCAGCACGAACTGGGCGTGGATGAGGTAGATCTCAAGGCTAACCGCGCCGACGAAAGCCAGCGGTGCGCCTGCCCACCGGGGCATAGGCTCCATCAGCCGGGCAAGCAGCAGCGACATGCTTACCGCGAGCGGTATGTAGACCATGCGCTCAAGGAACAGCGGGAAACGGCCCCGCAGCCCGTCCTCGAAGTTGACGCAGGCCAGCGCGCTCAGCGCGAAGACGGCCAGCAGCATCCACCACCCCGCCCGCTTTATCGGCCTTCGCTCCATCACGGCCTGCCCCATGTTGATGCCTATGAGGAATATGGGTATGCGACTGGTGAATATCTCGATGTGGCCCACGGCGGAGTGGAGCGGCGGCCAGTACTGCGCGAGCACGCAGCCCACCATGGCCACCACGGGCATGAGACGGCACTCGGGGTGGCGGCGTATCAGCTCCATGTAGGCCGGGGCCACGGTGTAGAGTGCCATGATGGACGGCACAAACCAGAACGTAAGCTCGTCGTGCTCCCAGAAGCCCCAGTTTAGGGCTATTGAGAGGGCCGTGTCGGCAGCCGAGAGGTGCCCGTCGAAGTAGCGCGGCAGGTAGTAGAGGCAAGCCACCACGAGCCACGCGGGGTACACGCGCACGTAGCGGCGGCGAAAGAACGACATCAACGAAGAACATGACAATGAAGAATGGCTACGCACGGAACGGGGGGCAGCATCCTCATCTACTGCCTCACCTGCATTTTTTCTTAATTCTTCATTTTTAATTCTTAATTCTTCATTTTTAATTCTTAATTGATTTCTGCTCCACGAGAACCAAAGGCCGATGCCGCTGAGGAAGAGGAACACGTCCACGCCCACGTTGCCGCAGCGGCTGAGGCAATAGAAAATGGTGTCGTGGCGCGCCCCTCCCACGTGGAAGAGCACCACCATGAGCATGGCCGCGCCCATGAGGCGGCCTCGCTGGCTGCTCAGGCAGCCGTATGTGTACGTATGTTTGTCCATTGGCTTGTGGTTGGCCGCCACCATGCAGCGACGGTAAATTGTATTTACATAATGCCCTTGCCGGGGCGGCGGCAGGCGCATTGCCGCGCCAAACGGCCTGTTCCGCCCTCCCAAACAGCCTCTTTGGCACTGCCAAACGGCCTGTTTCGCGCCTCAAAACAACCCGTAATGCAAGTCACTGAGGCTGAGGCGGTTGAGCGGAACGGGGCAAAATCCGAAAAGTTTTTACAGCCCGCGCTCACGCCTTGGGCTTGGGTATGCGGTTGATGAGCAGCATGAAGGCCCACGACACGGCCACCGTGGCCACTACGTAGAGCAGCAGGCCGTCGTAGACGTCGCCACGCCGAGATATAGGTATGAACACCTTGCGCAGCAGCGGATGCACCACGAACATGGCTGCCGATATGCCGCCGAGCCACGACAGCGGGCGCAGCGCGCAGCCGGGCAGGGCCTTTACCAGCCCCACCGAGGCGGCCACAACCGCCAGCGGTGCCCAGAGCCACGACTGGAACGCCGTGCAGCAGGCCAGCAGCAGGGCCGTGGCGCACAGCGCAAGGGCAACCCACGCGCCGCGCCCGGCTGACAGCAGGCGCGCAGCGGGCAGGTGACGGGCTGCCAGCAGGCCCGCGCAGAACACGAGCATAGCGCCCACGCAGTTGTAGCGCAGGCGGTTGAGCAGCCCGCCCTCGGGCTGGCACACGGCCTGCACCGCCCAGCACACGGCCACCAAGGCCACGGCCCAGCCCCAGTGGCGGCGGCAGAGCGCAAGGCGGTAGACCACGTAGAGCTGCATCATGAGGCCGAAGAACCAGTAGGGGCCGGGCCATATTATCCCGTCGGGATTGGGCAGGAGGTTGATCACCATGAGCAGCTGGGCCACCACGTTCTCCGCCCGGAACGGGAAAGAGCCGGGCGTTATGGCATCAACGATGGCAAAGGCCACGAAGCCCGGCACCATCATGCGCAGCAACTTAAGATAGTGGAAGCGTACAAACCGCCACGGGGCGGGAGCAGGCGCGCCGCGCTCGTACTTCATCACCAGGCCGAAGCCGCTCAGGAAGAGGAACACCGGCACTCCGTAGTGGCCGAAGTACGACAGCAGGTGGACGGGCAGCAGCGCATCGGGCGCGGCCAACTCGGCCCAAAGCCTGGCGGTCTTGGCCGCAGTAAACGTAAACTCGTTCTCCTTTACGGCCGGGCCGAGCCAGTGGCAGTAGTTATGGAGCACTATGGCCATGATGGCCAGGCCGCGCAGAGCGGCGCACTCATCGCGGCTGAGCCACGCCTGCGGCCTTGTGTTTTCTTTCATGTTCGGCTTTAAGTTTGTTGTAGTCAACGCTGTTTTTCAGCACCCTGGGCCTGCCGGCGTCGTAGCGCGGGCTGAGCACGTCGCTCTGCTCGCGGTAGTATGGGCAGGCTATGCCGGCCAGGCGGAGCAGCGTGTGGGCCAGGCGGTCGGTCATCATGGGGCGCCCCTTGGCCCCGGCTATGGCCTCCACCACCCCGGGGCGGGCCTCGGCGTAGCGCGGGGAGCACCATATCCAGAACGGTATCTCGAACTCCTCGTGGGCAAGGCGGTAGTCCACATCGGCCGAATGCAGGCGGCCAAAGGTGTTTATGCCTTCGCCGAAACACTCCTCGCCATGGTCAGGCACGTAGACGACGATGGCGTCCTTGTCCTCAAACCGCCTCAGCACCTCGTCCACTATGGAGTCATTGTAGAGCGTGGCGTTGTCGTAGTCGGCCATCACCCACTTGTCGTGGGGCTTGAGGTCAAGCTCGGGGTATGCGCCCGCGGTAAACCTCTTCTGCGCCTGCGGCACTCTGTCGCGGTAGCTTACGTGCTGCCCCTTGAGGTGGAGGATTATGAGGTTGCGACAGCCCGCACTGTCGGTGGCCAGCCTGCCGGAGCCAAGCAGGCGGTCGTAGTCGGCCAGCACTCCGTCGTCATAGCGGTGGAGTGCCGCGTTGCGCACATCGAACTGCGCCTTGCTGAGCGCAGGGTTGTTGAGGAAGAAGCCGCCGCTGAAGTCGTAGACGGCCTCCTTGGCCTGCGGCAGGAACTGGTTGGTGACGAACGTGACGCGGTAGCCCGCCTTGCGGAACAGCTCGGGAAAGAGCGGGTAGTCGCACCAGTCGCCGCTGTCGCCAACGGTGTAGAGCGAGAAGAGGTGCTTGAACACGAAGCTCGTGAGGTTCCACGGGGCCACCACGTCGGTGAACACGGCCAGCTCGCCCCGCTCCGCCCGCCTGAGCTGGCGCGGCGTGGTGGGCTTGGAGTAGCCGTAGAGCTGCGAGTGGTGCTTGTTGTAACTCTCGCCGATGATGAGCACTATGTTTGGGCTGAGGGCCGAGCAGCTGTCAACACGCAGCTTGCCGGTGGCCTCAACAAGGCGGTCTATCTGGCGCGCCGCCAGGCGGTTGGCGTAAAAGCTGAACGCCACCCGGTATACGGGCAGGTACAGCTCGGCCTTGTCGCGGCGCGTAAGCTCGTGCTCCACGTCGCCAATGTTGTCGTAGGTCATCAGCCTCACGAAGGCTTTCTTGTTCTCGGCGCGCGTGGCTATGCCCTTTTCGAGCATGAAGATGGTGAGCAGCCCCATGAGCGGCAGCACCACGGCAGCCATGCGGTGGACGAGCTTCATGTCCATGCCAAGGCGCAGCTTCTTGCGCCTGGCCACGGCCATGAACACGTTGTAGAGCACGTGGACGAGCATTATGAGCAGCACCCAGCCAAGGTCGGTGCGCAGCAGGCCCCAGTCTACGTATGATTCAAGGAACTCCGACGCCTCGCTGCCGGTGGTCTCGCCCATCAGCAGGAGCATGGTGGGGGTGAAGGTGGAGCCGAACTTCACCGTGCAGTACATATCGACGATGGACGTAAGGTACATCGCCACGTACACAACGCCCTTCACCCAACGCCTAACGCGCCAGGGGATGAACGTAAGGATGATGCAAAGCACATAGATGTCGGCGAAAAGCTCAAAGATGCCAAGCTCCGAAAAGGTGGGCGTGCCGAGCCTGTTGCAAACGTAGCCGAGCACGAACATGAATACGAAGAACGCCGGACTCTTCTGTATCGGATAAAAGATGTAACCAAGAAGCCGGCCAAGCAAGCGCACAAATTTCATCTGATTTGCTAATTTGCTGCAAAATTACATCTTTTAATTTGAATACCAATAAATTGCTTGGAAATATTGCTCAATCGGCCTGCCGCCCCGAGTACCAGCCCCGCTCGGCAATCATCGAGGCCACCACGGGCGGCACCAGCCCGCCTATAGGCTCGCCGCAGCGCAGCCGACGGCGCACCTCGGTACTGCTGATGCCTATGAGCGGAGTGTGGGCGAGGGTTACTCCGGGGGGCAGCACGGCCGGGTCTATTGCTTCCACGCCGCCCTCTCCGCCCCGGGGATAAATCACAATGGGGCATGAGGCTAGTATGTCGGCGCTGTGGTACCACTGCCCGAAGCGCGCCCAGTTGTCGCCGCCGATGAGCAAAGTGAAACGGCAGTCGGGGCAATCGCGGCGCAGGCGGCAGAGGGTGCGCCATGTGTATGAGGGCAGTGGCATGCCAAGCTCCACGCCGCATGGCTTCAGCCCCTGCTCGCCGGCAAGCGCGGCGCTCACCATCTCAAGGCGGGCGGCATCGCTGAGCAGGTCGGCCTGCCGCTTGAAGGGGTTCTGGGGCGACACCACAAACCACACCTCGTCAAGCCCGGCGGCCTCCTTGAGGCTGCGGGCAAGGACTATGTGACCGTTGTGTATGGGATTGAACGAGCCTCCGAAGAAGCCCACGCGGCGGACGGGAGCGTCGGCCGCTGACGACGGGACGATGTGCTCTGCCATGTTGCAAAGGCGGGTTCAGTGGCCGCTAACGAACTCCGTGACCAACGAAAGCACCTCGGCCTCGGCCTTGGCAAGGTCGTCGTTAACCACCACACGGTCGAACTCGCCGGCGAAGCCAAGCTCAAACTCGGCCCGAGCCAGCCGCTGGGCTATCACGTCGGGGGCGTCGGTGCCGCGGCTTTCGAGCCTGCGGCGCAGCTCTTCTACCGACGGCGGCTGTATGAACACGCTCATGGCGCGGTCGCCATAGTGCTTCTTGATGTTGCAGCCGCCCTTCACGTCAACGTCGAGCACAACGTTGTCGCCAGCGGCGAGCTGCTTGTCAACCTGCGACTTGAGCGTGCCGTAGAAGCGGTCTTGGTACACTTCCTCGTATTCAAGGAACTCGCCAGCGGCTATCCGCCTGCGAAACTCGTCGGGCGAGAGGAAGAAGTACTCCACGCCGTCGCGCTCGGTGCCCCGCGGCGGGCGGCTGGTGCATGACACGGAGAAAGCCAGGCGCAGCTCCTTGTGCGCCATGAGCCAGTTTATTATGGTGCTTTTGCCTGTTCCGCTCGGGGCGGAGAATATTATCAGTTTGCCGGACATGGGTGGGTTGAATTATATTTTTTGTAATCGGGAGACGGGAAACAGGAGACAGACAAATGCTCTTCTGGGAGTCTGGAGACGGGAGACAGGAGACAGACATTTGCCGCTGCGGGAGACGGGAGGCAGAATGCCGGAGACAGGCGTCGGGAGACGGGAGACTGACAGCACCGTCAAGGCATTGCGTCTTCCCTGCAAAGTGATGCTTGTCGCCCGTCTCCTGACTTCCGTCTCCCCTCTCCTTGGGCCTCAGAGTACGTTGAGCACCTGCTCCTTTATCTGCTCCAGTTCGTCCTTCATCTTTACCACGAGGTTCTGCATCTCTGCGTTGTTGCTCTTCGAACCGGTGGTGTTGATCTCGCGCCCCATCTCCTGGGCTATGAAGCCGAGCTTCTTTCCCTGTCCGTGACCCTCGTCCATGGTCTCGCGGAAGTACTTCAGGTGATTGGCCAGGCGCTGCTTTTCCTCGCTGATGTCGAGCTTCTCAATGTAGTATATAAGCTCCTGCTCAAGGCGGTTCTTGTCGTACTCCACCTCGGGTATGGCCTTCAGACCCTCTATTATGCGGGCCTTTATCTTCTCCACGCGCTGCTTCTCGTAAGGCTCTATGGCCGCAAGCAGCGCCGAGATGTTGCTTATCTTCTCGGCAAACTTGCGCTGCAGGGCCTCGCCCTCCTGCCTGCGGAAGTCTATGAGGCGGGCAATGGCATCGCCGATGGCCATGCGCACGGCCTCCCACTCGTCCTCGCCGAGGGTTTCCAGCTCGGTCTTGGTGAGCACGTCGGGCATCCTCAGCAGCATGGCAAACCAGTCTTGCGGCTCGGGTATGCCCGTGCGCGCGGCTATGTCCTTCACCTGGCGGTAGTAGTTCTCCACGAGGGCGGCATTCACGGGCGTGGCGTCGGCCCCGGCTTCTTTCTCAATCCAGATGGTGAAATCAACCTTGCCGCGCTCCAGCTTGGCAGCTATGAGCTGGCGTATCTCCATTTCCTTTTCGCGATAAAGTGGCGCTATGCGGGTAGAGAGGTCGAGCGACTTGCTGTTGAGCGACTTTATCTCTACGCTGATTTTCTTTTCCCCGTATGTTACGACGGCCTTGCCGTAACCCGTCATGGACTGTATCATGTCGTTGTATGTTTTGTTTGCTGTATAATTAATGTGTGCTCCGCCTGTGCGGCAGATGCAAAGGTAACGCTTTTTTCGGCGGAAAGCAAGGGATGGGGAACTTTTTTTCGGGAGTCAGGAGGCGGGAGTCGGGAGACAGACAGATGCTTTTGCAGGAGACAGGAGCGGGAAATTAAATCGAAAAGGCAAATGTCTGCCTTCTGTCTCCTGACTCCTGACTTCCCAAGATGCATCCGTCTGTCTCCCGTCTCCCGCCTCCTGACTCCCAAAGATGCATCCGTCTGTCTCCCGACTCCTGTCTCCCGACTACCGAAAAACCTACTTCACCCTAACCAGCTCCACGTCGTCGATGCGGCAGTAGGCCCCTGCCTTGCCCTTGGCATGGAAGCCAACCACGGCGCGGCCTCCGCTCACCTTAAGCTCCTTTATCCTGAGCCGCTCCCAGCGGCCACGCTTGGCGCGGGTGAGGTTGCGGGCCTCGCGCTCGCCGCCGCTCTCGGCAAACATCACGAGACGGTCGAAATCGCCACCCCAGCACACCGTGGCCGAGAGCGAGTAAGTGCCGTCGGGCAGGTCTACGTATGGCATGGCGGTTATCTGCTGGCTCACGCGCCGCTCAAAGTCCTTTGTGTCTGTGATGTTAAGGCTCTTCTCGCCAACGACGTGGCGACGGTCGTCGCGCGTGTTGAAGTAGTTGAGCGTGAGCGAGTCGGGATTGCCTATCGTCACCTTAGTGCCGCTGACGAACTCGGTCTTCCATCCGCGCAGGAACTCCTGGCGGGGCTTAACGGGGCTTGGGACCTTGCGCCTGTCGGCCTCGAAGCTGCCGTTGAGCACGTAGTTGTTGCCCGAGGCCACGCGCCACTCGCCCGTCACGGCGTTAAGCTCCCACGCGCTCAGCGAGTTGAAGAAAGGCCGGTCGCCGTTGAACGACAGCGGACACCACTGGTTGTAGCCCAGCCCATTGCCCGCGAAGTCGGCCCAGCGGTCGCCGCAGTACACCACGGTTTCCTGCTTCGTTCCCCGCACGGTGACGAAGAATCCCGTCTGCGTAACGTGCGCATAGTCGGTCATGCACCCGTCCATCACCTCCATACTGTCCTTCGGCACGTAAGGGCCGTGGATGTTGTCGGCCACGAGCCAGTAGGCGTGAGACGAATCCCAGCCGTAGAGGTCGGACGCGCACATATAGTACTTGCCCCTGAACTTGAACATACAGTTGCCTTCGCGCCCGGCGCCCCGGTACACCTCGTGGCAGTCGAGCAAGCCCACGCCGCCGTCCTTCACGCCTATCTCCGAGACGTAGATGCGGTTGCGGCCGCGCCCGTATGAATATATAAGGTACGACTTGCCGGTGTCCTCGTCGGTGAATACGGTCTGGTCGCCCGTGTTGTGGGTGCCTATCATGCCGTACATGCTTATCCAGCGGTGCCACTTAAAGCGGCCCGTAGGCGAGTCGGACATCGCAATGAGCACCGCGCTCTCCGACGACATGGCCGCGTGCTGTATGAACATGGCATACCTGTCAAGCTCCTTTACGTAGGCCACGCCAAGGCGGCCCACCCACGTGGAGCGGTTGCCCACGTTCTCGCGCAGCTCGTCGCGCGTGAGCACGTCGCCCTCAAAGCGCCAGTTCACGAGGTCGTCGGAGCTGTAGCACGTCACCGAGCGGAACGTAACGCCCTCGGGCGTAAGGCTCGGGTCGAGCCTATACTGCTCCGCCTGCTCGTAGCGCACGCCATACCAGTAATAGCGCTGCTGCCCCGTGGCCGGGTCGGCAAAGCGGAAGATGCCCCCACCCTGACTGTAGATAGGCACACTGTCGGCCGCTGTCCAGAAGCGGTCGTTCTCTATGCGCAGGAACTTGCCCTCGCCGCCTGCCGCCTGCTGTGCCACGGCAACGGTGCAACAGCCCAAGGCCACGCCCCAGGCCACCACGCGGCCCAGAGCCGCCCTCATCAGTTTTTCTATCATCATGCTTTATTTTAGTTTCAGCCTTACAAAGTTATCTATATGACACGCAAAAGCCTCTACCGTAACATCGGATTAAAGTACTTTAACACAAGGCCGCTGCCCCTGCGCCCACTGGGCGTCCGGCAGGAAGCGCGAGCACCAACCCTGTCGCGGTTTGGCAATCCCTTACATACCGCGCTTCCTACGGCTCAGACTAACACGGCATCCTTGCGGAACTTGTAGGCCACAAGGTTTTCGCGCTTGAAGAAACCCATGTCCACAAGAATCTTTATAAGCCCATGCTTCAGCCTCACCTTGAGCGAGTCGCCGGGCAGCAGCGCCATGTCCGCCCACTGCGTCTTGGCCCTATACTTCAAGAACTCCGCGCGGTAAGGATGGATGCAATCGCGCTGCCAGGGCTTGGGCCCAACCACGTAATGGATTATCACAGGATTGTCCAACGCGGCATCTATCTCGGCTATGATGTCATAGCTAAGACTGAGATAGCGGTGTTCAAAGAGGTAGTCCGTCTGGAAGTTGAACTTTGCATCGAGCCTCTTCTTGCACGTCCTGAACACATAGTTGAGTATGTCTTGGTCGTGGCATCTCAGTCGCTCTGGGTGTTCCTGCGCCACCCTCAGGAAGTCCTCCTTCACGTTGTTCTTCCGCCAGTAATCCAGATTTATCAGCAGCACGCCCGCATTGAAGTATCCCAGCGGCTGCGGGTAGAGCAGCCTGTTGTAGTGCTCCACCCCGTTGTTGCCCGTGTCGGGCGCGCCGGCGATGGCATAGCCGGCGATATCAGTATCCCACATCTCCCGCAACGAGCCGCGCACTATCACGTCGCCGTCAAGGTAAATCACCTTCTTTATGCTTTCGGGCAGGCATTCGCCAAGGTAAAGGCGGTAGTAAGTGGCGAGCGACGAGATGTGCAACGACTGCCCCTCGCGGCCTATGGGGAAGTCGGCCAAGTCGGAGTCGCGCATCTGGTGGAACACTATTTCCTGCCCATAACCTTTCGCCACCCGCTCCAGTGCAGCCTTGCTCCCGTCGGTGAGGTCGGAGTTGAGCACGTGGAAGCGCACCTGTTCATCGCGGTTGTTCTCGCAGAGCGAGCACATCATCACGCCCGTTGGCATTACGTAGTTGTTGTCTGTGCTGCAAACTATTTCCATAATTAGCTGTCATAAAGTTTATAAATGCCTCTACTTCTTGTACTGGCACCAAGGCCGCGGCCACATCCGGAGCATCCGGCGAGCCGCGCCGTGCGGCGAAGCCTATTGGCGCACCTGGCTTGCCAGCCATTGCTTCGACGCATCCACTTGCGTGGCGAGCGCGTTGCGCACCGGGGCAAAGTCGATGGGGGCATCAGAGCCAACGGCCTCGCCATCAATGAAACGCCGTTCCAGACCCACCGAGCGCAGGAAGTCGGTCATGCGCGATGAGTTGCCATGCCCTTTCATGGGGAAGATATAGAAGTCGCGCTCGAATATCACGCTGAAGGCTGCTGCGTGGAACGATGCTGCCACCACGTGGCTCGCATTGCGTATGTAGCCAAGGAATTCGGCCGGGCCTGCGTCGCTCACGTTCCTGTCGGCATAGGCCAGGCGACCCTTGTCGTTCACCGCCACAATCTTCAGCCCCCGTTCGCGGGCCAGCGCGCAGGCCAGCCGCTCTATGCGCGGGTCGTTGTGCAGGAAGTCGTAAACAAGCACATAGCCCTCCGTCCGCGGCCTAACGGCAAGGCGTTCCCAGTCTTCGCGCGAAGTTAGGAACACGGGGTCTACCACCTGGCGCGCGTCGTAGCCCATGCTGCGGGCTATCTCAACGCCGGTGGCCTCCCTTACTGACAATGCCCTGAAATTGGCCAACTGGGGTCTTATGAACTCCCTCTCGGCCGGCGACAGGATGGCCTTGCCAAAGCTGGCCGCGTAAGAGATGCAGCGCGAGGGGTCGGCCACAAAGGCGCAATAGTAAGCCGGATCCAGCCCGTTGCCGTAATACGGGTTCCATATCTGGTCACTGCCGGCTATGTATAGGTCGGCATCCAGGTCGCCACCGCCGCGCTGGCCGCCGGCCATAGCCTCGGCCAGCTCCCCGTTGTTGCGGTAGGCGCGTTCGGTAGTGTCGAGGCAGCGCGCCTTGAAGGCATCGAAAGCCCTGCGCCTTTTCTGGAAGCGCAGCTCCCTACGGTTTTGCCAGAAAGCCATCAGCGGCTTCAGCCACGGGGCGTACCTGTACACCAGGGCAGCCCGCCCCGAGTTGTAGAACGTTGCCAACGAGTGGCACGGCGGCTTATAATCCGGCAGGTAGTCTATTATCTTCACGTCGTGGCCTATCCCCTGCAGGTGCCTCATGAGCGAGTAAGCCTGCAGCGAGGCGCCGTAGTTGCCCACGTCGTGGCATGTTATGGTCCTTATCCTCATCTATTTCTTACGTCTTGATGTCAAACCCAGCCTTTTCACCACGATGTTCCTCGCCATGCGCAACGGATGCCTGAAGGGGTAAGTGAGCCTCATCAGCCGCTCGTGGCGGTCGAGCACGGCGGTCATTGCAGCCGTGGTGGCGGTCTCGTTGCGCGCCATCCTGGCCAGTATGCCATAGCGGCGGTCACGCCTTGGCGGTGCCTTCATCTGCCCCTCGGCCACGGTGGCAAATGTTTCCGGCTTAAGCTCGCAGCCGCTTTGCCCCAGGGCCTCGCGCCCCTTGTCCGTAAACACGGCCACCGCCGACACGCCCTCTTCGTCGGCGGCGTAGGTGTTGCCCCAGAGGTCGCCTATGCGGATGTCGGCAGCCGACTTGTCGTACTTGAACTTGCACTGCTCATAGCAGGCGCGCCCGAGGCACTGGTCGCAGAGGAAGAGCCGGTAAAAGGCGTCGCCCTGCGACAGCCGCGAACTGTAGCTGCCACCGCTTCCGCCCGCCGCCATGTCGCCGGAGCCGTGGCGGCAAGCCCTCACTCCCGACTTTTCGCCGTCTATCGTCATGGCCCACGAATCGTGCCAGCCCGTAAACTTGTTCCGCCACGACACGTGTGTTATCCGGCCCATGGCCTTTTCCACCTCGGCGATGTATTTCTGCCATATCCTCATCGATGGCACCCCGTGGCAGAAGAAGTCCATGAGCACAAAGTTGCCCTCACAGCGGAACTTCCTTATATACCGCCTGAAAGAGTCTATCTGGCATGGAGTGCCGGTCACAAGGTATCGCCCCTTGCGGTCAATGGCCCTAAATCCGCCGACGGTGTAGCTCTGTATGTACTTGCTGCCCACCGACGGCCAAAGCTCGCCCTCGGTGGCGGCGATGTAATGCTCGGCACGGCCTGCGCCAGCGTCGTACCTCACTCCGCACACCTTGAAGCCCCTGCCAATCAGCGCCCGGCCCACCTCGAAGCCCACACCGCCAGAGGAGCACCGCCTGCGCACTTCGGCATCGCGGCTCCATGCGGCGTAGCTCGCCAGCGGAACGCCCGGCCCCGGCAAGGCCAGGCTGGCGTCGCGCCACGAGCACACCTCCACGCAGAGTCCGCAGTCGGTGCAACGGGCAACGTCGGTGATACGCGGAGCGTAGAAGCCGTCGGCATCAAGCTCCATGTCTATTATGCCCCTCGGGCAGGCGGCGGCGCACACCCCGCATCCATAACAATGTTCTGTGCCTGATATGTTCATTCAACCATGTTTTTTCAATACCTTGCCGAGCATCATGGCGGCCTTGCCGCGAACAAACGCCCGCTCGTTCTTCTCCATCCCAACGGCATAGCCGAAGCCTGCGGCAGAGACCACCGAAAGCAGGCACACAGCCACGAAGCCGGCCCACCCGCCGCCAACCACGCCACAGGCAGCAAGCGGAACTGCCGCCGAAAGAGCCGTCACCAACAGCACCCGCAGCGACACACTGCGCAGGAAGCTACCCATGGGGAAGCCTATCGTGGCGCGCAGGAGCAGCTGCCGGGCAAAGTGGCAAGCCACCGACACAGCCAGGCCAGCCCACATGGCGGCCTGCGGCGGGTAGCCCAACCTGAACAGCACGTAGGCCAGGGGCAGCGTGAGCAACGACAGCCCACCAACCACAATCTGGTAGTCGCGCACCTTGCCGGAGGCGTGCATGGCCGTTATCAGCGGCGTCGAGAGCGAGTCGATGAGCGTGGTGGCCAGCACAAGGCGCAGGAAGATTACGGTATGCTCCGGCACTTCCTTAAGCCAAAGGCCGAGGATGAACGGAGCTTCGACGGCCACGGGCAGCGAGAGAGCGAGCAGCAACAGGAAGGAGTACTTGCTGCCGCGGAACACGAGCCTGAACATGGCGTCCTTCTCGTCGGCGGCATACATCTTGATTATCTGCGGGTTCATGGCCATCTGGAAGTTTGAGGCGAAGCCTGCTATGGCGTTCATGGCCTGGTAGGCCACGCCGCGCGCGGCGTTGACCGCAGTGCCGAAGAAGATGTTGAGCAGCACGTTCACCCCCTGCTCCTTGCCCACCCCGGCCAGCGAGCCTATGAGATTCCAACTGAGGAACGACATCATGCCCCTGGCCCTGGCCCGATCCCACTTAAGGTCGCAGCGGCAGGCGGGGAAGTGCCTCCTGCAATACCATCCGTATATGAGCCTTATGGCCACGGCCAGGGCGGCAAGCAGGGCGGCGTAGACCACCAGCTTGTCGTGGGTGGTGAGCGTTATGAGGAACACCACGCCCAGCTTAAGCGCGGCCTCAACAATGCTGACGTAGGCAAACGCCTTCATCCGCTCGTAGGCTATCAGCGCGGCGTTGTAAGGCACGCTCATCACATCGATGGCAAAGGTGGCCAGCGAGAGCTGGTACACCCAGTTGGCGGCGGCATAACGCCCGGGCGGGAAGTTCATGCAACTGTTGAGGAACCAAAGGCCAACGGTCTCGCCGGCCACCACTATGACGCCCGCGAGCACCACGTGAATCATCACCGCCGTGGAGAACATCCGCCTCACGTCGCCGCCCTCGCCCCTGCCTATCTCCATGGAGAAAAACCGCTGCGTGGCAGTGGCCAGCGCGCCTCCGAGGAAGGAGAACATCGTCACCAACCCGCCTACAACGTTGTATATGCCGAAGTCGGTCTCGCCGAGCACGTCGAGCACCACGCGCGACGTGTAGAAGCTCACCGCCATGGTGAACAGCATCCGCGCATACAAGGCCAGTGTGTTCTTGGCTATGCGCTTGTTGTTCTGCATTTCTGTCGACATACCCTGCAAATGTAGTCATTTTTATCCGAACTCCGCGCGTAATGCACGGAATTTTTGGCGACAGCCCAGCAAATGGGGGCACTGCCCCGCACCTCCGGCGACTGCCTGCCCGAGCTGCCGCAAGCTGTGCGAAGAATGCTTACAAAAGCCGCCCGGCAAGCCCCCGCAAACCTTATTGCGGCGCAAAACGTGCCGTTCGGGGCTGCAAAACAGGCCGTTTGGCACTGCGAAAGAGGCCGTTTGGCAGCGCGAAAACGGCCTTATTACAACACGCTGGCTGCCAAGGCGTTGCGCCGCAGACTGCACGGCATGAAATAATATTACAGCAACCGCTCCACGGCCATGGTCAGTGTGCACATCGGCAATATGCGCCCGCATGGCCCGACAGTTGGCCAAAGGGCGACAACAAAAAAACCAAGGCTACCCGTCGCGGGCGGCCTTGGTCTCTGCAAAATGCATAATTGTGTCTGTTTTTGCTGTGTTGTTACGTGTCTGTAGTGTCTGTCTGTTGTTTGTCTGTGCCGCGAGCGGGACTCGAACCCGCACGGCCATTTCTGGCCAAGGGATTTTAAGTCCCTCGTGTCTACCAATTCCACCATTGCGGCAGCCTCGGCGGCATGGCCGCCAAACCATTTGCAAAGGTAAGGTTATTTCCCGTAACGGCCAAAAGTTTGGCCCATTATTTCGCCGCAGGCAACCACGTAGTGGCGCAAAAAGCCACGGTGGCTGCGCCCTGAGCTCACCAACGGGGCCGCGCTCAGGCCTTAAGCCCAATCGCATTAGACCGCCAAGCCTACATTTTCACTTGACTTTTGGCTCTTCAGCCGTCTTCCGCACTGCTGTCTGGCATCTTGCTTTCCGGTTTTTCTCGATGTAGCCCGCTACATCGTCGATAAAACCGAAAATCAACATGCCAGACAGCAGCACGAAATTCGGCTAAATTCTAATTACGATTTGGCTTTAAGCCCGGCCTTAAGCCCTCGGATTACGGCACTGGTGAAGCCTGCGTGCTCCATTTCGTTAAGCCCGCGGATGGTGACCCCGCCCGGCGTTGTAACGCGGTCGATGGCCGCCTCGGGGTGCTCGCCCCCGGCCTGAAGCAGCTCCACGGCCCCACGCACCGTCTGCAGCACTATGCCGGTGGCCTCGTCGGCGCGGAAGCCCAGCTCCACGCCTCCCTCGGCGGCTGCGCGCACGTAGCGCATGGCGTAGGCTATGCCGCACGAGGCGAGCGTAGTGCCGGCGGCGAGCAACCGCTCCTCGGTTACGATGGTCTGCCCCACGGCGTCGAACACGGAGCGCACGGCGGCGGTCTGCCCCTCCGTGGCGTCCACCGGCACCACGAAGGTCATGGAGCACCGGCGGGCGGCGGCAATGTTGGGTATGGCAAGGAATGTGGCGGGCGCGCCTCCGGGGCATTCGCAAGCCCACGCCTTAACGTCGGCCCCGCTTACCCCGGCGGCCACCACCACCAGCATGCGGCCATCGCCGCCCAGGGCCGGGGCTATCTGGCGGAGCACCTTCTCCACCACCCATGGCTTCACCACCACCATCACCACGTCGGCCCCGGCGGCAGCCTCCACGTTGTTGGCGGTGACTGTGGCACCGCGCGCGGCCAGCGGTTCAAGCCTCGCGGCCGATGGGTCGGCCACTGTAATGTCGTTGGGGGCGAACCGCCCGCTGCCCAACAGACCCTCGGCGAGCGAGCCTCCCATGGCCCCTGCGCCTATTATTGCTATCTTCATGATGTCAACAGCTTTAAGTATTGCACAGTCGTTAAGTAAATGTTCAAAATCATTCACCACCAAACATTATGATACCGATTGATTTTGAACGGCTACTTACAAAGTTTCGAGGCACTTGCGCAGCCTCTGCACAAACTCGTCGGCCTGCTCCTTGGCGAGGCAGAGCGGCGGAAGCAGGCGCAGCGTATTGGTGCCGGAGCAGCCCGTAAACACGTGCTCATCGTAGACGAGGCTGTTGCGCACCTCCTTGTAAGGCACGTCAAGCTCTATACCCACCATCAGCCCGCGCCCGCGCACATCGGTGATGTGCGGGCAATCGGCCTGAAGCCTGCGCAGACTGTCCATGAGATAGGCGCCGGTCTCGCGGGCGTTGTCCACGAGGTGCTCCTGCTCCATCACGTCGAGCACGGCCAGCGCGGCTGTGCAGGCAAGGTGGTTGCCGCCAAAGGTGGTGCCGAGCTGTCCGTAGACGGGCTTGAACTCCGGGGCGATGAGCACCGCGCCCATGGGGAAGCCGTTGCCAATGCCCTTGGCCACGGTGATGAGGTCGGGCCTGATGCCGAGCCACTGGTGGGCGAAGAAGCGGCCACTGCGCCCGTAGCCACACTGTATCTCGTCGCAGATGAGCACCGTGCCATGCCTCTTGCAAGCAGCAGACAACCCTTGGGCAAACTCCGGCGTGGCCAGCCTTATGCCGCCCACGCCCTGTATGCACTCAAGGATGCAGGCGCAGACGTCGCCCTTGGCCAGCTCGGACTCCCATGCGGCGAGGTCGTTAAGCGGCAGGTAGGTAACGTGGCCGCCATCGTTGATGGGCGCTATGAGCTTGGGGTTGTCGGTGGCCTCAACGGCCAGCGACGTGCGCCCGTGGAACGCCTTGCAGGCCGAAAGCACACGGGTGCGGCCGTTGGTGAACGAGGCCAGCTTCAAGGCATTCTCGTTGGCCTCTGCCCCGCTGTTGATGAGGAACAGCTGGTAGTCCTCATACCCGCTGGCGCGGCCCAGCCGCAAGGCCAGCTCGGCCTGGAGCTTGTTGATTACCGAGTTGCTGTAGAAGCCCAGTCGCCCCAACTGAGCCGTCATCATCTCCACGTAGTGGGGGTGGCAGTGGCCAATGCTTATCACTGCGTGGCCTCCGTAGAGGTCGAGATACTCTGTGCCACAGTCATCCCAAACGTGGCAGCCACTGCCCTTGACAATGTTTATGTTGAACAGGGGATAAACGTCAAATAACTTCATACGATTTGGTTTTTAAGTGAAGAGTGAAAAGTGAAGAGTGAAGAATCAATATGCATCAAGAGCTGCGTTCTCCACCTCGGCACTCGTCCACGTGCGCTGTTCAGCTTTTCACACTTCGTTGTCCATTTTTCCGTTACGCTTTTTAGTTGTCTTTATTGAGGCTATCAGTATGGCAAGCAGTTCCTTGCAGTCGTGTGTCATGCTCGCCTCCTCTTTTTCGCCTATATAACCAGTGTCTTTTAGCAGTTCGAGCCAATAAAGAGTTTCATTGCATTCTTTCAGAGCTACATGAAGCTTGTTGATGAAATCAGCAGGGCTTTGGGCAAATTCCGCCTCACGCACAAGGGCGCCAATGGCCGTGCCGGAGCGCAGCACTTGCGTGAACAAGGCGTTTTCCTTTATCGGGCAGTCAATATATCTTACCATATTCACCACTCTCACCGCAAAATCATAGCTCTTCCGATGCAGTGGGGATTTCTCCCGATTATATCCTTCCATCTCATTCCTACCCATAAGAATCAGCCTTTATGCCGCAATTTGATTCTTCATTCTTCACTCTTCACTCTTCACTTAGAACGCTGATGCTTTGAGCCGCAGGCCTTCTGTTTCGTCAAGCCCGAACATTATGTTCATGTTCTGCACCGCCTGGCCCACGGCTCCCTTAAGCAGGTTGTCTATGCAGGCGGTGACGAGGAGCTTGTCGCCATGCTTGTCGCAGTGAACGAGGCACTTGTTGGTGTTCACCACCTGCTTCATGTCTATGGGCCGGTCGGAATAGTGGGTGAAAGGCTCGTTGGCGTAGAAGTCCTTGTATGCCGCCACAATGTCGTCGATGGCGGCCGCGGTGCGCACCACGGCGGTGGCGAAGATGCCGCGGGCGAAGTTGCCCCGGTAGGGGATGAAGTCTATCGCGCCCACCTCAGAGCCCTGCACCTCGGTGAGGCTCTGGCGTATCTCCGGCACGTGCTGGTGGGTAAATGCCTTGTATACGCTCAAGTTGTCAACCCTCCAGGAGAAGTGCGTCGTGGCCCCGGGCTTCTGCCCCGCCCCGGTGGAGCCGGTAATGGCGTTAACCATCACGTCGCCCGTGAGCAGGCCCATCCTTGCAGCGGGCAGCAGGGCGAGCTGTATGCACGTGGCGAAGCACCCTGGGTTGGCCACGTGCATGGCCGAGGCCACCTGCTTGCGGTGTATTTCGGGCAGTCCGTAAACGAAGTCGTTGCCCGGCGCGGCCAGACGGAAATCTTGCGCGAGGTCGATTATCCTCACCCCGGTCGGCACACTGTGCTCGCGGAGGAAGGCTTCGCTCTTGCCATGACCGAAACAGAAGAAGACCACATCGACATCCTCGAACGGCATGGCGTCGGTGAAACGCAGCTCCGTATCGCCGAGCAGCCCCCCGTGTACGTCGGCCACAGCGTTGCCGGCATTGCTCTCGCTGTTGGCGAAAACAATCTCGGAGAATTTATGGCCCGCCAGCACGCGGATCAGTTCGCCTCCTGTATATCCTGCCGCACCTAAGATTCCTATTCTGACGCCCCCCTCAATCCCCCCAAGGGGGGATGAAGCGGCAGGAAATGTTCCTTTAATATTTGCTTGCTCTATTTTCATTCAGTTTTGTTGTTAATTCATCTCTTATTTTCTTCACAACGGCCTCAGTTGCGCCTATGACCTCTTCATTGACAAATCTTATCACCGTAAAACCATTGGCATTGAGCCACTGTGTCCTGATTTGGTCATTCTCTTGCTGCTGCGCCGCATCATGATATTTCCCATCAACCTCAACTACCAACCTGCAATCGAGGCAGACAAAGTCGGCTATATACTCGCCAATGACATGCTGCCGCCTAAAACGCACCCCCAACCGCTTCCCTTTCAGTTCATCCCACAAAACCGCCTCAGCACGTGTAGGCTGCTTCCGATTGTGGCGGGCATTCGCTTTAAGCAGACCGTAAGCATCGGGGCTTGCCGTTTGGTAAGCATAAAAGCTTTTGGTTGGCTTTGTCCGCTTTTCATCTTTTGGCTGGGGAATAGCATTTGTGTCATCCATTGACCTCTGTTTTACATATAATGAGAACTGCATGACCAAAATGAAAATGTCCGGCCTTGCTTAGCCTTGAGAAAGATGGGGTACAGGCCATCCCCCTTTGGGGGATTATAGGGGGCGCTTGTGTATGCCATAGTAAACGCGCAGCGGGGTGCTGAGCACTTTGATGAAGCCCTTGGCCTCGTCGGCTGTCCAGCCGTGCTGCATCTCGCCGTACTCGCCGAGCTTCGACTTGGTGAGGTCGTCGGGCGAATCCACGCCCACGGTCTCGAAGCCGTAGGGCCTTAGCTTGAGTATGGCGGTGCCGTTGACGTTGCGCTGCGAGGAGGTGAGCATGGCCTCTATGTCGGCCATGACAGGCTCAAGGTACTGGCTCTCGTGCAGGAACATGCCGTACCAGTTGGCCACCTGGTCCTTCCAATACTGCTGCCACTTGCTCAGCGTAGACTTCTCAAGCAGCCTGTGGGCCTCGATGATGAGCTTGGGGGCGGCGGCCTCGAAGCCCACCCGGCCCTTTATGCCTATGATGGTGTCGCCCACGTTGCAGTCGCGGCCTATGGCGTAGGCTGCGCCTATCTCCTCTATGCGCTGTATGGCGGCCACCTTGTCGGCAAACTCCTCACCGTTGACGGCCACTATCTCGCCCTTCTCGAAGGTTATGCGCAGCTCCTCCTCGCCGCTCTTGGTGGCGTGCTTGAGGTAGGCTTCCTCGGGCAGGCCCTGCGTTGGGTCGAGCAGTTCGCCGCCGCAGATGCTGGTTCCCCAGATGCCCACGTTGTAAGAGTACTTAAGCTTGGCGAAGTCGGCATTGAAGCCGTTGGCGTTGAGGAAGTCTACCTCCTCCTTGCGCGAGAGTGCCTTGTCGCGCGTAAGGGTGATGATCTCCACCCCCGGGGCCATGACGAGGAAGGTCATGTCGAAGCGTATCTGGTCGTTGCCGGCCCCGGTGGAGCCGTGGGCAATGGCGTCGGCGCCTATCTCGTTGGCATAGCGGGCGATGGCGATGGCCTGGAATATGCGCTCGGAGCTTACGGAGATGGGGTAGCAGTTGTTGCGGAGCACGTTGCCGAAAACCATGTACTTAAGCGAACGCTCGTAGTACTCGTGGGTGACGTCGAGCGTAACGTACTTCACCGCGCCCAGCTTGTAGGCGTTCTCTTCATTCTTCTTAAGCTGTTCGGGGCTGAAGCCGCCCGTGTTGGCGCAGGCGGCATAGACTTCGTAGCCATCCTTGGCCAGCTTCATCACTGTGTAAGAGGTGTCCAATCCGCCGGAAAAGGCCACCACCACTTTCTTCTTTGCCATATCTTGTAGTTTTTAGGGGTTTTTATTGGAGTTATGGGAGTTATGGGAGTACTGAGAGTTATGGGAGCACCGGGAATCCATCCCGCCCACTGTGGCCAGACAGCGCAATGCATGATGCCAAGCAACCGCCCCCCAAACACCCGCAGCCGGTAATTTTCTTAATTCTTAACTCTTAACTCTTAATTCTTAGCTCTTAATTCTTAGCTCTTAATTCTTAACTTTTGATTTCCACAGGCGGTTTCTCGCCCGGGTGCAGCGCGGGGTCGTAGAGCATGCCGGTGCAGATGCAGTAGCGGCGGCCCGTGCGCTTTAGCACGTCTACGTTTACGCAGCCCTCGCAGCCGCGCCAGAAGGCCTCGTCGTCGGTAAGGTCGGCAAAGGTGACAGGCACGTAGCCCAACTGCGTGTTCATCTTCATCACCGCCGAACCGCTCGTGAGGCTGAAGATCTTGGCCTCGGGCCAGCGGGTGCGGGCCAGCGAAAACGTAAGGTCCTTTATGCGCTTGGCCACCCCGAGGTTGCGGTACTCGGGGGCCACGATGAGGCCCGAGGTGGTAACGTACTGCTTGTTGCCCCACGTCTCGATGTAGCTGAAGCCCGCAAGGCGGTCGCCGCAAAGGGCTATGACGGCCTTGCCCTCCTTCATCTTGGTGGCCACATACTCGTGGGTGCGGCGGGCAATGCCCGTGCCTCGCACCTTGGCGGCGGCGGCCATCGTATCGAGGATGGTGTCCACGTAGCGTTCATGGGTGGCATCGGCCACCATAACTTTAATCTCTTCCATTTCCATCTTGTAGGTAAAGTTGCTGTGTTGATTGTCCGCCCGCCTTGCGCGGCGCCCATACAGGGCCGCGGCAGTGGCGGCGGCGCACATCAAATGCTGGCCTTGGCCATCTCGGGCATCACCGAGCTGAGCGCCCCCACCACGTCCTTCTGGTGGATGCCCTCCTTAACCACGATGAATATCGTGTCGTCGCCGGCTATGGTGCCGAGTATGTAGGGGATGTTGCTCGCGTCGATGTTGTAGGCTATGCTGCTGGCATAGCCGGGCCGCGTCTTTATTACGCCCATGTTGCCCGAGAAGTGAATAGAGAGGAAACCCGGCACCTGCATCATCTCCTTTATCTGCGCCGGGGTGCTCACGCGCTTGTACATGGTGACGTTGGGCAGCACGTAGACGTAGTTGCCGCGCATGGTGGCGGCCTTGGCCACCTTGAGCTGCTTAAGGTCGCGGCTCAGCGTGGCCTGCGTAACCACGAAGCCCTCCTCGCGCAGTGCGGCGAGCAGCTCCTCCTGGTTGCCCATCTCGCGGCTCGATATAATCATCCTCAGCGTCTCCAGCCTGTCGTTCTTTGCTTTCATGTCCGTGTATGTTTATGCGAATTTGGGTGCAAATGTACACATATTCATGCAAACCGCCAAATGTTTCGTGAATATTTTTGCACTAAAGCCCTATTTCTTGCCTTTCTTGCCTTTCCTTGCTCCCGCGGGCAGGGCTATGCGGCTCATTGGCATTGCCGAGCCTTGGCAATGGGACATGCCACAAGAGAGCGCGTTGCCCGGGGCAGCCTCCCCAGGTGCCTTATTAATTATCGTTAAACATACACCTTGGATTACAACATATCAAATAAATCGCTATATTTGCGATATAAAATTACCAATTAACGATTATCTAACTTTAAAACAATTCATCATGAAACATTTCTTCACTATTTCCTTAGCTTTGTTATGCGCCGCAACTGCGGCAAACGCACAACTGCGGGTCAACAGCAATGGCAACATGGCATTGAAAACCTCGCTGTCGCCCCTGTCGGGCCTAAGCATTGGCTCTGCCGGCAATGCTTCATACGACTTGTATGCCTTTGGCAACAATTGCGGCATATACAGCATGGCGCACAATAAGGAAATCAATTCCAACTGGGCAAACGCAGGTTACTTCAAAGCCCCACATTCAGGCTCATCGTTCTACGTAGGCTTACAGGGTCTTGCAATATCAAGCACAGGCGCAGATAGGTACTCTGGGCGGGCATTCGGCGTATTAGGCCGGGCTGGCAACGCAACCTCCGGCTACAACTATGGTGTGTTTGGAAGAATTGATGGCAACAACTATGGGGCTGCCATTTATGGCACAACAGACCGCTCGGAAAACGGGACTCCGCTTACACGGCGGTATGCAGGATATTTCAATGGAACTACAGGCGTCAATGGCGACCTTTACGTTTCGGGAAACATCCACGGTGTGCTCATAGGCGATGGCGTTGGCACAATGTCCGCCGCACGGACTTTTTCGTCTAACGAGGCGCAAGAGACCGCACATGACAAGCTGGCAGGCTTTACTGCAATGAAATATTACAAGCCGTCTGCTGCCAACAAGGCCATGGCAGTGGAAAGCGACACTGCCACGACCAAGCAGCCTATGAACGCCATCGCGGCGCAAAGTCTCGCAAAGATGCACTATGCCCTTTCTGCCGAGCAGCTTGAGGCAGTTTACCCAGACCTCGTGTATGAGATGGATAACGGAACAAAAGGCATCAACTACATGGAGCTGATACCAATACTCGTGCAGGCAATTGGCGAACTGAACGCAAAGATTGAGGCACTCGAAGCCGCCGACGGCAAGCTGCAAACAAGGGCAAATGCCAAAGCGGCCTCAGGCAGCGAGCCTGCCAACAAACTGTATGCGGCAAAACTTGCGCAGAATGAGCCAAACCCATTTGCCAATGCCACAAAGATAGAGCTGACCATACCCACAGACGCACAAAACGCCCTGCTATGCATATATGACATGAGCGGCAAGCAAATACAGCAGATGCCAATTGCCGACCGCGGAAATACTTACATTGAAATGAATAGTGCAGGGCTAAGTGCGGGAATGTATCTCTACAGCCTAATCATCGATGGGCAACTCATTGACACCAAGCGAATGGTCGTTACTAAATAACCAAAGAAGCCCCGCACAGCACACTAATTATAAACCTAACAAAAATTACAACCATGAAACAGCTGTTATACACCCTGCTCGCGCTCTTCGCCGCCGTACTACCGGCCATGGCGCAGGGCGACAACACCCACGTTGCAGTAAACGTTGACGGTACACCATTAGAGAGCCTGCTCACAGAGGAGCAAAAGGCACAGGTGACGCACCTCACAATAACAGGCACACTCGCCGAGGATGACTACGCAGTGCTGCGAGAGCTGTTGACCAACCAGCTCGAAGAACTAAACCTGCGCAATGCCGACATAGACACCCTACCCGCACACGCCTTCGAATGTACGTTGACACGCAAAGACAAGGAACGTACTGTGCAGTTGCCAAAATCTCTTGTTTATCTTTCAGACTACGCATTGAACGTAAACGGCAGCAAATGTGCTTTCATACTATCAGGCATATTCCCATCATTTGGCAAATATCCATACGGTGGGGTCAACCGCAGCAACTTTAGGTACACCTTTCTAAAGCTATCGGAAGACAACACACGTTATAAATACGAAAACGATGCCATCTATTCATTGGATGGCGACACGCTTTACACACCAAACGATGGAGAGGGCATTTTCTTTGCCAGTGGAGGCAAGTTGGCAATGGACGGCACAAGGGCCATACTTGGCAATGCATATGAATATGCACACATTGTGAGGGATGCTGTGATTCCGGCCAGCGTGGACACCATAGGCGATCGGGCTTTTGCCGAAGTGACAACCTCTTACACAACCGACGGCAACCCATACTTTTGGCTTACCTGTGAGGCTACGATTCCCCCGAAACTGGGGAAAGACACCTTTAAAGATGCCAGATTCCAAAAGTTATTCGTTCCTTACGAAAGCATAGAGCTTTACAAAAACGCCCCCGGATGGAATGACTTCCCCATCTTCGCAATGCCGACAAGCGGCATAACGCAAACAAAACATAACGGGCTGATGGTAAAAGACAACGGGAATGCATATATTGTAATAGCCGGACAAGTCATAAAACACATCAGATGCTACACAGTTGCCGGACAACAAGTTATGTCTCTGCCGACAAAATCGAGCACCATAGAAATCTGCAAAGATAATCTTCCTAAGCCATGTGCCATCATGCGCATATCGTTCGCGGACGGAACATCTGAAACCATAAAGCTAAAACCATAGGGTTATGAAGCGAAACGTTATTTTCATTGCAATAGCCTTGCTCACATTGCTGCCAATAGCGGAAGCCAAGGCACAAATAGCAGGGCAGATATCGACGGACAAGGGCAGCATCACCTTGTCCGAGAAAGATGGGTACGACGTGATACGCATTGCAGGCTCAAACGCGCTCACGAGGGATGTGGGCGCCCCGGAGCTGCCTGCCGTGCAAAAGTCGTTCGTAATGCCACTGGACGCATCGGTAGTCGGCATAGACATAACCACAAGCCAACGCACAGAGCTTAGGGGCAAGCTAACGCCCTACCCCGTGCAGAAGCCTGTGACAGTAGGCGGCTTAGACGGCGGTTTTACAGAGCCATTGGACTCCATATATAATGGGAACGCTTGCTATCCCGCAAAGCGCGCCGAGATAGTGGCTGACTACATCACGATGGGCTACCACATAGTGACCGTGATGTTTTACCCTCTGGAATACGACCCAACTACAAAAAAGGTAATCATAAACGACCTTGCGTACAACATAAAATATTCTGTTGGCCCGACAAAAAGGGAAAGGCCGCTGGCACAAAGCGACTACCGCGCCACACTTGCAAAAAAGATGGTAATGTCGATGGTGGACAACCCCGAGGATGTTGAGAAGTTTTACAATGCAGGCAGCAAACTGAAAGCCCGCGTAAAGCGCTCAACAGCCAACGAACCAGTGCACATACCTACACTCATGGACGACATGGAAGAGGAAGTTCCAGACTACATCATAATAACCTGCGATTCGCTGCGGCCTGCATTCTTGCGCTTGGCGAATTGGAAGATTGAGAAAGGCGTCACCACGATAATAAAGAACATTGACGACATAAGGAATGAATACACAGGCTCTGACCTACCCGAGAAAATCCATGCCTACTTACAGGAATGCTACCATAAATGGGGAGAAGGGCTGTTTGTGCTGCTGGGAGGTGACACGGAAATCATACCATCACGCTTATATAATTACTACAATAAACAAGCATTCCCGTCTGATGCATATTACACCGATTTAAACGCCAATTGGAACTCAAATAATGACCATGTGTATGCGGAAACAAAAAGAGATGATATAAAGTTAGATAGATTTTGTTTCATTGGGCGCGCACCTGTCACAACGCTATCAGAATCTTTCAGCTTTGTCGATAAAATCTTATCATACGAGAAAATGAGTTCCAGCAATGTCAAGAAAGAATATGTCATGAATCATTTGGTTGCCTCTGCTTACATTTCAAAGAGTGAAGATGGAATGTTATATGATGGCAAACAATCCGATATAGACAAAGAACTCTCTAAATATACAGACATAAACAAGATGTGCCTCTTTGACCATTATAACTGCAATTGCGGCAAACACACCCCTGCCACAACTGAGTATTCAAACAGAGGAGCAGAGTTAACAAAAAGCAACTTATTGGCCGAGTTAAACGGAACAGGAAAGTCAGGACTTGGATTCTTTCACATAGTGTATCACATGGACCATAGCTCTCAGCGTTACTTAGGTGCTTCATCAAAAGATAAATCAGAAAGCATATCAATCGACGATGTAGACAAGTTGTCAAATGGAGACTACCAACAGATTGTCATTTCTGGAGGCTGTTCTACAACTGAATTCCACAAAGATTGCATCGCCGAACATTTTGTGAAAGCAAAAAATGGAGGTGCTGTAGCGTTTATTGGTAATGCAAACGTTGGCTATGCCGGTGAAGAGGAGCAATATGGCGAGTTCATTAATTCATTATATAATGGCAATGTGACACAGCTGGGAATCTTAACTGAAAAAATGTGCAGGATTGGAAAATGGTCTACGTTTTATCTTTACGATACCCCATCATTTTTACGCCTCCACCTCTTAGGCGATCCAGAAATGCCCGTATGGTCTGCAGTGCCACAAGAGTTGGACGTGACTGCCACGAGACAATACACCCCTGACAAGAAATACAAGATTTCGCTACAGATAAAGAACTTGCCTGCCGGAGAAGAAGCGTTGGTGTGCATATCAAAGGCAAACGACTATTATGAGCGGATATTTATCTCGGACAACCAGACGCACGAGTTCATACTCGATGCCAACAAGACCAGCGGCACGATGAAGATTACAATAACCGCAAGGAACTTCATCCCGTGCCAAAAAAGCTTTTCGTTTGACCGTCCATCGTACAACGGGTATTACAAAATAGCTTCCTTGAACGGTTTCAACAAGCAAGTGGCCATAGGAGACAGCGCGAAGTTTGACATCTCAATATTGAACTCCACAGGGAGCTTGTCTTACGTAAAGGCAACGCTCACTTCGCTCTCGCCTTATGTAATTGTTGACAATGGCGAAGTGGTGTATGGAGACATACTGGCCAAGACGTCAAAGGTTGGCAACCAGCAGTTTAAGATTTCGGTTAGCAAGGACGCCCCAGAGAGAATGCGCAACGAGTGGAACGCTGCTTGCCTGATGCTTACGATATGGGGAATGCCAAATGCTTACCAGAACTACACATGCGTTGACACCTTCAAAATAGACATTTTCTCGCCCAAGCTACGCATAGCGGCAATAAAAGTGCTGAGCACGAGCGATGGCGACAAAAAGTTGAAGGCCGGGGAGACAGTCACCGTAGCCCTGGAGTATGCAAGGATGGGCAAGGCTTCGTCGCAGCCTGTAAAATGGACAGTGACGCCGGTATACGGAATATCGGAAATCATTTCCACCACAGACAGCACCTGCACTTTTACTGTAAGCGACTTATACACTCAAGGCGCCCAATTGAGAGCTATAGTTACGCTGTCTGACGGGTCAATCGGCCAAGACAGCCTCTCGGTGGACTTCGCCCATCCCGGACCAGATGTAGACATAACCAAGATACACAACGCTTCGACGGAAAAAACAATATCATTCAATTGGTACAGCATGAAGGGCGAGACGAAATATAACATTTACCGCTCGCCATCAGCTAACGGGAGCTACGTTAAGCTCAACAAGACCCCACTGACCACTCGCTACTTTGAAGACGATGGCATTTCGCCGCAGGTAACATATTACTACAAGCTGTCAACACTGAGCGCAAGCAACGTGGAGGGAAACCTTTCCGCGCCGTTCGCAGGCATAACCACTTATCCGCTGATGATGCAACAAGTGCTTTCCTCCGGCGATGCTGGCTTTGTAAACGAGGCTTATGCAGCCGACCACGACTATGACGGCCAAAAGGAGATTGTGCAGGTGGCAAGCCTCGCTGATGGGGATGAAAATATATCTACGCTGTACGTGGCTGCCCCCGATGGCACCGAGCCTTTCGACATAGATGACAACGTGACCACATTCAGCGGCTATGCCACTTACCCGTGGCTCATACAGGCCGCCCCAACCGTGGCCGACTTGTACGGCAACGGTGAGCAATGCGTAATAACCCTGCCACGCAGTGCTGATGCCGATGGCAAGACATACGCAGTGTGCCACTCATCGCAAGACAAGGACGGAGACAACCGCCCCGACAAGCTTTGGCAGACGGAAATGCCGGGCGTGTACTACCGCGGCCCGGTGGTGACCGACATTGACATCCCTGACGGCAAAGGCGAAAAGGAAATACTGGCACTCGACGAGAACGGCCTTGGCATAACCGTCCTCAACGCCGACGGCACCGCACGGCCTACTATAGGCGCAGGCAAGGTGGCTGGCAACTATAGCAGCTTGGCTGTGGCCGACCTCGATGGGGATGGCTACAAGGAAATAATAAGCGGTGGCTATGGCGGTGTCTACATCTGGAAGCACGATGGCACCCCGTTCTTGCGCGAACCGTTCTTCTCACGCCCTGGCAGTGACCTTAGGTCTTCGCCGGTTGTTTGCGACCTTGACGGCGACGGGCAAAAGGAAATACTCGTGGCAGAGCGCAACGCAACCGACCCAGACCGCATATTTGCCATCAAGCCTGACGGATCGTGCCTGGCAGGGTTTGACGGAAACGATGGGTCGGCATCAATACCGTATCGAATGGGGCAAAAAGGAGAGGGACTCGACCATGCAGTGACAGTTGGCGACCTCAATGGCGACGACCAGCTTGAAGTTGCCTCGCTGGGTTACGGATGTGTAAGGGCTTGGAACAACAAAGGCTCGCAGCTTTTCAACCGCGACATACCCGAATTGTTCAACATAGAGGAATGGGATACGCACATGCAAATGCCCATTATCGCCGATATTGACGGGGATGGTAACATGGACATTGTTTTCAACGATGAGTTTACCATCTACGCCATACATAGTGACGGAAGTGACGTATTGACGTTCCCCATGCCCGGCACAGCCGAAATGGGGCAAGGCGTATGTGTGTCCGACATAGACTCTGACGGAAAGAACGAGCTGATAGTGAGCGATTTGGGAGGATACATTAATGTTTGGAAAACCAATGGCCATGGCATAGAATGGGGCAGCTCTCGCTTTGACACGGAACGCACAGGAGAGTATGTAAAAGGGGCATCCGAGCCTATGGCGCTTACGTCAAGCCGCAGCTTAGCGGGCGAAACCATCAATAGCGATATCATAGTTAGAAGCGGCACCTTGACCATAAGCGGTGCCGGGCTTACAATGGCTGATGGACGCAAACTGATAGTCATGGATGGAGGCGAGCTTGCCGTGAATGGATGCTCAATGACGAACGCCAACATCCTAATCAAGGCCGGAGGAAAGCTTACAATAAACAATGGTGGAAAGATAGAACTTGGGAAGTTTGGCAGTTTCATGGCTGAAAACGGAGCCTCAGTAAACATTCCCAATGGGGAGATAATACCACAAGAATAAATAAGCTACACAAAAAGGCCATTGCCCCAAAAGCTTACGGCTTCAGCAAAAGTGCAAGGTCATGGTTCTAAACAAAAAGCCGCGCGGCCCAATCGGATCGCGCGGCTTTTTTATTCAAAACATTTGTTTCAGAGGGTTACGCCTCCTGCGGCTCGGTCACGGCAGCCTCGGCGGGAGCCTCTTCGGTGGCGGCGGGGGCTGCGTCCTCCTCGGCGAAGTCGAGCACGTTCTTGCGGTTGGCCTGCATGCGGTCGTACTCCTCCTTGGAGCCTACGATGAGCTTGTCGAACTCGCGCAAGCCGGTACCGGCGGGGATGAGGTGGCCGCAGATGACGTTCTCCTTCATTCCCTCAAGGTAGTCAACCTTGCCGCGGATGGCAGCCTCGTTGAGCACCTTGGTGGTTTCCTGGAACGATGCTGCCGACATGAAGCTCTTGGTCTTGGCGGCTTCCAGCTTCTCCGACTTGATTTCCTTCCGCACTTCGTCAAGCTGCCGTTTCGCTTGCAGTTGCTCGGTCTGCAACTGCCACACGTTGACTTCAAGTTCTCCCGTCTGCCGTTTCAGGTCACGGTAGTATTGGACGGTGAGGGTATGCCGTGCTTCCGAACCTCGGGCACCACGCTGCAATCCGTATTTCGCCATCGCTGCGGCGTAGCTGTCGTGATAGGCGACAAGCCTTTCACGAGTCAAGAGGTCACCGGCACACAGACGCACGGGGCAAACGGGGTGTCCAGAGGGGTGTAACCCCGTTGGCTCATTGGGACGTTTTTAGCATTGGCGTTAACGATACGTGAAGAGAACGCCCTAACGAGCCATGGTTTTGTTCCCCAAAAGCCTGCGGCGGTATAAGCAGTGATGTTGGCCGACATTAGTTTCCTGTTTCTTTTTGCCAACCTTGTTTTCCCCACGAAAGCAAAACTATGATGACACACTGAGATTTATTGCCAAATGCCACGAAAAAACCTAAACACAAAGCCAACAAGCAAGGAACAAAGGCAACCGCCACAGCCAAACATAAAAGCCCGACATATAAAGAAAATCGCGTTTTCTTTACATTTAGTCCTCGGTCATGTAAAGAAAACGCGATTTTCTTTATATATTTGCATTGACATATAAAAATTCTTTCTATGTATAGAATACCGATATTACCACTTAAAGTGGAAGTTGAGACAAAGGCCGTACTGAAACAAGCCGCCCGGTCTCACCGCAGGCTTGCCGAGCTAAAAGGAGCCGTGCTGTCAATACCAAACACAACCATATTAATCAACACCCTTTCGCTGCAAGAAGCGAAGGATAGTTCAGCAGTGGAAAGCATCATTACGACTCACGACGAGCTTTACAAAGCTGAGCTATCTTTCCACACAACTGTTTCTCCCGCTGCAAAAGAAGTCCAAAATTATTCAAGCGCATTGCTTTACGGATTTGAGTTGGTGAAGAAGCACGGACTGCTGACTTGCAACGACTTTTGCGAGATTTACAAACGGATTAAGCACAACGACGCCGGCTTTAGGAGCACCCCCGGAACGGCATTAATAAACGACAGAACAGGAGAAGCAGTTTACCAGCCACCCCAAAGCCACGACGAAATCGTCTCCTATATGTCTAACCTTGAAAGGTTCATTAACGATGACGCTATGAGTGACTTAGACCCGCTCGTGAAAATGTGCATCATACACCACCAATTTGAAAGCATACACCCTTTCTCTGACGGAAACGGGAGGACGGGAAGGATTGTAAATATACTATACCTTGTGCAACAAGGGTTGCTGGACTTACCTGTGCTATATCTAAGCCGCTATATTATAAAGAATAAAGGTGAATACTATCGCTTAATACAAGCCGTAAGGGATAACGGAGCGTGGGAACAATGGATTCTGTTCCTACTGAAAGGACTCGAAGACACATCGCTTGAGACCGTCGCCTTGATTCTGGACATAAAAAAGATGATGATGGAATATAAACAGATCATACGCCATGAACTTCCTAAAGTATATTCGCAAGACTTGCTGAACAACCTGTTCCGCCATCCTTACACAAAGATTGACTTCGTGTGCAAGGAACTAAGCGTCACCCGCCCGACGGCATCGTCATACCTGAACCAACTGGCCAACAAAGGGCTGCTAAGCAAAATGAAACTCGGGCGCGACAACTTCTATCTAAACACTAAACTATTCGACATGCTAATCAACGCTTTCCACATGGACAAGCCGACAGAAGGCCAACAACAAATACAGACAATTGGCTGACTAACCCAAAGCAGACATCAGACTTTTTCCAAAAAGTTCATATTTGCTTCATTGCGGGGTTCCTTTAGACCTGTTTTCCCACCGTCATTCGTCACGCAGCCCGCCTCACTCCTCATTCTGGAATAGTCGCAAAAAAATCAAACGAGTCCATAAAAAAACCGCGCGGCACTCACTGTCCGCGCGGCTTCTTATTTTCAAAAAACACTTATTTCAAGACTTATGCCTCCTGCGGCTCTGTAACAGCAGCCTCGGCGGGAGCCTCCTCTGCGGCAGGGGCAGCGTCCTCCTCGGCGAAGTCGAGCACGTTCTTGCGGTTGGCCTGCATGCGGTCGTACTCTTCCTTGGAGCCTACGATGAGCTTGTCGAACTCGCGCAGGCCGGTGCCTGCGGGGATGAGGTGACCGCAGATAACGTTCTCCTTCATTCCCTCAAGGTAGTCAACCTTGCCGCGGATGGCAGCCTCGTTAAGCACCTTGGTGGTTTCCTGGAACGATGCTGCCGACATGAAGCTCTTGGTCTGCAAGGCGGCGCGGGTGATGCCCTGGAGAATCTGGGTGGACGTGGCCGGAACGGCGTCGCGCACCTGCACGAGCCTAAGGTCGCGGCGCTTGAGCATGGAGTTCTCGTCGCGCAGCTTGCGCACGGTGACAATCTGACCCTTCTGCAGGTTCTCGCTGTCGCCTGCATCGGTGACCACTTTCTTGCCCCAAATGCGGTCGTTCTCCTCTGCGAAGTCAAGCTTGTCTACAATCTCCTGCTCGAGGAACGAAGTGTCGCCCGGGTCGTTTATCTGCACCTTGCGCATCATCTGGCGGACGATTATCTCGAAGTGCTTGTCGTTAATCTTAACGCCCTGCAGACGGTAAACGTCCTGCACCTCGTTGACGATGTACTCCTGCACAGCCGTGGGACCCTTGATGGCAAGAATGTCGGCCGGAGTGACAACGCCATCGGAAAGCGGTGTGCCGGCGCGCACGGCATCGTGCTCCTGAACAAGGATCTGCTTGGAGAGCGACACGAGGTACTTGCGCTGCTCGCCGGTCTTTGAGGTGACGATAATCTCTCGGTTGCCGCGCTTCACCTTGCCCATGGTGACCTCACCGTCGATTTCGCTGACCACGGCGGGGTTGGACGGGTTGCGGGCCTCGAACAGCTCGGTGACACGAGGCAGACCTCCGGTGATGTCGCCTGCCTTGCCCACGGCGCGCGGAATCTTGACGAGCGTTTCGCCGGTCTTTACGGTCTGGCCGTCCTCAACCACCACGTGGCCACCCACGGGGAAGTTGTACGTGCCGACCTTCTCGCCCGATGCGTCGATGATGTCGCAGGTGGGAACCTTCGACTTGTCCTTCGACTCGGTGATAATCTTCTCGGTAAGGCCGGTGGTCTCGTCGGTCTCGGCACGGTAGGTAACGCCCTCGATTACATCGTTGAACTTAAGCGTACCTGCATATTCGGTGACGATAACAGCGTTGAACGGGTCCCACTGGGCTATCTTCTCGCCCTTGGCCACCACGTCGCCCTGCTTGTGGTAGAGCGTAGAACCGTAAGGCACGTTCATCGTGGAGAGCACTATCTTGGTATTGGGGTCTACGAAGCGTACCTCGCCAAGTCGGCTGACAACCATCTCGCACTTGCGACCGTCCTCATCGAACGGCACCGTGCGAAGTTCCTCGAACTCCAGCTTGCTGTCGTTCTTGGCAAAAATGGCGGCATTGGCAGCGGCGTTGGCAGCCACACCACCGGCGTGGAACGTACGGAGCGTAAGCTGCGTACCCGGCTCACCGATGGCCTGTGCGGCGATGACGCCCACGGCCTCGCCCTTCTGCACCATGCGCTGCGTGGCAAGGTTGCGGCCGTAGCACTTCATGCAGACGCCGTGCTTGCTCTCGCAGGTGAGCACGGAGCGAATCTCCACGCTCTCAATGGGCGAGTCTTCTATGGCCTGGGCTATAGGCTCGGTTATTTCCTCACCGGCGGCAACGATAAGTTCGCCTGTGGTGGGGTGGATTATGTCGTGTACGGATACGCGGCCAAGGATGCGCTCGTAGAGCGTGGAGATGACCTCGTCGCCGTTCTTCAGGGCGGTGCATACGAGTCCGCGAAGCGTTCCGCAGTCCTCCTCGGTGATGATTACATCGTGCGACACGTCGACAAGGCGTCGCGTGAGGTATCCGGCATCGGCAGTCTTCATGGCGGTGTCGGCAAGACCCTTGCGCGCACCGTGGGTGGAGATGAAGTACTCAAGCACCGACATACCCTCCTTGAAGTTGGAGAGGATAGGGTTCTCGATGATCTGTGCGCCTTCGGCACCCGCTTTCTGGGGCTTTGCCATAAGTCCGCGCATACCCGAGAGCTGGCGAATCTGGTCCTTTGATCCACGCGCGCCGGAGTCGAGCATCATGAACACGGCGTTGAAGCCTTGGTCGGCCTCGGTCATCTCCTTCATGAGCACGTTGCCGAGGTCGTTGTTGATGTGCGTCCAAGTATCGATTACCTGGTTGTAACGCTCGGTGTCGGTGATGAATCCCATGTTGTAGTTCTCGGTGATCTGGCGCACCTCCTCGTTACCTTTCTCCACGAGGGCAGCCTTTTCTGGCGGTATGATGATGTCGTCGAGGTTGAACGACAGACCGGCGAGGTAGGCCATGCGGTAACCGAGGTTCTTGATTCCATCGAGGAACTCGCAAGCCTCAGCAAAGCCCACGGACTTTATTACGTCGGCGATGATGTCGCGCAAGCTCTTCTTGGATATAATCTTGTTGACATAGCCCACCTGCTCGGGAATGATACCGTTGACGATTACACGGCCCACGGAGGTCTCCACCATCTTGTCTACGAGCTTGCCATTCTCGTCGAGGTCCTTAACGACCACCTTCACCTGGGCGTGGAGGTCGCACTTGCCCTCGTTGTGGGCTATGATGGCCTCCTCGGGGCCGTAGAACGTAAGCCCCTCGCCCTTGGCACCCGGGCGTATCTTGGTGATGTAATAAAGTCCGAGCACCATGTCCTGCGACGGCACTGTGATAGGCGCACCGTTGGCAGGGTTGAGGATGTTGTGGCTCTGGAGCATCAGTATCTGTGCCTCAAGTATGGCCTCATTGCTCAACGGGAGGTGTACGGCCATCTGGTCGCCGTCGAAGTCGGCGTTGAACGCCGTACAAGCCAACGGGTGGAGCTGTATGGCCTTGCCCTCGATGAGCTTGGGCTGGAAGGCCTGGATACCGAGGCGGTGGAGCGTAGGTGCACGGTTGAGCAGCACGGGATGGCCCTTCATCACGTTCTCAAGGATATCCCAGATTACAGGCTCGCGGCGGTCTACTATCTTCTTTGCGCTCTTTACGGTCTTGACGATGCCGCGCTCGATGAGCTTGCGGATGATGAACGGCTTGTAAAGCTCGGCCGCCATGAGCTTGGGCAGGCCGCACTCGCCCATCTTAAGCTCCGGACCCACAACGATGACCGAACGTGCCGAATAGTCTACACGCTTACCGAGGAGGTTCTGGCGGAAGCGTCCCTGCTTTCCCTTGAGAGAGTCAGACAAAGACTTCAGCGGGCGGTTGCTGTCGCTCTTCACGGCGCTGCTCTTGCGCGAGTTGTCGAAGAGGCTGTCGACTGCTTCCTGAAGCATACGCTTCTCGTTGCGGAGAATCACTTCGGGAGCCTTTATCTCGATGAGCCTCTTCAGTCGGTTGTTGCGGATGATGACACGGCGGTAGAGGTCGTTGAGGTCGGACGTGGCAAAGCGTCCGCCGTCGAGCGGCACAAGCGGGCGCAGCTCGGGCGGGATGACAGGTATTATCTTCATTATCATCCACTCGGGCTTGTTGATATCCTTGCTGCCACGGAAAGCCTCGACAACCTGCAAGCGCTTGAGTGCCTCGTTCTTGCGCTGCACCGATGAGTCGCTGTTGGCGCGGTCGCGCAACTCGTATGAAAGCGAGTCGAGGTCGAGGCGGGTCAGCAGGTCGTAAACGGCCTCGGCTCCCATCTTGGCTATGAACTTGTTGGGGTCGCTGTCGTCAAGGTACTCGTTTTCGGGCGATACATAGTTGTCGAGTATGTCGTTGTACTCCTCCTCCGACAACAGGTCGAACTTGTTGGAGCCAACCATGTCGTTGCCTTCGGCGTCCTTCTTGCCCTCCATCACACCGGGCTGTATCACTACGTAACGCTCGTAATAGATGATGGCATCGAGCTTCTTGGTAGGCAGGCCGAGCAAGTAGCCAATCTTGTTGGGCAGCGAGCGGAAGTACCAGATGTGGGCCACGGGAACGACAAGCTCGATGTGGCCTGTGCGCTCGCGGCGCACCTTCTTCTCGGTCACCTCCACGCCGCAGCGGTCGCACACAATGCCCTTGTAGCGTATGCGCTTGTACTTGCCGCAGGCGCACTCGTAGTCCTTGGTGGGGCCGAAGATGCGCTCGCAGAACAAGCCGTCGCGCTCGGGCTTGTAAGTGCGGTAATTGATGGTCTCGGGCTTGGTAACCTCGCCAAAGGAGCTTTCCAGAATTTCCTCCGGCGAAGCCAGTCCGATGGTTATCTTGGTGAAATTACTCTTTATCTTTGAATCTTTCTTGAAAGCCATATTTACTTACTTGTATGTTGTTATGCAAAGAGTTACTTTGTTAATCGAGCTTCACGCTGAGTCCGAGACCCTTCAGCTCGTGCAACAGCACATTGAGCGACTCGGGGATGCCCGGCGTAGGCATAGGCTCACCCTTGACGATGGCTTCGTATGCCTTGCTTCGGCCAACAACATCGTCGGACTTGATGGTGAGGATTTCCTGAAGCACGTGGCTTGCGCCGAACGCCTCGAGGGCCCAGACCTCCATCTCTCCGAAACGCTGTCCACCAAACTGAGCCTTACCACCGAGCGGCTGCTGCGTGATGAGCGAGTACGGGCCAATGGAACGGGCGTGCATCTTGTCTTCCACCATGTGGCCGAGCTTGAGGAAGTAGGTTATACCTACCGTTGCGGGCTGGTCGAACTGCTCGCCGGTCTCGCCATCGTAGAGATGGGTTGAGCAGAGGTGAGGCAGACCTGCCTTGTCGGTCCACTCGGCAAGGTCGTCGAGCTTGGCACCGTCGAAGATCGGGGTTGCGAACTTCACGCCAAGCTTCTTGCCGGCAGCTCCGAGGATGGCCTCGAATATCTGGCCGAGGTTCATACGCGAAGGCACACCGAGCGGGTTGAGCACGAGGTCGACGGGACGTCCGTCCTCAAGGAACGGCATATCCTCCTGGCGCACCACCTTTGACACGATACCCTTGTTGCCGTGGCGTCCGGCGAGCTTGTCGCCCACGCCTATCTTGCGCTTCTTGGCAACATAAACCTTTGCCATCTGAAGTATGCCCGAGGGCAGCTCGTCGCCGATGGTAATGGCAAACTTCTTGCGCTTCATCTCTGCATCGAGCAACTTGTACTTCTTCATGAAGTTGATGATGAGCTTGGCTATAAGCTCGTTGTTGTGCTCATCGTCGGTCCAGTTGCTTATCTGTATGTCGCCATACTCCAGGTTCTTCAGGGCGGCCATGGTGAACTTGCTGCCCTTGGTTATGATTTCGGCGCCGGTGTAGTCCTTCACTCCCTGCGAAGTCTTACCGTCGGTGAGCGTGAGCAACTTGTCGACAAGTATGTCCTTCAGGTCGTCCACCTTTGCCTCATACTCCTCGTCAATCTTAGCCAGGAGCACCTTGTCCTGCTGCTTAGTCTGGCGCGTCTTGATGGCACGGGCAAACAGCTTCTTGTCTATCACCACGCCGGTGAGCGACGGGTTGGCCTTGAGCGAAGAGTCCTTCACGTCGCCGGCCTTGTCGCCGAAGATGGCACGGAGCAGCTTTTCCTCTGGCGAGGGGTCGCTCTCGCCCTTGGGCGAAATCTTTCCTATGAGGATGTCGCCCGGCTCCACGCGCGCCCCGACGCGGATGATTCCGTTGTCGTCAAGGTCCTTGGTGGCTTCCTCGCTGACGTTGGGTATGTCGCTGGTGAACTCCTCCACGCCACGCTTTGTCTCACGCACGTCGAGCGAATACTCGTCAACGTGTACGGACGTAAGTATGTCCTCACGCACGATGCGCTCGTTGAGCACGATGGCATCCTCATAGTTATAGCCCTTCCAAGGCATATAGGCCACGAGGAGGTTGCGGCCGAGGGCAAGCTCGCCGTTCTCGGTGGCATAGCCCTCGGTGAGTATGTCGCCCTTCTTCACGCGCTGCCCCTTGTCGCAAATCGGCCTGAGGTCGATGGTCATATTCTGGTTTGTGCGGCGGAACTTGGGGATGCGGTATTCCTTCAGCGCAGGCTCGAAGCTCACGAACTCCTCGTCCTCGGTGCGGTCATAGAGTATGCGTATCATGGTTGCGTCAACATACTCAACCACACCGTCACCCTCGGCTGTTATCATGGTGCGCGAGTCCTCGCACACCTGCTTCTCAATGCCGGTACCTACGATAGGAGCCTCGTTGTGGAGCAACGGCACGGCCTGGCGCATCATGTTCGAACCCATGAGCGCACGGTGGGCGTCGTCGTGCTCCAGGAAGGGGATGAGCGATGCGGCTATCGAGGCAATCTGCTGCGGCGACACATCCATGAGGTCTACCTGCTCAGGCGGCACCACGGGGAAGTCGGCATCCTGACGGCACTTCACCACGTCGCGGATGAACGTACCGTCATCGTTGAGCGGGGCATTGCCCTGACCTATGATGTGGTTCTCCTCCTCCTCAGCAGTAAGATAAACCACGTGGTCGTTGTCAAGGTCGGCCACGCCGTTCTCCACCTTGCGGTAAGGGGTCTCGATGAAGCCAAGCTCGTTGATCTTCGCATATACGCAGAGCGAGGAGATAAGACCGATGTTAGGTCCTTCGGGGCTTTCGATAGGACACAGGCGACCATAGTGCGTATAGTGAACGTCGCGCACCTCGAATCCGGCACGCTCACGCGACAGACCGCCAGGGCCGAGAGCCGAAAGGCGGCGCTTGTGGGTGACCTCTGCCAGCGGGTTGGTCTGGTCCATGAACTGCGACAGCGGGTTGGTGCCGAAGAACGAGTTGATGACGCTCGATATCGTCTTGGCGTTGATGAGGTCGGTAGGCGTAAACACCTCGTTGTCGCGCACGTTCATGCGCTCACGGATGGTGCGGCTCATGCGCGCCAGTCCGATGGAGAACTGGTTGCTGAGCTGCTCGCCCACGGTGCGCACGCGGCGGTTCGACAAGTGGTCGATATCGTCAACGGTGGCCTTGGAGTTTATCAGCTGAATGAGGTACTTGATGATTTCGATTATGTCCTCCTTTGTCAGCACGCGCACGCTCATGTCGGTGTCGAGACCAAGCTTGCGGTTGATGCGGTAGCGACCCACATCACCAAGGTCATAGCGCTTGTCGGAGAAGAAGAGGTTCTGTATCACCTCTCGGGCGCTCGCATCATCAGCCGGGTCGGCGTTGCGCAGCTGGCGGTAGATGTAGAGTACAGCCTCCTTCTCGGAGTTACTGGGGTCCTTCTGCAAGGTGTTGAAGATGATGGAGTAGTCCTGGGCCACAGCCTCGTCCTTGTGGATAAGTATGGTCTGAGCACCGCTCTCAAGTATTTCCATCATGTTGTCCTCCGTAATTTCGGTCTCGCGCTCCATGATGACCTCGTTGCGCTCTATGGATACCACCTCGCCGGTGTCCTCGTCCACAAAATCCTCGTTCCAGCTCTTCAGCACACGGGCAGCAAGCTTCGAGCCTATGGCTTTCTTCAGGCTCGCCTTGTTGACCTTGATTTCCTCAGCCAAGTCAAATATTTGCAGGATGTCCTTGTCAGTCTCAAAGCCGATGGCTCGGAGCAGCGTAGTAACAGGCAACTTCTTCTTGCGGTCGATGTAGGCGTACATCACGTTGTTGATGTCGGTGGCAAACTCTATCCACGACCCCTTGAAAGGAATGATGCGGGCAGAATAGAGCAGGGTGCCGTTGGCATGCACGCTCTGGCCGAAGAACACGCCGGGCGAGCGGTGCAGCTGCGAGACAACCACGCGCTCAGCCCCGTTGATGACGAACGTACCGTTGTCAGTCATGTATGGGATGGGGCCGAGGAACACGTCCTGTATCACGGTGCCAAAGTCCTCGTGGTCCGGGTCGGTGCAATACAGTTTCAGCTTAGCCTTCAAAGGTACGCTATACGTCAGGCCGCGCTCCAGACACTCATCAATAGTGTAGCGTGGCGGGTCGATATAGTAATCCAGGAACTCAAGAACGAAATTGTTGCGCGTATCGGTGATAGGGAAGTTCTCGGAGAACACCTTATACAAACCGTCATTCTTGCGTTCCTCAGGCGGAGTGTCCAACTGCAGGAAGTCCTTGAACGACTTTAATTGCACGTCGAGGAAATCCGGAAACGGCATCGGATTCTTCACGCTGCCAAAGTTGATTCTGTTATCTACTAATTTTGAAGCCATAAATGATTATTAAACTTGAATGGACTGACACATCCTGTTGGTCAGGTTTTGTCTTGAATAAGACACAAAAGGTTAAGAATCTCCTACTTAGAGATTCTTAACCATAAATTATCGTAGTAACCTAAATTACTTAAGCTCGATAACAGCGCCAGCTGCCTCGATGGTCTTCTTCAGGTTCTCGGCCTCGTCCTTGGAAAGACCTTCCTTCAGAGTAGAGGGAGCACCGTCTACGAGATCCTTAGCCTCCTTCAGGCCAAGGCCGCAAGCCTCCTTAACAGCCTTTACAACCTGCAGCTTAGCGGCACCAACTTCCTTCAGAACTACGTCGAAAGAAGACTTCTCCTCAGCTGCCTCAGCAGCAGCACCTGCAGCAGGACCAGCGGCAACAGCAACAGCTGCAGCGGCGGGCTCGATTCCATACTCGTCCTTCAGGACAGTTGCCAACTCGTTAACTTCCTTTACTGTAAGATTTACCAACTCTTCAGCAATAGCTTTGATATCTGCCATTTTATTCTAAATTTTATTGTTTTTTAATGTTAATTGGGTGACTTTGTTTGTTATTCAGGACGCTCGCCTAAAGTCTTCAGCACACCGTGGATGGTGTTTGCGCCTGATTGCAGAGCCGAAACGACATTCTTTGCAGGAGACTGCAGCAAAGCCACAACCTCGGCGATAAGCTCGTTCTTGCTCTTGAGAGATGCCAGCTCCTCAAGCTTGTCAGCACCTACGAAGAAGCTTTCCTCTGCGTAAGCACCCTTGAGCGAAGGCACACCCTCCTTGGTATATTCCTTGAGCAGCTTTGCCGGAACGTTCGCCGTATTGGTGAACAGTACAGCAGTGTTGCCCTTAAGGCAGCCGTAAAGCGGCTCAAAGTCAACGTCAGAAGCCTCGAAAGCCTTGTGAAGAAGCGTGTTCTTCACCACAACCATCTTTATCTCGCTCTTGAAGCACTTACGGCGCAGCTCGCTGGTTTTCTCAGCGTTCAGGCCTGCAGTGTCAACGAGGTAAAAGTGAGGATACGCCTTGAGTTTCTCACCAAGTTCTACGATAATAGTATCTTTTGCTTCCTTTTTCATTTCACTAAACTTTTTACGAGTTATTCAACTGATTTAGGATCAACCTTGATACCCTTACTCATAGTGCTCGATACAAAGATACTCTTGATATACGTACCCTTTGCAGCAGAAGGCTTCAGCTTGATGATGGTCTGCACGAACTCCTTGGCATTCTCGTAGAGCTTGTCGGCGGGGAAAGACACCTTGCCGATTGAAGCGTGAACGATACCGGCCTTGTCGACCTTGAAGTCAATCTTACCGGCCTTAACCTCCTTAACGGCCTTGGCCACATCCATGGTCACAGTGCCGCTCTTGGGGTTAGGCATCAAGCCGCGCGGACCGAGCACACGGCCCAGAGGGCCGATCTTGCCCATGCAGGACGGCATGGTGATGATGACGTCAACGTCAGTCCATCCGCCCTTTATCTTCTCGATATATTCATCGAGGCCAACATAGTCGGCTCCGGCTTCCTTGGCAGCAGCTTCAGCGTCGGGAGTGCAGAGGCAAAGCACACGCACGGTCTTACCAGTACCGTTCGGCAGCGTCACGACGCCACGAACCATCTGGTTGGCCTTGCGGGGATCCACGCCCAAGCGGATGTCGATGTCGAACGACGCATCAAACTTAGTGGTGGTTATTTCCTTTACAAGCTCTGCAGCTTCTTTCAAAGAATACACCTTCCCTGCTTCAACCTTGTCGGCGACCAACTTTTGATTTTTTGTCAGTTTACTCATTGTCCTAATTGAAGTTATAAATTATTTACCAGGGAAGTCCCCCTCAACGGAGATGCCCATGCTGCGGGCCGTACCGGCCACGAGCTTCATGGCAGCCTCTACCGTAAAGCAGTTCAAGTCGTTCATCTTGTCCTCGGCTATGGCTCTAACCTGCTCCCACGTCACGCTGGCCACCTTCTTGCGGTTAGGCTGGGCAGAGCCCGACTTAACCTTGGCAGCCTCCTTGAGTTGTACGGCAGCTGGAGGAGTCTTGATGATGAAACTGAATGACTTGTCAGTGTAGTAGGTGATAACGACAGGAAGAATCTTGCCTGCCTTATCCTGGGTCCTGGCGTTGAACTCCTTGCAGAATCCCATGATGTTAATTCCCTTGGAACCGAGAGCCGGGCCCACTGGAGGTGAGGGATTCGCAGCGCCACCTTTAATCTGCAATTTGATTAATCCAGCAACTTCTTTAGCCATTTCTAATGATGATTAATTGGTTGATTGTAAGCACGACGGAGCATCCCGCCCTGCCATATATAAAGAACTCGGCGTACCGTAACAATATACGCCTTATTCTTTCTCGACTTGCATAAAACCAAGCTCCAGCGGGGTTTTACGCCCGAAGATCTTGACCATGACCTTCAGTTTGCGCTTCTCGGCGTTCACCTCCTCGATGATGCCGCTGAAGCCACTGAACGGCCCTTCCGTCACTTTTACTGTCTCGTCGACACTATACGGAATGTTCATCTCAACATTCTCGATAGCAGTCTCCTCGGCATTTCCAAGGATGCGGTTCACGTCAGCCTGTCTCAACGGAGTCGGATTATCCAAACCACCAAGGAAGCCCAAGACATTAGGCATGAAGCGCAAGGTGTGAGCCACCTCGCCCTGAAGGTTAGCCTCTACGAGCACATAGCCGGGGAGGAAGAGTTTCTCCTTAATGACACGCTTGCCGTTGCGCAACATTGCATACTTCTCCGTGGGCAGCAAAACCTGCCCAACATGAGACGACAATGTAGCGTCGTGCTTGATAGCTGCCTCAAGATACTCCTTTACCTTTGCCTCCTTCCCACTGACGGCACGCAGGACATACCATTTCATTCCAGTCTCAGACATGATGGATAAAATCAGATAAAATGATTAATTTGGATATATAGAACTCATGACAAACTTGAAAACCACATCCATGACCCACACCATGAGCGCAATGACTAGGGAAGCAGATAAAACAACCACTGCGCTATGTGTAAGCTCTGAACGGCTTGGCCAAGTAGTCTTATGCGCAAGTTCGTCGTAGCATGCTTTACAATAGTTTACAAATCTCTTCAACATGACGTTTTTTCTTTTTAGCACGGGATGAGAGGCTCGAACTCCCGACACCTGGTTTTGGAGACCAGTGCTCTACCAACTGAGCTAATCCCGTAAAATAGGTTCCCGTCAGTTGCCCAGCGGGAACCCTATGTCAGCTTATAGCTAAATCTCTACAGATTAATCCTCGATGATCTCGGTGATCTGTCCGGCACCTACCGTGCGGCCACCCTCGCGGATAGCGAAGCGCAGACCTACGTTCAAGGCAACAGCGTAGATGAGGTCAACGGTGATGGTTACGTTGTCACCAGGCATTACCATCTCAACGCCCTCGGGCAGAGTAATCTCACCCGTGCAGTCCATGGTGCGGAGATAGAACTGAGGACGATACTTGTTTCCGAACGGAGTGTGACGGCCACCCTCTTCCTTCTTCAGCACATAGATCTGAGCCTTGAACTTCTTGTAAGGCTTGATCTGACCCGGATGGCAGAGCACCATACCACGCTTGATCTCCTTCTTGTCGATACCGCGGAGCAGCAGACCTACGTTGTCGCCAGCTTCACCCTCGTCAAGAATCTTGCGGAACATCTCAACGCCGGTAACAACCGACTTCTTGTCCTCACCAAGACCGAGCAGCTCAACCTCATCGCCAACCTTAACGCGACCGGTCTCGATACGACCTGTTGCAACAGTACCACGACCAGTGATTGAGAACACGTCCTCAACAGGCATCAAGAAAGGCTTGTCGGTATCACGCGGAGGCAGTGGAATCCACTCGTCTACGGCCTTCATAAGCTCAAGCACCTTGTCTTCCCACTTAGCAACACCGTTCAGGGCACCAAGGGCAGAACCGCGGATGATAGGAGTGTTGTCGCCATCGTACTCGTACTGGTCGAGCAGCTCGCGCATCTCCATCTCAACAAGCTCAAGCATCTCCTCGTCCTCAACCATGTCGCACTTGTTCAGGAACACAACCAGACGGGGAACGTTCACCTGACGGGCGAGCAGCACGTGCTCACGGGTCTGGGGCATAGGACCGTCGGTAGCGGCAACCACGATGATTGCACCATCCATCTGAGCGGCACCAGTTACCATGTTCTTCACATAGTCGGCGTGACCCGGGCAGTCAACGTGAGCATAGTGACGGGTCTCGGTCTCATACTCAACGTGAGATGTATTGATGGTGATACCACGCTCCTTCTCCTCAGGGGCGTTGTCAATCTGATCGAATGACTTAACCTTGTCTGCGTTGCCGGCAATCTTCTCTGCAAGCACCTTGGTGATGGCAGCGGTCAGAGTAGTCTTACCGTGGTCAACGTGACCAATTGTACCAATGTTTACGTGCGGTTTGGTACGGACGAATGTCTCTTTAGCCATAGCGTTTCTTGTTTATTTTACTTTTAATGATTAATTCTGATTTAGTCGTTGAGCTGTAACTGAGAGTTGAACTCAGGACCTCTTCCTTACCAAGGAAGTGCTCTACCACTGAGCTATTACAGCGAGTTGTGAGCGGAAAACGGGGCTCAAACCCGCGACCCCCAGCTTGGAAGGCTAGTGCTCTATCAACTGAGCTATTTCCGCAAAAACCATGGAGTGGGTGGTGATGGATTCGAACCACCGAAGTCGAAAGACAGCAGATTTACAGTCTGCCCCATTTGGCCACTCTGGTAACCACCCTTGTTTGTCTGTCAGCTTGTGCAAGCACCCTTGCCAGCTTCCTCTTCTCGCCCTTGGCCGTCCAAGCACCAACTTCTTCAGTCTTGGCCGAGCCTCTTGTCGGATTCGAACCAACGACCCCGAGATTACAAATCACGTGCTCTGGCCAACTGAGCTAAAGAGGCGTTTCTTTGCAGTCGCAATCTTGAAGATTTAGAACCTGCTTGAAAACGGCTGCAAAGATACGCATTATTTTTTAACCGCCAAAACTTTTTCGGGATTTTTTTAATAATCCCTTGATTTTTCCTTGTATTTCTGCAGTTGAACCCGCATTGAGTCCACTCCGAGGTCTATAGACTCCTCAAAAGTGTCGCACACCTTCTCTACGAAAAGAGTGCCTCCGGGAACGGTCACCGTAAGGCTCGCCTCCTTGTTGTTGGCGGTGGCCGGCTTCACCACTTTCAGTTGCACCTCTACTTTCTGTATGTCTTCGTATGTCTTCTCCAACTTGGCGACTTTCTTCTCAATGAACGCCTGCAGTTTCTCGGTAGCGTCAAAATGAATTGACTGAATCTTAACTTCCATAATTACCTCCTATTTTTAAAAGGTTAAAGATTATGCCCGGTCAAGGGCCTTGTTATAAACTCGCTTCAGCTGCTCGAACGTGGTGTGGGTATAGATTTCGGTCGTACCCACGCTCCGGTGGCCCAGCAGCTTCCTAACGCTTTCGATGCCTGCGCCGTGGTTAAGCATGGCCGTGGCGAACGTATGCCGCAGCACGTGCGGGGAGCGTTTCTTGAGCGTTGACACGCGCGACACGTGCTTCTTCACCTCGTAGCGCACTTGGTCGGCGTTCATCCTCACCCCTTTCTCCGTTACGAACAAGGCTGCCGACGTGCGGACTACAGAGGCGTCGCGCACATATATATAATGTCTCAGCACTTGCTCAAGCCCAGGGCCGAATGGCACCACGCGCTGCTTGTTGCGCTTGCCCGTCACCTTGAGCTGCCTACAGCCCAGGTCTACGGCCGTGTCGTCGAGGCCGGTAAGCTCCGACAGGCGGATGCCGGTCTCGTAGAACACGTCGATGATGGTGCGCGCCCTTACGTCCTTGAAGCCGTCGCCCCACATGCCGTCGCCATCGAGCAGTTGCCCCATCTCCTCCTCGCGGAGGAACTGCGGCAGCGGGCGGCCTTTCTTCGGGCCTTTCACCATGTGGGCCGGGTCTGCCTCGACAAGACCTCGCAACAAGGCAAAACGATAAAAGGAACGTACCGCACTCAACCGTCTACAGATTGAAGTGGCAGTGTTCCCTCTATCCATCATGCTCTCCATCCAGTCACGGATAATGTCGGAGTCGGCCGACAACAAAGAGAGATGACTATCCAAATTTTCGACATACGACTGAAAGTCCTTCAGGTCTTCGCCGTAGCTTTGCACCGTAAGCGGGGAGTAACCGCGCTCGTAGCGCAAGTAGTCCAAAAATTGCCTTATCATCATAAAAACGCTGCACCATTACGGTTTCGGCAACGAATTTACGGAAATTAATTCAAACTACCAAATTTTCCCGGGAATTTTTATTCCCGCCATGGGCAAACCGCCTGCGGCCACCCATCTGCAAGCTTCCTGTCCGCGCAAATCGCTGCGCAGCAAAGCAACCTTACACAGCACACTGCCTGGCACAACGGCTCACGCCCCGCACCAGCGACAGCGGCTTAGTCCTCGGCTGCCCTAAGCTTCTGTACGTAAATGGCGTGCTCCATCTTAAGCCTCTTGATGACAGACGGCTTGTCGTACTGCTGACGTGCACGAAGCTCCTTAACGACGCCTGTCTTCTCAAACTTTCTCTTAAACTTCTTGAGGGCCTTCTCGATGTTTTCGCCTTCTTTTACAGGTACAATAATCATTTGCTTTGGTTTTTAATTTTATATTTGTTTATTTATATACATTGCCTGTACGCCCGCAGACACTGCGTCCACGGTAAGCGGGTGCAAAATTACTGCTTATTTGTCAATGTACCAACTTTTTATCTGTTTTTTTTCAATTTTATTTGGCGCAATGGCCCAAGAGAAGACAAAAACCAGTCATGAAGCTAATGCTTAAGGAGTTATGGAGTTATGGAGTTAAGACAAATGCCTGCCACGCTATGGCACGTTGCTTCCGTGCTGCTGGCGGGTTGCTTCCACGTCGCTTCCACGTTGGCGGCAAGTTGCTTCCATGTCGCTTCCACGTTGTGGCGGCAAGTTGCTTCCACGTCGCTTCCACGTTGTGGCGGCAAGTTGCTTCCACGTCGCTTCCACGTTGTGGCGGGTTTGCAACCCGCCACCATCTGTGGCCGGGTCTGCGACCCGGGAATTAGAACGAGGAGTGGTAGTGCGGGGTACAAACCCGCTACCTTATGCAGACGGGTTGCAAACCCGCCTGAACGTAACAGGTACGTGGATGACACGGCTCTCTTCACTTTTCACCCTTCTCTTTTCACCCTTCACTTTTCACTCTTCACTTTTCACTCTTCACTTTTCACTCTTCACTTTTCACTCTTCACTTCCATCTCCTCCCTATACCAGCGCGAGTATTCCACATAGTGGGCGGCAAAGCTCTCGGCCTGGCCCTCGCGCGCCATCTTTATGAACTTGGCAGGCACGCCGCCCCACAGCTCGTGCGGCCCAATCTTGGTGTTCTGCAGCACAAGCGCGCCGGCGGCCACCACGGCCCCCTGCCCCACCTCGCAGCCATCGAGCAGCGTAGCCCCCATGCCCACGAGTGCGCCGTCGTGGATGGTGCAGGCATGCACGGTGGCGTTGTGGCCTATCGTAACATCGTTGCCTATTACGGTGGGACCGGTGGTGTTGGTCACGTGTATGCAAGCACCATCCTGCACGTTGGTGCGGTGGCCGATGGTTATCGGTGCCACGTCGCCCCTTACCACTGCGTTGAACCACACTGAGCACTCATCGCCCATCGTAACCTCGCCCACTATCGTGGCGTTCTCGCTGAAATAGCAGTCCCTGCCCCACTTCGGGGTCAGGCCCTTTATCGACTTTATCAATGCCATTATGCTGATTGCTTTCGTATTGTTTGCATTTGCAAAATTAGTTTATTTTCCGCAAAACACAGCCGCTTTGTTTCTTGCATTTGCGGATTATTGAGTAATTTTGGGTTCGGTTATAAAAAAGCGATTACTATAATTATGTTAGAGACAGGACTTTCACACACAAGCAGCATCACTGTCAGCGACAGCGACACTGCCATCACCATGGGCAGCGGCGACATGCCCGTGCTCGCCACCCCCACCATGCTCGCGCTCATGGAGAACGCAGCCATGCTCGCCGTGGCCGACGAGCTGCCCGAGGGCAGCACCACCGTTGGCGGGCAGATTTCATCTTCCCACCTTGCGCCGTCGCCGGTGGGGGCAGAGGTGAGCGCCAAGGCCACACTCGAAAAGATTGACGGGCGCAAGCTCTTCTTCAACGTCATAGCAACCGAGGGCGACAAGGTGATAGGCGAAGGCACCCACCTGCGCTTCATCGTCGACCGCGAGCGCTTCCTCGCCAAGCTGAGGTAAGCCGCCCCACCACTACCAGCCCTCCCAGAACTCCCAGTCCTCCCAGTCCTCCCAGAACTCCCATTACTCCCATCCCTCAATAAAAAATCCCCACACAGCTCGCTGCGCGGGGATTTTTTATGGCTAAGTTATCCCTTATTACAGGTTGGGGTTAACCTTGCTCCACTCCGAGATAGCCGGCACGATGTTGAGCGTCACCAGCTCGTCGCGCATCTTGCACAGGTGCTCGTAGCTTGCGTCGAGCTTGGCGTTCTCCTCGGCGGTTCCCTGCGGCACCTCGTAGTGTGCGCCGGTGGTGTCGAGCGTGGTGGCCATGGCCATCATGATGTGGTTGTACTTGTCGGTGCTCACGTATGTTCCCACGGGATACTTGAACGGCTCGCCGCCCATCACCGAGCGAATCATCTCAACCGACAGGTAAGCCGGGCTCTGGAACGAGGAGCGTCCGCGCAGCTCTATGATCTTTGCGCCGCCCTGGGTCACGTCCTTCTTCATCTGCTCCCACTCTGCCTCGGGGAACTCATCGGTGCCGATGATGTCGGTGAGCTTGCGGCCATCAATGGTCACATGAGAGCCGAACACAGCCATCTGCTCGCCGTGGCCGCCGTAGGTGGCGCAGCCCTTCACCTCGCTCTGCATCACGCCGAACTTCTTGGCCAGCGCGCTCTGCAGGCGCGTAGAGTCAAGGGCGGCCAGCGTGGTAACCTGCGATGGTTTCAGGCCCGAGTAGAGCAGCGTAACAAGACCCGTGAGGTCGGCCGGGTTGAAGATTATAACCACGTGCTTAACGTCGGGGCAGTACTCCTTGATGTTCTTGCCCAGGCCCTCGGCTATCTCGCAGTTGCCCTTGAGCAAGTCCTCGCGGGTCATGCCGGCCTTGCGGGGAGCGCCGCCTGAAGATATGATGTACTTGGCGTTGGTGAATGCCTCCTTGGCATCGGTGGTGGCGGTGATCTTCACATCGCCGAAGCCGCTCTGGCGCATTTCCTCGGCAACGCCTTCGGGTGAGAATACATCGTAAAGACAGATATCGTTCGTCAGGCCCATCGTGAGTGCGGTCTGAACCATGTTGGAGCCAATCATGCCGGCTGCGCCGACGATTGTCAGTTTCTCGTTAGTTAAAAATGCCATAATCCTTATTTATATAAATGATTAAACGTTCCTGATTACTCAAATCCACGGCAAAGTTAAGAAAAAAAAGTGTATGGCGCGCGCCTGCACGGACTTTAAATTGTTATTTATTCTGAAATGCCACGCCTTTGACTGGGAAAAGTAATACCTTTGTAAAGTACAACTTACAAATCGCCATGATGAAAGACAACATTAAGCAACGCCTATGCTCGCTGCGCGAGGAAATGAGGCGCGAGCGCATAGACGCGTTCATACTGCCAAGCACCGACCCGCACTGCGGGGAGTACGTACCCGACCACTGGAAAGGCCGCGAGTGGATAAGCGGCTTCGGAGGCTCGGCCGGCACGGCGGTGGTCACCATGGATTCAGCCGCCCTGTGGACTGACTCGCGCTACTTCATCGCCGCCGCCGAGGCTCTCGACGGCACGGAGTTCAAGCTGATGCGCCAGGGCATCGAAGGCACGCCCACCGTGGCCCAGTGGATAGGCCGCAAGCTGGCGGCCACGGGCGGGTCAAGCGCGGCCATCGACGGCATGGCCACGCCGGCGGACTACGTGGAGTCACTGGCCGCCGAACTGCGCCATCAAGGCGGCATCACCCTGCGCACAAACCTCGACATCCTCGCCCGCGTATGGGCCGACCGCCCGCCAATCCCCTCTGCACGCATCGAGGTCTACCCCGAGGAGCTTGCCGGCGAGTCGGCTGCATCGAAGCTCGGGCGCATACGCGAGCGGCTCAAGGCGATGCACGTGGGCGGGATGCTGCTGTCGTCGCTCGACGACATTGCATGGGCGCTCAACCTGCGCGGCTCCGACGTCCACTGCAACCCGGTGTTCGTGGCCTACCTGCTGTTTGAAGGCAGCAAGACGTGGCTCTTCACCGACCCGAGAAAGGTGAGCGCCAAAGTGTGGAAGCACCTGCAAAGCATCGGCGTGGAGAACGTCTTTTACACCGACATAGCCTCTGCGCTCACGTCTTACTCGGAATACAACATACTGATGGATCCTGCCGCCACCTGCTATACATTATATAAATGTGTGCAGCGGGCCGAGGTGGTGGCCGCGCCATCGCCCGTGGCTGCCATGAAGGCAGTGAAGACCGAGGCCGAGATTGCGGGCTTCCGCCGGGCCATGCTGCGCGACGGCGTGGCCATGGTGCGCTTCCTCAGGTGGCTGCGGCCAGCCGTGGAGCGGGGCGGACAGACGGAGATGTCGGCTGCCGCCCGCCTTGAGGAGCTGCGCGCGGAGCAGGAGCTGTACCGCAGGCCGTCGTTCGACACCATCTCCGCCTACGCCGCCCACGCCGCCATAGTCCACTATGAGCCTGCGCCAGCCACCAACGCCACGCTGCGCCCCGAGGGGCTGCTACTCGTTGACAGCGGCGGACAGTATCTCGACGGCACCACCGACATCACCCGCACCATCGCCCTCGGCCCCGTGAGCGACGAGGAGCGGCGCGTCTATACGCTCGTGCTCAAGGCCCACATAGCCCTGGAGCGCGCCGTGTTCCCCTGCGGGGCCAGCGGCACGCAGGTCGACGCGCTGGCCCGCGAACCGCTGTGGCGCGAGGGCATGAACTACCTGCACGGCACGGGCCACGGCGTAGGCTCGTTCCTCAACGTACACGAGGGGCCTCACCAAATCCGCATGGAGTGGCGCCCAGCGCCGCTGCTGCCCGGCATGACTGTCACCGACGAGCCGGGCTTGTACCTCGAAGGGCGCTTCGGTGTGCGCACGGAGAACACACTGCTCATCGTGCCGCACTCGCAAACGGAGTTCGGCCGCTTCCTCGCCTTCGAGCCGCTAACGCTCTGCCCCATCGACAAGTCGCCCATCATCGTCTCCATGCTCTCCGCCGAGGAACGCACTTGGCTCGACAACTACCACGCCACAGTATTCAGCTGCCTCGCCCCTCTCCTCTCCAACGATGAACAAGCATGGCTCGCGGAAGCCTGCAGCCCGTTGGAAACAAAAAATTAAGAGTTAAGAATTAAGGATTAAGAAAATATGCAAACATCCATGGAAACTTCCACGTTAGGCTTCCACGTTGGCCCCCACGTTGACTTCCACGTTAACTCCCACGTTGACTTCCACGTTCCCATCCACGTTCTCATCCACGTTCTGGCGGGTTTGCAACCCGCCAGCGACTGTGGCCGGGTCTCCGACCCGGGGAAGCTAAACTGCCACGACGCGGGTTGCAAACCCGCTACAGGATGCTGGCGGGTTGCAAACCCGCCAGAACGTGGAAGTGTACGTGGGAGAAAACGTGGGAGTGAACGCGGGAGAAAGCGTGGGAGTGAACGCGGGAGAAAGCGTGGGAGTGAACGCGGGAGAAAGCGTGGGAGCTTATGTGAAATGCTCACACTAAGCCACACGACAACTCTCACGCCAGAACCATGAGAACAGCACAACAAGACAAACATCTTTAAAAGCAAATGGCACAATGGGCATAATCACAGACGAAACATATTTCATTACTACGGCAACCACCGACTGGATTGACGTTTTCACAAGGCAAACATACAAGGACATCGTGGTTGACTCACTCAGATACTGCCAACACAACAAGGGTCTGAAAGTGTATGCATGGGTACTCATGAGCAACCATCTGCACATGATCGTGAGCGCAACGCCGGGCGGTGCCTTGGCCGACATCATGCGCGACTTCAAGAAGTTCACCGCCAAGAAGCTGCTTTCGGAAATTGCCAACAACCAACGGGAAAGCCGCCGCGAGTGGATGCTCCACAGATTCGGGTTTGCCGGAGCCAGCCACCAGAAACCGGGGAGCCTATGCCTATGGCAGGAAGGCTATTACCCCGAGCTGCTGCATTCGCATGACTTTTACCGGCAAAAACTGAACTACATCCACAACAACCCGGTAAAACAGGCCATCGTGGCTCAACCGGAACACTATCTCTACAGCTCTGCCATCGACTACGCCGGAGGCAAAGGACTCTTAGAGGTCACCATTCTCACTTAATGACTACCCCACGCTCTCTACCACGCTCTCTCCCCACGTGCTCTCCCCACGTACACTCCCACGCTTTCTACCCACGTGCTCTCCCACGCTCTCATCCACGTTCTCACCCATGTTCTCATCCACGTACACTCCCACGTTCACTCCCACGTTGAGGGTGTATCAAATTTCAAAATGTTTGGTACGCCCTCTTTTTCATTCTGTATGGAATGTAAATTCTTTAAGCAGCCATATTTTGAGCGTTTTTCTCAAATCTTTGATTTTTCACATATAAAATCACGGCAATGCCCGTATTTTGGCCTTGTTTTGGGCAAAATCCTCCATCAATGGCCTTTCTTGCCATCTTTGAGCACATTTTCTTCAGGTTGAAGGCAATGGCGAAGAAGGCAAAGTCCATTTTGACCTTGTCCATCCCAAAATGGCGGAACCGTTTGTATGCCATGTCGTATTTCATCTGCCCGAAGACGGCTTCCGGTTCTATGCACCGCCGTCCCCGGTGCCTGATTCCTTCTTCTGATGTGAGTCTCTCCCTGGCTTTCCGCCTGTATTCGTTCAGGCGGTGGTTGACCTCGATGATTCTGTCCCCTTTGGCCCTGAAACAACTGCCCCGCAGCGGGCATCCCTCACAGCGTCGCGCCTTGTAGCGTGCGCTTTCGGTGACATATCCGCTTTCCGTCTTTGAGCGTGCCGTGCCGATGCGTTCCATGTGTTGCCCCATCGGGCAGACGTAATAGTCACCTTCGGCATTGTAGTATAAAGATGGCGGGCTGAACGGGTCGGGGTCATAGCGCATGCGCTGTTCACGATGGAACCAGTTGTATTTCACATAAGCGGCAATGCCGGACTCTTCCATGAACCGGTAGTTCTCTTCCGAGCCATAGCCGGAGTCGGCAACCGCCTTTTCCGGCAGCCTGCGGTAACGTTCTGCAAACGAGTTGAAAAGCGGGACCATGGCAAAAGGGTCTCCGGGGTACTGGAACAGGCCGAAGTCAAGGATGAACTGGTTCTCCGTCCCTATCTGCAGGTTGTAGCCCGGCTTGGTCTGTCCGTTGTTCATCGCGTC
>CALUGA010000005.1 GCA_944320105.1 uncultured Prevotella sp. | reverse complement strand
AGCGGCGCATGGCGTCGCGCATCACGTCGTGGTAGTAGCGGTCCATCATGGCCTGCTTCTCCTCCATCTCGTCCTCGGTGAGGTCGGTGTGTGCGGCGGCGTAAGCCTCCTTGAAGTCGGCCAGTATCTTGTCGAAGGCCTCCTCGCGGGCGTGCTTGTCGAGCGCCTGCTTGGTAACGTCGTAAGCCTTCTGGTAAAGCTCGTCGGCCATCTGCTTGCGCAAGTCCTCGTCGTTCACCTCGTGGTCGTACTCGCGCTTCACGTCCTTGCCAAGCTCCTTCGACAGCTCTGCCTGCAGCTCGCACATGGGCTTGATGGCGGCCATGGCGGCCTTGAGAGCGCCGATCATGTCTTGCTCGGACACCTCCTTCATCTCGCCCTCCACCATCATGATGTTCTCTGCTGAAGCACCCACCATGATGTCCATGTCGGCCTCGGCCATCTGCTGGAACGTAGGGTTGATGACATACTCGCCATTGATGCGGGCCACGCGCACCTCACTGATGGGGCACTCGAATGGTATATCTGAGCAGGCCAGTGCGGTAGATGCTGCGAAGCCAGCGAGGGCGTCGGGCTGGTCTACCCCGTCGGCCGAGAAGAGGATTATGTTAACGAACACCTCGGCATGGTAGTTGGATGGGAAAAGCGGGCGGAGCACGCGGTCAACGAGGCGCGAGGTGAGGATCTCGTTGTCGCCCGGCTTGCCTTCGCGCTTGGTGAATCCGCCGGGGAAACGGCCTGCGGCGGCGTACTGCTCTCTGTAATCAACCTGCAAAGGCATGAAATCTGTTCCGGGAACTGCATCTTTTGCGGCACAAACGGTGGCCAGGAGCACGGTGTTGCCCATACGGAGCACGCAAGAGCCGTCGCACTGTTTTGCCACTTTCCCGGTCTCGATGCTGATGGTCCTTCCATCAGGCAACGATACGGTCTTCGTAATTACGTTCATCTAAAAAATCTAACTTATTGTTTCTTTTGACATCTAAATCGGCACAAAGATAAATAAAATATGTGTAAAGCGGCAAGGATTCTGAATTTATTTACAGTTTATTAGGAAACAAGGCAAGCAAGGCAAGCAGCTCTCCACAGCCCCTCTCCCCGCTCTCCCCGGTGGGGAGAGAGCCGCTACGCCCGCGATTATGGGCGTAAAAAGATATGCAGCGGGCGCAGAAAGGGCTGCCCCACGTTGCATGGCGCAGCCCTTTTTTACCCTTTTACCTTTTTACTTTTTTACCTTTTTACCTTTTAAACTCCAGTCCGTCGGTGACGTAGCAGTCGCCCATGCCCTCGGCCTTGAGCACGCGGGTGCCGCTTACGGATACCTTGCCCGTAGCGGGGTCGATGGTGAGCACGGAGGAATAGGTGTTGCCGTCGCGGCCTCCGAGATAGGTTACGGTGGCGGTGTTGCCGTTGGCCTTCCAAGCCGTTATGGGGCAGTCGTCAACGTTCTGGCCGTAGGCCAAGTAGATGGTGCCGTAGCACTTCATCTCGTTGCCCATGGCGTCCATGCCGGTTACGGTCTTGCCGTAGAAGTCGAGCGTGAGCTTGCCCTCCATGCCGTTGCCCCTGAGCGTCCACACGCCCTTGAAGGGGCCGCCCTTGGCCTTGCCTGCCGTGGGCATGGGCGGCACCACCACGTTCCTGAACTCTATGTAGCGGTCCTGGTAGCCGCCGGTGGGCGTGTGCTGCTGCGTGCGCATCTGGCAGAGGCTGACCTTTGTGCCTGCGCGCGGCATGTCGAACAGGGCGAACGTAACCTTCACCGGCACGCCCGGCTCGAAGTCGAAGTCGCCGTTGCCCAGCGAGGTGACGCTGCCGCCCACGAGGCTGCGCGCCTGGAGCTGCGTGCCGTCGGCGCCTATGGCCTTCAGCTTGTCGAAGTAGTAAACGCGCTCGGCCTTCGCCCCGTTGTTGGTGAGCATGAAGTCGACGCCGCAGAAGTCCTTGTACCACGTCACTCCCTTGTATTCCACGCTGAAGTCCTTGAGGTTGCAAGTCACCTTTGTGCCGCCTGCGGCGGTCTGCTGCCCCGTGGCCTGCTGAGTGGCGGAGCCGGTGTCGAGCACCTTGTCAACGGTCTTGCTCACGTCTTCGAGGGCCTTGCCCAGCTTCTTGAAGAACTGCGCCTCGGCCTGCTGCGGCGCGGAGGCGAGCATGATTGCCGCCAGTGCGGCTGCCAATGTGTGTCTCATGTCGTCAGTTTTTTTAGTTTGTTGTCATCGGCCCGGACCCACGAGGTCTACCTTCCACTCGCCGCCCTCGGCCTCGAGGAGCACGCGTAGGTTGTAGCCCGAGGGCTTGCTCTTGTACGAATACTGCTTGTTCTGCGCCCCGAGGCTTTCTTCGCCCCGGCAGGTGTAGGTGGAGTTGGCCAGCGCCTCGCGCATTTCGGCCAGCGAGCGGGCGTATGCCTTGTCGGCCTTCATCTGCTCTTCGGTGGCCAGTTCCTCCCTGAGCTTGCGCGCGCCGGCCTCGGTCATGTGGGGCAGCAGCTTTTCGCGCTCGCCCGTGCGGTAGCACTCCACGGCGAAGTCGGCCAGCTCCTGCGGCGTGGCAAACTGCTCGGCGGCGGCCTCTTCGGCCCCGGCCTCCTGTTGCTGTGTGGCCTCTACGGCGGTGGAGTCGGCGGGTGCGCCGTCTTGCTGTGCTCCCTTCTGCCCGCAGGCGGCGAGCATGGCGGCCATGAGGCAGGCCGCGAGCCATGCTTTCTTTCTCATTGTGATGGTGTTTGTTGATGTTTGTTGCGGCAGGCTTGATGGTCGCGGCGGCCCGACGCACTGCCCGCACTGTGTGCGCCGTGGCCGCCGTAGGGTGTCTTATCTGGTGGCGGCCACCTTAACGGCCTGCCCGCCCGCCTTCACTATGTAAACGCCGCTGCAGGGCAGCTGCACCGTGGCCTGGCCGCAGGCAGTGCCCTGGGCTATGGCTCGCCCGTCGGCGGCAAGCACTGCGTAGGGGCCATTGGCGGCTATGGTGAGCGTAAGCCCGGCGAGGCTCACTGAGGGCGCGTCGCCGGCCCCGGCGTGGGCTATGGACGTTGCGAAGTCGACCTCAACGATTTTCTCAAACTGGCTCCAGCAGGCGTTGGCCTCGTAAGCCGCGCGACTGCCGCGCGGCACGTAGAGCGTGGCCTGCGAGTAAATGGGCGTGGGGGTTGTCAACGAGTTCACGCCGAACGTGCTCGGGTCAATCTCTGGCGGCGTGGTGGCGGCCACCCTCACCTCCTTCAGGCCGGTGCATCCGTAGAACGCTTGCGACCCGAGGTAGGTGCAGGCGGCGGGCAGCTCTATCTTCTCAAGGCCGCTGCAGTTCTGGAACGCCCAGCTGTCGATTGTCGTGAGCTTGTCGCCAAAGGTAACGGAAGTCATCGTGTAGCAGTCTTTGAAAGCATTTGAGCCTATGGCGGTTACGCCCTCGCCGGTGTCTAAGCTCTCGATGCCGCAATATACGAAGGCACTGGTAGGCACTTCCTTCAGGCCGGCGGGCAGCACCAAGTTGTCGGCAAGGCTGTAGCAGCCGTCGAAAGCCGCATTGCCAAGCGAGGTGAGGCTTGCCGGCAGCTTGTCTATCACGAGGTTGCTGCATCCGCTGAACGCCCCATAGCCTATATCCACTATGCCGTCGGGCAGCTCCATCTCGCCTAATTCGTAGCAGCGGTAGAAGGCCTGGTTGCCTATGTACTTGATGGTGGCGGGCAGCTCCACCGACGTTACAAGGCCGTATTCATTGGCCGTCTTCGGGGCGAAAGCCAAGTAGCCTATGCCAGCCACGGTGTAGCTCGTGCCGCCATGGGTCACTGTCTGCGGCACCACTACGTCGCCCGCGTAGGTGTCGCCCTCGCTCTGGGCCACCTCCACTGTGTGGTTTTGCGGGTCAACCACCGCGTAAGTTATGCCACCTGTCACGAACACCCCGTCGCCGGCAGCGTCGCCACCCGTTTGTGCCATCGCGCCGCAGGCCACTGCCAGCAGCGCGGTTAGTGTAAAGGTTTTCTTCATGTAATCCTGTTGAGGTTTAAATGGTTAATAAATATGGGTACATTATTTTCTAAACGATATGCGAAGACGATGCCCACTCCGCCCATGCTGCGGCTTGCCGGGCATCGCTTGCTCTTTTATGCAAAGTTAATGTAAAAAGGTTAAACTTTTTTACCCTCCCCGTTAATGTTTCTTAATTCTACCGTTTTTACATAAAAAAACAGGCAGGCGAGGCACTACAGCAATACTATCGCACACACGTTCGGGCGGATTTGCAATCCGGCCGCGAGGAAAGGGCGGGTCTGTGACCCGTAATTCACATTTAAGCAATGGTGGGATGGCGGGTTGCAAACCAAAAACACCCCTCACGTTCGGGCGGATTTGCTATCCGGCCGCGAGGAAAGGGCGGGTCTGTGACCCGTAATTCACATTTAAGCAATGGTGGGAAGGCGGGTTGCAAACCCGCAAACGTACTGCGGCGGGTTGCAACCCCGCCGCAACGTGGGTGAAACGTGGAAGCAACGTGGGGGAGACGCGAAATCACCGTGCCAACATCGCGGCCCGGGCGAAACGCAACATAAATGTTTACAAAATGCGGGAGGCGGGGCGGCAGCTGCCGTTTGGCATTGCGAAAGAGGCCGTTCGAGGGGGCGAAACAGGCCGTTCGGCAGTGCAAAACAGGCCATTTGGCAGCGCCAAAAAGGCCATAGCGCCAACCCACTGGCAGTCAGCGGGTTGGCACTTGGGCGCGGGCAGGCGGCGGGGTTGCGAAAAATCTTTAACCTAAATCGGCAAACAAACCGCCTGACATTGGCTTAGCAGACTCCATTGGCCTATTTTTGCCTGCACCGAGGGGCGGCCTGCGGCAGGGCTGGCCGCAACGGCGCATGGCCACCACGGGCTGCGGCGGCGCGAAAAAAAAGGCCGGGGGCTTGCGCGTCTCGCCATTTCTGCTTATATTTGCAGCGCAAACGGGCCGAAAGCGGGGCGCAAGCCGCCATCGGGGCAGGCCCGGGCCGGGCGAGGGCGAAGCCGCAGGGCAACGCCGCCAAAGGCCACATACAATAATATAATGGACTCAAAGTCCTTGTTCTCACAAACCGAACAACCGCCAATATGTTCTGCGCACGGGAGCAAGCGACGCAAGGGCCTGCGCTTACCATTGGGGCGCGGACTGCCCGCGGCTGCTTGTGCGTGAGGTTTACTTGGCGGTTGACCTGGTTTGAAAGCGGCATCGGGCAGGCCCGCCCCTTTTGCGGGGCTGTGCGGAGCCGTCACTACCTGCAACCAAAACCGCCAAGCAATGATAAACATAGGACAAAGCATAAGGGAAGAACTGATGCGGCAGGAGCGCACCGTGAGCTGGCTGGCGCGCCGGCTGGGCTGCAACCGGGCCGCAGTGTACCGAATAATGGGCAAGAACAGCATCGACACGGCCATGCTCTGGCGCATATCGCTGCTGCTGAGGCGCGACTTCTTCGCCGACATCTCGGCTGAGCTGGCGCGCCGCGCCGACGAGGGCTTACAGCCTGAAACATGGCCGCCGCAGGCCGGGGTGTAACAAAATCGGTACACTTCCGTTCCATCTGCGGTACAGATGGCTTTTAGATTGTTTCACAAAAAGGTTTACCTTTGCACCATATTTAACTTAAATGCAAAGTAAATGATAAAGCGCAACACTAAGGCTGCGGCCCTTGGGCTGGCCATGGCGCTGCTGCCAACGGGCGCAAGGGCGCAGGTGGACTACTCGGTGGTGCAGGTGAACGAGGAAACGGGCCTCGAACTGACGCGCATCACGGGCGACAACGACTACGTGTGCATGCCCGAGGTGAGGCGCACGGGGGCGCAACTCAACTGGCTGTCGAACCGCATCATCGACGTTTCGCCCGACGGCAAGAAGCTGGCCTACCTCTCGGCGCGGGGCAACACCACAAACATATTCATAAAGGACATCGACCGGCAGGGAAGCTCCGTGCAGCGAACTAACCGCAGCGCGGTGCTCGACTTTGCCTATTCGCCCGACGGACGCTTCATCTGCTTCTCCGAACAGAGCGGCAGCCTCAACCAGATATACCAGACGGCGGCCGAGGGAAGCTACGTGTGCCGCCAGATAACCACGGGCAACGCCGACTACTCGCCGGCTTACTCTGCCGACATGAAGGAGATATTCTTCGCCCGGCAGGAGAACAACGGAGTGAGCGTGTGGGGCTACAACGTGGCCAACAACTTCCTTGCCAACTACACCCGGGGCATGAACCCCTGCCCCGTGGCGGGGGCCAAGGCCCTGCTCTGCTCGCGAACCAACGCCGAGGGGCGCGGCGAGATATGGCGCGTGGACTACGAGGCGGGGGTGGAGGAGTGCATCCTCTCCGACCCGCAGCGCAGCTTCACCACGCCCACGCTCTCGCCCGACGGCCGCTGGATACTGGCCGTGGGCAGCTCCACGCTCATGAACGGCACGCAGCAATACGCCAACACCGACATCTTTGCAGTGCGCGCCGACGGCACACAGCTCACGCAGCTCACCTACCACGCTGCCGACGACCTCAGCCCGGCATGGAGCCGCGACGGACGCCGCATATACTTCATATCGCAGCGGGGCAGCGCCACGGCCAACGTGTGGCGAATGGCATTCGCCCTCTGACGCGAGCCTGACGGCACGGCCAACAACGACTACACAAACCATTAACCAATAAAAACAAAAAGCATGAAAAAGATCAAGTTACTCGTTGCCGCCGCCCTGCTGGCCGTCGGCACAACCGCCTCGGCGCAGTTCTCCAACTCAAGGGCAAGAAGCGCAAGGAACGTATCGACCAAAGGGTGGAGCACGTTCTATGTGCAGTACAACCCCATCAAGGCCAAGATAGACGTCAAGGATGCCGACGACATGTCGTTCAACGGCTTCAGCGTGGGATACAACAAGGCATTCAGCGTGTCAAAAAGCATACCTCTCTTCGTGGAGGCCGGCATCGGACTCCAATACGCATCGTACAAAGACGACGTGCTGTATGGCTACGACGCTGATACTTATGAAGAGGTGGAAGCCGAGCGCAAGATAACCATGTTCGCCGCCAAGGTGCCGGTGAGCCTCATGTACCAGTGGAACATCCCAAGCAGCAAGGTGGCCCTGATACCGTTCCTCGGCATCACGATGCGCTACAACTTCAGCGCAAAGGGCAACAACTCGAACGACGACTACGACGTTGACGAGGACTTCGACCTTTTCGACAAGGATGACATGGGCGACGACGATGCCACATGGAACCGTTTCCAACTGGGCTGGCAGATAGGCGTCAACGCCCGCATCAACAGCAGCTTCCTCCTCGGCGTGTCATACGGAACCGACTTCTCCGAAATAGCCGAGAAGATAAAAATACAGACCACATCCGTCACGCTGGGCTACTGCTTCTGACGCAACGCATAAAGCAAAGCCACAGAAAACAACAAAACGCACAAAGACATGGCACAAAGACTTTGGCTTTTGCTCTCCATGGCTCTCGTGGCCGTGCTGTCGCTCGGCGCCGCAAGCTGCTCTTCCGACGATGAAGAGGAAGGCAACGGCGGCGGCAACAGGGGCATCACCGGCACGTGGTACGGCGAGGCCGACGAGGACGGGGGCTACCTTGCGCTGCACTTTGGCAGCGACGGGAGGTTCCAGGCAAGCTACACGATGGCCGGCGAGACGGTAACCGTAGACGAGGGCCGCTACTTCTACGACGAGGCAAACTCGATGATAGAGCTTTACGGCGAATATCTCTACGGCGGCTTCGACGTGTGGCTCTCGGGCAACACGCTCGAAATAGAAGGCGCGGTGTTCACCCGCAGCCGCCCGCAGCAAGGCGGTGGCGACGGCGGCGGCACCGAGGGGCCGTCGCACGGGGTGAGCGCAGCCGACCTCGTAGGCACGTGGCGGTACACGTTCAGCACGGGCTTCATAGACATTGAGTTCGCCCGCGACGGCTACGGATACTGGCGCGAATACGACACGATGGACGGCGGGTGGCTCGACCCCGACCCCTTCTACTACTCGTACAACGCCGATACGGGCATCATCACCATCACGATGGACGACGAAACGGAGAGGTACGAGGTGCTGTCGCTCAGCGGCGGCAAGCTCCGCCTGCGTGACCTTAACTACGATGACTATGGAGAAGAAATAACGTTTACGAGGCGGTGAGCCTCAACCGCCCACAACTAAGGCAACGCTCCAACGGCCCGGACATTGCGCCAGGCAGCCCGGAGCCGTTGCATCATAATTTCAATCTGTTGCGGGGTGCGTCGCGAGACGCGCCCCGTTTTTGCGTTTGGCCCTCCTGCCTGCCGTCATACGAGCCAGAAAATGCCCTCGGGCCCCATGTTGAAGAGCAGGTCGAGCACGCTGAGGTTGGGCATGAAGCCATGGCGCGAGGCAAACACCTGGTAGTAAGGGCGCGGCTCAAAGTCGGCATCGGGCAGCGGATGCTTAGGGTCGATGGCGTCGCGGAAGTCGGAAATGAATGAGGAATTATGAATTACGAGTGACGAATTAGGAGTGACAAATTGGGAATTTGGAGTTTGAAATGACGAATTGCGAATTGCGGGTGATGCGCCCCGCGCCGCCCCATCGCCGCACCCGGCATCCGCGCAGCCCTGCCCCGCCCGCATATTTTCTTCATCCTTAACTCTTAATTCTTCATTCTTAATTCTTAATTCTTCATTCCCCACGCCCTGCCCCGGCTGCAAATTTTCTTCATTCATAACTCTTAACTCTTCATTCCCCACGTAACGGGTGGTTGGCCTCACGTTGGGATGAATGTCGAGCAGAGAGCAGAGAGTGGCGCGAATGGCCTCGTTGAAATCGAAGAGAAACTCCCACCGGCGCTCGAAGAAAGGCCGCAGGTCGTCGGCGTAATAGTCGAAGAAAGGCGATTCGCTGTAGGCCGACATGAGGGCGTGCCAGTGCAGGTGGCGCCAATTGCCGTGGTCGCTTATCCGCACGTCGCGCGTGAGCAGCTTCCCGCTGCCCGAGGGGCGCTCCACCGGCACGGTGAGCACCTGCGGGCCGTTGGCGGCGGCTATCACGCAGCGGTTGCGGTAGGTTTGCTTGCGGTAGGAGTCGCACCGTTCCATGTAGACCGTGGAGCACCGGCAGAGCTTTTGGTACCACTGCACGGGTCCGAAATAAGTGGTGGAGAGGAATGCTTGCATGAAGTGAAGAGTAAAAAAAGTGAAGAGCGAAGAGGGAAAAGTGAAGAGCGAAGAGGGAAAAGTGAAGAGCGGGGAAAGCGCGCCCGACTGCCTCACCAGGGCATGAGGAGGGTGCGCTCCGGGCGGTAGCCTCGGTAGAAGGGCTGGCAGTCGTCGTGGCTGAACACTATCACGCATACGCGGCCAAGCACGAGGCTCTCCGGCACAGGGCCGAAGAGGCGGCTGTCGAGCGTGTCGGCGGGGCCGAGGGCCTGCATCCAGTAGTAGTCCTCGGCGGCGCAGGTGGCCTGCTTGCCCGGCACAATGAGCGGTCCGCGGGGCGTGGCCACGGTATCGCCGGGCAGGGCGGCGCAGCGGCACACAAACACTCCGCCACCCTGGGGCAGCGGACTGTCGAAGGCCACTATGTCGCCCCGTACTACGCTGTCGGCCAGTATGCGGCCGTAGCCGAAGAGGCTGCCCATGCCGCCCGTGCGCAGGCCGTAGCTCCATCGGTTTACGAGCACTCGGTCGCCCTCAAGCAACACGGGTTCGAGGCGCGGCCCGCTGACGGTGTAGACGGCGAAGAACAGCGCGCGGAAGAGCACCACGGCCACAGCCGCGGCTGCCAACGCCAGTATCGTCTTGAGCCATGCCCTCATCAGCCGAAGGATTTTCCCTGCCCTGGCAGGGGGTTACTTTATGTTGTCAACAAAATTGAACAGGCGGTTCCACCTTATCCCTGCGAAGCCGCTGCGGTCGGGGTCGCTCGACCACCAGATGAAGATGGGCTTGCCCACGATGTGGTCTTCAGGCACGAATCCCCAGTAGCGGGAGTCGGCTGAGTTGTGGCGGTTGTCGCCCATCATCCAGTAGTAGTCCATCTTGAAGGTGTAGCTCGTGGCCTCCTTGCCGTTTATGAATATCTTGCCGCCGCGCACCTGGAGGTCGTTGCCCTCGTAAACGCGTATGGGGCGCTCGTAGACGGGCAGGTTGTCGAGCGTAAGCTTGATGCTCTCGCCCTTGGCCGGTATCCACACGGGGCCGTAGTTGTCGCGCGTCCAGTGCATGTTGCCGTTCAGTGGGTAGGTGTCGGTGTCGGTGGCATCGGTGTTCAGCTCAATGCTCTCCACGAGGTCCTTGCGCTGTGCCAGGGCAGCCACGGCGCGCTTGGTGAGCGGCATGTAGCCCATGGTGTTGAGGCTCATCACGTCTTCGTTTGATATGCCCAGCTCGTGCATAAGCTCTTCGGGCAGCCCTTGGCGCAGCTTTACGTAGTAGGAGTACTGCACGTTGTCGGGTTCCTTGTTGGGCTTGCCGTCGAGGAACACTATGCGGTTCTTTATTTGCAGCGTCTGGCCGGGCAGGCCCACGCACCGCTTCACGTAGTTCTCGCGGCGGTCGGCGGGGCGGGTGATTATCTCGCCGTACTCGCCGGGGTTGGCCTGTATGTAGCTTCGGCCCGCGTCGTATACGGTTTGGTAGTAGCGCAGCCTCTCAGCGGCGCCGAGCGAGTCGGGGTTGGCGGCGGCTCCGGTTATCTGGTAGCCCAGGGCGTAGCACATGGCGTAGAAGTCCATGGCCTGGTACTGCGGCGCGGAGCAGAGCGTGTCGCCAGAGGGGTAGTTGAACACCACTATGTCGTTAAGCTCAACGCTGCCCAGGCCCTTCACGCGGCGGTAGTCCCAGTGGGGCCACTCTATGTACGACTTGCACCCAACCACGGGCAGCGTGTGCTGCGTGAGCGGCATGGTGAGTGGCGTTTGCGGTATCCTGGGGCCGTAGCTCACCTTGCTCACGAAGAGGTAGTCACCCGTGAGGAGCGACTTTTCGAGCGAGCTTGACGGTATGACGTAGTTCTGGAAGAAGAACAGGTTGATGAAATAGACGGCCACGAGGGCGAAGACTATGGCGTCAACCCACGACATTATGAACCTCACTGGCGGCTCTGCGTCGCGCCACCACTGCCAGCGTATCTTCTTGGTGATGTAAACATCGTAGATGAACGGCACCACCACCAGGCCCCACCAGCTCTTTACCCACAGCAGGAAGAGCAGGTAGAGGGCCGTAACCACGCCGAACTTTATCCACTGCCGGCGCATGTTTCTCTTTTTTTCCATTGCCATATCGGTTGGTTTTTAGGTAGGAGGGCTTGGTGTCAGAACTTGAACATATCGCCGATGGTAAGCAGCCCGCTGTGGCCCTGGGTGTACTCGGCGGCGAGCACCGCCCCGAGGGCGAAGCCCTTGCGCGAGTGGGCGCTGTGGGTTATGGTGATGCAGTCGGCCTCGGAGTCGTACTCCACGGTGTGTATGCCCGGCACCTCGCCGCGCCTCACGGCATCGATGCGCAGCTCGCCTGGGGCGCACTCGGCGCTGCCCTCCACTGTTCCGTCGGGCTTGGTGAGCGTACCCTTGGCCCAGCTGTCCTTGCGGCCCAGGCTGTCCACTATGCCCTCGGCCAGGGTTATGGCCGTGCCGCTGGGCCAGTCGAGCTTGTGAACGTGGTGGGTTTCCTCCATGCGCACGTCATACTCGGGGAAGCGGTCCATGATGCGTGCCAGGTAGCGGTTGACGGCGGCGAAGATGGCCACGCCCACCGAGAAGTTGGAGGCCCAGAAGAGCGTCTTGCCCTCCTCGCGGCACATCCGCTCCACGTCGGCCTTGTGGTCGGCCAGCCAGCCCGTGGAGCCGCTCACCACCTTCACCCCCTTGCTGAAGGCCTTGAGGTAGTTGCCGTAGGCGGCGGTGGGGTTGGTGAATTCTATGGCCACGTCGGCCGAGGCGAACTCCGGCGAGTCGAAGTCCTGCTGGTTGTCCACGTCGATGATGCTTACGATTTCATGGCCGCGGCCAAGGGCTATCTGCTCTATCATCTTGCCCATCTTGCCGTAGCCGATCAATGCTATTTTCATAATCCTATAATATTAAACGTTGCAAAGATAGCCATTTTTGGCCATACTGCGCCGCTTTGTGGCCAAAAAAATGAGGCGGCGAGCCGCAAGGCCGCCACCGGGGAGCAAGGGGAGGGTCTGCCCCGGGGTGCTGAACAATCTTTACAAAGCGCCCGCCGCAAGGCCATGCCGGCCGTTCGGCATTGCAATACAGGCCGTTCGGCACCGCAAAACGGGCCGTTTGGCAGGCCGGAACAGGCCGTTCGGCAATGCAAAACGGCAGCAGCACCCAACCCGCTGACCATCAGGCAGTTGGAGCAGAGGCATGGACGAGGTAACAAATAGTTACAAAACATCCCTCGCCGGGCCGCCTGCCTAAAAACACACGGCATTTCTTGCCTTGCAGCAGAATATTCGCTATCTTTGCACCTGGGTTAGCTTAAAGCCCAATGGCATGGAGAAACTGCTGCACTACGTATGGAAGCACCGCCTGTACGACAGCGCGGGGCTATCGACAACCGACGGGCGCGAGGTGGAGGTTATCGACCCCGGGCTGCACAACACCAACGCCGGGCCCGACTTCTTCAACGCCAAGGTGAAGTTAGGCGGCACGCTGTGGGTGGGCAACGTGGAAATCCACGACAGGGCTTCCGACTGGAACGCCCACGGCCACGACCGCGACGCCGCCTACAACAGCGTGGTGCTGCACGTGGTGGGCAACGCCGATGCACAGGCCGCCGACAGCCACGGCCGACTGGTGCCGCAAATGGTGCTTGCCGTACCGGCATACGTGGCCCGCAACTACAGCGAGCTGCTGGCCACCGACACCTACCCGCCGTGCTACCGCATAATACCCTCGCTGCCGCCAATGACGGTGACATCGTGGCTGGCCGCGCTGCAGGCCGAACGGCTGGAGCAAAAGACCGAGGCCATAAGCCGCAGGGCCGGAATGAAGGCCGGGGCGTGGGAGGAGGCTTACTTCGCCACGCTGGCACGCAACTTCGGCTTCGGCATCAACGGCGACGCCTTCGAGGCGTGGGCCATGAACGTGCCGCTCGGGGCAGCCGCCCACCACCGCGACGACCCCTTCCAGGTAGAGGCACTGTTCATGGGGCAGGCGGGGCTGCTGCAAGACGAGGCCATAAGCCCCCGACACCGCACCGAGGCCGCCGCCGACGGCTACCTGCAACGGCTGCGCGCCGAGTATGCCTACCTGGCGCGCAAGTTCGGCCTAAGCCCCATCGACTGCAAGCTGTGGCGCTTCCTGCGCCTCAGGCCGCAGAACTTCCCCCACATACGCATAGCGCAGATGGCCACACTGTACCACGAGGGCCGCACCGGGCTGAGCCTGCTGCTCGAATGCCGCAGCATCGACGACGTGAGGCAACTGCTGGCCACCCACGTGTCGGCATACTGGGAAACGCACTACACGTTCGGCTCGGAGAGCGCGCGGAACCCAAAGCGCCTGTCGGGGCAGTCGCTCAACCTGCTGGCCATCAACACCGCAATACCCATGCTCTTCGCCTACGGCCGCCACACCATGGACGAGTCGCTCTGCGAAAGGGCATTCGAACTGCTCGACAGCCTGAAGCCCGAAACCAACTCCATCATACGGACATGGGGCGAATGCGGACTGAAGGCCAGGACTGCCGGCGACAGCCAGGCCCTCCTACAGCTCAAGCTCGCTTACTGCGACCGCCGCGACTGCCTGCGCTGCCGCTTCGGCTACGAGTACCTAAAAAGAGGGAAGAAAGTGAAGAATTAAAAATTAAAAATTAAAAATTAAAAAAATATGCACCTTGGCTGGGCGTGGCTCGCATATTCCCAGTACTCACAGTACTCCCAAAGCTCTCAGTACTCCCTCCCCACCGGGGAGGGTTGGGGTGGGGCTTCCCATAACCCCCATCACCCACAAAAAAGAAAAAACAATGAACTATATCTTTGAAACCAAGATGCAGGTGCGCGACTATGAGTGCGACATAGAGGGCATCGTGAACAACGCCAACTACCTGCACTACACCGAGCACACGCGCCACCTCTTCCTGCGACAGTGCGGGCTGAGCTTCGCCGAGATGCACCGGCAAGGCACCGACGCCGTGGTGGCGCGCATGAACCTGCAGTACAAGACGCCGCTGCGCTGCGACGACGAGTTCTTCTCGCGCCTGGCCCTCAGCAAGCAGGGCCTGCGCTACGTGTTCCAACAGGACATCTACCGCGCCGCTGACGGCAAGCTGTGCTTCAAGAGCACCGTGGAGGTGGTGTGCCTCGTAAACGGCCGACTGGCCAACAGCCCTGACTACGACCGCGCACTGGCAAAATATATTTAGGGATGTTCTATAAATTATGTCGAGGCGATTCTTTATTTTAGCGAGTGCCAGATTGCAAGTTGAAGAGGGAGTATTGCGGGCTATACGACCGATGAAACTTGGCAAGATGACACCGATAAAATCAAAGAAGCGGCCGAAACATGAAGAATGTTCATTCCTTTGCGATAAAATCATAATTTATAGAACATCCCTTAAGCCAATGGACTGCAACGAGGCTTTATATGCCATGGCGCTCACGCGCATAAGCAACTTCAACTTCGCCACGGCGCTGGCACTCTACCGCGCACTGGGCAGCGCAAGGGCCATCTACGAGCACCGCGCCGACATCCGCGACGCCGTGGACGACTGCCCGCCAAGGCTCGCCAAGGCCCTGGCCCACTGGGACGAGCCGCTGCGCCGGGCCGAGGCCGAGATGGAGTTTGCCACGCGCCACGGCATCAGTGTGCTCACGCCTGCCGACCCGCGTTACCCACAACGGCTCACCGAATGCACCGACGCGCCCATCGCGCTCTACTACAAAGGCGCGGCGGAACTCAACCGCCTCAGGGTGATAAGCGTGGTGGGAACGCGCCACGCCACACCCTACGGCCACGACCTCGTGAGCCGCCTCATGGCCGGGCTGAAGGAGCTGTGCCCCGGGGTGCTCGTGGTGAGCGGACTGGCCTACGGCATCGACATCTGCGCTCACCGCGAGGCACTGGCCCAGGGCTTCGACACCGTGGCCGTGCTGGCCCACGGGCTCGACCGCATCTATCCGCCGGCGCACCGCGACACGGCCCTCGGCATGCTCCGCCAGGGCGGACTGCTCACCGAGTTCATGAGCGGAACGAACGCCGACAAGCCCAACTTCGTGAGGCGCAACCGCATCGTGGCTGGCCTGGCCGACGCAACAGTGCTCGTGGAGAGCGCGGCAAAGGGCGGCGGACTGATCACCGCCGCCATAGCGCGAAGCTACAACCGCGACGTGCTGGCTTTCCCGGGGGCGGTGGGCGCGCCTTACTCGGAGGGATGCAACCGACTGATTCGCGACAACGGGGCGGCACTGATAACGTCGGCCTCCGACCTCGTGGACGCGCTCGGCTGGCGCGACGAGGCCCTGGCCTGCCGAGCACGACGCGAGGGGATTGAGCGGCAGCTCTTCCCGGAGCTTTCGGCCGACGAGCGGCTCGTAACCGACCTCCTCGCCAACACCAACGACCTGCAGCTCAACATCATTGCCGTGAGGACCGGACTGCCCGTGGCCCGCCTAACCGCCCTGCTCTTCTCCCTGGAGATGAAGGGCGTTGTAAGGCCCCTGGCCGGCGGAACGTACCACTTGATGAGTTAAGAGTTAAGAATGAAGAATGAAGAATTGGCTGCGCACTCACACGTGGCAGGGCGTGGTGGAAGTTAAAAGTTAAAAGTTAAGAATTAAAAGTTGGCTGCGCACTCACACGTGGCAGAGCGTGGTGGAAGTTAAAAGTTAAAAGTTAAGAATTAAAAGTTGGCTGCGCACTCACACGTGGCAGGGCGTGGTGGAAGTTAAAAGTTAAAAGTTAAGAATTAAAAGTTGGCTGCGCACTCACACGTGGCAGGGCGTGGCTCGCATATTCCCAGTACTCTCAGTGCTCCCATAACTCCCAAAACTCCCAAAGCTCCCAAAGCTCAAAGAAATTATGAAGATAGCTAACATAGACCTGGGGCAGCGCCCGGTGCTGCTCGCCCCGATGGAAGACGTCACCGACATTGGCTTCCGGCTGCTGTGCAAGCGGTTCGGGGCATCGATGGTGTACACAGAGTTCGTGAGCGCCGAGGCACTGGTGCGCTCGGTGAAGGCCACTGAGCGCAAGCTTGCCATCAGCGACGACGAGAGGCCCGTGGGCATACAGATCTACGGCCGCTCGGTGGAGGCCATGGTGGAGGCTGCCCGCATAGTGGAGCAGGCGCGCCCCGACGTGATCGACCTCAACTTTGGCTGCCCGGTGAAGAAGGTGGCGGCCAAGGGCGCAGGCGCAGGCCTGCTGCAGAACATACCGCTGATGCTACAGATAACGCGCGAGGTGGTGAAGGCCGTCAGGCTGCCCGTAACGGTGAAAACGCGCCTGGGCTGGGACGCGCAGCACATCGTGATAGAGGAACTGGCCGAGCAACTGCAGGACTGCGGCATAAGCGCGCTCACCATTCATGGCCGCACGAGGGCGCAGATGTACACGGGCGAGGCCGACTGGGAGCCAATAGCAGCCGTGAAGCGCAACCAGCGCATCAAGATTCCCATCATCGGCAACGGCGACATAACCTCGGCTGAGCAGGCCGAACAGGCTTTCAGCCGCTACGGGGTGGACGCGGTGATGGTGGGCAGGGCCACCTTTGGCCGCCCATGGATATTCCGCGAGATGCGCAACCTACTCGACCTCGGCCCCGGCGGAGGCCGCCCCCTCACCACCGACGAGAAGGTGGGCGTGCTGCTGGAGCAGCTGCGCATAAACGTGGAGCGCATAGACGAGTACCGGGGCATACTGCACACGCGCCGGCACCTGGCCGCCACGCCACTGTTCAAGGGCATACCCGACTTCCGGCAGACGCGCATAGCCATGCTCAGGGCCGAGACAGCCGACGAGCTTACGGCCCTGATGATGCGCGCCGCCGACATGGCAAAGGCCGCCGAGGCCGACAAAGGGCTGCAGTAAGGCGCAGCCCTCCCACAACTCCCAGAACTCCCAAAGCTCCCAGAACTCCCAAAACTCCCAAAACTCCCAAAGCTCCCAGAACTCCCAAAGCTCCCACCGCCCTCTCCCCACCGGAGAGGGGCTTCCCAACAAAAAACAACCACCAACTATGCACCCATTAGAGAAATTCACTTATTGCCCGGTATGCGGCAGCAAGCGTTTCGCCGAGAACAACGAGAAAAGCAAGCACTGTGCCGACTGCGGCTTCACTTACTACCAGAACCCCAGCGCGGCCACGGCCGCCTTCATAATGAACAGCCGTGGCGAACTGCTCGTGGAGCGGCGGGGCAACGAGCCGGCCAAGGGCACGCTCGACCTGCCCGGAGGCTTCATAGACAACGAGGAGACGGCCGAGGAGGGCGTGGCCCGCGAGATTATGGAGGAAACGGGGCTGCGCGTGAGCCGCACGGAGTATATGTTCAGCCTGCCCAACATCTACCTCTACTCGGGCATGACCATCCATACGCTCGACCTCTTCTTCCGCTGCGAGGTGGACGAGGGAGCCGAGCCGGTGGCCGCCGACGACGCTGCCGAGTGCTTCTGGCTGCCCATAGGCGAGCTGCGCCCCGAGCTTTTCGGCCTGCGCTCCATACGCCAGGCCATACAACTTTTCCTCAAATCGTTGGAGTAGCGGTTCTCTCCCCGCTCCCCCCTGCGGGGAGAGAGGCTTGGGGGCAGGCCCGAGGCGCAAAGACAAGCAAAGAAAGCGCAACGTATGTTAAAAAGCGGAGGCGCGGGAGCGAGGCAAACACATATTTTTAGTAACTTTACAGTCGGCACGGCCATGCCCCAACGGCCCGCGCCCGCCGGGCGGCCACAGCCAAGCAACCCAACTAAAAACCACCAACCGACATGAGAAAAACAATGATAGCCCTCGCCATGGCCACGCTCACGGCCACCATGGCCGAGGCAGGGCAGCAGCAAGGCAGCCACGGATACCCCATAACGCAGGTGCCGTTTACGGCAGTGAAGATATCGCAAGGCTCGTTCTGGGGCCAGCGCATAAAGGCCGCGCGCGACGTGATGATTCCGCTGGCCCTCAGCAAGTGCGAGAGCGAGGGCCGCTACGCCAACTTCGACAAGGCCGCACACCCCTCGCCCAACTACGACGTGAGCAAGTTCATGGGCTATCCATTCGACGACACCGACGTATACAAGACCATAGAGGGCGCGAGCTACGTGCTGCAGACATACCCCGACAAGCGGCTCGAAGCCTACATAGACAGTGTGCTCGACATCGTGGCCGCCGCGCAGGAGAAGGACGGATACCTCTACACCGCCCGCACCATAAACCCCGACAAGCCCCACAAGTGGAGCGGCAAGCACAGGTGGGAAAAGGAAGAGGAGCTGAGCCACGAGCTGTACAACCTGGGCCACATGGTCGATGCGGCCTGCGCCCACTACCAAGCCACCGGCTCAACGAAGCTGCTCGACATCGCCCGCCGCTACGCCGACTGCGTGGTGCGCGAGGTAGGGCCGGCCAAGGGGCAGGCCTGCGTGGTGCCGGGCCACCAGATAGCCGAGATGGCGCTGGCCCGCCTCTACGTGCTCACGGGCGAACGGAAATACCTTGACGAGGCCAAGTTCTTCCTCGACTACCGAGGCAAGACCAAGGTGAAGCGCGAGTACAGCCAGAGCCACCGCCCCGTAACCGAGCAGAAGGAGGCCGTGGGCCACGCCGTAAGGGCGGGCTACATGTACGCGGGCATGGCCGACGTGGCCGCGCTCACGGGCGACACGGCATACATCAAGGCCATAGACGCCATCTGGCGCAACATAGTGGAAAGGAAGATGTACATCACCGGGGGCGTGGGCGCGCGCCACGAGGGCGAAGCCTTCGGCCGAGACTACGAGCTGCCCAACCTCACCGCCTACAACGAAACGTGCGCCGCCATATCGATGGTGTACCTCAACCAGCGGATGTTCCTGCTGCACGGCGACGCCAAGTACATAGACTGCCTTGAGCGCACGCTCTACAACGGAGTCATCAGCGGCATGGCCGCCGACGGCGGGAAGTTCTTCTACCCCAACCCGCTGGCCGCCGACGGCAAGTACGGCTTCAACCACGACGGCTCCATGGAGCGCCAGGCGTGGTTCGGCTGCGCCTGCTGCCCCAGCAACCTGTGCCGCTTCATCCCCTCGGTGCCGGGCTACGTTTACGCCACCAGGGGCGACAGCCTCTACGTAAACCTCTTTGCCGCGAGCACGGCCACAGTGAGCCTCAAGGGCAACGGCATAGCGCTGCAGCAGCAAACGCAGTACCCGTGGAGCGGCGAGGTGGAGATAAAGGTGACGCCGAGCAAGGTGGGAGCCTTCACCATGATGGTGCGCATACCCGGATGGGCAAGGGGCGAGGTTACGCCCGGCGCGCTGTATGAGTATGCCGACACGGCGCGCCAAGGCTACTGGGTGGCCGTGAACGGCAAGCGCACTGGGGGCAGCCTTACGAAAGGCTACATGGCCATAACCCGCGAGTGGAAGAAGGGCGACGTGGTGAGCCTGCACCTCGACATGGCGCCGCGCACAGTGAAGGCCGACAGCCGCGTGAAGGCCGACCGGGGGCGGCGCGCCGTGGAGCGCGGGCCGCTGGTGTACTGCGCCGAGTGGGCCGACAACCAGTTTGACGTGATGCACTTCGCCCTCGACATGAAGCCGCAGTTCACCATCGCCGACGCGCCCACGCTGGCCGGGGGAGTGAAGAAGCTCACCGCCACCGGCACGCTTCTCGCCACCGGCGCCGACGGCAGGCTCACGGCAACGCCCCGCGTGGCCACCCTCATACCCTACTACGCATGGTGCCACCGCGGCCCGGGCCGTATGCAGGTGTGGCTCACCGCCGGCACCGAGGTGATGGAGGAAGGGCGGTAGAAGGCTTAGTGGGCCTGTAGGACTTATAGGGCTTATAAGTCATTATAGGCCATATAAGCCTTATAGGCAAAGCAATCAGGGGCTGCGCCGGATGGCGCAGCCCCTGATTGCTTGTTCCAGAGAGAGGTGCTCTCCCTTATTTCTTGCTGAATATCTCGTTGAGCAGGCGGTCGGCGTGGCCCCACTTGTCCATCATGTAGATTACGTAGCGTATGTCAACGCCTATGCAGCGAGCCAGGCGCGAGTCGAAGAAGATGTCGCTCGACAGGCTGTCCCAGTTGCCGTCGAAGGCCAGGCCAATGAGGCGTCCCTTGCCGTCGAACATGGGCGAGCCGCTGTTGCCGCCGGTTATGTCGTTGTTGGTGAGGAAGCAGAGCTGCATCTTGCCCGTGGTCTTGTCGGCATAGCGGCCGAAGTCGGAGGCCGACATGAGCTGGTGCATCACCGGCTCGGCAAAGTAGTCGGGCTGCTCGCCGCCCCTCTTCATCTTCTCCACTATGCTCTCGGCCGTGGTGTAGTAGCCCGAGGGCTTGCCGCCGAGGGTAAAGCCGCCCACCTGGCCGTAGCTGAGGCGCATGGTGAAGTTGGCGTCGCTGTAGTTGGGCATGTCCTGCTCCATGCGCAGCTTGGCCGCGCAGAGGTAGCGCTCCTGCACGTCGATGGAGTCGTAGATGGCCTTGAGCGGGGCGTTCATGTCGCCCATCACCTCGGTTATGTCGAGCCCCATCTTCACGCCGGGGTCCTTGAGGAAGCTCTTCTTGTTTACGTAGATCTTCTCGCCCGGCTTCATGAGGATGGAGTTGGCCCACACATAGTCAACGTACTTGCGGCAGTCGCCGCCGAAGGATGCGTCGATGTCCTTGTAGAAGGCGGGCAGGTACTTGGCAGGCACCTGCTTGCGGTAGTTCTCCAGCAGCACGGCGTACACCTCCTTGTCGGTGGCCTCGTCCCACTTGTCGCTGTTGTCATCGAACTGCACGTACTGTTTCTTCTTTTTCTTCTCAGGCCCTTTCACCTCCATGCCGTTGTGTACGCGTATGGCGCGGGTGGCCAGCTCGTTCGTTCCGAAGAAAGTCTCGCCGAAGAATGTGCGCGAGCGCATCAGGGCATGGCATCCGTCGTAGACGCGCTTCAGCTCGTCGAAGTCGAGCTTGCCCTTGAGGTAGCCCGTGGAATCGACGTACTGCCTCACCTTCTGCTCGAAGGCGGCCTTCTGGGCTATCAGCCCTATGCTGTCGATGCACTTGTTCATGCCGATGGAGTTCTTCCAGTAGTTGGAGCTTGAGGCATAGGCCGTTTCGTACTTTATGCGCACTGCGTCGCTCTGCGCCATGTGGCGGGCCATCACCTCCTGCTTTACGCCACGCACCTGGGCGCGCGGCTCGTTGCTGGCGTCGCGCCTCTGGCGGATGCCGTACGACGAGAGGTAGCGGTTGGTGGAGCCGGGGTAGCCTATGGTCATGGCGTAGTCGCCGGCCTTGTAGCCGTCGAGCGACACCGGCGCCCATGCCTCGGGGCGGTAAGGCACGTTGTCCTTGCTGTAGTCGGCCGGGCCGTTGGTCTTCGGGTCGGCGTAGATGCGGAACACGGAGAAGTCGCACGTCTGGCGGGGCCACATCCAGTTGTCGGTCTCGCCGCCGAACTTGCCCATCGACTTAGGCACGGTGAACACGAGGCGCACGTCGCGGAAGTCGCGGTAAGTGGTGGCGTAGTACTTGTTTCCCTCGTAGAAGGGCTTCAGCTCCAGGCGCAGCGTGGAGTCCTTGGCCTTCACATCCTTCGACCACGCGTTCTCGAGCGAGTCTACGAACTCGGCCTGGCGCGACGGCTTCATGCTGTAGATGCCCATCTGGGCGAGCTTGTCGGTCACGTCCTCCTGCTCAACCATGAAGCTCACGAAGAGGTCTTCGTTGGGCAGCTCCTCGGCAAACGACTTGGCGTAGAAGCCGTTCTTCATGTAGTCGTGCTCCACGGTGGAGTGGGCGTTGATGGCCGAGAAGCCGCAGTGGTGGTTGGTGAAGACGAGCCCGTCGGGCGAGACGACCACTCCCGAGCAGAACCCGCCGAAGTTGAGCACAACGTTCTTGAGCGCGTTCTTTGAGGAGTAGAGGCCGTCGTAAGGCACACTGAAACCGTACTGCTGCATCTGGCTGTAAACGGCCTGAGGCAGGTCGTAGAGCGTCCACATGCCCTCATCGGCCATGGACGGAGCCGCCGACAGCGCGGCGGCAATCAAAAAAGTAGCTTTCTTCATATCTGTTATGTGTTGTCTTGATTGATGTCATTGTCCTTTTTTGCGGGCTTGCGGAAGCGGCGGCCCACCACCGGCAGGGCCGAGAGGGGGAAGTCGCGCTTCACCGTGTAGGCCACGAACACGGCTATGAGCGCGGTGTTCACTGCCACGGCGCCCCAGAGAGGCAGCCGCTCGTTGGCCGCAGCCATGCCGCAGTAGAGCGCGGCGGCCAGCGCAACGTAGGAGAGGATACGCCCCACGGGGTAGCTTATGGGGTAATGGCGCTGCCCCACGAAGTAGCTCAGCAGCATGGCGGTGGCGTATCCGGCCACCCCGGCCCATGCGCAGGCCATGTAGCCGTAGCGCGGCACGAAGATTACGTTGACCGCTATGAGCACGGCGCAGCCCGCCCCCGAGAACCATGCGCCCCAGATGGTGCGGTCGGTGAGCTTGTACCAGAACGAGAGGTTGAAGTAAACGCCCATCATTATCTCGGCGGCCATCACTATCGGCACCACCCTGAGGCCGCTCCAGTAGTCGCGCCCTATGATGAACTTGAGCAGCCCGAGGTAGCCCACCACCACGAGGAAGGCCAGCAGGGTGAAGATAACGAAGTACTTCATGGCCTTGGCGTAGGTCTGGCGGTTGTCCTTGTCGCGGGCCTTGCCAAACACAAACGGCTCGTAGGCGTAGCGGAAAGCCTGCGTTATCATGGCCATTATCATGGCAATCTTCGACGCCGCGCCGTATATGCCGAGCTGCTGGTGGGCGTCGGGCGAGTGGTAGATGTAGGGAAAGAGAATCTTGTCGGCCGTTTGGTTAAGTATTCCGGCTATGCCCAGCACGAGCACGGGCCAGCTGTAGGAGAGCATCCGGCGCATGAGTGCGCGGTCGAACACGTAGCGGAAGCCCGTAAGCTCGCGCCAGAAGCAGAACGTAATGGAGGCGGTGCAGGCCAGGTTGACGTAGAAAGCGAAGCCCACGTCGGTGGGGCGGCCCGTCATGGCGGGCATGGCCACGAAGCAAACGAGGTTGAGCACGATGTTCATCACGATGAAGAGGAGCTTCAGCGCGGCGAACTTGAGCGGGCGCTTAGTGTGGCGCAGGTAGGCGAAAGGTATGCACTGGAAGGCGTCGATGGCCACGGTCATGGCCATGGTCCACACGTATGAGGGGTGGTCGGCGTAGCCCATGAAGGCCGACACCGGCCCTATGAAGGCCAGCACGAGGGCGATGAAGGCGAGCGACGTGCTGCCCACGCTGATGAGGATGGTTGAGTAGACGCGCCGCGGGTCCTCGCCCTCCTTGTTGACGAAGCGGAAGAACGTAGTCTCCATGCCGTAGGTGAGCACCACGAGCAGCAGCGCCGTGTAGGCATACACGTTGGTTATCACGCCGTAGCCGCCGCTCTCGGCCGACAGCTTGGCCGTGTAGAGCGGCACGAGCAGGTAGTTGAGAAACCTGCCCACTATGCTCGAAAGCCCGTAGATGGCCGTGTCCTTGGCCAGAGATTTTAAGTTTGCCATTGTCTTTTCTTTATTCTAAAATAGGTGCGGTAGGGGATGTAGTGGGAAGTTATGTGCCGTAGGGATGGCTTGGCATAGTTTTAGCCTCGCCATACGCCACCTACCAAACCTATGCCACCCACCTACCCACTCATGCCCTATTGCCTTTCCACGCCATTGTTCTGCCTGCTTCGGTATTCCATCCTGGCGCGGTAGCGCTGCTCTTTCACACCACCTTCGCGCAGAAACTTGCGGTCGAGGTAGTCGATAAGCCCTCGGAGCAAGGCCAGCGTCTGGTGGATGGCGATAAGGGCTATGTTGGCCACGTCCTCGGCAGAGCGCCCCTGTATCTGCCGCCTATACCACGCGCTGTCGTTGTGCTTGCGGCAGAGCGGCACACTTGCCTTGTACTTATAATGCCCAGGTCCCCAAGTTTCCAGCCCGTTGTTGCGCAAGTAGTCCTGGTAGTCCTCCTTCAGCTCCTCCATGCTGCCCTTGGCTATCACCGTGAGCTTGTGCTCCGACTCAGTAGAGCCTTCGGCGTCGCTGTAGCCTTCCACAATGTTCTGCTTGCCCGAGCGCGCCGCCTGCAGCATCTGGTCGGCCGTGCGGTCGTGCAGGCGGTCGAGAAACGTGCGCACGAAGTAGTGGGTCACGTCGTAGACGCACTCGCTTTTCATGTACACGCGCAGCGTCTTGTAGCTGCTTATTTTCTTTTTGTTCTCATCGACCATGACATGCAGCCTTGCGGCGGATTATCTTTTAAATTTTTACCTTTTTATTTTTTTACCCTTTTACCCTTAAAAGAACATGTAGCACACGGCGATGGCGGCTATTACCCCGGCCAGGTCGGCCAGCAGGCCGCAGGCCACGGCATGGCGGGTGTAGCGCACGCCAACGCTGCCGAAGTAGACGGCGAGGATGTAGAACGTGGTGTCGGTGGAGCCTTGCAGCACGCAGCTCAGGCGCCCCACGAACGAGTCGGCGCCGTAAGTGGCCATGGCATCGACCATCATGCCCCTGGCCCCGCTGCCCGATAGGGGCTTCATGAGCGCTGTGGGCAGCGCGCCCACAAACTCGCCGTCGCCCCCGCAGGCCTCCACGGCCCAGCGCACGCCGCCCACGATCATGTCCATGGCCCCCGAGGCGCGGAACACCCCGATGGCCACGAGCATGGCCACGAGGTAAGGAATGATGCGCACGGCGGTGCCGAAGCCCTCCTTGGCGCCCTCGATGAAGGCATCGTAAACATTCACCCGCTTCCTCACGCCTGCCAGGATGAAGCCCACCATGATGGTCATCAGCAGTATGTTGGCCACCGAGGTGCTCACGGTGTTCATCGAGTCCTTGTCCAACTGGCCGAAGCCCCACACCACCGCCGCCACCGCTACGCACGCGCCGCCCAGCGTAAGGAGCAGCGTGCGGTTAAGGAGGTTTATGCGCTGGTAGATGCTCGTGGCCACGATGCCCGCCAATGTAGAGCAGAACGTGGCCAGCAGTATTGGCACAAACACGTCGGTGGGCTGCGCCGCGCCCATCTGCGCGCGGTAGACAAGTATGCTTATAGGTATGATGGTCAGTCCGCTCGTGTTGAGCACGAGGAACATTATCATCGGGTTGGTGGCCGTGTCCTTCTTCTTGTTAAGCCCCTGCAGCTGCTCCATGGCGCGCAGGCCCAGCGGCGTGGCGGCGTTGTCAAGCCCCAGCATGTTGGCGGCTATGTTCATGAAGATGCTTCCCGTGGCCGGGTGGCCTTTGGGTATGCCGGGGAAAAGGCGCACGAACACGGGGCTGAGCAGCCGCGAGAGCGCGCTCACCACGCCCCCCTTCTCGCCTATCTTCATTATGCCGAGCCACAGCGAGAGCACGCCCGTGAGGCCGAGCGATATCTCGAACGCCGTCTTGGCCGAGGCGAACGTAGAGTCCATCATGGCCGGGAACACCCCGGCGTCGCCCATAACCACGAGCTTGAATATGCCAATGGCGAAGGCCACGAGGAAAAACGCTATCCAGATGTAGTTTAAGACCATATTACTTGAATCACGTTTGTAACTTGCAAAGATAGCCTAAAAAGACTGAACGGCAAAGAAAATGCCACGCTACTTTGCAAAAAACGCCTGCCTGCCCCGCCCTGCGGCAAGGCCGCGAGGCAGCCGCACCTCACGCACAGGCCGCAGCCCGCTGCCATGGTTTCCGCCGCTTTTTGCGGCAAAAGGCCACAAAAACCGCGTTTTTTACTTATTGATACAAGCCTTTTTACTTATTGACACAAGCCCGCCGCCACCCAATGCAGCCCCTCTCGCGTTTTTTACGTATATTTGCAAAAGTGCAAGCAAATATAAATATGGTGAGGATACTGGCCGCCTTGGCCATCGCTGCCGCGCTCACGGCGGCCTGCTCCGGCAAGGTGGACACGGGGGTGCCACTGCTGCCGGAGGACATAAGGCTCAAGCCGGGCGATGTGGTGCTGCGACGCGGAGGCGGCATGGCCAGCCACGCCGTGCTCATGGCCGACGCCGGGGGCGCTTACTCCCACGTGGGCATGGTGGTAGACTCCGCCGGGGTGATGATGGTGGCCCACGCCGTGCCGGGCGAACCCGACTTTGAGGGCGACCCCGACCGCGTGAAACTCGAACCGCCCGAAGCCTACTACGACCCGGGCCGCGCCACCAGGGGCTGCATAATGCGCTGCGCCGACAGCGCGGTGGCTGCCCGCGCAGCGGCAAGGGCCATGGCTGCCTACCGCCGCCGCGCGCTCTTCGACCACGACTACGACTGCCACGACACCACGCGGGTGTACTGCTCGGAGCTTGTGGAGGCCGCCTACGCCGCCGAGGGACTGCCCATAGCCGCCACGCCGCGCCACGACATAAACCTGCCGGGCCTAAGCCTCAAGGGCGTGATACTGCCGTCAGACTTCCGCCGCTCGCGGCGGCTGAGGGTGGTGGCCGAGTTCTGAGGACATACCGCAAAACCTATAACCAACCATAATTACAAACCTTTTAAAAACGAAGAATTTATGAAGAAAATCATCGGTTTCATCGCCATGGCGGCGTTCATGCTCGCAATGGCATCATGCTCAGGGGGCAACACGCCCACAAGTGTGGCCGAAAAGGCCGTGAAGTGCATCCAGGACAAGGACTACGAGGGCTACGTTGACCTCATAGACACCGACGGCAAGGAGGGCCAGGAAGTAGAGGAGCAGAAGAAGGCCATGGCCGACATGCTGCGCTCAAAGGCCGCAACCACGCTCGACAAGAAAGGCGGGATAAAGAGCTACGAGATGCTTTCGGAGACCATAGCCGAGGACGGCAAGACCGCCAGCGTGGAGATGAAGGTTGTTTACGGCGACGGCGAGGAGAAACAGGAAGAGATGAAGCTGCGCCTCGGCGACGACGGCCAGTGGCGACTCGACCCGGGCAAATAGCCTCCACGGGCAAGAACGAGGTTTCAGGGCTTGTTTTAGCCCATTCCATCGGGCCGGGCGCACTCTCCGCAGGCATCCTGCGTGGCTGCGTCGTCGCCCATGAAGCCGCCCGGCGTGGTGCCGGTGTACTTACGGAAGGCGCGGTGGAACGTAGACAGCGAGTTGAAGCCGCTCTGCCGCGCCACATAGTCAAAAGCGTACTCAGGATGCTCCCGCATCATGGGTAGGCTTTTTTTGTTTATGCGCAGCGCGTTTACGTAGTCGTAGAAGGTTGTGTTCTTCACGTTGTTGAAGTACTGGCTGATGTATGTCCTGTTGGTGCCGAGCCTCTTGGCCAGCTGCGCGAGCGACAGCTTTGGGTCCAGATAGAGTGCCTCGCCCTCCACCACGCTCTCCAACAGCCCCGCAAAGGGATAGTCGCGCAAGTCCGTCGAGGCTGCCGCCGCCACGTCGGCATCGTCAGGTTCGGGCACCACGGGCTGCAGGTCTTCGCAATAGTGGAGCACGAGTTGCCAGAAGGCAATGCCCGCAAGGTAGATCATGGAGTCGAGCACGGGGTGGCGCACCACGGTGATAACCACCCAGAAGAGCATATAGGCGAAGCCCGCCACGTAAATCTTGCGCAGCCACGATATGTCCATGCGCTCTATGCTGGAGTAGTTGCGGTATAGATAAGCGGTGTACACCTCGGCCTTTGCGTAGCCAATGCGCAGGGCCGTGGCACCGAAGAAGGCGAGGAAGGCAAGGTAGGCCGTGGCCATGGCGTGGCTGGGCCAGGCGGCGTAGGCGGCGGTGAAGGCCATGAAGGGCAGCGCGAGCATGGCCACGCGCCGCCACGTAACCCATCCCGGCATGGTTAGCTCAAAGAGGAGGCAGGCCAGGGTTACGGCGCTCCAGCCGTCGGCCATCTGTATGAGGTCGAGCAGGGCGGGCGTGTAGCTGCCCGGCATGAGCGACACGAGGTCCTTGGCCGTGGCCAGCGCCCAGTAAGCGAAGATGGCACCGAGCAGCACGCGCAGCCTCGTGCGTCCCCGCTGCGAGAGCAGCCGGCAGGCGTTCATGGCCAAGTAGGCCGTGGAGACGCCGTTGAAGAACGATGTGAGACTCATCACTGGCATGGCAATCAGTTTTTTTAACCTTGCACAAAGGTACACAAAAATTTGCCATTTTCACGCCGGGCCAACAAGAAAAACGGCCTCAACGTGCGGTAAGCACATTCTCCCGAGCATCTTCCACGTACATTCCACGTATATTCCACGTACATTCCACGTACATTCCACGTATATTCCACATATATTCCACGTAACTTCCACATATATTCCACGTAACTTCCACGTACCATCCACGTGTAATTCCACGTAACTTCCACGTTCAGGCGGGTTTGCAACCCGCCTGCATCCTGTTGCGGGTTTGCAACCCGCGTCAGACTATTTTCCTAAATGTTTTGCGCCGCAGGAATGCGGCACCTCCTAAAGTTGCGCCACTATTCCCTTTCCCGGGTCGCAGACCCGGCCACAGACGGCGGCGGGTTGCAAACCCGCCGCAACGTGGAAGCTTGCGTGGGAGATACGTGGAAGCTTGCGTGGGAGTCTCATTGTACGTTCTACATGCTTCTTACGTATCTTCCACGTGCCTCCCACGTACATTCCACGTGCCTCCCACGTACATTCTACGTGCCTCCCATGCTCAGACCAGTTTGCAACCCACCTGCATCCTGTTGCGGGATTAGCCCCGCGCGCAAGAATGAAGAGGCCGCCGGGGGTTGCTCCCCGGCGGCCTTGCTTCTGCGTTAGTATGTTATGAAAAATTTGAGAGAATCGAAACTTCACAGTTTCTTTTTTTGTTTTAACTAAACATGATTATTATATGAGAAAGCATAGAAATGTCGTTTCTTTGCGGCCTTGGCCGTGCGCCCGGCGAAGCTCTCCATGAGGCTCCGCACGAAGTCGGCGTCGATGTCGCCCGTGAGGTTGACTATGACGAGGCTTCCGGCCTTGGTGTCGGTGTGGAGCATCACCAGCTCCACGGTGTCACCGCTCGTCGTGCGCCGCACGTAGAACGTGCCTCGAGAGTGGGCGTTGCGGTAGTCCTGCGCGTGGCTGAAACGCTGCGGGTTGTCCTTGAGCAGGCCCTCGGCGCGGCGGTAATAGTCGTCGCCACGCACGCTGGCGGTAACAATGCGGGCGCTCTTCAGCTTCTCCAGGGCCTCAGCCATGGCCCCGTCGCGCGCGGCGTCGCGGTGCTTAGTGAGCTGCTCCATCATCTTGGGGCTGATGGTGACGCAGTGCACGGCGGTGTCCTCGGTGCATAGCTGCATGAACTTCGACGCGAAGTCGAGCGTGGTCTGCGCCACGGCTGCCGCTGCAGTGGCCGCCAGCGCGAGCAAGCACAGCAGCCGCCTCATCGCCCAGAGCCTTGTTTGCCGCCGTCCTGCAGGGGCTGCGCTGCGGCGGTGTCGGCCGCGGCGGCGCTGCTTATGCCCTCGGAGACGAGCTGCAGGGCGCTCTCCACCTCGTCGTATGCCACGGCGGGGTCGGTGTAAGTGTCCTTGTAGCCGGCGTAGTTTATGTCATCGGTGGCCTTGCTGCCGCCTCCTGCCGAGAAGCGGGCGGCGTTGCCTATGGTAACCACGATGGCCACCACGGCCGCGGCCTTGAAGAGCGGCATGAGCCTGCTGCGCATCGTGACGGTGCGCGCCTTTACGGGTGCGGGCCTCTGCTCTGTCATCGCCAGTATCCTGGAGTCAAAGTCGTCGCCCAGCGCCTGCCTCCGCTGCTCCTCGCGGCTGTAGCAGAACAGCGGCGCGAAGGGGCGGAGGTGCTGCGGAACGCCGTCCTGGCTGAAGAAGGCGCGAAGTATCTCCTCCTCTGCGAGCGAGGTTTCGCACCGCCAGTAGCGCTCCATGAGCTGCTCGATATACTTATAGTCCATATTTCTCTGTTTGGATGTATCGTTGTCTTATTGCCTGCCGCGCGCGGAAGAGGTTCACCTTCACCTGCTCCTGGCTCACGCCCATCACGTCGGCTATTTCCTTGTAGCTCTTGCCCTCGATGTCGCGCAGCTGCATTGCGCTGCGCTGTTTCTCGGGCAGGGTGTCCATCAGCCTCCTCACTATGGCCATGGTGTCGCTGAGCACCGTGGCCCGCTCGGGGTCGGCGGAGAATGAGTCGTCGGCGGGTTCGGCCCCGGCCTGCTCCCCAAGGCTCTCGCTGCGGCCAGCCGCCCGCTTTGCCTTGTCGAGCGCAAGGTTGCGGCACACGGTGAGGCAGTAGGCCTCCACCGAGTCAAGCGCACCCCAATCGGCGCGCCTGTTCCACACCTTTATCATGGTTTCCTGCACAACGTCCTCGGCCTCCGCCTCATTGAGAGTGATGCGGAGGGCAAGCCTGAAGAGTTCGTTCTTCAACGGCAGCACGTCGTTCCGGAAACTCACGGTTTTCATCCTCTCTATTATCAAGACGATTGGGCGGCGGAAAAGTTACACCGCCGGGCAACTTTTTTCACCGAACGAACCATTTTTACGCATAATTTTACGCAAACCGGGCTACATGCCAAGCGGCATTTTCATATAATTTGCAACCACGCGAACTACCACACTGACTTACACACTGACTTCCACGTAGACTTCCACGTTCTGGCGGGTTTGCAACCCTCAAGTTGACTTCCACACTGACTTCCTCGTTGACTTCCACGTTGACTTCCACGTTCTGGCGGGTTTGCAACCCGCCAGCATCCGTGGCCGGGTCTGAGACCCGGGGAAACCATGACAACAAGCCTAACGCGGGTTGCAAACCCGCATCAGAATGCTGGCGGGTTGCAAACCCGCCAGAACGTGGAAGTCAACGTGGAAGTCAACGTGGAAGTCAACGAGGAAGTCAACGAGGAAGTCTACGTGGAAGTCAACGTGGAAGTCAACGTGGAAGTCAACGTGGGAGTATACGTGGATGTAAAAGGGGAAAGCTGTCTGCCCGGCAGCGAGCAGCGTTCTCTGCAAGCGTGGCGCGCATCGCCTCCCCCGCAGCGTGCTCAACAGTTGGCAAACCGCTGACATTCGGGCATCGCCCCAAGTGCCAAGCACCACCTTTGTAATGATATTTCGCCCGCGCCGCACTACCCCAGCCCACCTTGCCAACAGCCTGAGGGCCAGGCTCTTGGCGGCAGTGGCCGTTTGGCACTGCAAAACGGGCTGTCCGGGGCGGCGAAAGAGGCCGTTTTGAGCTGCCAAACGGCCTCTTTTGCAAAGCCAAACGGGGCGAAGGGGGCGGCGGGGCGGCTTTTGTAAACTATTTTGCGGCTGTGGCACAGCGGCCACTAACCCGCCCCGGCCTCCCCGGGCAACCTGAGCAGATGGCCAACAGCAAGGCGTGGGCATTTGCCTTAGGCAGGCCTCTTCACCCGCCTCCGCCATGCTGGAATGGCTGGAAAAACCGCCCAAAACAAACTTTTTTTGCCTCTGAAGCGAAAATTTTCGCCAAAATGTTTGGCGGAATAAAAAAAACTCCGTACCTTTGCACCGCAATTCAGAGATGAACGGCAATCAAGATTGATGGCTCCGTAGCTCAACTGAATAGAGCATCTGACTACGGATCAGAAGGTTACGGGTTTGAATCCCATCGGAGTCACAACAGCAAGAGAGTTCGCGACAACACTGCGGACTCTCTTTTTTGTGCTGCGTCTTGCACGAAATTCGGATTAGTTGTGTATATTTGTATCGGCGGAAACGCCACGCGCACGGCGCGGGCCTTGCGCGCAGGATAATCCCGAATATGGAAAAGCAAGCGTTTGGACTTGGCAGAGGATGCCGCCTTGCAGAGCCACGATTCTTCACGCCTAACGATTCATCGCGCCTGCGCAAGGCGGCATAATGGCCGATTGGGGTTCAAACGAGTTCAATAAAAGGCAATGTTATGGAGAGAAAAGATTTCAAGCGTTATTCCGAGAGTTTGAAGTGGGTGGCCGCAGCAGTCATTGGCACGGCGCTGATGTCGGCCTGCGCGGCCGGACGCTACGCAGACAGTGCAGCCACGGGCAACAGGCAGGAACTGGCGCAGACCCCGCCCGACAGCCTGCGCATAGCCGTGGGCCTGGCCGTGACACGCCGGGGCGACACGGTGCCGCTGTCTGCCGACTTCTGCCTTGAGCTTAGGGGCGACAGCGTGGTGGCGCGGCTGCCGTACTTCGGGCGGGCTTACGCGGCCTCGCTCGGCGAGGGCAGCCCGCTTTGCTTTTCCGCCCCCGTGGCCGGCTTCACGTCGGGTCGCGCCGCCGACGGCAGCACCGAGATGGAGTTCACGGCGCGCACAAGGGAGGACTTGTTCCGCTTCCGCCTGCGCCTTTACGGCGACGGGCGCGCCACGGTCGACGTGTTCCCGCAGCGGCGCGACCGCATAGGCTTCGAGGGCGAGGTGGAGTGAGCCTGCCCAACCTGCCCACGCGCCGCCCCAAGCGCCCCCTGCCTTGCCGACAACCGCCCTGAGGGGCAAACAAAAAGCGTCCGCCCTATTCACATAGAGCGGACGCCGCAGTTATATATAAATCGTATTAGTTATCCTTGCAAGCGGCTCAGGCTCATGCCTGGACTGCAGGCTCGCCGCCATTGCGCAGCTTCTTGCCCATGGTGAAGTAAGCCACGGGGGCTGCGATGAAGATCGACGAGAACGTACCGAAGACGATTCCGAGGATCATGGCCAGCGAGAAGCTGCGGATGCTCTCGCCGCCGAAGAAGATGATGATGAGCAGCACGAGCAGCGTGGCCGAGCCGGTGTTGATGGTTCGTGCCAGCGTCTGGTTGAGCGAGTCGTTTATCAAATCCCAGAGGTTGCGCTTGCTGTACAGGTGCATGTTCTCGCGAATGCGGTCGAACACCACCACCTTGTCGTTGATGGAGTAACCGATTACGGTGAGTATGGCACCGATGAAGGTCTGGTCGATCTCCATCGACATGGGCAGCACGCCCCAGAGCAGCGAGTAGACGCCGAGCACGAAGAGCGTGTCGAGGGCCAGGGCCACCGTTGAGCCGAGCGAGAAGGCCACGTTGCGGAAGCGCAGCAGGATGTAGAGGAAGATGGCTATGATGGCTATCACCACGCTGACGATGGCACCGTAGGTGATGTCCTTGGCTATGGCCGGGCCTACCTTGGAACTGCTGATGATGGAGCCTCCGGCGCGCACGTCGGGATTCTTGAAGGCGTTGACGTCCTTCTGCGTAACGAGCCCTGCGGCGTGGAGCTTCTCGTAGAGTATATTCTCAATCTCGTTGTCCACGTCGGGGTTGTTCGACTCTATCTTGTAGTTGGTGGTTACGCGGATGGTGTGCTTGTCGGTACCGAGGGCAATGGCGTTGCAGGTGGCCTCGCCGAAGGCTCCCTGGAGCACCTCGCGCACGTTCTCAGGCTCCACGGGCTGCTCGAACTGCAGCACGTAGTTGCGCCCGCCGGTGAAGTCGATGCCCTCGCTGAAGCCACGCACGGCGAAGCTGCCGATGAACACGAGCGAGATGATGCCCCAAATGGCGAACGAAGCCTTGTACTTGCCCATGAAGTTGATCTTCGTGTTCTTCATCATGTTCTGCGAGATCTTGGTGGTGAACGTGAGGTTGAGCCACTTGTCGCGCTTGAGCTGGCGGTCGTAAACCATGCGGGTCATGTAGACGGCGGTGAAGAACGAGCAGCACAGACCGATGATGAACGTGGTGGCGAAGCCGCGGATGGGGCCTGTGCCGAACACGAAGAGGATTACGCCGGTGATGATGGAGGTGAGGTTGGAGTCGAAGATGGCCGAGAAGGCGTTGGTGTAGCCTCGGTTGATGGCTTCCTTCACGTTTACGCCGGTGGCCAGCTCCTCCTTGGCGCGCTCATGGATGAGCACGTTGGCATCGACGGCCATACCCAGCGAGAGCAGCAGTCCGGCGATGCCGGGCATGGTGAGCACCGACTGGAACGAGGTCATGATGCCGAGGGTGAAGAAGAGGTTGAACAGCAGCGCCATGTTGGCCACCATTCCCGGGATGAAGTTGTAGAGCACGATGAGGTACGCCATGAGCACTATGAAGGCGATGACGAACGACACGAAGCCCTGCTCGATGGACTCCATGCCGAGCGACGGGCCTACCACCTCCTCCTGCACGATGCGGGTTGGGGCGGGCATCTTTCCGGAGTTGAGCGTGTTGGCAAGGTCCTTGGTCTCCTCGATGGTGAAGTTTCCGGTTATCTCGGAGTTGCCGCCGGAGATCTCGCTGTTCACTCGCGGCGCGCTGTAAACGGTGTTGTCGAGCACGATGGCCACGGCGCGGCCTATGTTGGCCTTGGTGAGCTGGGCCCAGCGGCGTGCGCCGTCGCTGTTCATCTGCATGGTTACGCAGGGGTGGCCCATCTGGTCGAAGCCGTCGCGGGCGTTGGTTATCACGTTGCCCTCAAGCGGAGCCTTGCCCGAAGGCTCGGTCACCTTGATGGCGTGAAGCTCGAAGATGGTGGCCGTCTTGTCGAACTCAACGGCCTTTGCGCTCCAGATGAGCTTCAGGTCGGCGGGCAGCACCTGGCTCGCCACGTCGGAGTAGATTATCTTGTTCACCTCCGCCGTGTCGCGGGCCGATGCGTATCCCACCACGCTGAGGCCCTGGCCCTGCACCGGCTGGAACACAGAGAAGAGCGGGTTCTGCTTGCGCAGCTGCTCGGCCTCGGCCGATGCGCCCTTCGTGTCGGCTGCCTTCGCCCCGCCCTTGGCTGCCAGCGCAGCGGCGAGCGAGCTCTTGGCGGTGTCGGCCTCGGCTTCCTCGGCGGGGGCAGCAGCCTTTGCCGTGTCGGCAGGTGCGGCCTCGGCAGCCGTGGCTGTGGTGTCGAGGGCGGCGTAGCGTTGGTTGAGCTGTGCCAGCGCAGGCACTATCTCCTGGCTGTTGTAGGTCTCCCAGAACTCGAGGTTGGCACTTCCCTGTAGGAGCTTGCGCACACGCTCAGGCTCCTTTATGCCCGGCATCTCTACCATGATGCGGCCTGTCTGGCCCTCCATCTTCTGGATGTTGGGCTGCACCACGCCGAACTTGTCGATGCGGTTGCGCACCACGTTGAACGAGTTGTCAACGGCCGACTGCACCTCGGTGCGCAGGGCGCGCTCCACTTCGGCGTCGGTGCTCTGTGTGCTCACCTTGCCTTTCATCTGCTGCGTGGCGAAGATCTCGGCCAGGCGGTGGCCCGGCGCGTTCTTGTGGTAGCTCTTCACGAAGAGCGAAACGAAGTCTTCCTGACTGCTTTCCTCCTCGCGCTTGGCCTCTTCCATTGACTTGACGAAGGCGGGGTCGGTCTTGTGGTCGGCCAGTACGGAGATGACGTCGGGCACGGACACCTCAAGCACTACGTTCATACCGCCCTTGAGGTCGAGGCCCAGGCCGATTTCCATCTCGCGGCACTGCTTCAGCGAGTAGATGCCGAGATACACTTTCTCGTTCATGATCGAGTCGAGATACTCTTGCCCCGCCTCTTCGCCCATTGCCGCCGCCTTGTTTTCATAGTGGCTGGTGACGAAGGAGAAGGAGAGGTAGAATATGCACACGAGCACGAGCAGAAGTGTGACAAACTTTACAATTCCTTTGTTTTGCATTTCGTTGTTATGTTATTTTTAATTATTGTTTCGTGTAGTAGCCATTTTTAGCTTGCAAATATAGCATTTTTTTTACATTGTTGAAAATTTATCGCCATTTTTCGCGCCATTTACTTCATTTTAAGCCAACAATAAATGGGATAGTGGTCGGAAGCTGCGATTTTGCTATCCACCTTACAGCCAAACGGTTTGAAGTGGCCCGAGCACATTATGTTGTCTATCCTTACGTAGAATCCTTTCTGATTATACGACAATCCTATGCCGTTGCCCGTGGCGGTGTAGCAGTCGGTGAGCAGCTTGGCCAGCGTGCGGCGCGTGTAGGATATGGGGGTGTCGTTGAAGTCGCCGCACAGTATGGTGGGCATGCCTGCGTGGGCTTGCAGGTAGCGGCTCACGGCGTCGGCCTGGTGGGAGCGCTTGCGGGCAGACTCGGCGAGCTTCCTGAAAATCTTGCGCGACTCGGCGCGGACAGTGTCGCCGTCCATCTCTCCCTTGAGAATTTCCTTGTACCGCTGCCGCTCGTCGGGCGCGAGGTGGCTGCTCTCGAAGTGGTTGTTTACCACGAGCAGGGTGTCGCGGCCCACCTTGAGGAAGTAGGCCACGCTGCCGTTGTTCTGCGAGTCGTAGGCTATGCGCTCCTTGCGGAGTATGGGGAAGCGGGTGCAGATGCCCAGTGCGTTGTTTTTCCTGGTGTAGTCGCCGATGTAGGTGGTGTCGGTGTAGGCGAAGGCGCTGTCGAGCTTGGCTGTGACGCGGCCGCCGTTGTCCACCGCTTCTTGCAGGCAAACGATGTCGGCCCCGCTCTCCACGAGGTAGCTGGCTATGCTTTGTGACGCCATGGCGTCGCCTCCGGCCAGGCCGGAGAAGTTCTTCACGTTGTACGACACCACCTTGAGCGCCCCCTGTGGCGGGTCTTCCGGCGGGTTGATGGGCATGTATGTGCGTATGGGGCCGATGGCGGCGGCGTATGCCGCCACTGGTATTGCAGCCATGCGCCACTTGAACAGCAGCCAGAACACGAGGAAAGCCATGTTGGCGGCGAGCATCACGGGGAACAGCAGCCCCGCCGTGGCCAGATAGGGATGGTCGGCGGGGCTGATGCGGTCGGCCATTCCGGCCAAGAGCATGGCGGCGGCGGCGGCCACGTTGGCCCCGGCCACTATCTTTACGGTTATTGCCTTGAGCTGCCTGAGCATGGATAGGGGCTAATCGTTGTTGCTGCTGTCGAAGAGCTTCTGCTTCTCTTCCTTGGTCAGGCTGTCGTATCCGCTCTTGCGTATCTTGTCGAGTATGCGGTCTATCTCGTCCTGCTCGGCCTTCTTGCGGGCGTTGTACTCCCAGTCGGTCTCGGGCTGCCGTGCGCTGCCGCCCTGGTCTTGGCGCTGCCTCTGGTACTTGTTGCGGTAGCGGTCGAAGGTGCCTTTGAGGTTGTCGAAGAACTGCGCGCCGCCCGCGCGGTTGTAGCCGGTGCCGGGGTGGCGGCTCCAGTAGCGTATCATGAGGAAGCCGAAGAGCATTCCCCCGAGGTGGGCCATGTGCGCCACGCCGTCGGCCGATGAGCCGATGGCCGACACAAGCTCGATGGCGGCGTAGAAGATGACGAACCACTTGGCCTTGATTGGCAGCGGCAGCGGGAAGATGAATATGCGCTCGTTGGGGAACGTCATGCCGAAGGCCAGCAGTATGGCGTATATTGCGCCCGAGGCTCCCACGGTGGTGAAGAGGTTGAGGTACTCGGGCAGCTGGCCGTGGGAGATGAGCATGCCGTTAACCATGAGCATGGGGGCGTCACTCGTGAGCAGCTCGTGGAACTGCACGAGCTGCGCTATCTCCTGCATGATGCCTGCGCCCACGCCGCACGAGAGGTAGTAGAAGAGGAACTTCCTGCCTCCCCACACGCTCTCCATCACCCGGCCGAACATCCACAGGGCGAGCATGTTGAACAGTATGTGGGTGAAGCTGGCGTGCAGGAACATGTAGCTCAGGAGCTGCAGCGCGTTGAAGTCGCTGGCCATGAAGAAGTGGAGGCCGCCGATGTCGGACAGCTGCGGGTAGACGAGCGTGGCAAGGAAGGCCAGCGCGTTGATTATAAGCAGGTTCTTTGTTACCGTGGGTGTGCTGAACATATTCTTTAAGTGCTCTTTTGTTGCGGCCGCCATTGCCGCCGCCGGGTGGCAAAATTACTGAAAATATCCGTAAAAGCGCGCTGTGCAAGGGCGTTTCGGGCTATTTTTCAGCAAAAAACTCACTTTTTTTTATTTTTTGTTTGTTTTCTGAAGAGTTTCCCCTATATTTGCGAGAGCAAACGGTCGCACAAACATTTACAACCATATTTAATCCAATTAAAAGCAAGTTTATGAACAAGACAGAATTAATCGACAAGATTGCCGAAGGCTCAGGCCTCACCAAGGTTGACTCCAAGAAGGCCCTTGAGGCTACCATCGCTGCGCTGAGGGATGCGCTCGTGGCCGGCGACAAGGTTGCCATCGTGGGCTTCGGCACGTTCAGCGTGGCCGAGCGTCCGGCCCGTGAGGGCATCAACCCTGCCACGATGCAGAAGATACAGATAGCCGCCAAGAAGCAGGTTAAGTTCAAGGCCGGGTCGGAGCTGAGCGACGCGCTCAACTAACCGTTGGCCCAGGCAACGGCACAGGGCTGGCTCCCGCGTGGGAGCCAGCCCTGTGTGTTTGTATGGCGGCTTGCCGCCGGAGCCCTTTATGGCTGCTTGCCGATGTAGGCCAGGATGCCGCCGTCAACGTAGAGGATGTGTCCGTTCACGAAGTCGGAGGCGTCGGATGCCAGGAACACTGCCGGGCCCATGAGGTCCTCGGGCGTTCCCCAGCGCGCTGCGGGCGTCTTCGACACGATGAAGCTGTCGAATGGGTGGCGGCTGCCGTCGGCCTGGCGCTCGCGCAGCGGTGCGGTTTGCGGCGTGGCTATGTAGCCCGGGCCGATGCCGTTGCACTGTATGTTGTGCTCGCCGAACTCGGAGCAGATGTTGCGCGTGAGCATCTTGAGCCCGCCCTTGGCGGCTGCGTAGGCCGACACGGTTTCGCGGCCCAGCTCGCTCATCATCGAGCACACGTTGATTATCTTGCCGTGGCCCTTCTTTATCATGCCGGGTATGACGGCCTTCGACACGATGAAGGGGGCGTTGAGGTCGATGTCGACCACCTGGCGGAACTCCTCCACCGACATTTCCGTCATGGGTATGCGCTTTATTATGCCGGCGTTGTTCACCAGTATGTCGATTACTCCCAGTTCCTTCTCTATGTCGGCCACCATAGCCTTCACCTCTTCCTCGTTGGTAACGTCGCAGATGTAGCCCTTGGCCTCAATGCCCTTGGCCTTGTAGTCGGCCAGTGCCTGGTCCATGTGCTTCTGGCTGCGGCAGTTGAACGCAATCTTTGCGCCAGCCTTTGCGTAAGCCTCGGCTATGGCGAAGCCAATGCCGTAGGCCGCTCCCGTAACGAGTGCCACCTTGCCCTCGAGGGAGAACTTGTTCAGTATTGAATCCATTCTTTTGCTGTGCTATGTGTTAGTTAGTTGTTGTTGCCTTACTTCAGGTCGGTTATCTTGTAGAAGTCCTGGTCGCCGTAGTCCTGGTTCTCGCCGCCCATGCCCCAGATGAAGGTATAGTTGTGCGTGGCGGCTGCGCTGTGAATGCTCCACTCCGGCGAGAGCACGGCCTGGTCGTTCTGCATCCAGATGTGGCGCGTCTCGTCTATCTCGCCCATGAAGTGGCACACGGCCTGCTCCTCGGGCACCTCGAAGTAGAAGTAAGCCTCCATGCGGCGGCTGTGCACGTGGGCGGGCATGGTGTTCCATACGCTGCCGGGCGCCAGCTCGGTCATTCCCATCTGCAGCTGGCAGGTGGGCAGCACCTGGCTCACGAGCATCTTGTTTATGTCGCGCTCGTTGCTCATTTCGAGCGATCCCATGTGGGCCACCACTGCGTCGGCCTTGGTCACCTTGCGGCAGGGATAGGCGGTGTGGGCGGTCACGCTGTTGAAGTAGAACTTGGCGGGCTTCTGCGGATCGGCGCTGGCAAACACCACGTCGCGGTCGCCGCGGCCTATGTAGAGGGCTTCCTTGTAGCCCAGTGTGAACGTCTCGTCGCCCACCTTCACCGTGCCTTCGCCCAGGCCCACGTTGTAGATGCCTATCTCGCGGCGGGTGGTGAAGTATGGTGCCTTGAGCGGGTCGATGGCCTCGAGCTTCAGCTCCTCGGCCACGGGCATTGCCCCGCCCACCACCATGCGGTCGTACATGGAGTATACCATGTTCACCTCGTCGGCGGCGAACACGCGCTCGATGAGGAAGTCGCGGCGTATGCGCTTGGTGTCGTAACTCTTTGCGTCCTCGGGGTGGGCCGCATAGCGAATCTCATAGTTTGTCTTCATGCTTCTGTTTGTTTTATGGTTTGTCTGTCGTTTCCGTCGTCTGCGGGCGTGGCGCCCCTGCGGTGGGCGCGGCGCGCAAAGGCAAAGATACGCTTTTTCCGCCGGACGGCAAAATATATCGCCCAATTTTAGAACTCATTTAAACTTTTTCCGAGATGTTCGTTCTTGCTTCAGCCCGGGGTTCTTTTCGGCCTGTTTCTTCGCCGTCACTCGTCACGTAGCCCGCTACGTTCCTTTTTCCGGCAAAAAAACAGCCTCGAAAACATTCCCCGGGCTGAAGTCGCAAAAAGTTTAAATGAGTTCTTAGTATAAGTTTTCATTTGCAGGCGGATGCAAGCCTGCCGACCGACGCCCCGCCCCGCTGCTCGGCGCGGGTGCGGCGGGCCATGCCGACGGCTCGCCACCGCACCCTGCGGCCACCCGCTTTCACCCTCCTCCCGGGCCTTCCGGCGGGGCCTTCGGGCTGCGCTCGCAAGTGCCTGGCTGCCAGCGCGTTGGCAATACGTGCCGTTTTGCGTTCTGAAACAGGCCGTTTCGCAGCCCCAAACAGGCCGTTTCGCGCCCTCAAACGGCACGTTTCGCAAAGCGCCCTGTCAGCCCCACCCCGCCGCGCGGCCTGCGTGGGCGCGCCCACGCCTTATTTATTAATGTACGCCACGGCGGCGGCCAGGCCCCGTGGAGTGCGCCGCCGGTGCCGGGAGGGCGGCGGCCACGCCATATAGCGGGCATCCCCCCGGGGGCGGCAAACAATTAAAAAAACAGAAAAAACCACATATATATAATGTGGTAGCAAAGTTTTTGCTTACTTTTGCACCCCAAACAAACCAATTACGGAAGATGCTGAAGAATTTAGTCATAGTGGAGTCGCCCGCAAAGGCGAAAACCATAGAGAAATTCCTGGGCGGCGACTACAAGGTGATGTCGAGCTACGGCCACATCCGCGACCTCAAGAAGAAGGAGCTGAGCATCGACACTGCCACGCTGCAGCCCCACTACGAGGTGCCAGAGGAGAAGCAGAAGCTCGTGGGCGAACTGCGCCAGGCCGCCGGGCAGGCAGCCAAGGTGTGGCTCGCATCCGATGAGGACCGCGAGGGAGAAGCCATATCCTGGCACCTGTGCGAGGTGCTCGGGCTTGACGAGAAGAACACCAACCGCATAGTGTTCCACGAAATCACCAAGCCCGCCATACTCGAGGCGATAAAGCACCCGCGCCACCTCGACATGAACCTCGTGAACGCCCAGCAGGCCAGGCGCGTGCTCGACCGCCTCGTGGGCTTCAAGCTCTCGCCCGTGCTCTGGCGCAAGGTGAAGCCCGCCCTCTCGGCAGGCCGCGTGCAGAGCGTGGCCGTGAGGCTCATAGTGGAGCGCGAGCGCGAGATACAGGCTTTCAAGAGCGAGCCTTACTACCGCGTGGCGGCCATCTTCGCCACGGCCAACGCCGACGGCTCGGCCACCGAGGTGAAGGCCGAACTCGACACCCGCTTCAAGACACACGCCGAGGTAGAGGCTTTCCTCGACCAGTGCAAGGACGCCACCTTCCGCGTGGGCGCCGTGGCCAAGAAGCCGCTCAAGCGCACACCCGCGCCCCCCTTCACCACCTCCACGCTGCAGCAGGAGGCCGCGCGCAAGCTCGGCTTCACCGTGGCCCAGACCATGCGCGTGGCCCAGATGCTCTACGAGAGCGGGCGCATCACCTACATGCGTACCGACTCCGTAAACCTATCCACGCTCTGCATAGGCGCCAGCCGCGAGGAGATAACCCGGCTCTGGGGCCAGCAGTACAGCAAGCCGCGCCAGTGGCACACCCACTCCAAGGGCGCGCAGGAGGCCCACGAGGCCATACGCCCCACCTACATGGACGCCGCCACCATCGACGGCACCGCGCAGGAAAAGCGGCTCTACGACCTCATATGGAAGCGCACAGCCGCCAGCCAGATGGCCGACGCCGAGATAGAGAAGACCACAGCCGCCATCGTGCTGTGCGACGCCGAGGGCAACCCGCTGCCCGGCGCGCCCGGGTTCACGGCCACGGGCGAGGTGGTGACGTTCGACGGATTCCTCAAGGTTTACCGCGAGTCTACCGACGACGACGAGCAGCCCGACGCCGAGCAGGCACGGCTGCTGCCGCCGCTGGCCGAGGGGCAGGAGCTGGCGCGCCGCGAGGTGACGGCCACCGAACGCTTCAGCCAGGGTCCCGTGCGCTACACCGAGGCCAGCCTCGTGCATAAGCTCGAAGAGCTGGGCATAGGCCGCCCATCTACCTACGCCCCAACCATCAGCACCATACAGCAGCGCGAGTACGTACACAAGGGCGACCACAAGGGCGAGGAGCGCCAGTACACCGTCGACACGCTACGCGGCAAGGTGGTAACGCAAAAGACCCGCACCGAGATGGCGGGCAGCGACAAGGGCAAGCTCCTGCCCACCGACATAGGCATCGTGGTCAACGACTTCCTCATGGAGCACTTCCCCGGCATCATGGACTACAACTTCACGGCCAAGGTGGAACACAAGTTCGACGAGATAGCCGAGGGGCAGGAACAGTGGACCGACATGATGAAAGACTTCTACGCCAGCTTCGAGCCGGTGGTGGAGCAGGCCATCAACACCCGCTCCGAGCACAAGGCAGGCGAGCGCGAGCTGGGCCAGGACCCCAAGACCGGCAAACCCGTGTTCGTGAAGATAGGACGCTACGGCCCCGTGGTGCAGATAGGCGCCGCCGACGACACCGACAAGCCGCGCTTCGCGCAGCTGCCCGCCGACAAGGGCATGGAGACCATCACCCTGGCCGAGGCCCTCGAACTGTTCAAGCTGCCCAGGGAGCTGGGCGAGTTCGAGGGCAAGAAGGTCGTGGTGGGCGCAGGCCGCTTCGGCCCCTACGTGCTCCACGACAAGAAGTACACCTCGCTGCCCAAGGAGTCCGACCCGCTCACCGTAACGCTCGGCACCGCCGTGGCCCTCATCGAGAAGAAACGCCTCCTGGAAAAGCAGCGCCACATAAAGTCGTTCCCAAGCACACCGCCGCTCGAAGTGCTCAACGGCCGCTACGGCCCATACATAGCCTATGACGGGAAGAACTACCGCCTGCCCAAGGCCATGCACGAGCAGGCCGCCGAGCTTACCTTCGGCGAGTGCATGAAGGTGGTGGAGGCCGCTGCCGCCAAGAAGAAGTAAGCCAGCCGCCACGGCTCCCACACAACGCAACGCACAATGCAGAGGATAATCATAATAGGCTACATGGGCGCGGGAAAGACCACCGTGGGCAAGGCGCTGGCCAACGCCCTGGGCATGGAATTCTACGACCTCGACTGGTACATAGAGGCCCGCATGCACAAAACCGTGCCGCAGCTCTTCGCCGAACGCGGCGAGGAGGGCTTCCGCCTCGTGGAGCGAGCCATGCTCCACGAGGCCGCCGAGTTCGAGGGAGTGGTGCTCAGCTGCGGCGGAGGCACCCCCTGCTTCTTCGACAACATCGACTACATGAACGCGCAAGGCCCCGTGGTCTACCTCAAGGCCACGCCCGAGGTGCTCCGCAGCCACCTGCTCATGGGCCGCACCGAGCGCCCGCTCATCAAGGGCAAGTCGCCCGAGGAGCTTGGCCGCTTCATAGCCGAGCAGCTGCAGCGGCGCGAGCCTTTCTACTCAAAGGCCGCCTACACCTTCGACGTGAGCCTGCTCGACAGCCGCGCAAAGGTGGGCCAGGCCGTTGAGGGCATCTGCCGGATGCTCGGCCTCAAGCCCGCCGCCAAGCCCCCAAGCCACACCAACCAACCCAACAACACGAAGCCATAACACAACTACACCAAGAGAAATGAAAAAGTGGACCATTGAGGACTCCAAGGAGCTTTACAACATCAACGGGTGGGGCACGTCGTACTTCGGCGTGAACGCCGCCGGACACGTCTACGTAACGCCATGCAAGGACGAGACGCAGATCGACCTGCGCGACGTCATGGACGAGCTGGCCCTGCGCGACGTCACACCGCCGGTGCTGCTCCGCTTCCCCGACATCCTCGACAACCGCATCGAGAAAACCAGCAGCTGCTTCCGCAAGGCCGCCGCAGAGTACGACTACAAGGGCGAGAACTTCATCATCTACCCCATAAAGGTAAACCAGATGCAGCCCGTCGTGGAGGAGATAATAAGCCACGGCCGCAAGTTCAACCTCGGACTTGAGGCCGGCTCCAAGCCCGAGCTGCACGCCGTGATAGCCGTGCAGTGCCAGAGCGACTCGCTCATCATCTGCAACGGCTACAAGGATCAGAGCTACATAGAGCTTGCCCTGCTCGCCCAGAAAATGGGGAAGCGCATCTTCATCGTAGTGGAGAAGCTCAACGAGCTTGACATCATAGCCCGCGTGGCCAAGAAGCTCAACGTCCGCCCAAACCTCGGCATACGCATAAAGCTGGCCTCATCGGGCAGCGGCAAGTGGGAGGACAGCGGCGGCGACGCCAGCAAGTTCGGCCTCACGAGCGCCGAACTGCTCGACGCGCTCGAACTGCTCGACAAGAAGAACATGCGCGACTGCCTCCGACTGATCCACTTCCACATAGGCAGCCAGATAACGAAGATACGCCGCATACAGGCCGCACTGCGCGAGGCGTCGCAGTTCTACATACAGCTGCACAAGCTGGGCTACAACGTCGACTTCGTTGACTGCGGCGGAGGGCTCGGCGTCGACTACGACGGCACGCGCTCGCCAAGCAGCGAAAGCTCCGTAAACTACTCCATACAGGAATACGTCAACGACTGCATCTACACCTTCGTAGATGCCGCCGACCGCAACGGCCTGCCCCACCCCAACATCATAACCGAAAGCGGGCGCTCGCTCACAGCCCACCACTCGGTGCTCGTAATCGACGTGCTCGAAACGGCATCGCTGCCCGAGATGGAGGAGGAATACGAGCCATCGGAGGGCAGCCACCAGCTCGTGCGCGACCTCTACGAGATATGGGACAACCTCAACCCGCGCACCATGCTCGAAGACTGGCACGACGCCGAGCAGATACGCGAGGAGTCGCTCGACCTCTTCAGCCACGGCATAGTGGACCTGCGCACCCGCGCCGAGATTGAAAGCATGTACTGGAGCGTGTGCCGCGAGATAAACATACTGGCCAAGCAGCTCAAGCACACGCCCGAGGAACTCATGAACCTCGACAAGCTGCTGGCCGACAAGTACTTCTGCAACTTCTCGCTCTTCCAGTCGCTGCCCGACTCCTGGGCCATCGACCAGCTCTTCCCAATCGTCCCCATACAGCGGCTCGACGAGCGGCCCACGCGCAGCGCCACCCTGCAGGACATCACCTGCGACAGCGACGGCAAGATAACCAACTTCGTGACCAACCGCAACAACTCCCACATACTGCCCGTCCACGCCCTCAAGAAGAACGAGCCTTACTACCTCGGGGTGTTCCTCGTGGGCGCCTACCAGGAGATACTGGGCGACATGCACAACCTCTTCGGCGACACCACCGCCGTGCACATCAGCGTGAAGGACGGCCACTACCACATCGACCAGGTGATTGACGGCGAGACGGTGGCCGAAGTCCTGGACTACGTTCAGTACAACCCGCGCAAGCTCGTGCGCCAGCTGGAGATGTGGGTCACCAAGAGCGTCAAGGAGGGGCGCATCACCCTCGACGAGGGCAAGGAGTTCCTGGGCAACTACCGCTCGGGCCTCTACGGCTACACTTACCTTGAGTGAGGGGCCGGCCCACTTGGCCTATAAGCCCTATCTGGCCTATAGGGCTTATAGGTCTTATAGGCCAAATAGGCCCTATAGGCCAAACAGCCCCAACAAAACAAAAGAAAGATGAAGCAACAACTTACCATAGTAAAGGTGGGCGGCGCCGTGGTCGAGGACCCGGCGCAGCTCGCCGCCCTGCTCAAGGGCTTCTGCAGCCTCGCAGGGCGCAAGGTGCTCGTGCACGGCGGAGGCCGCCGCGCCACGCAGGTGGCAGCCCGGCTGGGCATTGAGAGCCGCATGGTGGGCGGCCGCCGCATAACCGACGCCGACATGCTCAGCGTGGTGACGATGGTCTACGGCGGCCTTGTCAACAAGGACATAGTGGCCCGCCTCGCGGCCATGGGGCAGCGCGCACTCGGCCTCACCGGCGCCGACATCGACGTGATGCGCTCCCACCGCCGCCCGCCGCAGGGCGGGGTTGACTTCGGCTTCGTGGGCGACGTGGACCGCACCGACGGCCAGACCCTCGCCACGCTCATCGAAAGCGGCATCACCCCCGTGCTCGCCCCGCTCACGCACGATGGCTGCGGGCAGCTGCTCAACACCAACGCCGACACCATAGCCGCCGAGGCGGCCAAGGCCCTGGCACCGCTCTACGACGTAACGCTGGCCTACTGCTTCGAGAAGCCCGGCGTGCTCGCCCGCCCCGACGACGACTCCTCGGTGATACCACTCATCACCCGGGCCGACTTCGGGCAGCTCGTAAGCACGGGCGTGGTGGCCGGAGGCATGGTGCCAAAGATAGAAAATGCCCTCGCCGCAGTGGAGGCGGGCGTGGGGCGCGTGCTCATCACCTCGGCCCTGGCCCTCGGGCAAGGCGGCGGAACGACAATCCGCTGAGGCCAGGCAACCAGTTTTCAACAATTAAAAGCAAGGGAAAGTGGAGGAAAATGATATTCTTGGAAACATCAAGGAAGAGCTTAAGGGATATAAGCGCAGGCTGAGGCACTTTGCCGGCGAGCCGGACAACGTTACAGATGGAGCCAAGTTTGTGGCTGGCAAGGTCAAGAACGAGGCTATGGGGTGCCTCGCCGTGCTTGGCGCATTGCTTATAGTGGCGTTGATGTTTGGTTGTTTCGCTGTCAGTTTTTTTTTCGCGCAGAATTATATGCCGCCTTTTTCGGATATAAATGGCGTAACGGTTATCTTGCAGACATTTACGTACCTTGGCTTCCGCACTATACCGATAATGGCGATGCTCTTTGCCACCATATTATTCTTCGATACCCGCTCCAAGCGCAAGGAGCGCGAGCTACAGTTGCTCAACAGCGAAGAGGCAGCCCCGCCCAAACGTGGAAGCACGGCATACCATGCCGCTTGCAAGTCTTTCCTCGTGATCGTTTTCGGTACACATGGCATCCTCGGCACTTTTTATTGGCTAAATCGATACGATGACGCGCCTACGGAAACCAAATACTTGTCCGTGGCAAGCGTGTTTAATGGCCACATGCAATCAGATATAGTTCACTACGCCACACTCCACCTTGGCATCGATGGCAGCACGGAATATACAGTGAAAGTAACCGACTATAACCATAACAAGGCCTACTTCAACAAAATCCACGCGGGCGACCGCGTTAAAGTGCGCGTAGCCACCGGCCGCTTCGGCGTTAAGTACGTGGTGGGCGACAGCATACTCGGCATGTGGCGCCCAGGGGCCGAGCCTGCCATGCGCAGGCTCGGGGCAGTGAAGGATACGGTGAGGATAATAGCCGACACGCTCGACGTGCGCGACCCCGTGGCCGGAACGATAGAGCGGCAGCTGGCCATGGGCTGCCACGCCACCATCGACGGCGAGCCGGCCGAGACTCTATACGACGAAAAGGCGCTCTCATCCGCCTTGCAGGCAGCCGCCAAGGCGGGCAGCACCGTGGAGCTTCACCGCCCCATGGGCGACGGCAAGGTGGAGGTGTGGGCCATAAGGGGCAAGCAGGAGTGGACAAAGCCGAGCTACGACGAGCCTACCCTAAGCGACATCACCTACGCCCTGAAGCGGGGCAAGGCCACGCTGCTCATTGGCGGCAACGAGGCGCAGCCCGACCCCCGGGCCATCAACGCCGCCCTCGACAAGCACCGCCCCGTGTGCCTGCGCTTCGCCACGAGCACCGGCGCGCGCACCCGCTACCGCTTCATGCCGCTCGACTGAGGCCACCGCTGCGCCCCTTCACTATGCCTCGCGGGGCTGGGTTTCATGGCTCTTCCGCCCCACTTTCCGCCCGCCTCGTAACCCATTGATTCTCAGTGGCTTTGCAAAACGTGCCGTTTTGCATTGCGAAACAGCCCGTTTTAGAGGCCAAAACAGGCCGTTTGGGAACGCCAAACGGCCTGTTCTGCAATTGGTCATCATTCTGTGCTGACGCGGGTTGCAAACCCGCAACAGGACGCAGGCGGGTTACAAACCCGCCTGAACGTGGGAGATACATGGATGGCACGTGGGAAACTCCTGCGCAAACACCAACCGAAACTGCCACGCAAACACCCATGTGACTACGCAAACACCCACAGAAACTGCGCAGACACCCACAGAAACTGCCACGCAGACACCCACAGAAACTGCGCAGACACCCACAGAAACTGCCACGCAGACACCCACGTTGCGGCGGGTTTGCAACCCGCCGCCGTCTGTGGCCGGGTCTGCGACCCGGGGAATGGAAAGAGAAGCGCCTGCGCCGAGCGCGATTCACCGCATCTCAAAAGTCAATTCACGCATTAAACCCAAATCGGTCATTAGACCGCCTAACACATGTTTTTGTGCCAGTGGTCGGCTTTCCAAACGCTTCCATCCTCTTGCCGACATCTTGCCTGCCGCTTTGTCTCGACGTAGAGACGATGTGCACATCGTCTCTACAATAGCGCCATCGACAAAGGCGACAGCCAATCTGCACGGCAATGGAATGGAATCGTTTTGGATTCTAATGCGATTTGGGTTTAAACGATGCTCGGCCTGGCCTCATGTCTGCTTCGCCTGCCGCCGCCTGCGGGTGCGCTTGTACCAGAGGTAGTAGCCCGTGAGGGGCAGCGCGGTGCCGAGCAGGGCGGCCACGAACCACAGCAGGCGCGTGGCGAGGCCGCCAAACGAGCCTACGTGTACCGAATATATCCAGCCCCTTATCTTGTTCTGCCGCGCAGCGTCGGCATAAAGCTTGGCCTTTAGCAGTCGGCCCGTGGATGGGCAGAAGGTGTAAGAGTCGGTGGCGCGGGTGTTGCCGTAGCGCGCCGAGCTTACCTTCAGCGTGCCGTGGCCCACGGTAATCTGCCTGAAGCTGGGGCAGGCGGCCTTGGCCCCGTTGAGCGCGGCCTGCCACGAGGCGTAGCCTTGGCTGTCTTTTTGCTCCGTTCCGCCATGGCCGTTGCCGCCCCTGCCGGCGTTCACTGCGCCAAAGAGCTTGTAGAAAGCGGCGTTGTACCACCCGAACGACCACGTGAGGCCCGTGAGCGACATGGCCAACAGCAGCACCACGGCATACATACCGCCCGCGCAGTGCAGGCTGTGCCACAGGCGGTGGCGGCCATGGCGCGCCGTTACGGTGAGCGCGCGGCTGAGGCTCTGCCCCCGGCGCGGCCACCATGCCGCCGCGCCCGAGACGAGCGCCAGCACGAACATTATGACCGACACGCCCACCACCGCCTTGCCCCAGCTCATGCTGCCCCGGCTGCGGGGGCTGTCGAGGAGCCAACGGTGAAGGCCGAACATGGCCCTGAAGAAGGCCGGCCGCTCGTAGATGCCGCGCACACGGCCCGTGTACTGGTCGATGATGATGGCTGCGCCGCGCGGCTTGGATAGGTTCACCCGGTAGGCCCGGCGCGGGTCTTGGCTTACGGTTATGCCCGTGGCCTTGGCCCCGTGGGGCAGGCTCTGCCCGGCGCGGGCCATCAGCTCGCCAAGGGGCAGGGGCCGGCCCGGGGCATCGTCAACGAAGAGGAGGCTGCGGTGGGTAACGGAAACAATCTCCTGCTCGAACACGAGCATTGCCCCCGAGAAGCACACCACGGCGATGACGAGGCCCAGCGGCACGGAGAGCCACAGGTGGATTGCCCTAAATGCTTTCTTCATTAGTGGCGGGTGTAAGGGTCAGTGGATGCGCCCTATGGCGGTGAGGGTGGTCGCCCCGTTCACAGTCAGGCATTTCTCGGCAGCGGCCGTGGCGGGATTGATTTTCCACACGGCTGGCGAGCCGCTCGCGGTGTTGACCGACACGTAGGCAAAGCCGCCCTCGAAGTAGGGCGTAGAGCCGAAGCCGGTGACGTCGGCAGGCAGTCCGCCCACCTCGGTGAGGGTCTTGGCCTCGGCGCTGAACACGGCCAGACGGCTCACCTTCTTGGCAGATGAGGTTATCGGGGCGTCGTACATCATGAAGAGAAACTTGTCGCCGCCTATGTACCAACTGCGCTGTATGCCGTTGGCCGACAGCTCTTCGAGGTTGCAGTAGTAGTTGTCGAACTCGTCGGTCTGCGTGTCAATGCGCACCACGCCTGCGGGCAGGGTGGTCTGCTGGCGCGCGTCGGCCATGGTCTTGGCGTAGCTCGGCGAGATAACGTAGACGTAGCGGCCGTCGTCGGTGGCCCATATCATCTGGTAATACTGCGACTTGTTGCGGCCTGCGGCGTAGCTTATGCGGTTGGTCTTGATGAGCTTCTTCTCCTTGAGCGTATGGTCGGCGAACACGGCCACCCAGCACTCGTCGGGCCACTGCGTCCACTGCAGCTCGTCCTTGTCATACGAGCCGCTGCCCTGTCCGCCGCTCTCGGTCTTCACCAAGTCCTCGAAGCCGGGGCGCACCCAGCGGTACTGCGTGCGCTCCTCGTCGGTGAACTGCTGGCATCCGTACTGCGAGAGGCCCATTGGCACCGCCGCGCTGTACACCTTGCGGCCCAGCTGTTCGAGGCCCGAGAGCGTTACGTACTCGCCGTTGCCGAGGAAGTTCTCGCAGATGTAGTCGCGGTCGGTCACCACGGCGTCGGCCCCGGTGCCGCCGGAGGTGTTGGTGCTGAGCGTCTCGGCCACCACGTCGAGGTAGTTAATCTTGAGCGTCATGGGGCGATATCCCGTCACCGGGTCGGCCCAGTCGGCGCTACCCTCGCCGCTGGAGGTGGTCATTATGTAGTTGTCGTAAGTGCCGTAGGTGGTGAAGCGCGCCACGAAGTACTCGTTGTCGCGCTGCCGCAGGTTGCCGGTGGCGGCGTCGCGCACGTAGGAGTAGGTGGTCCCGGCCTCGCCCTGGTGGTAGTTGAGGGCGTAGAGGTACTTGTTGGTGTGGAACACCCAGTAGGTGGCGCCCTCGTTGTAAAGCCCTGCGGGGGTTATTTCCCCGCTGAGCGCGGGCGCCGAGGTGAGCAGGTTAGTCTGCGTGCCGGAGCCGCTTATGGTGGCTGCTATCACGTATGGGTTGGCGGTTCCGCCTCCACCTCCGCCGCCTCCTCCGCTTTCGTCGTCAGAGCACGATGTTGTTGTCACTCCGGCGGCGGCAAAGGCCATTGCGCCGGCAATCAGTTGGATTTTGCTAATCTTCATCATTGTTGTTATGTGGTTTGTTGTTTTGTCATAAAGATGCCGCCCGTCAGCCTCCGAAGCTCACGCGCACCTTGGCGTAGAAGGCTCGTCCGGCCTTTTGCAGGCTGAAGTTGTCGTAGAGCTTCTCGCCGGTGAAGTTGCGGCATTCTACCGATATGTTATACCGTCCGCGGGCAATGCTGTATGTGGCCGAGAGGTTGTGGGCCAGCTGCGTGGGCACCATGAAGTCGCTGCGGTTGGCCGCCTGCACCCCCTCGGAGTAGTAGCTGAAGCTGTGGGTGTACTGGTTGTCGTATGTAATTGACAAGGTGTTGCCCTCGCCGCCAAGGCCGGGCCAGGCAATGGTTACGTCGCTGTCGGCGAAGCGGTATGGAACGTTGGGCATGCGCGCCCCGTAGACGGGGTTGGCCACGCCCTGGCTGCCCACCATCAGCCGCTCGTTGTCCTTCACGTCCATCTGTGTGAAGCTGCCGCCCAGGCTGAGCCATGGGCCGAAGGAGTAGCGCACGGAGAGGTTGCCGCCCGTGGTCTTCACGCGTCCGTAGTTCTCGTAGAAGGCTCCCTCGCGGTTGCCGCTCAGCTCGGCTATGGCCCGCTGTATGTAGTCGCGCGTGTCGCGGTATATCAGTGCGCCCTCGGCGTAGAGCGAGTGGCGGCCAAGCGTGAGCTTGTAGCTGAGGTTGAGGTTGAGGTTGTGGCTGCTCTCGGGGCGTATCATGGTGCTGCCGGTCTCCAGGTCTTCGTCGCCGAACATCTCCTCGGTGGTGGGCAGGCGGTATGCCTTCTCGTAAGGCAGCTTGGCCTGCAGCCCCGGCAGCAGCCTCATCGAGGCGGCCGCGCCGTAGCCCCACGAAGAGAGCGTGCGGCTGCGGCTCACGAAGTTGGAGGCATTCTCGTCGGTGGCCACGGGGCCTTCGGCGTAAAGGCGGTAGTATTTGGCAAAGGCCACCACGTTCCAGCGGTCGGCAGGCATTAGCCGGTACGACAGTCCGGCGATGTTCTTGCGCGTCCGCTTGCCTATGGGGTTGGTCTCCTCGCGCCCATAAAGCAGCGACGTGTTGGTGCGCCTCATGGCGTTGAGCACGTTGCTCAGGGTGAGCGTGTGGCCGTGGGCGGGCCTGTAGGTGAGCGTTAGGGTTGAGTTCCAGTTGTCGTTGTCGGCGCGCGAGTGCAGCAACGACTGCTCCCCTTGCTCCGACTTTCGCCGCCGCTCGCCCCGCCAGTTGTAGTCGTAACTCGCCGTGTCTACGTTGGTGGTGCTGTTGCGGTTGTAGTTCACCGTGGCCACGGCGCTCAGCCCTTTCACGAGGAGGTTGCGCTTAGAGTACTCCAGCGACGGCATGAACGAGTGGCCGTGGCGGTGCTTCTCGCCGAAGACAGTCTTCTGGCGCACTCCCGTCTGTATTTCCTTATACACGTGCGAGTAGCCGAAGCCCACCATAAGCCTGTCGGCCCAGGGCTTTCCGGTCACTCCCACCTTAGCTGTCACCGCCTCGTTGTGGTAAGTGTCGTTGAAGCGGCGCACGCTTTCCAGCTTCTTGGCGTTCATGGAGTTGGTCTCGAAGTTGTAAACGGGCGCGTCCACGCGGTAATCGTTGTCGGAGTAGTTCTGGAAGGCGGTCACCTCGTAGGTCAGGCCGCTGCGGAAGGTCTGGCCGAAGTTTACGTGCGAGCGGTGCGTGTTGAACGAGCCATAGGAATAGGAGGCGTCGGCGTGCCAGCGTCGGGGCCGCTTGCTGGTCACGATGTTTATCACTCCGCCTATGGCATCGGCCCCAAGGCCCACCGGCACCACGCCCTTGTATACCTCGATGCGCTCGGCGAAGCTCACCGGGATGTTGTTAAGGCCGAACGAACTGCCCACGCCCTCCTGCGGAACGCCGTCGATGAACACCTTGACGTGCTTGCCGCTGAAGCCGTCGATGGACACGTTCATGTCGGAACCCACGCCCCCTGCCTCGCGCAGCTTCAGCCCCGGAGCCTTCTGCAGGGCTTCGGCCAGGGTCTTGGTGGAGTTGTGCAGCGGGCGCGCATCGATGGCCACGGCGTTGTAGGCGGAGCCTTTCACGCGGTCTACCCCCGACGACACCACCTGCACCCCGGCCAGGGCGATGGCCGATGGGGTGAGCCTTATGTCTACGGAGAGCCGCCGGCCCGGCCTCACCTCCACCCGTCGCACGGCCTTGCGGTAGCCCAAGGCCGAGGCTTCGAGCGTGTAGTGGCCCGCCGGGGCCTTTATGCAGTAAGTTCCGTCGGCGGCGGTGGCGCTGCCGTGGGGCGTGCCTTTGAGCACCACGGTGGCGTAGACCTCGCCCCCGTCGGCTGCCACCACCTTGCCTGCCACCTCGCCGTGGCGGTGGTGACGGTGGGCATGGGCCGCCGTAAAGGCTGCCACGATGAACACTAAAAGCGCTGCTGTTGTCCTGAAATACTGTTGCATAATGTCACAAATATTGGCGTTATGTTTGCAAGTGCAAAGGTAGCAATACTTGTTTGCGCGCACAATAGCAAGATTTTGGTATTTTGACGTGCCATGGCGAGCATTGCATCACCGTTGCGCCCCATTGCGGCAATAGCAACATTTGGGTATTTTCGGGCAGCCACAGACCTTTGCCTGGAGTGCCGCCGGCCTTTGCCCAGAATGCCGCGAGGGGCGCGCGGGGCGAAATTATCTTAAACATTTACTTAACATCGGCCACCGACGCGCGTATAATGAGATAGTTGCCCGGCAATACGGAGCCGCAGCCCACAGTCATAACCCAACCGTAACGAGCATGAACAGAGCACTCGCAACCATAGCACTGGCACTGGCCTGCTGCCTCGCGGCCGCCTCGCCGGCAGGCGGGGCGGCCAAGGAAAAGAAGCAACGCACGGTATACATAGCCGGCGGAGTGTACGACTCGTTCACCAAGGCGCGCATAAAGGCCGTGGTGACGGTGATGCGCGCCGACTCAACAGTGGTGGCCACAGACACGTGCGAGCTGTGGAACACAACGTCGAACTTCGGCTTCAACGTGCCGAGGCAGGCCGCGCAGCTCATCATCAAGGCCGAGGCCGAGGGCTACGACGATGCCTTCGTCAGCTACGAACTGCGCCCGCAGGGCCGCAAGCGGTACTACGAGGTGCCGCGCCTGCTCATGAAGCGCAGCCGGGGCGGCGTTTACAAGAGCGTGGGGCTTGACGAGGTGGTGGTCACCGGCACCCGTGTGCAGATAGCATACCGGGGCGACACCATCGTCTACGACGCCTCGGCGTTCAACCTGCCCGAGGGTTCGATGCTCGACGCGCTCATCCGCCAGATGCCCGGAGCCGAGCTTAAGGACGACGGCACCATCTACGTGAACGGCCGCAAGGTGGACTACCTGCTCCTGAACGGCAAGGAGTTCTTCAAGGGCAAGAACAAGCTCATGCTCGAAAACCTGCCCTACTTCACCGTGAAGGGCGTCAAGGTCTACGAGAAGAGCACCGAGAAGAGCGAGCGCATGGGCCGCGACGTGGAGCCAAAGGACTTCGTGATGGACGTTGGACTGAAGCGCGAGTACGCCCGGAGCTACATAGCCAACGCCGGGCGCGCCACTGGCGTGGCAGGCGAGTCTCTTAACAACTAAAAAAATAGTTAAACACACGGCAATGCCATTGCCGCCCCAAAACTTTTCACTATATTTGCAGTTGAAAAGCGCGCGCCGCGAGGCTGCAGACCCGCCGGGGCGCAACGTCAATGACTAAAAAACCAGAAGCAATGAAGAAAATCACAGCAAAAGAAGAAGAGGTCATGGAGATGATATGGCAGATAGGCAACTGCACGCCCAGGGACGTGTATGCCCTGTACCCCGACCCGAAGCCCCACATCAACACCATCGCCACGATGTTCCAGTCGCTCGAAAGGAAAGGCTATCTCACCCACCAGATGAAAGGCCGGGGCTACCTCTACATCCCCACCATGGACCAGAAGGACTACGGGCGGGGCAAGTTCGAGACGTTCGTTAGCCGCTACTTCGGCAACTCTTACATGAACGTGGTGTCCACGCTCGTAAAGGAAGAGAAGGTGAGCCGCGAGGAACTGACCGAATTTCTCGACAGACTTAAAAAGCAGTAGGCATGGCAGCGTTCCTCATATACATACTCAAGGCCGCCGTTGTGCTGGCCGTGCTCCACTCGCTCTACAGGCTGTGCCTCAAGCGCGAGACGCTCCACTCGCTCAACCGCGCCGTGCTGACAGGCATCATGGCAGCCGCCGTGGCGCTGCCGGCGGTGCGCATCACCACGGCCAGCCCCTCGCCCATGGCCGTGGCCGTGGCCGACGCCGAGGCGTTCATAGTGAGCCAGGCAGACGCCGGTGCCCAGGCATCGCCGTCAGCGGCAGGCAAGGCAGCCGCAGGCGGCGAGGGCGGCATGGCCCTGTGGCCCCGCCTCGTGGCCGTGGCCTACGCCGGCGCACTGGCCCTGTGCCTGCTGCGCTACGCCCTCTCGCTCGGCTCGCTGTGGCTCATGATAGGCGGCAGCCGCAGGCTGCGCGTCGCCGGGGTGCCGCAGTGGGTGCGCGTGGTGGAGTGCAGAGGCCTGACGGTGGCCTGCAGCTGGATGCACTGGGTGATGCTGCCGCCAGGGCTCCACGGCGACAAGCTCCGCGCAGTGCTCGCCCACGAGCTGGGCCACGTGCGCATGGGCCACTCGTGGGACATGCTGCTGTGCGAAATGGTCACGCGCCTCTTGTGGTTCCTGCCCTCGGCGTGGATGCTGCGCGACGACCTGCGCGACGTGCACGAATACCAGGCCGACCGCCGCGTGCTCACTGCCGGCATCGATGCCGACGGCTACCAGCGGCTGCTCATAGAGACGGCGGCCGCGCCCGCTGCCGCCACCGCAGCCAACTCGCTGTGCCGCAGCGCCGTGAAGCGCAGGCTCTACATGATGTGCCGCCACCCGTCGGCGCGCACCGCAGCGCTAAAGGCCGCCTACCTGCTGCCCATCGTGGCCGTGGCCGCAGTGGCATTCGCACGGCCCACCATGGTGAGCAAGGCCCGGCAGACGCTGGAACGCGCCGAGGCCGAGGCGCCGCTGCTCTCGCCACGCGCGCTCACCGAGGCTGCGGCCAAGGCCGTGGAGCCCGCACCCGATGCGCCCGGGCCACGGCAACCGGAGCTGGCCGAAGCGCCGGCGGCACGCCCGGAGGGCATGGGCGCCGTGGCGGCAAGCATAGCCGCGCCCGCTGCCGACTCGCTGCGCCCTGCTGCAATGACCGTCAACATCGACCCGAAGCCGGCCGCCAAGGCTCCGGCCGACGGTAAGCCGGAGTGGAGCGGGCTCGACGTCGCGCCGCTAACCGTGATGGAATACCGCATAATGCCGGAGAAGTTCTGGATTGAGCGCCACGCCGACGAGACCCACCTCGTGATGCTCAAGCACATAGAGAGCGACCGGCAGTTCATCCGCCTCGACGGAAAGAGCCGCTACATAGAGGACCGCAAGACTGGCGACCGCTATATGTGCCGCGGCATCGAGGGCGTGGGCAAGAAGGTGGTCGAGGCCTACATCACCGGCCACAAGGGCGACGTGGTGCGCTTCACGCTCATATTCCCGCCGCTCGACGACCAGGTGGACGCCATATCCATACGCAAGGACGGCGAGAAGACAGTGCCCGTATACAGGCTCAAGGACGTGGAGCGCAAGCCCACAAGGATAATAAGGTAAACCGAAAACCACTGACAGATGAACAAACAACCACTGAAACAGGCGGCAGCCATGGCAGCCGCAACGTGGCTGCTGTGCGCCTGCGCCGCGCAGCGGCTGCCCGAATACGACCAGAGGCCCGACAACGTGAAGCCCACACTGCAGCAACCGCAGGCGCAAGACTACAACATCAACGACACCAAGACATTCGCCCTGTACACCAACCCCTACTCCCTGGCAAGGGCCGACGGCATATACCTCATGGGCATGGCCTACTACCGCCTGTACAGAGCGAAGGAGGCCACATACGTAACGGCCACATACCAGCACAGGAAGAAGAAGTTCTACTACTTCAACTCCGACTGCGCCATCATCGACAGCCGCACCGGCGACCAGTACATGATGCGCCGCCTGGAGCACTTCCCCACCGACACGTTCTTCTGGGTCGACGGCGTCGACGGCAACTACGTGCGCTTCGTGCTCGTGTTCCCGCCGCTGCCCGAGAGCGTGAAGACCGTCGACTTCTTCGCGCCGAGCGGCCCCTCGCGCCGCTACTTCTCCGGCGAGGCCAAGAGCAAGCGCAAGCTCAGCGTGAAAAAGCTGCGCCGGGGCAACGGCAAGGTGCCGGAGCGCATGGTGAGCCGGCGAGGCCGCATAATATACTGACGTTTTTTGCTTGACATAAGCCACCATTGCGCGTATATGAGGCAGTTGCCCGGCAAGCCGGAGCCACCGCCCAAAGCCATAACCAAAACCACGACGAGCATGAACAGACCCCTCGCTACCATAGCACTGGCCCTGGCCTGCTGCCTCGCGGCCGCACCAGCCGATGCCGCTGAGGCCAAAGAAAAGAAGCAACGCACCGTATACATAGGCGGCCAGGTGTACGACTCGTTCACCAAGGCGAGGCTGAAGGCCGTGGTGACGCTGATGCGCGCCGACTCAACCGTGGTGGCCACTGACACCTGCGAGCTGTGGAGCACCACGTCGAGCTTCGGCTTCAGCGTGCCGAGGCAGGCAGGGCGGTTCATCGTAAAGGCCGAGGCCGAGGGCTACGAGCCCGCCCTGGCCTCCTACGAACTGCGCCCGCAGGGCCGCAAGCGGTACTACGAGGTGCCGCGCCTGCTCATGAAGCGCAGCCGGGCCGGCGTTTACAAGGACGTGGCCCTGGGCGAGGTGGTGGTGAGAGGCACCCGCGTGCAACTGGCCTACCGGGGCGACACCATCGTCTACGACGCCTCGGCGTTCAACCTGCCCGAGGGTTCGATGCTCGACGCGCTCATCCGCCAGATGCCCGGAGCCGAGCTTAAGGACGACGGCACCATCTACGTGAACGGCCGCAAGGTGGACTACCTGCTCCTGAACGGCAAGGAGTTCTTCAAGGGCAAGAACAAGGTAATGCTCGAAAACCTGCCATACTTCACCGTGAAGGGCGTAAAGGTGTACGAGAAGAGCACCGAGCGCAGCGAGCGCATGGGCCGCGACGTTGAGCCGAAGGACTTCGTGATGGACGTCGGACTGAAGCGGGAGTACGCCCGGAGCTACATAGCCAACGCCGAGGCGGGCGCGGGAACGGACAGCCGCTGGGCCGCCCGCGCCTTCGGGCTCTACTTCGACGACCACACGCGAGTGACCCTCTTCGGCAACGCCAACAACGTGAACGAGAACCGACGCCCCGGCAGCGACGGCGACTGGTCGCCCGCCAAGATGACGCGCGGACTGCTCGCCACCAAGCAGGCGGGCCTGAGCCTTGACACCGAGGACAAGGACAAGCGTGTGCGCGAACGCTTTGAGGCCACCGCCACGTGGAACGACACCGACAACGAACGCCACAACTCGTCTACCACCTTCGCCTCTGCCGGCGACATAACAAGCGGTAGCTCCAACTTCAGCCGCACCAAGGACTTCAGCCTCTCACTCTACAATTACCTCTACCTGCCCAAGCTCCACATAGCCAACAGCCACGACCTGAGCTACACCAACAGCCGCACCAGCTCACGGGGTGCCGACTCCACCATGCGCGACACGCTCCTGAACAGCTCCACAAGCCAGGCCATGGGCCACACGCGCAGGCTCCGCTACAGCGGATACACCGACTGGACGCAGCCCCTGCCGTGGGGCGACAACGTTAGCCTCTCGGCCTTCTACAGCTACTACCGCTCGCACCCGGCAGAGCAGTTCGGCCTCAACGCCACGCGCTATGCCTCAGCCCAACCCGCCGACCGGCGCAACAACTACACCGAAAGCCGCTCCGAGGGCTACTCGTACAACCTGCAAGCCTCTTACTACATAAACCTCGACAACCACTGGACGCTGCTCCCAAGCATAACATATTTCCAGAGCTACAGCTCCGATGACGACCGCCGGTACCGCCTCGACCGCCTCGACGCTTACGCCGACGGCCCCCTCGGCGCGCTGCCCTCCACACGCGACTCGCTCCAACTGGCCCTCGACGCACACAACAGCGCCAGCACCAACACCATGATGCGCACGTATGGCGGCGAGGTGAGCATCATCCACTCGCTCTCCAAAAGCTACATGCAAATCAACCTGCCCATCTCGCGCACCACCGAACGCCTGGGCTACGCCCGCGCCGCGCTCGACACCACGGCCACGCGCAGCTACTGGAACTTTACGCCCTACGTGAGGCTGCGATTCGGCAAGGACGGCAACAGGCACGAGCTTACCTACAGGATGCGGATAAGCCAGCCCGACTTCGCCTCGCTCATGCCCTACGAGAACACATCCGACGCGCTGGCCACGAGAATCAACAATCCCGCACTGAAAGCACTCACGCGCCACTCCATGGGCTGGAAGACTACGCTGCGCTGCGACTCGGCGCACCTCACGTGGTACGTGGGGGCCGACGCCAACGTGACTACAAACGACATCGGCACGCGCACCACGTACAACTCCGCCACCGGCGCCTACACTTACATGGACGACAACGTGCAGGGCAACTGGGACCTTAACGTGAAGACGGGCGTCAACGGCACGCTCGACGCAAAGCGAAGGCTGCGCTACGCGGTGGACGCCAACGCCAAGTACACGCACAGCGTAGACTTCGACGTGGCCTACGACACGCCCAACGCGCTGCTCAGCACCGTGAAGACCGTGCGCACCGGCCTCAACCTGCGCCTCACCTACACCCTGGGCAAGCTCACCGCAGGACTCAGCGGAAAGCTCGACTCGCGCCACAGCCGCTCCGGGCGAGAGGGCTTTGAGCCTATCAACGTGTTCGACTACCAGTACGGGGCCAACCTCCAGTACACCATACCCGCCGTAAACCTCAACCTCTCCACCGACATCAAGATGTTCAGCCGACGCGGATACGGCAGCCCCGAGATGAACACCGACGACCTTGCGTGGAACGCGCAGCTCTCGCGCTCGTTCCTCAAAGGCCGCCTCACGGCCAAGCTCACGGCCTACGACATCCTACGCCAGATATCCACCAAGGCGTTTTCAATCAACGCGCAGGGCCGCACCGAGACGCGCTACAACTGCATCCCGCGCTACGTCATGCTCTCCGTGGCGTGGAGGCTCACCAAGAAGGCCAAGCAGGCAGGCGGCAATTAGCGCCCCGCGAGGCAAAAGTCGGCGCATACACAATGTTTAACAGACTTTTGCGTTATATAAACATGAAAGCCATAACTAACCTGGCCATACTCTTGGCCGTGCTCTTGGCGGCATCGATGCCCGCGGCAGCACACGCCGACGGAAAGGAAAGCAGCAGGCAGCGCACGGTTTACCTGGCCGGCGAGGTGTACGACTCGTTCACCAAGGCGCGCGTGAGCGCCACCGTGACGCTGCTCGCCAACGACTCCACCGCGCTCGACACAGCCACGTGCGACATCTGGAAAACCTACGCCAGCTTCAGCTTCAAGGTGCCGCGCCGCCCGGCCCGCTACATATTCAAGGTGGAGGCCGAGGGCTACCACACGGCCTTCGCCTCCTACAGCCTGCTGCCCCAAGGGCGCAAGCAGAACTACAAAGCACCAAACATACTCGTAAAGCGCAGCCAAGGCGACGTTTACAAAGACGTGGCCCTGGGCGAGGTGGTGGTCAGCGGCACCCGCGTGCAACTGGCATACCGGGGCGACACATTGGTCTACGACGCCTCGGCGTTCAACCTGCCCGAGGGTTCGATGCTCGACGCGCTCATACGCCAGATGCCCGGAGCCGAGCTTAAGGACGACGGCACCGTATACGTGAACGGCCGCAAGGTGGACTACCTGCTCTTGAACGGCAAGGACTTCTTCCGCGGCAAGAACAAGGTGATGCTCGAAAACCTGCCCTACTTCACCGTGAAGGAGGTTAAGGTGTACGACAAGAGCACCGAGCGCAGCGAGATGCTGGGCCGCAACGTTGAGCCGAAGGACTTCGTGATGGACGTAAGCCTGAAGCGGGAGTACGCCCGCAGCTACATCGCCAACGCCGAGGCGGGCATCGGGACGGACAGCCGCTGGGCCGCCCGCGCCTTCGGACTTTACTTCGACGACCACACGCGAGTGGCCCTCTTCGGCAATGCAAACAACGTGAACGAGAACCGCCGGCCAGGCAGCGACGGCGACTGGTCGCCCGCAAAGATGGAGCGCGGATTGCTCGCCACCAAGCAGGCGGGCCTGAGCATACAGACCGAAGCTAACGAGAGGCGCGTGCTCAACGACTTCGACGCCACCGTGACATGGAGCGACGCCGACAACGAGCGCCACTCCGCCACGGAGACCTTCGCCTCGGCCGGAAACATCACCGGAGGCAGCTCGGCAGCCAGCCGCGCCAAGGACTTCAGCACATCCGTGGCCAACAACCTGCGCCTGCGCAGCCTGCACATCACGAGCCGCAACAACCTAAGCTACTCAAACAGCCGCAACTCATCGTGGGGAGCCGACTCCACGCTGCGCGACACACTCATGAACAGCGCGTGGAGCATGGGGCAAGGCCGCTCGCGCCGGGTGGCGGTGAACGGCATGACGGGATGGACGCCCACCCTGCCGTGGGGCGACTTCATAAACCTCAACGCCACTTACAGCTGGCAGCGCAGCCGCCCCAGCGAGCAGTTTGGCCTTAGCCACTCGCGGTATGCCTCTGGCCGGCCAACCGACGTGCGCAACTACTACGCCGACGCCCCAGAGGAAAGCTACGAGTACACGCTCGGCCTGGGCTACATGCTGGAGCTGCCCAAGGGCTGGTACGTGGAGCCCAAGGCGGAGTACGGCCAGCAGCGGCAGTCGGCATCAACCAGCCGCTACCGCCTCGAACGCCTCGGCGACCGCTGGGCCGGCGCCACCGGCTTCCTGCCCTCCACGCGCGACTCGCTGCAGGCCGCCTTCGACTGGGACAACAGCGACTGGAGCAACTCGCTCACGCGCACCTACACCGCCACGCTGACGCTACAGAAGGCCACGGAGAACATGGAGTTCTTCCTCGTGCTGCCTCTCGGATTCAGCCGCGAACGGCTGCACTTCAACGACTACGACATCGACACCGTGGCCACGCGCACCTACCGCCAGTTCTCGCCATGGCTCGACTTCAGCTACCGCAAGGGCGGACAGCGCCACTCCTTATCCTACGAGATGCAGACCACGCAGCCCGACTTCGCATCGCTCATGCCCGGCGACGACACCACCAACCCGCTGGCGCGGAGCGTGAGCAACCCCAACCTCAAGGCCACCACCGAGCACACGGCCTCGTGGCAGTCCACCTTCCGCTGCGACTCGGCGCGCCTAACGTGGCACGTGGGGGCCAACGTCACCGTGGTGAGCAACGCCGTGGGCCGGCGCACCTCGTACAACACCGCCACCGGAGCCTACACTTACATGGACGACAACGTGCAGGGCAACTGGGACCTCAACTTCAAGGCTGGCGTCAACGGCACGCTCGGCGCCAGGCGGAGGCTGCGCTACGACGCCCGCGCCGGGGTGGACTACCAGCACAGCGTAGACTTCGACGTGGCCTACGACGGCGAGACCGGCGCGCTGAGCAAGGTAAACACCGTGGCCACAGCCCTCAACCTGCGCCTGGCCTACACCCTCGGCAAGCTCACCGCCGGCATCGGCGGCAAGCTCGACTCGCGCCACAGCCGCTCAGGGCGCAGCGGCTTCGAGACTATCGACGTGTTCGACTTCCAGTACGGGGCCAACCTCCAGTACACCATACCCGCCGTAAACCTCAACCTCTCCACCGACATCAAGATGTTCAGCCGCCGAGGATACGGCAGCCCCGAGATGAACACCGACGACCTGGCGTGGAACGCACAGCTCTCGCGCTCGTTCCTAAAGGGCCGCCTCACGGCCAAGCTCACGGCCTACGACATCCTACGCCAGATATCCGCCAAGGCTTACTCCGTAAACGCCCAGGGCCGCACCGAGACGCGCTACAACTGCATCCCGCGCTACGTCATGTTCTCCGTGGCCTACAAGTTCACCCAAAAGGCCAAGGACAAGAAGTGAGGCCAACGCCAGGCAAGTACGCCGCAGCGCCCATACAACGCAAAAAAAAAGCAAAAACGTTGGCCATGTCGGCTATTTGATATATCTTTGCATCGTGAAGAAAGAATTCGGGAAATGGCTAATGGACATCGCCAAATACATAGCCACCGCAGTTATACTGACCTCAGTATTCGGAGGTATCAAGGAAACGTGGGTGATTTATGTGGGTGGTATGTCGGCCATATCAGTTACACTCATCGGTGGCCTTTGGCTTTTACGAGACAAAAAGAAAGGAGAAAAATAGGCTTATGGGAGCACTGGTAATGTTTGCATTTGTGTCCTTGATTGCAATTGTTGGGGTTATATACTTCACATACGAGGACAAGAAAGAGGCTAAGAAGAACTCCAAGTAACGCCACTCGGAGGGGCAATACACCATTTGGCGAGGGGAAGGCGGATGCGCTTTCCCCTCGCCTTTTTGCATCGTAAAGCGCCACTATCCACTACATACGTAACCCATTGGCAATCAGCGCATTGGCAATACGTGCCGTTTTGCTTTGCCAAACAGGCCGTTTGGGAGGCTGAAACAGGCCGTTTCAGGCCCTGAAACGGTCTGTTTGGCAAGGCACCCCCACACCACTGCCGCCACAGCCACCGCCCGGGGCGCGCCGCAAGCACCCCCGGACGGCGCCGGCGCAGGGCAGCCAGCACAGCGGCAGGCAGCACGGCGGCCACTGCCATGCGTCGGCTTAAATAATGTGAATTATGTCACCGTTACGAAAGTTTACCCTAAATTTGCAGCGTAAAACAACAATGCAATGAGCCTTACAAGCATAATAGGCAAGTTCTTCGTGCCGCGCCAGCACGAGCTTGAGCGCCACCTTGGCGGCGGCGAAGCCCTGCAAAGGCAGGTGCTGGCCCACCTCGTGGCGGAGGCGAAGGACACCGAATACGGGCGCAACCACCTCTTCAGCGCCACGCGCGGCTACGATGACTTTGCGCGCAACGTGCCGGTGAACACTTACGAGGAACTGAAGGGCGACATCGACCGCATGCGCCACGGCGAGGCCGACGTGCTCTGGCCCGGCCGCGTGAGGTGGTACGCCAAGTCGTCGGGCACCACCAACGACAAGAGCAAGTTCATACCCGTAAGCCCGCAGGGCCTCAAGGACACCCACTACCGGGGCGGCCAGGACTGCGTGGCCCTATACCTGCGCAACAATCCCAAGAGCCGGATGTTCGACGGCAAGGGCCTCATACTCGGCGGGAGCCACTCGCCCAACTACAACCTGCCCGGCACACTCGTGGGCGACCTCAGCGCAATACTCATTGAGAACATAAACCCGCTGGTGAACCTCGTGCGAGTGCCGAAGAAACAGACCGCCCTGCTGGCCGACTTCGAGGTGAAGCGCGACCGCATAGCCCGCGAGACCATAGGCAAGAACGTGACCAACCTGAGCGGGGTGCCATCGTGGATGCTCTCGGTGCTCACCCGCGTGATGGAGCTTACGGGCAAGCAGCACCTCGAAGAGGTGTGGCCGGGCCTGGAGGTGTTCTTCCACGGGGGCGTGGCCTTCACGCCCTACCGCCACCAGTACGAGCAGCTCATCACCTCGCCCCAGATGCACTACATGGAGACATACAACGCCAGCGAGGGCTTCTTCGGCCTGCAGGACGACCCGGCCGACAAGGCCATGCTCCTGATGCTCGACTACGGCGTGTTCTACGAGTTCATACCCATGGACGAGTTCGGCAGCGACAACCCCACCGTGGTGCCGCTGTGGGGCGTGGAGACGGGGCGCAACTACGCCATGCTCATATCCACCACCAGCGGGCTGTGGCGCTACGTGCTGGGCGACACCGTGAGCTTCACCAGCACCAACCCCTACAAGTTCATCATAACCGGCCGCACCAAGTGCTTCATAAACGCCTTCGGCGAGGAGCTGATAGTGGACAACGCCGAGCAGGCGCTGGCCTACGCCTGCCGCGAAACGGGGGCCGAGGTGAGCGACTACACCGCCGCGCCAGTGTTCATGGACGGCAAGGCCAAGTGCCGCCACCAGTGGCTCATAGAGTTCGCAAGGCAGCCCGAGGACATGGGCCGCTTCGCCGCGCTGCTCGACAGCCGCCTGCAGCAGCTCAACAGCGACTACGAGGCCAAGCGGTTCAAGGACATAACGCTGCAGCACCTCGAAGTGGTGGTGGCCCGCCGGGGCCTCTTCAACGACTGGCTGCGGCTCAAGGGCAAGCTCGGCGGGCAGCACAAGATACCGCGCCTGGGCAACAGCCGCGACATCATAGAGCAGCTGCTGCGCATGAACGCCACGCCCGACAAGCCCGCACAGCCCAACAACGACAACGCATGACATGACCAAAGCCACCGACATACACCACTGGCGACGGGGCGGCGCGCCCCGCGCACGCCGCAGCCACCGCACCCCGTGGCTCGCCGCGGCAGCCGCGCTCCTGGCCATGGCCGTGGCCTCGTGCGCCCGCATGGGCCAGCCCGACGGCGGGTGGTACGACGAAACGCCGCCGCGCATAGTCCACACCTCGCCCGCCGACAAGTCTACCGGCGTGAAAACGAGGAAGATACGCATCTCCTTCGACGAGTTCATAAAGCTCGAAGACGCCGCAAGCAAGGTGGTGGTGTCGCCCCCGCAGGTGGAGACGCCCGAGATAAAGCCGGCCGGAAAGGCCATCGAGGTGGAGCTTAAGGACACGCTCCGCCCGGGCATAACCTACACCATCGACTTCTCCGACGCCATCACCGACAACAACGAGGGCAACCCCATGGGCAACTACACCTACAGCTTCTCCACCGGCGACCGCATCGACACGCTCGAAGTGGCGGGCAACGTGGTCGACGCCTCAAACCTCGAACCCATAAAGGGAATACTCGTGGGCCTCTACGACGACCTATCCGACACGGCCTTCACCACCAAGCCCCTGCTCCGGGTGGCCCGCACCGACAGCCGGGGGCGCTTCGTAATAAAGGGAGTGGCGCCCGGCAGCTACCGCGCCTACGCCCTGCAGGACGCCGACGGCAACTACCTCTACAACCAGAAGAGCGAGATGCTCGCCTTCAGCCGCGACACCATAACGCCCAGCTGCGGCCCCGACATACGCCAGGACACCATCTGGCGCGACACGCTGCGCATCGACTCCATCATCCGCACGCCCTACACGCACTTCTACCCCGACGACATCGTGCTCCGCGCCTTCACCGCGCCGCTCACCGACCGCTACCTGCTCAAGACCGAGCGCGAGAAGCCCGAGAAGATAGGCATATACTTCACATACGGCAGCGACACCCTGCCAAGGATGCGGGGGCTTAACTTCAACGCCGACTCGGCGTTCATTGTGGAGCCGTCGGAGAAACGCGACACCATAACATACTGGCTGCGCGACACCGCCCTGGTGAACCGCGACACGCTGCAATACGAGCTTACCTACATGACCACCGACACGCTGGGCCGGCTCGTGAGCCGCACCGACACGCTCGAAGCCATGCCACGCGTGCCTTACGAACGCCGCATGAAGCAACGCATGAAGGAGCTTGAGGACTGGCAGAAGGAGCAGGAAAAGGCCAAGAAGAAAGGCGAGCCTTACGACTCCGTAATGCCCGCTACGCCGCTGAAGCCCACCATCAAGGCCGGAACGCTCGACCCCGACCGCAACGTTTACATAGAGATGCCGTCGCCCCTGGCGCGCTGCGACACCTCGGCCATCCACCTTTACTCCAAGATCGACACCCTCTGGTACCGCTCGCGCTTCGTGTTCCGCCCTGTGCCGGGCAAGCTCCGGGCATACACGCTCATGGCCGAATGGAGGCCGGGGGTGGAATACAGCCTCGAAATAGACTCGGCGGCGTTTGAAGACATCTACGGCCTTGTGTCCGACAAGTACAAGTCGGGCATAAGGGTGCGCGCCATGGACGAGTACAGCTCGCTCACCGTCAACATCAGCGGCACACGCGACACGGCCACCATCGTGCAGATGCTCAACAGCTCCGACGCCGTGGTGAAGCAGGTGAAGGCCGAAGGCGGCATGGCCGAGTTCTTCTACGTGAACCCCGGCAAGTACTACCTCAGGGCCTTCGCCGACGCCAACGGCAACGGCAAGTGGGATACGGGAGACTACCATGCGGGCCTGCAGCCCGAAACGGTGACTTACTACCCGCGCGAGATTGAGTGCAAGCAGAAGTGGGACGTAACCATAAGCTGGAACATGGCAGCACTGCCCGGCAACCGCCAGAAGCCCCTCAGAATCACCAAGCAGAAGCCCGACAAGGAGCGCAAGCAGCGCAACCGCAACGCCGACCGCGCCCGCGACCTCGGCATAGAGTACACCACGGGAAAATAAAAGAATTAAGAATTAAAAATTAAGAATTAAGAATTGGGCTGCGCCATGGACTGGGCAGAAAGTCCGGAAGGACTGGGAAGAAAGTTCGGAAGGACTGGGGAAAGGGTTCGGAAGGACTGGGAAGAAAGTTCGGAAGGACTGGGGAGAGGGCTCGGAAGGACTTGGGAGAGGGTTCGGAAGGACTGGGCAGGTAACTTGGATAGACTGGATTAACCGCGCTAAGGCTGCCGCAGGCAGCCGCCCCGCAAGGAAACAGCAAACAAACACAGCGACAGATATGAGACTAAAGGCATTTGTCATCGCACTGCTCATGGCAGTGTGCGCCGCGCCGGCATCGGCCCAGTGCGGCATCAAGAACACTGCGTTCAAGTCGGGGGAGTTCCTTTACTACGACCTCTTCTTCAACTGGAAGTTCATTTGGGTAAAGGTCGGCACCGCGTCGATGAGCACCGTCATGTCGCGCTACGACGGCAAGCCCGCCTACCGCGCCAGCCTGATAACCCGCAGCAACAACAAGCTCGACAAGTTCTTCACCCTGCGCGACACGCTGCTGTCGTACTGCGCCGCCGACCTCTCGCCGCTCTACTTCCGAAAGGGGGCGCGCGAAGGCCACCGCTACTACGTAGACGAGATTTGGTACAACTATCCCAACGGCAACTGCCACATGAAGCAGCACCGCATAGAGGACGACGGGCGGCACGTGTGGAAGCAGTCGGAATACCAGGACTGCGTGTACGACATGATGAGCATCTTCCTCCGGGCGCGCAACTTCGACGCATCCAAGTACAAGGTGGGCCAGAACATACCCATGCCCGTGAGCGACGCCAAGCGGTTGTCGAACTCGTGGCTTAAGTACCAGGGCAAGGAGACCTACAAGATGGACGGCAACGACATCGAGTACCGCTGCCTGGTGTTCTCCTTCATCGAGCGCGAGGACGGCAAGAACAACGAGCTTCTGCGCTTCTACGTCACCGACGACGCCAACCACATACCCGTGCGCCTGGACATGTTCCTGAGCTTCGGCTCGGCCAAGGCTTTCCTGCGCGGCTACAAGGGGGTGAAGAACCCCGTTACGTCGAGGGTGAACTGAGCAGCGGGCAGGTGGAAAACTGCATGGGCGGCGGTCGCAACCGCCCCACCTGAGCGGCGATGACGTTGCGCATCATTCCATCCTGCCGTACTTCATTTCCTCACCATCCGCATCGTACTGCTTGCGTTTGCCCACAGGGGGCGATGCAAGCGTGATGCGCACCACCGCCGTGCGGTGCAGGCTGCGGCGTATGGCCTCATCAAAGGCGTCCATGTGCCGTGGCAGGAACCGCTCGCTGATTATGCGGAGAGCCTGCACCTTCTCCGCTTCGTCAGTCACCGGCTCCGCCCGCCCAAAGGCTATGGCCGAACGATACTGGAGGGTGAACGAGCCGTCCTTTGGGCCCACGGTGGGCCGGCACCGGGCCACGGCCGACAGGCACACCTCCGGGTGGGCGGCCATGGCATCGAGCTTGTCGCCCTCAGGCGCGCAATGGAAGTACCACACCCGCCCATCGGCCGAGGCCAGCGACAAGGGAACGCCGTAGGCCGTGCCGTCCGCACGGACAAGGCTCACGGTTATGTATGGTGCCTTACGCATTACCTCCAAAGCCCATTCGGCGGGCATTTCCCTACTTACCTTTCTCATGTTCCTTGCATTCTTGATGTTCCTACATTGGCCAAAGGCACATAAAAAGCCTTCTTTTGCGCCCATTGGCTTTCTTGGTGCAAATATACTGATTTTCTGCGGATAACCTCATGGCCAACACCATGAAAGCTGACTACGCGCCCGCAGGCGCACACAAGCCCGGGCCGCCCTCGCGGCTGCAGCACCGGCTGGCGCGGCCCGCGATGCAGGAACGGCGGTAACTTTACTTTACAAAGGGCTTCTTTTGCGCCGCCACTGCCCGTCCGTCCCTGCCAAACAGGCCGTTCGGCCTTGCGGAACGAGCCGTTTTGCAAGGCCAAAACGCCCCTGCGCCCAACAGCCTGAGGCTGAGCCTGTTGGCCGCCGGTGGCGCAAAGGGGCGCGGCCATGACAGTTTGTTTACAGATTTTCAGCCCCGCGCTTTGCCGTTTCGCGCAAAAATGCTACATTTGCAGAGCCGCCACGCAAGGCGGCAAACCTGAAACCGCAACCACGCATATAAGCATGAAAGGCATAATAAAGCTTTGCATCGCGGCCTGCATGGCCGCCACCTGCGCCACGGCCCGGGCGCAGCAACCAGCCGCCGGGGCCGACCCCGCAGCCAGGCTGAGGCAGTTCGTGGGCAACATCGATGTGTTCAACCGCCTCTTCCCGCAGGAAAAGGCATACCTCCACTTTGACAACACGGCCTACTTCCGGGGCGAAACGCTATGGTTCAGCGCCTACGTGGTGCGCGCCGACCGCCCCGCCCTCACCGACCTGAGCCGGGTGCTCTACGTGGAACTCATCGACCCCACGGGCGAAGTGATACAAACGCGCAAGGTGAAGCTCGACGGCGGGCGCGGCTCAGGCTCCTTCCGCCTCGACAAGCTGCTCACGGCGGGCTACTACGAGGTGCGCGCCTACACGCGCTACATGCTCAACTGGGATGCCGCGTGGGCTTTTTCACGCGTATTGCCCATATTCGAGAAGCCCGAGAAAGAGGGCGACTACAGCCGCCCCACCATCTATGAGCCTGACCACCGCAAGCGCATGCCGCAGTCGCGCACAGCCGACTCCACCGCCGCGCAGCGGGGCCTGAGCCTCAGCTTCTACCCCGAAGGAGGCCGGCTCGTGCGCGGGCTGCCCTCGCGCGTGGCCTTCAGCCTCACCTCGGGCGGCGCACCAGCCGACTCGCTGCCCATGGTGCTCACCCTCGCCGACGGCCGGCGGCAACAGCTCACCACGCTGCGCGAGGGCCGCGGTGCCTTCAGCTATACGCCCGCCGACGCCCCGGCCACAGTCACCGTGACCGATGCCCGTGGCCGGCGCCACAGCTTCAGCCTGCCCGAGGCGCAGGCCGAGGGATGCGCCCTCAGCGTGAGCGCAGTGGAGGGCAGCCACGTGGGCGTAACCGTTAGCCGCACGGCGGGCTACACCGAGCCGCTGGCGCTGGTGCTGATGAGCGGCGGCAACGTTGACGCCACCGACCTGCTGCCGCCCTCGGAGCGCGTGGCGCGCCGCCGCTTTGCCCGCTCCGACATGGCGCCGGGGGTGAGCCAGCTGACCCTCATCGACAGCCACGGGCGCATAGTGGCCGAGCGCATGGTGTTCGTTTGCCCGCCGGGCGGGGCCGACTCAATAGCCTTCGAGGCGCAGGGGCAGCTCTCGCCCTGCGGCAAGCTAACGCTCAGGGCGCGCACCGAGCCGGGGGCAACGTTCTCCGTGGCCGTGCGCGACCGCGCCGCCGAGGTGAACGGGCAGCAGGGCAACGCCGCCACGTGGCTGCTGCTATCGTCAGACTTGCGCGGCTACGTGAGCCACCCGGAGTACTACCTTGAGGCCGACGACCCCGAGCACCGCCGCGCCGCCGACATGCTCATGATGGTGCAGGGGTGGCGACGCTACGACGTGGCGCAGATGGAGGGCCGCCGCGAGTTCAGGCGCACCCACCCCATAGAGGACGGCCTATACCTCTTCGGGCAGCTCCGGCAGGCCAGCCGCCGCAACAAGCCCGCCGGGGTGCGCCTCACCGCCACGCTATACAACCGCGCGGGGCAGTCTATGCGGGGCCGCGCCGTCACCGACTCGGCCGGGCTCTACGCCTTCCGCCTGCCCGAATGCGAGGGCGAGTGGACGCTGATGCTCGACACGCGCAACGCCGACGGCAAGGCCAAGAAGTACCGCGTGGGCATCGACCGCAACTTCTCGCCCCGCCTCAGGCCGCTCGCCGGCGCCGAGACGCAGCCCGTGGCACTCGCCCCGGCACGCTCGCCACTGCTCAAAGCCAACTTCGCCGACACCGCCGACATAACCAAGCTCAGCGGCATGGACCGCCGCCTGCACGTAATAAAGGAGGTGAACGTGCGCGGCAAGCGGCTCTTCGAGAACGCCCGCGCCGGGTGGGAGAACGAGCAGCGGGGAGCCTTCAAGGCTTACCTGCGCTACGACTGCGACCGCGCCGCCGACGAGATGTACGACGCGGGCCTCGAAACCCCAACCATCTTCGACTGGCTCACGAAGAAGAACCACTTCTTCGGCGGCGACGCCACCGACCACAAAGACCTGGCCGAACAGGCGAAACAGGAGAACGACCTTGAAAAGGGAGACGACAACATACCCCAGACCCTGCTCGAAAAGGAGGCAGAGGAAGCCGAGCAGAGGAGCGACGAAACCACGGAAAGGGCCAAATACCGCGGATTCATGGCGCGCGAGGGCCTGAGCTACAAGAACAGGCCCATAGTGTGGGTGCTCAACAACACCTTCTACATGGGTACGAGCACACGCAGCGTGCGCACAAAGGACATCGACTTCATCCGCGAGAACAGCGCCGAGGAAATGCCGCGCTGGCTCGACGAGTACAAGAGCGTTTACATATCGGAGGACGAAAACATCTGGCGCAACTACGTGGAGGCACCCACGCTCGCCACATACAGCCCCGTCACCATCTTCCTTTACTCCCACCACGAGTTCCCGGCCAAGCACAAGGGCCTGCGCCACACCCACTTCGAGGGCTACAGCCACGTGGAAACGTTCCAGATGCCCGACTATAGCCTAATGCCGCCCGCGCCCGACCACCGCCGCACCCTCTACTGGAACCCCGCCGTGAAGGCCGACAAGGACGGACAAGCCACCATCGAGCTTTACAACAACTCCTCCTGCCGGCAGATCTCCATCTCCGCCGAGGGCATCACATACGACGGCCGCGCGGTGGTGTACTGAAAGCGATGAGGCCTCGGCCTCATCGCTTTCAAGGAGTCAGGAGACGGGATACGGGAGACAGAAAAAGCATTCGTCTGTCTCCCGACTCCCGTCTCCTGACTACAAAAACAACGGCCGCTTGGAGCAAAACCCCAAGCGGCCGTTGTTTTTTCACTTCTTCCTCGGCTTACGCCTTGCCCAGCCTTCCTCCGAGAAGTCGGGCTCCTCGCCCTTGAACTTCACGTTGTCGTTCTGGAAGAACTGGCGCCAGTCGCCCGTGTCGCCGCCGCCGAAGGCATCGCGGTCGGCCCTGCGGCCCTTCTGCTTCTTGTCGAAGCGGCTGAAGGCACCCGCCCCGCCGCGCCCTGCCTGGCCGCGGTCATAGCGGTCAGCAGGCCGCCCTGCGCCGCGCTGCCCGCCCCACGAGCCGCCCCGGCTGCCGCCACGCTGCGGCGCCGAGGTGTCGTCGGCATCGTTGCAGCGCACGTCGCGGCCACGGTAGCGCGTTCCGTCGAGTGCGCGCATCACCCGGTCAGCGTCGCGCTCAGGCACCTCTATGTACGAATACTTGTCGTGCAGGTCGATGTGGCCCACCTCCTGCCGCCCGTCCACGTTGCGGTTCACGAACTGCATCACCTCGCCCGGGTAGAAGCCGTCGGCCTTGCCCAGGTTGATGAACAGCCGGCGGTAGCCCTGCTCGGCCTCGCGGCGGCCCTTGCGGTCGGCGCGCTTGCGCTCCTGCCTGTCGCCCTTGGCTCCGCCCTTGCCCGAAGGCTGCTCTATCTCGGGCGCGTTGGCGTAGTAAGCGAGGAATCGTCCGAACTCGCGGCTCACCATCTTTTTTATGATGTCCTCCTTGTCGATGAACTCAAAGTGGCGGTTTATCTCGTCCATGAACGGGGCTATCTCGTCCTCGTTCACGTCGGTCTTCTCAATCTCGTCCATCACCTTGTAGAGCTGCTTGGTGCATATCTCCTGCGGGCTGGGCAGCTTTCCCTCCACGAACTGCTTGCCTATCTCCTTCTCCACGGCGCGAATCTTGGTCTTCTCGCGCGAGTGGATGATGGCGATCGACGTTCCCTTCTTTCCGGCGCGGCCCGTGCGGCCCGAGCGGTGTGTGTAGCTCTCGATGTCGTCGGGCATTCCGAAGTTGATAACGTGCGTCAGGTCGTCCACGTCGAGTCCGCGGGCGGCCACGTCGGTGGCCACGAGCAGCTGCGTGAGGTGCTGGCGGAACTTCTGCATGGTGAGGTCGCGCTGCTGCTGCGAGAGGTCGCCGTGTAGCGACTCCGCGTTGTATCCGTCGCGTATGAGCTTGTCGGCCACCTCCTGCGTCTCGCGCTTTGTGCGGCAGAAGATGATGGCGAAGATGCGCGGGTAGTAGTCAACGATGCGCTTCAGGGCGAGGTACTTGTCCTTGGCGCTCACCATGTAGTACACGTGGTTCACGTTCTCGGCCCCCTCGTTGCGGCTTCCCACCACAATCTCCTTGTAGTCGCGCAGGTACGACTTGGCTATCTTCTCTATCTCGCGGCTCATCGTGGCCGAGAAGAGCAGCGTGTTGCGGTTCTCGGGCAGGCTCTCGAATATCTCGTTGATGCTCTCTGAGAAGCCCATGTTGAGCATCTCGTCGGCCTCGTCGAGCACCACGTTGCTCACGCCGCCGAGCTTTGCCACGCCCCTATTCCTGAGGTCGATGAGGCGGCCCGGGGTGGCCACGATGACCTGCGCACCGTGGCGCAGCGAGCGAATCTGGTTCTCGATGGATGTTCCTCCGTACACCGGCACGATGTTCACCCCGCCCATGTACTTTGAGAAGTCCTTAAGGTCGTCGGCTATCTGGAGGCACAGCTCACGCGTGGGGCTGAGCACCAGGGCCTGGGTGTCGCGGCAGCGCGTGTCGATGCGCTGCAGGATGGGGATGCCGAATGCCGCCGTCTTGCCCGTTCCGGTCTGTGCCAGGGCTATTACGTCGTTGCGGTTGCCGAGCAAATAGGGGATAACTTCTTCCTGCACGGGCATGGGACTCTCGAAGCCCAGCTCCGTGATGGCGCGGCGAATCTCTTCGCTTACGCCCAATTCTTCAAATGTCTTCAATCTAAAAAAATGATAAAATAATACCTATTATCGCCCCATGCCCGGCCCAACTGCCCTCGACGGCGTGCGGCGTTTGCGGCTGCAAAGTTAATGAAAATAAATGAGTTAGGATACAAAAAAGCCGGATAATTTTGCAAAACGCCCGAAAATCAGTATTTTTGCAATTTGAAACGATTGCCCGGACGGCAACGCTCAAATACAATGCAACAACTATGAAGATATGCGTTTTCTGCTCGGCCAACGCCGGGCTTGACCCCGACTTTTACACCGTGGCCCGCGAGCTGGGCCGCAGGATAGGCGCGGCGGGCCACGCGCTCGTGTTCGGCGGCACCGACATGGGGCTGATGCAGGCCGTGGCCGAGGCCACGCGCGAGTCAGGCGGGCGCGTCATCGGCGTGGTGCCGGAGCGCGTGGAGGAGCGCGGCCACACCAGCCGGGTGATGGACGTACACATACCCTGCGCCGACCTCACCGACCGCAAGCAGCTGATGATGGCCCAGGCCGATGCCTTCGTGGCCCTGCCGGGCGGCATAGGCACGCTCGACGAGGTGTTCACCGTGGCCGCCTCGGCCACCCTTGGCTACCACGCCAAGCGCTTGGTGCTGCTCAACATCAATGGATACTGGAACAGACTCACCTCCATGCTCGACGACATGGAAGCCTGCGGCGCCGTGCGCGGCTCGTGGCGCGACGTGATAAAGGTGGCCACAAGCCTCGACGAGCTTTCCGCCATGCTCTGAGCGCAACCTCGCCGGGGCGCAGGTTTCTACGCTCCCATGAGGCCACAAACAGACGCCAAGGCACAAGCCGAAACCCACGGCGACAAAAGCCGGAATATGAAACAGGCCGTTTCGCACTGCGAAACGGCCTGTTTCAGAACGCAAAACGGCCCATGTTGCCAACCGCCTGGCAGTCAGGCACTTGCCAGCACCGCCAAAACCGCCGCCAACCGAGGCCACGGCGCGCTCATATTTTCTTAATTCTTAACCTTTAATCCTTACCTTTTAATTTCCCCCGCGCATATTCTTTTAATTTTTAACTTTTACCTTTTAATTTCCCCCCGCATATTCTTTTAATTTTTACCTTTTAATCTTTAACTTCCCTCGCATATTTTCTTAATTCTTAATTCTCAATTCTTAATTCTTAATTTCCTTCTATCCACGCCCCGCCCGTGATTCCGGCGGGCAGCAGCTTGTCGCCGGGCTTAACTATGGGCGTGGTGGCAAAGGTGGTGCGCTCGGCCTCGGGCAGGCTGAGGTCGCCGATCATGCGGTTAACAAGCTGGTTGGCCACCTCGATGCGCAGCTCGTTGGCACCCGGGCGCAGGCAGTGGGTTATGTCTACGAGCCACGGCGAGCACCACACGTGGCCCGCCTCGCGCCCGTTGACGGTGACGCGCGCCACGCCCTCCAGCCCGCCGAGGCGCAGGCAGACACGCCTAAGACTGTCGGCCTGCCCGCCGAGACTGAACTCGCGGCGGTAAACGGCCATGCCCGAGTGGTGGCGCAGCGCGGGGTCGGCCAGCTCAGTCCAGCTCACGAGCCTCGGCATCTCCACCGTGCGCCTGCCGCCGGGCAGCATGAAGTCTACCTGCCAGTCGCGGCTCAGGTCGGCCACCTGCCTCAGCCCTTCGGCCCTCGGCTCTGCCTCGGGCATTGCCCCGCGCGGCCTCAGCACCACGAAGCCCGCCTCGCGCGGCTCCAGCCTCAGCCCCACGGCGAGCGCCCCGCCCGGAGCGGGGGCGGCACTGAGCGCGCTGCGCTGGCCCGTGGCGGGATTCCAGAACTCGGCTGCACGCCCCTCGCCGCCGCGCAGGGTGACGGTCTGCGAGAAGAGCGAGTCGCTGTGGTTTACGAAGAAATATATTTCGCCCCCGGCAGCCGAGCGGTGGGCAAAGTAGAGGCGGCTATTCACACCGTCGAAACCGCTGAAGGCTGCATCTGGCGCAATGCCACGTGAGGCGAGGAAAGCCCCCAGCCCCCAGTCGCCCTCGCGGCGGGCGTCGTACACCGGCACCCCCGCCGCCCTGAGCTGCGCCACCTTGGCCTCGGCCTCGGGCGTGAGCCTTGCCATCCGCTCCACCACGAGCGCGCCGTAGGTCATGCCGCCGCGCGTGGCCAGCCGCCCGCCGCGCGCCTCCATGAGGCGGAGCAGGGCGTCGTCGGTGCAGGCATCCCAACAGTAGCCCGCAGGCATGGCGGGCAGTCGGTGCGAAAGTATCTTGGCCGAGACGTCGCTGCCCAAATATATGCAGAGGTCGGCCACGGGCCGCCCCTGGCGCATCATGAAGGCGCAGCGCGACTGGTAATCCCAGAAGGGCCTCATCAGCGGCCACATCGTGTTGTTGCGGTTCAGGCAGTACTCGCGCCCGTTGGCCGTGTTGCCCGGGCGGCGATTGAGCCACGGCTGATAGGCCGAGGCACACACCACAAGCTCGTTGAGCTGGAAGGCAAAGGCATAGTCGGCCAGCCGCTTGAGGTAAGCCGGCGTGTGGGCATACTTGGCGTCGGTGAAAGCCTCGGCCGAAGCAATGGGCCGGCCGTAGAGGTGGGCAGCCGACGAAGCCTCCTTTATGTCGTAGCAACCGTCCTTGTGCTTGGCCCAGAACTCGCCCTGCGGCCTCCTCAGGCAGCCCTTTGCGGCAATGTTGTCGGCAGTGAGGCTCTGTCCGTTGCCCGTGGCCTGGGCGGTGAACATAAGCCCCGAGCGCATGGCGAGGGTGTCGAGCGTGGCGTAATAGTTGGTGCAAACGAGCTGCGCCACGGTGCGCCGGTGGTCGAGCAGCACGGTGTCGGTCTTTTCGGCCGAGCCGACCACGTAGCCAAGCAGCGCGGGCAGGTAGGGCGTTATGTCGTAGCCGCGCAAGCGGCTGAAGTCGCGCTCGTAGCCGAAGGTCCAGTTCTGGCTGCCCATCTCGTGGCTGTCCATGGCCACTCCGAGGGGCTTGAGTCCGCAGGCGGCGAGCGAGTCGACCACCACCCTCACGTAGTTGTCCCAGTGGAGGCGGGCCGCCTCGGCCGACATCTTGTCGCACTCAAGGCCCATCTGGCCCGGCCTGCCGTGCTTGGTGCGCCCCTTGGTAGGCTCCATGGCCACGCGCATAACCACCCAGGGTCGGTTGCCGGCGGGCGCCGTCCACTGCAGCCGCCCGCCGGGGCGCAGGCAGTGGGTAATGTCAACTACCGAGGCGGGGGCTATCACCTCGCCTGGGCGATAGTGGGGCGTAAGGTTCTGCGTGAGATAGTCACTGTTCACGGCGGCGCGGTTCTGCCACTCGTCGGTCATGGCCATGGCCGAGAGCGAGGCGCGGCGCAGCTCCATGGGGTGACGGTTCATGCCGTCGGGGCGGTTCCAGCCGCGCAGGTTGAGGCGGAAGAAGCGCGCCGTGGTGGCGGGAAAGGCCACGGTCTTCACCTTGTGGTGTATGCCGTAGAGCGGCGGCAGCCGGCGCACGGGGCGGTAGTGGAGGCCGTCGTCGGATGCCTCAAGCCAGCCTATGGGCGGCATCTCGGCATAACCGTCGCCATAAAACTTGTCTGACGGCAGACCGGGCATGTTCATGGCGTACACCGGGTGCTTGGCGCGCGTGTTCTCGGAGTAAGTGAGCGAGCGGGCGGTGAAGGGCCGGCCCATGTCGAAGGTGAGCGCCAGGGCGGTGTCAGAGCGCAGGGTGCGCTCCACCAGCGGCACCTCGCGCCACTCCACCTCCGGCGGCAGCGGGAAGGCAATGGTGCGCACATCCCAGTACTCCCCGGCCGAGGGCTGCGGCAGCTCGCCGCCGAATGCCTGGCCCGGGGCAAGCACCACGCAGCTGTGGCAGAGCCGCTTCATGCCCATGCGCGGCGTTATCCACGGGCCGCCGGCCACGTAGCCGTTTGACAGGCTTATCTCGAAGGTAAGGCCGAGGCGGCGCGCCTCGGAGGCCGAGAACTTGATTTCGTCCCACCACTCGGGCGAAAACACCGGCGCAGCACCCTCAGCCTTGCCATGCACCTGGTCGTAGAACACCACTCCGCCCACGCCCGCCTGCCGGAAGGCTTCGAGGTCGGCGGTGATGCCTTCGTGGGTAGCGGCGGTCTCGCCGTGGAACCACCATACCTTGGTGCGTGTGCTGTCGGGCGCGGCACTAAACGCCGCGTAAACGTCGGCAAGGCTTTCCTGGCCCGCCGCGGAGCCGCAGCAGGCGAGCGCGGCCAGCGAAACAATGAAGCTTTTCATAATTGGAGGGGGCTTATTGGGCCTATTTGGCTTATAGGGCCTATAGGCCGGATAGGCCGGATAGGGCTAATAGGCCAAACAAGCAAGGCTGCGCCACGGCATGAAGCCCAAGCCCGGCCCCATCCATGGCGCAGCCCAATTCTTAACTCTTAATTCTTAACTCTTAATTCGAATGGCGCAGCCCAACTTTTAATTCTTAACTCTTAACTTCCAACAGTCTCTCGGCCATGGCGCGGCCCAGAGCCTCGCACTGGGCGTGGGTGTCGGCGGTGAGGCTCTGGCGAATCTCCACGGGGCAGCCCACAGGCTCGAAGTGCAGCCGCTGCTCGTTCCACTCCGCAATCTTGGCCACGGCCTTGCCGGCCCAGGCATAACTGCCGAACCACCCTATGCAGTGGTTCTTTATGTCCTTGCCCGCCAGCTCGGAGAGCAGCACCTCCATCTCATGGTAAAGGCCCGCGTTGTATGTTGGCGCGCCCACAATGAGGCCACGGTAGCGGAACACGTCGCGTATGATGTAAGAGTGGTGAGTCTTCGACACGTTGTACATCACTATGTCCTTAAGCCCGGCGCGGCTTGCGGCGGCTGCCACAACCTCGGCCGCGCGCTCCGTGTTGCCATACATGGTGCCGTAGCAGATGACGAGGCCGGGCGAGGTTTCGTAGCGGCTCATGCGGTCGTAGAGACCCACGACGCGGGCAATGTGCTCATGCCACACGGGGCCGTGGGTGGAGCAGATGTAGTCCAGAGGCACCCCGGCGAGCTTCTTGAGCGCGTTCTGCACGGGCGTTCCGTACTTGCCCACGATGTTGGAGTAGTAGCGCACCATTTCGAGCCAGAACGAGTCGCAGTTGATTTGCGAGTCCACCAGCCCGCCGTTGAGCGCGCCGAAGCAGCCGAAGGCGTCGCCCGAGAAGAGCGTGCGCGAGGCCGCGTCGATGGTGACCATCGTCTCGGGCCAGTGCACCATTGGCACCATTACGAACTTAAGCTCCCTTGAGCCGAGGCTGAGCGTGTCGCCCTCCTTTACCTGGAGCGTGCCGTCGTTTATGCCGTAGAAGCCCTGCATCATGCCGAATGTCTTGGCATTGCCCACGATTTTTATGCCGGGGTAGTACTTCCTTATGAGCGCTATGGAGCCGCTGTGGTCAGGCTCCATGTGGTTTATCACGAGATAGTCGATTGGCCTGTCGCCTATCACCTCGCGTATCCGCTCGATGAACGGCACGAAGAAGTCTACCTCTACGGTGTCGATGAGGCACACCTTCTCGTCGTCGATGAGGTAAGAGTTGTACGACACGCCGTCGGGCAGCGGCCACAGGCCCTCGAACAGGGCCTTGTTGCGGTCGTTCACGCCCACGTAATAGATTTTGTTGGTTATCTCCTGCATATCTTATATGGTTTTGTCCGTAGATGGATTTGCCTGCCGGCGGCCCGGCGCCTCCCTCATCTGGCGGCCGAAGGCGTCGTCGATGTAGTTGGCAATGGTGCGGCAGCAGTTGGCGGCGAAGAGCTGCGCCGAGCCTACCAGCGCATCCCACTGCGCGGGGGCGAGGCCGGCCCGTATGTCGGCCCCGGTGATGCCTTGGCTGAGCAGCCCGTAGACGAAGCCCGCGTTGAAGTTGTCGCCCGCGCCTATGGTGCTCACGGTGTCCGTTGGCTCCACGGCGTAGTCCTTGGCAAAGCCGCCCTCTCCCCTCACGGCCACGGGGCCGCTGCCCTGCGTGCAGATGAAGTTGCGGCAGTAGAAGGCTACCTCGCTGCGGTAGACGGCGTTGGGGTCGGTCTTGCGGAACATAACCTCGAAGTCCTCAGAGCTGCCCCTCACCACGTCGGCCAACTCAAGGTTCTCAAGGATGTTGGGCGTAACGCGTATGAGGTCGGGGCGGTGGGAGGCGCGGAAGTTCACGTCGTAATATAGTATTGCGCCCCGGCTGCGGGCGTATTCGAGGAATGCCACCACCTGCGGGCGTATCACGGGGTTGACGGCGTAGAACGAGCCGAACATCACCACGTCGTCCTGCTTCACGTCGGGATAAACGAAATCGAGTTGGTCGTGCGGGTGGTCTTTGTAGAATATGTATTCAGCGTTGTTGCCTTCGTCGAGGAAGGCCAGCGAGATGGGCGACTTGCTGTCGGGGTATATGTTCACGTTGTCGGCGTTTACTCCGTTCTGCCTGAGGAAGTCCACTATCTTCCGGCCCACGCGGTCGTTGCCTGTCTCGCTTATGAACGTGGCGTCCACGCCGGCGCGGCCGAGCGAAATGACCCCGTTGAACACCGAGCCGCCCGGCACGGCGCCTATCGGTTGGTCGTCCTTGAAGATGATGTCGAGCACCGTCTCGCCTATTCCTATTACCTTGCGCATTGCTTGTTTCTTTTCCAACCTGCAAATATCATCATTTTTTGCCAAACGGCAAACACGCCGGGAGGATTTTCACAAAAGTTAATTTTTAAAGGAGGCAGGAGACGGGAGACAGGAGACAGACAATAGCAAGGAGTTCTGGAGTACAGGAGTTGCAGGAGACAGACAATGGCAAATATCAAATACTGCAAACAGGAAGCATTAGACCGATATTTCCCCGCATATTCTTTTAATTTTTACCTTTTAATTTTTACCTTATCAATTTCCCTCCGCATATTCTTTTAACTTTTAACTTTTACCTTTTAATTTATTTCGCTATCTTTGCCCCCTGTTATGGAATACACCACCTTTGCGCTGCCCTCGGGGCTGCGCGTGATTCACCTGCCGTCGGCCTCGCCGGTGGTTTACTGCGGCTACGCCATCGACGCCGGCACGCGCGACGAGCTGCCCGGACAGGAGGGCATGGCCCACTTCTGCGAGCACACCACCTTCAAGGGTACGGCGCGCCGCCGCGCCTGGCACATACTGAACTGCCTTGAGAGCGTGGGCGGCGACCTCAACGCCTTCACCACCAAGGAAGACACCGTTTACTACGCCGCCGCGCTGCGCGACCACGCGGGCCGCGCCGTCGACCTGCTCACCGACATCGTGTTCCACAGCCGCTACCCGCAGCAGGAGCTTGACAAGGAGAAGGAGGTGATATGCGACGAGATAGAGAGCTACAACGACTCGCCCTCGGAGCTTATCTACGACGAGTTCGAGGGGCTGCTCTTCGGCGGACACCCCCTGGGCCGCGCCATACTGGGCCGCGCCGAGCGGCTGCGCACCTTCAGCACGGCCGACGCCCTCGGCTTCGCCCGCAGCCACTACCGCCCCGAGCGGGCCGTGTTCTTCGCCTACGGCAACGTAAGCCCCGCGCGGCTGGAGCGGATGCTGCTCAAGGCCACGGCCGACCTGCCCGCCGCCGCCCCAGCGCCGGGCCGCAAGGGCAGCCCGCTGCCGCCCTACGCCCCGCGCGAGGTGCGCTCCGACCGCGCCACCCACCAGGCCCACGTCATGGTAGGCGCCCGCGCCTACGCCGCCTCCGACCCGCGCCGCCTGGCGCTCTACCTGCTAAACAACATACTCGGCGGCCCGGGCATGAACGCCCGCCTCAACCTCGCCCTGCGCGAGCGCAACGGACTCGTTTACACCGTGGAAAGCTCCATGGCCTCTTACAGCGACACCGGCTCGTGGTGCGTTTACTTCGGCTGCGACCCGCACGACGTGGCCCGCTGCCGCCGGCTCGTGGCCCGCGAGCTTGACAGGGTGATGCAGGCCCCGCTCACCGCAGCGCAGCTCGCCGCCGCCAAGAAGCAGATAAGGGGCCAGATAGCCGTGGCCTGCGACAGCCGCGAGAGCTTTGCCCTCGACTTTGGCAAGAGCTTCCTGCACTACGGCACAGAGAAGGACCCCGCCGGGCTGATGGCGCGCATCGACGCCATCACCGCCGACGACCTGCTCCAAGTGGCCCGCGAGACGTTCGACCCCGCCCGCCTCACCACGCTCATGTACTCCTCGGCACAGTGAGGCCGTGCCACCGCCGCCCTCTACGACATACGCCTCCACTTCCAAGGCACCGACGCCAAGGGCAAGATGAGCACAGGCAGCACCGACGCCCACTACACGGAGCTGATGGCCGCCCTCAGGCAAAACCTCAAGCGGCTGGCCGACAAGATAGAGCCAAAGGTGTATGAACATGACTTCCTGCTGAGATAGGCAGGCGCCGGCCATAGGCAGCAAAAAACAAGGCAACGCAAGCTCGGGATAGGCAATCATTGAGATTGAGCAGTGGGAACTCTCATGTAGAGACGCAAAATTTTGCGTCTAACATTGTCGATTGCATCTGTTTTAAGGCATTGCCCCTCCGAGACGCAAAATTTTGCGTCTCTACATGAGGCAGACAGCAGGGATGAGGCTTGCGTTTTTATCCCAAATCGATAGAATCCAAAACGATTCCATTCTATTGCCGTGCAGATTGGCTGTCACCTTTGTCGATGGCGCTATTGTAGAGACGTGGCGCGCCGCGTCTCTACGTCGAGACAAAGCGGCAGACAAGATGTCGGCAAGAGGATGGAAACGTTTGGAAAGCCGACCACTGGCACAAAAACATATGTTAGGCGGTCTAATGCGATTTGGGTTTAATTGGAACAAACGAAAATCCTTATCCCATACTCGCGCATTTCTTATTGAACCCACAAAAAACTTATCCTAAACTCGCGTATGCGTTAATCATATTTAACCCAACTTTTTGATGGAGTGAACCATTTGTGCGCCCGGCGGCAGTATCTTTGCAACCGTGACGCAGGGGCGGAGACCCGGGGCCGACCCCGGCGCACAGAGTGAAACAAACACATACATACCGCAAAAACGCATTACGACAATGGAAAAAGTAATCTATTACCAAGCTCCGCAAAGCGCGGAGAAAGACACACAACGCGCCATGGAAGCACAACTGACGAGACAGGCCCGCGCACTGATAGCAGCACACTTCGTGCAGCTGCTCGAAATCGCCCCCGACGAGGGGGCAAGGTGGATTGGCCCAACCACCGACCTGATGGAGGCGGCGCACACGGCCTACGACGAGGCTGCCTGCATCGACGACGAGGGCAACCCGCTGTCCTTCTGCGCCCTGGTGGCCATGGCCTGCCTCTGCCTGCACGTGAGGCCACCGCGCAACCCGCGCAGCAGGGCCTGCATGGCCGCCAGGCGCAAGGGGGTGCGGCGCGCCTCGCTGCTGTGCCGCTACCGCCTGCGCCTCAGGCTGGGCCTGCAGGCTAACCTGCTGGCGGGCATGGTGGCAAGGAAGAGGAGGAATTTTTAGGAGTTAATTTTTAGGAGTTAAGGAGTTACAGGAGTTAAGGAGTTAAGACGAATGCATTTTTAGGAGACAGGAGACGGGAGACAGGAGACGGACGAATGCATTTTTAGGAGACGGGAGGCGGGAGACAGGAGACGGGAGACGGGAGGCGGGAGGCGGGAGACAGGAGACAGGAGACGGACGAATGCATTTTTGGAGTTAGGAAATGGAAGTTAGGAAATGGGCTGCGCGATGGATGGGGCAGCTCGCATTTGTCTTAACTCCTTAACTCCTGTAACTCCTTAACTCCTAAAATATCTCCTTAACTACAACTTTTAATTTTACTATCGTGGACAACACAACAACAATGCTGAGCGAGCACTTCTCGCTCGAAGAGATGACGCGCTCGGGCGAGGCACTGCGCCGGAAGATAAGCAACGTGCCTGCAGCCGAGCAAACGGAAAACCTGAGGCAACTGTGCCTCAACGTGCTCGAACCGGTGAGGCGGCGCTTCGGGGCGACGCGCATCACCAGCGGCTACCGCTGCCCGGAGCTTAACAAGGCCGTGGGCGGGGTGGATGGGTCGCAGCACACGAGGGGCGAGGCCGCCGACATTCACGTATCTAACATGGAGGTGGGCAGGAAGATGTTCGACTTCATCCGCCTGCACACCGACTTCGACCAACTGCTCTTCGAGCGGCGCCTTAAAGGCGGCTGCCGATGGCTGCACGTTTCGTACACCACAAGGCGCAAGAACCGCCACGAGGCCGGTGGGCTGACGGTGTGAGGCACAAGCAACCAACAATCTGCCGCGAGACCACACCGGGGGCTCGCGGCAGACCCGTGGTTGCTTGCCGCTGCATCGGCTCCGCACTCCGCATTGCATAGCGAGCGGTTGCCCTTCTTTTGCCACCATTGCCTTACATTTCAATCGGTTTTTTTGCCATTTCAGGTGGAATATCTTGAAAAATACGATGCATTTAACTATAATTAACGGGGGGGGGTAAAATCACTGAACAGAAGTTAATATCTTTGTTGCCAAAAAGTCACGGCACATACAACACATACTAAAGTAAGCCTACCTTAGGCGCAGAAACAGGAGGCAACAAGTTCCACCAACAAACACAGCACATACGCAAAACTTTACCGCCGCCCAAGGCGCCATTTACACTGCCATGCACCTCAAGGCTCACATATAGCTGCCCGGCCAGCCACGAGCCACAATCCACATCATATGATGAGGCCGTGAGAGTGCGGCAGCAACGCTGTTTTAGAACAATAATCAGGTTACTGATAAAGGAATCCGATAAAGACAGCCCCTGTGTGGGGCGACAAACCATAATAATAGGTATGATAAAGAAGTTGACTGTCGGCGCATTCATCTTCATGCTGCAAGCGTCAGCAGCGCAAGCCCAGGACTTTGCATTGAAGACAAATGCGCTATATCTCGCCACAACCACTCCCAACATCGGGGCAGAGATGTCGGTAGGACACCACCACTCGGTGCAGCTGTTCTACGGGCTCAACCCATGGCGCCAGTCGGGGGGCGACCGCTCCAGCCTGCGCCACTGGCTGCTCATGCCCGAGTACCGCTACTGGTTCTGCCAGAGCTTCAACGGCTGGTTCGTGGGCGCCCACCTCATGGGAGGCGAGTTCAACATGTCGGGCGTTGACCTGCCTTTCGGCATCTTCAGCGGCCTTGAGCGCCACCGCTACGAGGGCTGGTATGCCGGCGGCGGCATCACCGCAGGCTACCAGTGGCCTCTGTCGCGCCACTGGAACGTGGAGGCTTCGGTGGGCCTGGGCTACGACTACATAAAGTACGACAAGTATTTGTGCGGCGAATGCGGCGAAAAGGTAAAGCAATCGCATACCAACTACTTCGGCCCCACCAAGGTGGCCCTCTCAGTGCTCTACATTTTCTAACAGACAAACAAAGCACCAACAAATGAAAGCAATCATCAGCAGCATATTCGTGGCGGCGGTGGCAACCGCCGTGGCAGCCGCATCGCCGTCCACGGAGCCAACGCGGATGGCCGGCGGCGGCATACGCCTCGACAGCCTCAACATAAGCCGTGGCGGCGGCTTCGTAGTGCTCAACATGACGCTCAACCTCGACTCGCTCGACCTGCCTGCCAACACGCGCCTCGTATACACCCCCATGCTCGCCAGCTCCGCAGGCCGCCAACCCATGCCACAGATAGTCATCAACGGACGCCGACAGCACATCATGTTCGAACGCGGCGACCGCAGCGGCCTCGCCGAGGGCGCCACGGTGGTGCGCCGGGCCAACGGCAGGGCGCAAAGCCTGCCATACCGCGCCGCCATGCCACTGGGCGAGGAGCTTGCCGAATATGACATAACCATCCACGAGGACTTGTGCGGCTGCGGCGACAGCCTCGATGGCAACAACTACCTGCTCCGCCGCAGGCGCAAGCCACTCATGGCCTTTGTGCGCCCGCAGGCCGAGGCGCTGAAGGAACGCCACATAGACAAGACCGCCTACATAGACTTCCCTGTGGACCGCACCGAGCTTCACCCCGGCTACCGGCGCAACCCGGCCGAGCTTGACAGCATCATCAACACCATAAACATGGTGAAGGCCGACACCAACCTAAGCATACGCCACATTGAAATACACGGCTTCGCCTCGCCCGAAAGCCCATACAGCCACAACGACTACCTTGCACGCGAGCGCGCCCGCACCCTTAAAGATTATGTGCGCCGCCTCGTAAGCCTCGACGACAGCCTCTTCTCCGTGGCACACACGCCCGAGAACTGGCAGGGCCTCGCGGCCTTCATCAAAGGCAGCAACCTCGACAGCCGCAACGCCATACTCGCCATAATTGACGACCCAAACCTCGACCCCGACACCCGCGAGCGCAAGATAAAGACCAACCACCCCGACGACTACCGCTTCATGCTGGCCACGTGGTATCCCGCGCTGCGCCGCTCCGACTACCACATAAGCTACACCGTGAGGCCGTTCAGCGTGGAGGAGGCGCGCCGCCTCGTGTTCACAAAGCCGCAGCAGCTGTCGCTTGAGGAGATGTTCCTCGTGGCCCAGGCCTGCGAGCCGGGCAGCGCCGAGTTCAACGAGGTGATGGAGATAGCCGTGAGGATGTTCCCCCACGATGCCACAGCCAACCTCAACGCCGCCTGCACACGCCTCAACGCAGGCGATGCCAAAGGCGCAAAGCCCTACCTCGACAAGGCCGGCGACAGCCCGCAGGCCCTCAACGCCCGCGCCGCCTACCATCAGCTGACGGGCAACGACGAGGAGGCCGCCGCGCTCTACCGCCGTGCCGCCGACGCGGGCCTGGAGCAAGCGCGCACCAACCTTGGCAACATCAAGTGACAATACAGACAACACAATACAACAACCAAAATTTTTTAACCAAACAACAACAACAATGAGAAAATTCAAACTGTTCACCTTCGCGCTCGCCGCAATTGCCCTGGCAGCGTGCTCAAGCGATGAGGTAACCGCTCCCTCAAGCGGCAGCAACACAGGATTCGGAGCCGACGGCACCGGCTACCTGAAACTGTCGATCAACCTGCCTACGAGGAACGCTGGCGCAGGCACACGCGCCGCCAACGACCAGACCGACGACGGCGACGCAACCGAGTATGCCGTAAACAACGCCACGCTCCTGCTCTTCAAGGGCGCGGACCAGAACGCCGCCATCTTCCAGGCTGCCTACGACATGACGCTCAACTGGAACCAGGGCCTCGACGACGACCAGATCACGTCGCAGGGAACCAAGGTGCAGAAGATCAACTCCATCACCGCCGCCGGTAGCGAGAAGATTTACGCCCTCGTGGTGCTCAACCGCAACAGCGTGTTCACCGTTGACAACGCCGCAAACACGATCAAGTTCGGCCAGGACGTGTTCTCAGGCTCGTTCAAGGACTTCACCGTCAAGACCGTCGCCTCTGCAAGCGCGCTCACCGGCAACGGCTACTTCATGACCAACGCCGTGATGACCGACAAGCCCGGCAGCGCGGCCATAAGCGGCCAGACCACCACGATACTCGCCGATGTAAGCGACAAGATCTACCAGACAGAGCTTCTCGCGCAGCAGAACCCCGCCGCCGACATCTTCGTGGAGCGCGCCGTGGCCAAGGTGCAGCTCACTCAGAGCATCAATAGCAACGAGCTGACCGTTGGCTCCAACAAGCTTACCTACGCCATCAGCGGCTGGGCGCTGGCCAACAAGAACACCTCTTCCTACATCGTGCGCAACTGGAACCAGAGCGCAGAGGGCATCACCCCGAGCGGCGACGCATGGTACGCGCTCACGTCTGACGGCGACGGCCTATCGCCAACGAGCGGCGAGCTTACCTCCAACCCCTACCGCTTTGCCGGCTACAGCCTGGCCCAGGAGGAGAGCGGCAACCCCGCAACGGCTGCATACCGCACCTACTTCGGCATAGACCCGAACTACAACACTGACGCCACGTTCACCGACGCTCCCGCCAGTGCAAGCGGAATGACCTTCGACAGCAACACTAAGTATTGCCTCGAAAACACCTTCGACGTTGCCCACCAGAACGTGAAGAACACCACCTGCGCCATCATCAAGGCCAAGTTCACCCTGCCCGCCGAGTGGAGAGGCACCGACTTCTACACCGTTAACGACATACGCACCACCATCTACAAGGAGAGCGAGGCCAAGAACGCCATCCTCAAGCAGGCCGGCGACCTGTACAACAACGCCATCCTGGCCACGGCAACAAGCGACGACGAGTTTGAGGGCGCCACAAAAATCAATGTGGCTCCAAAGGCTGTCACCTACACCGTAGACGCAGACACGAAGAACCTCAAGCTCACCAAGGTGACATTTACAGCCACTGAAGAGGGCGGCGACGCCACGACAAAGGACTACGACCTCAACGCAGAGCAGCTTGAGGCCGTGCAGAACGCCATCACCGTGACGCAGTACACCAACGCCGAGGCTTACTACACAGTGCTGATAAAGCACTTCGGCGACGAGCTTACCCCCTGGAACCGCGCCACCAAGACCACTGCCGCATATCCCGACGACCAGCAGCAGGCCAACAAGAACTGGCTGGGCCGCTACGGCGTGCTCCGCAACAACTGGTACGAGATTGAGGTCAACGGCGTGAGCGCCATCGGCAGCGCCACCGTTCCGAGCGTAAACACCGACACCACGCCCGACGATGAGGTGGAGAACTACATCTCGGTGAAGATCAACCTGCTCTCGTGGGCAAAGCGCAAGCAGAGCGTAACGCTCCAGTAAACCGCTCCACGAAAGCATGAACGCACAACGGCGGCGGGCCGCCCACAGGCCCGGCCCGCCGCCGTTTACCCTTGCAAACAACCATGCGCACCCACCGGCGGGCATGGCCGACAACCATCACCACAGCCCACCCGGCTGCACAATACAAACAGAACAACAGCGTGACAATGACCAAGACAACGAGAACACTGGGCCTTGCGCTGGCCCTGCTCGCCATGGCGGCGGTGCCATCATCGTGCGACATGATGCACGAGGACACCGACTACTGCCCCTACGGACTCTACCTGACGTTCAAGTACGACTACAACCTTCAACGAGCCGACATGTTCAACGACCATGTAGGCTCGCTGACGCTCTACATCTTCGACGAACAGGAGCGACTGGTAAGCATCCGCGAGGAGTCGAACACTGCCGCGGCGGCACCCTTGGCCAACCCGGCATACGCCATGCACGTCACCGGCCTGGCTCCGGGCCGCTACAAGTTCATTGCCCTGGCGGGCCAAAAGCCCTACGCCGACATGCTGGCCTCGGGCAGGGCGCGCTTCGTCCGCGCCGACATGGCCGCCGGAACTCCCATGCGGCAGCTCCACATCAGGCTCGACCGCGTGGCAACAGCAGGCGGGATTTACAACATAGACAACCACTCGCTGCCGCTCGACACGCTGTGGCACGGCATGGAGACAGGCGGCTTCTACGTATCGGACACACGCCCCACCTACGGCACCATATCGCTCGTGCGCGACACCAAGAAGATAAACGTGACGCTGCGCGAGCTTGACAACCCGGCTGAAATGGACATAGCCAACTACGACCTGCGCATCACCGACCGCAATTCGCACATACTCTGGGACAACTCCCTCGACGAGAGCGACGCCGTGGTATACACGCCCCACGCCACGTGGAACACAACCGACCGCACCACCGCGCCATCTGGCGGCAACCACGCCGCCGAAGCTCCCGGCAGGATAGGCCACGCCGACTTCATGACGTCGCGCATAATCTTCCACGACAACGCGGCCGACGACGGGCTGCTTACCGTGACCAACAGGCTTACGGGCGTGGAGGTGGCCACGATAAACCTGCCCGACGTGCTCTCGCGACTCCGCACGAGCGAAGACATCTACCGATACAGCGAGCAGGAATTCCTCGACCGGGGCTACGACTACCAGCTCGACATATTCCTGCGGGGCGACCGCCTGGCATACATCAACATAAGCATCAGCGTGCTCGGATGGAGCAAGCGCGTGCAGTATGAGGAGCTGGGCGGCTGAAAACGCATAAAAGGCAACAAGGCACAATGAAACCTGCATTACCATACACGGCCCTTGCCACTGCCGCCTTGCTCTGCGCCCTCGTGGCCTGCAGCGGCGACGTAGCTGCCCCCACAGGCCACGAGGCCGGCGGAGGCACCGCCTACGTGTCGGTGCGGCTGCTCGTGGCCCCGCCGGAGGCAACGCGCCTCGGCCCCGCCGGAGGCAACGACGGCGACGGCCGCGAGCCGGGCTTAGAGCGCGAGAACGCCATCGGCAACGCCACGCTGCTGCTCTACCGCCAGACCAACGCCGCAAGCGGGCTTAACGGCGACGGCTCGGCCATAGTGGAGCAAGCCGTGCATTTCCCGGCGCTCACGCCCTCGGCCGACGGCACGGCCTACACCTCGCCTGCGGCGGAGTGCGGCATTGCCGCCACAGGCGGTGAATGGCACGCCATCGTGGTGGCCAACATGGGCGACGTAAGCCATGAGTACAGGGGGAAAACAGTAGCCGAAGTGCGCGACGACATCATAGATGAAGCATGGGCTACGGCCAACGATGCCGAACAGTGCCACAGCTTCGCCATGGCTTCTGCCGAAGATGCCGCGCTGCGCCCCACCACCGGCGACGGCTCCCGCGCCAATCCCTACACCCTCAGCACAAGCGTGGAGCGGCTGGCGGCGCGCATAGACATCGCTCCGGGCGGCGGCGCATGGAGCGCGGCGGACGGAACATACACTTACCGAGTGCTGGCCGAGGGCGGCACCGACACCGGCGACCGCTTCGTGCTGCGCTCCGTGACGCCCGTAAACGTCATGGCCGCAGGCTCCTACCTGCTGAAGCGGGTGTGCGGCTATGAAGGCACAGGCATTGAATACTTAGGGGCAGAGACAGCCGACGCCGACAAGCGCCAGACCAACTGGGTGCTCGACCCGTGGACACTCAAGGGAAAAGACGCCTCGCTCTATGCCGGTACTGCCGCCGACGTGGCCGCCAAGCCAACGGCGCACACCGACGCCGACGGCGACAGCTACTACATCCTGGCCTACACCCTTGAGAACACCACGCTCAACAACGACCCCACCTTTGCCACTTCGCTGCGCTTCACCGGCACTTACTACAAGGCCGCCGAGTGGAACGAGGAGGACGGCAGCCCCGCCGCCGATGCCCCTGGCGAAGAAAAAACATTCACCTACACCTTGCGCCACAGCGACCCCGACGACTCCGCCGATGCCTCGCAGCCCATGCTCTACGGCACCGTGCGCAACAACATCTACCGCGTCAAGATAGACGGCGTGGCCTACGAGGGCGGCTCGCCGCAGCTGCAGGCCACCATCAACGTGCGCAAGTGGGCGCTGTTCAGCCACTCCGGCATAGTGATGTAACCCCAAAAACGACAATGAACATAACCACACACACAATAAGGAAACACGCATTTGCGGCGTGGGCGGCGGCCTTGGCTGCCGTGCTCAGCCTCGTGGCGTGCTCGGCCGACGACCCAACAGCCAACGCATACGGAAGCCCCGTTACGGTGAGGCTGCGCCTCGCGGCGGCCCCTGCCGCCCCCACGCGGGCATGGGATGGCTCGCAGTCGGACCCCACGGCGGGCGAGGGCATGGACAGCTGGGCCGTGGTGGTGGCCGACAACAGCGGCACCGTGGTGAAGGTTCTGACCGGCGGCGGACTCGGCGACATACAGTCCGACGACATTGGCAAGCTTACCCTGCCCGCCGGCACATACACCTTCTACTCGTTTGCCAACATCGACATGGCCAGCATCGGCTCGCCCAAAGAGGGCGAACAGTGTCCCGACTTCGGCACGATGGCCTTCGGCGTAAGCGGAAACACGCTCACGCTGCCCGAGGGAGGCATACCGATGAGCAACAGCCAGACCATAGAGATAGGCGCGGCCACGCAGACCGTTGAGCTGTGGGTGGTGAGGATGCTGGCCAAGATGGAGCTGAGGCTCACCAACGCCACCGCCTCCGACCTCACGGTGACCGGGGTGACGCTGGACGGAGTGACGCAGAACGCCGTCGGCAACCTGATGCTCTTGCCCCAGCCGGCCGGCGGCGGCGAAACGGGGGCTTGCAGTCCGAACATAGCGGAGGGCGCCGCAGCGGGCAACCACACATGGGAGCAGACTGTGGCGGTGCCTGCCGGGGCAGAGGAGCCGGCGACGCTTGTTTTCTACGTAAACGAGAGTCTGACGCCGGCCAACGCCCACGGGCTGTTCACCCTCACGCTCGCACTGAAGCGCGACGGCGGCGAAGAGGACGAGATGCGCTACGCACTGATAACCAACGACGACGGCAACTGGAACTACATAGGGCGCAACGACCACCGCGTAATACCCGTAACGCTCGACGACTACCGCCTCGACCTCACGCCCTACGACTTCCCGCCCATCGGCGTCTACCCCGCCTCGGTGAAGGAGGAGGACGGACTCTTCACCTGCACGTTCCACGCCGGAGGCCACTTCCACCTCGTGCCGCAGGTAATGCGCTACAGCACCGGCCAGGCCCTCGCTTACGGCAGCGGCTCCGGCCAGTGGCAATACGCAGGGTGGACCACCGACGGCAACCCCGCGATATACACCGGCGGCACGGCCACAGCCGACCAGCCCGACAATGGCGGAGCGCCGGCATGGGTGGAAGAGAGCCGCTGCATCATAGGCAAGATGGAGGAGACGGCCACAGGCCGGGCTTACCACACGCTGACGGTGAGCGTGGGCGGCACCGGCGGCCAGGCCGCCCGAACCCTAAGTTACCGCATCTGCATAATAAAGGAATGACCCATCAGCACAACAAGCGTATGCAAACAAAGACCCACATAAGCCTCAGGCTGCTGCTGGCCGCTATCCTGGCCATAGCCGCCTTCGGCATGGCCCGCGGCCAAGGCAGCGACGCGTTCACCCCTGCGGAGAACATAGCCCCCGCCCATACGTACAATATGTACGCAATCTATGACACCGGCACGCGCACCGTCAGCGCGTCGTTCTACGACAAGCTGGGGCAGATTGCCGCCGACCTCGGCAAGGGCACCGCGGCAGACCTCATAAACAGCCTCTACATACGCTGGTTTGTGGCCAATGCCGATGGCGGCTACGCGCCGGTGGAGAACATGGCGGAGGCATGGGCCATATCCCTGCCCTTTTACGAGACGGCCAACGTGGGCGGCTACGGCAAGATATGGTGGAAAGGAAAGGGAACCAGCGAAAGCTGGCTCGACGCGTACAACGCCGACAACCAGAAGAAGATATCAAGCGCCAGCCTGACTTTCAGCGGGCAGGGCGAGGCAGGGGCATGCCGCGTTGTCTGCCTGCTGTCCACGCAAGACCCGAAGCAGAACGGAAACAACGCATACGATCCCACCTGGGCGATTACGGGCGACCCGGACAACATCGAGGCCGCCATCACGTTCGGGATAATCACAGAGGAACAGGCCCAGGCCATGTTCACCCCAGGCAGCGAGAGCAACGCCACCATGCATGAAAAGACCCTGCTCTTGGAGTCTTTCCCATCATCCCAAACAGTAAACTTGTTCCAAGACTACAGCAACCTGCCCACCGAAGTGGGCGGCAACATGCAGGAGTGCTACATCCGCTGGTACATCGCCGACGCCGAGGGCAACAACGTGTTTGCCGCCGGGAGCATAGGCCACAACCAAGACGCCACCGACTACAAGGAGATAAGCGCCGGAATGGTTTACAATTCGGCCACGGCTGCAAAAAAGTTGGGCGACCAGTGGAATCCCACCAACTGGGGCAACTTAGACATTTTTCTCAACAACATCACTGCCTCGTCGCTACAGGAAGGCTACAGCATAATGTGCCTGATAGCCGACAAGACGCCGGAGACTGCGGGCGACTATGTGCTTAAAGAACCCGACTTCAAGCTGAAATACATCTACAGCTACCGCGCCGTGCCTACCGACTTCAAGCACTACAAGGGCTATTCGGGCAGCGACTTCGACGAGAAAGGCCGCCAGCAGGTGCACTCCTGGACATACAGCATTTATGTGAAGCCGGGGGAGAGAATAACGCTTGAGCTGCCGATCCCCAAGAGCGACGTGCTTGAGCCTGCCGGATATTTCCGCTGGTACAACTACGACACAGACCTCGCGTCGGGGAATATCGACAACTCACAATGGGGAAGAGACCTCAAGCCCTATCCCACGACAGGCGAAAGCCGCGGACTGATGATATGGAACCAGAACCGAAGCAGCAAGGAGACGAGCGCGGCGGTTGACTACGTGGCCCCGGCGGAGGGATGGACGGGCGAGACCATAGCCTGCGACGTGAGCCGCTACATAGACGGACTCGACGAAACGAGACAGTATCTGCTGCACGAGCCTACGCTCTCCATGCGCTACATCTTCAACATCCGCCCCGCCGCCGACATTGCCAACGCGATAAAGACCGCCATACTCTCAGGGCCGCAAAACGTGCTGGAGGACCAGGGAAACATAAGCATGGGAGCATACGACAGGAACAGCACCACAAACCTGCGGGTAGGGTTCCACGACGTGGGCGATTACTATTTCTACAACTACAATTTCTCCAACAAGCTCGTGCCCGAGGGCCACGAGGTGACGGAGAGCGACTTCGGCACGGAGCTGATACACGCAACAAGGATACGCTGGTTTGTGTACGACGAAACGGGCAGTCTGTCGAAGGAACTCACAACCAACCTTATCGACAATGGCCGGATGGCCTCCATAAGCCTTGACAACCTAAGCGGCTATTTCAGCAAGTTAGACGGGGAATCGGGGGAATCGGAGCAGATAACATACGACATAGGCCACGTGGCATACATCGTGGCCTACGCCGCCGACGCCGGCAGCAACATGTGCCCGGTGGCCAAGTTCAACTGCCGCTTCATCAGCGACTCATACCCCATGACCGTAGAGGAGGTGCCGGCATACCGCAGGGTGAGCTTCCTCGACACGAAATACACCAAGGTGGCCGAGATAACCTTCGACAACGACTGCGAGGGAACGAGCCTCGCCGCCCCCACAAACCCGCTCGACAACATGACACAGCTGCCCTCGGCATGGAACCGGCGCTACTACGGCTTTGTCTACCCGGGGCTTTATGCCTACTACGACCAGGCGTCGGCCAGCTTCCAAGGGCTTTCGCCGGGCCATGGCGAATACGGACTCTACAAGAGCATCAACGTGGACGGTGTGTCGAAAGGCTATGTGCAGTGGGGCGGCACTGACTACAAGTTCCAGTGGTGGGCCAACAATCAGCTGCGCGACAGGACATACACGCTTACCGGCGGGGCGCAGTCGGGCTATTTCCTGTATGTTGACGCCTCCGACGAGTCGCGCCCCATAGCCTCGGTGGAGTTTGAGGGCAACCTGTGCGTGGGCAGCACCATAGTGCTGAGCGCGGCAGTGGCAGACATGACAACCCAGAGCACGAAGCCACAGGTAATATTCAAGCTCTACGGGGTGGAGACCGACGCATACGGAAACATAACGAGCCGCAAGCTCATACACTCGTTTGCCTCGGGCGACTTCAATACGGTGAACGCCTCGAAGACTGGCGAGTGGTACCAGGTCTACGCCAGAGTGACCTTGCAGCAAGGCACCGGCGTGGAGAACTACAGCAAGTTCCTCGTGAGCATCGATAACTTCTGCAACGGCACAAGCGGCGCCGACTACGCCGTTGACGACATACGCATCTATGCCAGCAACGCCAAGGTGGAGACCTTGCAGGAGCGCCCGGCCTGCGAGGACAGCCCGGCGGGCGGAGCCACGGTGAGGCTGAGGGCAAAGCACGAAAGCCTGGTGGCGCTGCTCAACATATTCGAGGTGTGGCAGAGCAAGCCCCTCTACTACCGCATATGCAAGGCCGACGGCACCCCGCTCACGGGCGTCTATGGCGACAACGGCACCGAGGAATACGGCACTGTGACAATAGAGCGCAACCCACGCAACGCCGACGGCACGCTGAAGGAGGGCTTCGAGCTTGTGGGCGGCGAGGTGTTCGCCATACTGGCCGACCGCGACTTCGGCCTCGACCGCAATGAGGAATACTATGTGTCGGTGGCCCTGCCCATGGGCGACAGGGGCGACTACCGGCCCGGCAACTGGGGAATGCCCGGCGACGTGTGCTCCGTTTACAGCGACTATTTCGCCATCATGGGGCAGGAACTGGAGATAACCGATGCCACGACCACCGTGAACCCTGAGATAACATTGCCATGCAACGGCGTGGAGACCACCAACGTGGACCTTACAGCCTCGCTTAGAGTGCCATCCCCCGACAACGGAGGCATGGTGGCAGCCGAGGGGGTGAGGTTCGACTGGTTCTTCGGCACTACCGAAGAATACGGCAATGCCACCGCAACTGGCGGCATAAGCCTGCGCGAAGCACTGGAGGCCTTCCGCCAAGCCTACCCCGCCGACAACGTGACAAGCTGCGAGCAGGAAGCCAAGGATGGATATACCGAGGCCCACAAGGCCGCGCTCCGCGAGTTTGTGGCCGATGGACGGCTGCACCTGGCCACGGATAAGATAACCCGGGGCGTGACCAAGGCCGATGCCCAGCACGGCTCGCTCGACCTCTGCCTCATGCCGGTGACGGCATCGGTGACAGTGGGCGGCAAGGACGTGGCATTGTGCCTGGAGCCTATCGCCATGTCGCTGAGGGTGAGGGTGAGCAGCCCGGAGCTGACGCTCGGCTTTGCCAACGTGCAGTACCTCAACGGCACCACGCGCTCGGTGAGGACCGGGCTGCAGCAGCTGGCGGCCATCAGCGAGGGCACGACGCTGCGCCTGCCCGTGAACGGCTACAGGAACATGGAGGGCAGCGACCCAGGCGCGTTCAGCCTGGCGCCCTACCCCGCCGACGATGCCGTGGCGGTGAGCGCCACCAACGACCCCACATGGAACACGGTAACAGCCGGACGGCTCGGCACGGTGGTGGCGATAGAGTCCGGCCACGTGGACTTGAAGCTCACCAAAGAGGCTGCGGCAAGCCTGCACGAGGGATACTGGTATGAGCTTAACTTCAAGTTCCACGACGAGGCCCACACCGCCGGCCTACAGCCTGGGCAGGAGGCATGCCTTGGCGACGTGTTCCTTACGCTGAAAGTGGTGCCGGAGTTCGTTACGTGGACTGCCCGCGCCGACAACGAAGGCAGCTCCAACTGGAACAACGATGCCAACTGGACACGCTCAACGAAGGCCGAGCTATATAAGGACAACTACACCGACTACGGCGAGGGCGGCTACGCCCTGCTAACGCAACAGCCTGCATACGCCCCGATGAAGTTCACCAAGGTTACTGTACCCGCAGGGGTGCGCCCGCCGCTGCTCGCCGAGGCCACCACCCACGCAAACGGGATAATAAGGGAGGAGAGCCTCGTGAACAGCGACTTCTACACCGCCACCGAAGGCATTGAGTATGACCTCATGGTGAAGACGGAGCCGGGAGAGGGCGCATACGAGTGCGAGAAGTTTTATGCAAACACCTGCGCGCAGATTTATTTCAAGCCCGAGGCCGAACTGCGCAACCAGCATTACCTCACTTACGGCACGGCATGGGTGGAGAAGGAGCTGGCCCCCGCCACGTGGAACCTGCTGGCATCGCCGCTCAAGGCCGTCTATTCGGGCGATATGTATGTACCAAAGGACAACGGGCGGCAGGAAACGGAAGCTTTCGTGCCGATAAACTTCAACACATCACTCTACGGGCGCAACGAATATCCAATATACCAGCGCAGCTGGGACAGGGCCGCATCGGTGGTAATCACGCCTGAGGGCGACGCGCGCGGCGACTACGGCGCAGCCATCGACTGGGCGTGGCCGGGCGCGGCCACGGAAGCCTCGGCCATTGAAACGCAATGGAGCCACAACTACAACGAGCTTGACGTGGAGTTCTGGCCCGGCAACGGCAGCGGACTGAATGGGTTCATGCTGAAGGCCGGGCGCGACGGCACGCCCTACCTGCACAACGCCCTGCTGCGCCTGCCAAAGGCCGACGGTGCCTACCTGTACTACAGCCACGACGGGCAGACCGACGGACAAGGCTCAGGCCCGCTGGACCGCAGCGGCAACGGGCGGCTGCTGCTCGACGGAGGCAACGCCGACGCCTACGGCACGGTGAGGCAGGCCCTGGCCAACGAGAGCGACGGCAACGGCCTCTACATGGTGGGCAACCCGTATATGTGCTCGATAGACATGGAAGGCTTCTTCGGCCTGAACACGCATTTGGAGAAGAAATACTGGACGATAAGCGGCGGCACAGTGACCGCCCACACAGCCGACAACCTAAGCCAGCTGCCGCCCATGCAGGCTTTCTTCGTGAAAAAAGCTGACGGCGCGGAGCCTGCCGAAGTTACCTTCATAACCAACATAGCCGCACGCCAGGCCACCGCACGCACAAGGGCGGGGCGGGCCACCAAGGCCACCTGCACGCTAAGGCTCATGCCCGAGGGCGGGGGCGGCGAGGCCACAGTGCTACTCGCCGACGGCTCCGAGGCTGGCTTTGCCGACAGCGAGGACGCCGAACTCCTGACCTACGATGCCGACGGCGCGCGCCCGGCGCTCTACACCGTGGCCGGGGCACAGGCCGTAAGCGTAAACAAGCTGCCGGAGATAAGCATGCTGCCGCTGGGCATGACGGGCGGCAAGGACGGCACGGCAAGGGTCGGCGTAAGCATGGAGGGCAACACCGACGCCGCGCTCCTGCTCTACGACGCCAAGAGCGGCAGCGCCACGCCGCTGGCCAACGGCACCGCACTCACGCTCAACGCCAATGAGCATGGCCGCTACTTCATCACAACAAGAAGCGCACTGGCCGCCGAGAAGGCCACGCCCGCCTCGCGCTGCTACTGCCCCGCCCACGGCATGATAACCGTGGCGGCGGCAGACGGAATGGAGAAGGTTACGGTCTACAGCCTCGGCGGGGCCAAGGTGGCAGAAAAGGCCCTGCACGGCGCGACCTACGCCACACTGGCCGCAAGGCCCGGGGTGACCATGGTGGTGGTTGAGACCACAGGCGGCAATACCGAGACGCACAAGCTGCACGTGAGATAGCCGCCCACATACACAAGAAATTGCAACGGCAGAGACTGGCCACAAACGCCAATCTCCGCCGTTTTTTCATTGACACATTGCTGCGGTGGCGGCCACGGGCCGCGCCGCCAATTCCTAATTCTTAACTCTTAATTCCTAATTCATCTCAGCCCTGCGTCACTATCTGGTTGAAGTACGGGTAGGGTATCTCAATGCCCTCGCGGTCGAAGCGTTCCTTAACGCTCTTGAGCAGGTCGCACTTCATGGTGAAGGCGTTGCCGGGAGTGGAAGCCCAGGCCCAGGCGCGCAGCGTTATGGCCGAGTCGCCAAGGGCGGTGACGCGCACCACCACCTGCGGTGCTCCGGACTCGCGCTCGGCGTCGGAGCGGTGGTCGATGAGCATTGGGTGCTTCATTATCTCGTCGCGCATGGCCTCCATGGCTCCGTCAAGGTCGGTGTTGTACGACACTCCCACCTCCACGAAGGCGCAGGTGGCCGTCTCGCCATACGACGAGTTGACCACGGTGCTCGAGTTCATCTTGTTGTTTGGTATGAGTATCATGCGGTTCTCGGCGTTGCGTATCACGGTGTGGCGCAGGGTTATCTCCACCACGGTGCCGGTGATGATGTCGTCAACCATCACGAAGTCGCCCACCTTGAACGGCCTGGAGAAGATTATGAACAGCCCGCCCACGATGTTCGACAGCGCGTCTTGCGAGGCCAGGCCCACGGCCATGGCCCCTATGCCGGCGCTGGCGAGGATGGAGTTGCTCACCTTCTCCATGCCGGGTATGAGCGAGAGGAAGGCGGCCACGCCGATGACGTAGACCACGGCCACCACTATCTGGCGTATGAAGCCGGCCTTGGTCTCGTCTACGGCCAGCTTGCCCTGGCGGCGCAAGGAGCGGCGGAAGAGGTACTTGATGAAGGCCGTTACCAGCCTTACGAAGATGAAGATGACTGCCGCCTTGAGGCAGAACGCCACGAGCGAGCGCAGCGAGATGCCGAAGAGGGTGAAGTCGAGGAGTTCGGTGATGTTCATGCTGTCTGTGGTTATATAGGTTGTCTAATGGTGCAAAGATAGCCATTTTGCGCCGAAAAACGGCCAACCAGGCCAGACTTTTTCACTGCCCCGCCACGAGGATGGCACGGGGATGGGCTGGGAAGATGCGCCACGTACCGCCACTTGTACACCCACGGGGCCTTGACAGGCCAAGGCGCAATCACTATCTTTGCACTGTCATTCGGCCGATGGCGCAACTAACATTAATAATCAACCATCAAAAACAAAAAAGAAAGGAAAAAAGACTATGGCAGTACAGTACAGACTTTACCAGAACAACAACTCGAAGAGCAACCAGTACCGCAAGTGGTACGGCAGGGCGGTGATGATAGACACCGTGGAGATCAACAAGCTGGCCGAGCAGATAGAGGCCAACTGCACCGTGAAGCGCGCCGACGTGCTGGCCGTGATAAGCGAGCTGGTGGTGGTGATGAAGCAGGCACTGCAGGACTCAAAGCGAGTGAAGCTCGACGGCTTCGGCACCTTCAAGCTTGGACTTACCACCAGCCCGAGCGACACGGCAAAGGAGTTCAGCGTGGCGCAGAACGTGAAGGACGTACACGTGCTCTTCCAGCCGGAGCTGCGCATCGACAAGAACGGTAAGCGCACGCGCACCTTCCTCGACGGCTGCAAGGTGACGGCGCTGCCCAAGAACGAGGCCATCGACGACGAGACTGCCGCTGGCGAGAACGGCGAGGAGCAGACCGAGGCTACAGAATAAGCAAGGAAAGGAGGTAAAGCACAATGAAGAACAACGTTTGGCAAACCATCCTGAAAGTGGTCATCGCCGTGGCTTCGGCCATACTCGGTGCCATAGGCGCCACGGCCATGCAGGCTTCGCTCTGACCCCACCATGACCTTCACACCATGAAAGGCACACCCTGAACAGCAAACGCTCCCGCCACACCCCACAATGGGCAGGCGGGAGCGTTTTTTGAAGCGGGAGGATGGTATTGAAGGAGACAGGGGAGTTATTTTAGGAGTTAAGGAGTCAAAAGGAGTTAAGGAGTTAAGACAAATGTTTTTTAAAAGGAGACGGGAGACAGAAGACAGACAAATGTTTTTTAAAAGGAGACGGGAGGCGGGCATAAGCATACGTCCTCTAACTCCTTAGCGAAATGCAGTGGAGCGATAACTCCTTTAACTCCTTATAACTCCTTAGCGAAACGCAGTGAAGCGATAACTCCTTATTTTCAGAAAGCAAAACGGCACGTATGTGGGAATTTATTTGTAAGTTTGCACTTTGATAACGCAACGCAACTTAACAATGGACGCAGACTTTGACATAAGGCAGGAACGGGTGTCGGCGGCAGAGCGCGAGTTTGAGAACGCGCTGCGCCCGCTGCGCTTCGGCGACTTCAGCGGCCAGAAGAAGGTGGTGGAGAACCTCGAAGTGTTCGTGGAGGCGGCCAAGTACCGCGGCGAACCGCTCGACCACACCCTGCTGCACGGCCCGCCCGGACTGGGCAAGACCACGCTGAGCAACATCATAGCCAACGAGCTGGGCGTGGGCTTCAAGATCACCAGCGGACCGGTGCTCGACAAGCCGGGCGACCTGGCCGGCATACTCACCTCGCTCGAAAGGAACGACGTGCTCTTCATCGACGAGATCCACCGCCTCTCGCCCGTGGTGGAGGAATACCTCTACTCGGCCATGGAGGACTACCGCATCGACATCATGATAGACAAGGGGCCGTCGGCTCGATCGATACAGATTGACCTCAACCCCTTCACCCTCGTGGGAGCCACCACGCGCAGCGGACTGCTCACCGCGCCTCTGCGCGCCCGCTTCGGCATAAACCTGCACTTGGAGTACTACGAACCAGAGACGCTCATGAGGATACTGAAACGCTCGGCCGGCATACTGCATGTACCGATAGACGACGACGCGGCCATGGAGATAGCGCGCCGCAGCCGCGGAACGCCACGTATAGCCAACGCGCTGCTGCGACGCGTGCGCGACTTCGCACAGGTGAAGGGCAACGGGCGCATCGACATCGACATCACTACGCTGTCGCTCTCGGCACTCAACATCGACAGCTTCGGGCTTGACGAGACCGACAACAAGATTCTGCTGGCCATCATCGACAAGTTCAAGGGCGGTCCCGTGGGCGTTTCCACCATTGCCACGGCCATAGGCGAGGACGCAGGCACCGTGGAGGAGGTGTACGAGCCGTTCCTCATCATGGAGGGCTTCATCAAGCGCACGCCGCGCGGCCGCATGGCCACCGAACTGGCCTACCGCCACTTTGGCCGCAACCCCTACACCGGCAACATAATGCAGCCGAGCCTCTTTGAGAATTAAAAGTCAAGAATTAAGAATTAAGAAAATACGCATCGTGGCAGGGCGATATAATTAAGAGTTAAGAATTAAGAAAATATGCATGGGGCAGGGCGTGGCCCGCATATTCCCAGTTCTCTCAGAACTCCCAGTTCTCCCATTGCTCCCAGCCCTCCCATTGCTCCCAGCTCTCCCAGCCCTCCCAGCTCTCCCAGCCCTCCCATCAAAGAACAATAAAATGAAAACCGGCATCTTCGTGGGCAGCTTCGACCCCTTCACCACAGGCCACGACGCCATAGTGCGCCGCGCGCTGCCGCTCTTCGACCGCATCGTCATCGGCGTTGGCGTCAACGAGCGCAAGAAGTACATGTACAGCGCTGAGGTGCGCCTGAGGCGCATCGAGGCCCTCTACGCCGCGGAGCCGCGCGTGGAAGCCAAAGCCTACAGCGACCTCACCATCGACTTCGCCCGCCGCGAGGGGGCGCAGTTCATCATCAAGGGCGTGCGCAGCATCAAGGACTTTGAGTACGAGCGCGAGCAGGCCGACATCAACCGCAAGATAGGCGGCATCGACACCGTGCTGCTCTACGCCGACCCGCAGCTGGAGAGCGTGTCGTCGAGCATGGTGCGCGAGCTGATACACTTCGGCAAGGACGCAAGCGAGTTCCTCCCAGCGCTCCCATAACTCCCAGCACTCCCATAACTCCCATAACTCCCATAAAATCTTAAAGAAAAAACCATCATGATTACCTACAGCACCGACGGCGTAAGGATGCCGGCAATAAAGAAGCGCGAAACCACGGCGTGGATAAAGGCCGTGGCCGCAGAGTATGGCCGCAGAGTGGGCGAGGTGGGCTACATGTTCGTTGACGACGAGAAGATGCTCCAGGTGAACCGCGAGTACCTGGGCCACGACTACTACACGGACATCATCACCTTCGACTACGACGAGGGCGACCGCATCAACGGCGACATAGTGATAAGCCTCGACACCGTGCGCTCCAACGCGCAGCTCTTCGGCAAGGAATACCTTGACGAGCTGCACCGAGTGATAATACACGGCATCCTCCACCTATGCGGCATCAACGACAAAGGCCCGGGCGAGCGCGAGCAGATGGAGGCCGCCGAAAACCGCGCCCTGGCCATGCTGGGCTGAGCACTCCCCCCTGCCCTACCCTCAATCCCATTGCTCCCAGCCCTCCCATTGCTCCCACTCCTCTCAGTTCTCCCAGCCCTCCCATCGCTCCCAGCCCTCCCTAAAAAAATTCCGCCCCGGCTGCCGCATCTCTGCGGGCAGCCGGGGCGGAACGCTCATGGCTGGCTCAACGCCGCCGCGCGGCGTATCACCTCACCACCACCTTGGCCGTGGTGCCATCGGCATACTTCACTATGTTAAGGCCCTTCTGCGCCACGCCGAGGCGACGGCCGTCAACGGAGTAGTAAGCCACCGGCTCCTTGCCCCCGGCGGCCTCAGCGCCGGATATGCCATCGGTGGTGCCGTCGTTGTGGAACACCACGGTTATCTTCGGGCCGTAAGCCTTGATTTCATATTGGAACGTGCCTTCAATCTGCTGCATCACCTTGAGCTGCAGCGTCACGGTGCAGGTGCCAGTAGTCTCTGCATCAGCCCCAAAAGGCTTCACCACCCACTCTGCCTGCAAGTCCTTTGATTCATTGGCAAGCTGCTCGCCTGTGCCGGTGCTTATGACTTCAGTCACACCGGAATTGCTGGTGCAATTCTTGGGGTAACATATCAAGAATCTACTTCCGGAAATCTGCGTCACCTGAAAGTCAAGGGAGCAATTGGCGGTCTCGCTTGTGGTATTCTTCACATAAAGCCCCGATGGTATTATAGTTCCGTAAAAAATATCATTTTCTTTCTCGTATGCATGCCAGGTGGTGCCGTCGGCCACCACGTTTCCGTCCTTGTCAACGAACTGGAAGGTGTTGTCGGTCTGGGCGGAAGCCGCCATGCAACCCATGACGATGGCTGCGCACAAAGTAAACAGTTTCTTCATGATGTCTTGGTTTTTGTTGTTTTGTTGATGTTTTTGTTTAATGTTCCATTCACAAGAAGCGGGCGCCTTGCGGAGCCGCCGACGTTATCGCTGAACCTCAGCGGCATTTGGCTGCGGCATGGCCTCCAAACGCCGTGGCAAAGTTATCAAAAAAGCGGCGGCACTTTGCCGCCGCCGCCCGGATTTTACAATTATTTAACTGATGGCTGGGAGCTATGGGAGGGCTGGGAGGGCTGGGAGGGCTGGGAGAGCTGGGAGCAATGGGAGAACTGGGAGTTCTGAGAGAACTGGGAATATGCGGGCCACGCCCTGCCACCATGCATGTTTTCTTAATTTTTAATTCTTGACTTTTAATTTTCAAGTATCGCCACGGCCTTCATCACGATGGGGTTCTGCTCGTTCATCACGGCGAAGTATTCCGTCATGCTCCAGAGGTCGCGGGCCACGAGGGCCTTGAGCTGCAGGCGGAGGTATGGCATGGTGCGGGCAAGCTCGGCGGAGTCCTTGGGCGTGATGCCCTGCCGGCGCCCTTCGGCCATGATGCTGTCGGTGAGCGAGGCGGGAACGGCGTAGCCCTTGCTGAAGTCGCCGAACGAGGGGTAGGCCTTGAGCAGGGCCTTGCGGTTATGGTCAACGTAGTGCAGGTAGGCGTTGAGCACGATGCCCTTGGCCGAAAGCTCTCTGTGGAGCGGCGTGTAGACGGTGGTATCGAGCGGCACGAACACGTCGGGCATGATGCCCCCGCCGCCGTACACGGGTCGGTGCTTGCGCAGGGTGAAGCACCTCAGGGAGTCGGCGAAGTGTATGCTGTCCTTGTTGGTAAGCTCGCCGTGGCGCAGGCGGTTGAGCACGTCCATGGCATAGTCCTTGGCCTCGCCCTTCACGTAAGGCTTCTGTATGCAGCGGCCGGCTGGCGTGTAGTAGTGGGCCACGGTGAGGCGTATCATGGAGCCGTCGGGCAGGTCGAATGGCCGCTGCACGAGGCCCTTGCCGAAGGAGCGGCGGCCCACGATGGTGGCCCTGTCATGGTCCTGCAGGGCGCCCGACACTATCTCGGCAGCCGATGCGGTGTACTCGTTGACCAGCGCCACCACGCGCCCCTTGCGGAAGCGTGCTCCGCCGCGTGCCTTGTAGTCGATGCGGGGCGAGGTGCGCCCCGAGGTGTATACGATGAGGTCGCCCTTGTCCAGGAACTCCCCAGCCACGTCGACGGCGGCCTGCAGGTATCCCCCGCCGTTGTCCTGGAGGTCGAGCACGAGGCTCTCCATGCCCTGCTCCTCAAGGCTGGCCAGCGCCTCCAAGAACTCGGTGTAGGTGGTGGCGCCGAAGCTGCCTATGCGCACGTAGCCCACGCCGGGGCGTATGATGTAGGCCGCGTCGACGGTCTCCACGGGAATCTTGTCGCGCTTCACGGTGAACGAGAGCCTGCCCGCCACGCCGCGGCGCACCACCCCGAGCCTCACCTCGGTGCCTTTGGGGCCGCGCAGGCGGCGCATTATCTCGCTGCGCGCCATCTTCACCCCGGCAATGGCCGTGTCGTTCACGGACACGATGCGGTCGCCGGCGAGTATGCCCACCTTCTCCGACGGTCCCCCGCTCACTGGCTGTATCACCATGAGCGTGTCCTCTATCATGTTGAACTGCACGCCAATGCCCTCGAAGTTGCCGGCGAGCGGCTCTGTGAGGGCCTTCACCTCCTCGGCGGTTGAATAAGAGGAGTGAGGGTCGAGCTTCTCGATCATCCCTCGGATGCCGTCCTCCACGAGCCGGCGCTCGTCAACGCTGTCGACGTAGAAGCTGTTGATGGCCACCTCGGCAATCTGCAACTTGCGCAGCGGGCCGTCGGGCCTGATGTTGATGCGCAGCTGGGCCGCTGCCGCCACAGGCAGCAGCAGTGCCACGGCTGCCACAAAGAGTGATTTCATATAACTTTTAGCCCCACCCCGGCCCTCCCCCGTGGGGAGGGAGTTGTGGAAAGCCCCACCCCGGCCCTCCCCCGTGGGGAGGGGGTACTGGGAAGCCCCACCCCGGCCCTCCCCCGTGGGGAGGGAGTACTGGGAATATGCGAGACACGCCCTGCCACTATGCATATTTTCTTAATTCTTAATTCTTAATTCTTAATTCTTCGTTTTCTTCCGGCCTGTCCTCCTCGATTACGAGGTTGTCGATGATGAAGTTCTGGCGTTCGGGAGTGTTCTTGCCCATGTAGTATTCGAGGAGCTTCTGCACCTGGTCGGTCTTGTGGAGCGTCACCTGTTCGAGGCGCATGTCGGGGCCGATGAAGTGCTTGAACTCGTCGGGCGAGATTTCGCCAAGACCCTTGAATCGCGTTATCTCGGGGTCGGGGCCGAGTTCGGCTATGGCGCGCAGGCGCTCGTCGTCGCTGTAGCAGTAGCGGGTGATGAAGTCGGCGCGCTTGCCGTCGGCTGCCTTGGCGTCGGCATCGGCCACGGCAGCCTTGTCGCGAATCTTAGTGCGCCGGTTGCGCACACGGAAGAGCGGCGTCTGGAGCACGTATACGTGGCCTTTCTTTATCAGCTCGGGGAAGAACTGCAGGAAGAAGGTGATGATGAGCAGGCGGATGTGCATGCCGTCCACATCGGCATCGGTGGCCACTATCACCTTGTTGTATCGCAGCGAGTCGAGCCCGTCCTCAATGTCGAGCGCGGCCTGCAGCAGGTTGAACTCCTCGTTTTCGTACACCACCTTCTTGGTAAGCCCGAACGAGTTGAGCGGCTTTCCCCTGAGCGAGAACACAGCCTGCGTGTTCACGTCGCGGCTCTTGGTGATGCTTCCGCTGGCCGAGTCGCCCTCAGTGATGAAGATGCAGCTTTCCTCCTTGCGGTCGTTCTTCACGTCGCTGAAGTGTATGCGGCAGTCGCGCAGCTTGCGGTTGTGCAGGTTGGCCTTCTTTGCCCTCTCGCGTGCCAGCTTGGTGACTCCGGCCATGGCCTTGCGCTCCTTCTCGCTCTCCTGTATCTTCTGCAGCATGGCCTCGGCCACGTCGGCGTGCTTGTGCAGGTAGTTGTCCACCTCTGTCTTCACGAAGTCGCCCACGTACTTGTTTATGCTCACCCCGCCTGCCGGCGCCATGGTGAGCGATCCGAGCTTTATCTTGGTCTGGCTCTCGAACATGGGTTCCTCCACGTTGATGGCAATGGCAGCCACGAGGCCGTTGCGTATGTCGGTGTATTCAAAGTTCTTGCCGTAGAACTCCTTTATGGTGCGTGCTATGTGCTCCTTGAACGCGCTCTGGTGCGTTCCGCCCTGTGTGGTGTGCTGCCCGTTGACGAACGAGTGGTACTCCTCGCCATACTGGTTGGTGTGGGTGAAGGCTATCTCGATGTCCTCGCCGGTGAGGTGGATGATGGGGTAGATGCCGTCGGTGGTCATCGTGTCGTTGAGCAGGTCCTTCAGCCCGTGGCGGCTGAGTATGCGGCGGCCGTTGTACATTATGGCCAGGCCCGTGTTGAGGTAAGTGTAGTTGCGGAGCATTGTCTCCACGATGTCGGCGTGGAAGGAGTATCCGGTGAAGAGCGTAGGGTCTGGCTCGAAGAAGATGAACGTGCCGTTCTCGTCGGCGCTGTCCTCGGTCTTGTCGGAGGTGAGCTGTCCCCGCTCGAATGTAGCCGTGCGCACCTTGCCGTCGCGGTAAGAACTTACGGTGAAGCGCGCGCTGAGGGCGTTGACCGCCTTCACGCCCACGCCGTTGAGTCCCACGCTCTTCTTGAAGGCCTTCGAGTCGTACTTACCTCCTGTGTTGAGCACGCTTACGGCCTCGATGAGCTTGCCCTGCGGTATGCCTCGGCCGTAGTCGCGCACCGATACGCGCAGGTTCTCGTCGATGTCCACCTCTATGCGGTCGCCTGCGTGCATCTTGAACTCGTCGATGGAGTTGTCTATCACCTCCTTCAGCAGCACGTAGATGCCGTCCTCTGGCAGCGAGCCGTCGCCCAGGCGGCCAATGTACATTCCGGGCCTGGTGCGCACGTGCTCCATGTCGGAGAGGTGGCGTATGTTGTCGTCGGTGTATTCAACGGGCTGCTGGCCCTGGGGTATGTTTTCTTCTTCGGTCATCGGATTTTTTCTTTTTTTGGGAGCTTTGGGAGGGCTGGGAGTTTTGGGAGGGCTGGGAGTTTTGGGGAGCTTTGGGAGGGCTGGGAGTTTTGGGAGTACTGAGAGTACTGGGAATATGCGGGCCACGCCCCTGCCACGTGGGAGCGCGCAGCCCTTTTCTTAATTCTTAACTCTTAATTCTTAATTCTCAAAGCTCCTTGCGGTAGCAGCGGCGGCGCTTGTGGTTCACCTTCTCAAGGTACTGCCACTGGCTCTGCACGTTCTCGTTGGTCTCCATCTCCACCTGGCTCTCGCCCCACTTGAAACCGTACTTCTGGTAGCGGGGTATGAGGTCGGCAAACATCAGGGCGTTGGCGCCCTTCATGCGGTACTCGGGCAGCACGCCCATCAAGAGCAGGTCCACGCCCTCGGTCTTGTGCATCTTCAGCGCGCGCAGCACGTGCCACCAGCCGAAGGGCAGCAGGCGGCCGTCGCGGCACTTCTGGAAGGCTCGCGAGAGCGAGGGGATGGTGATGCCCACGCCCACGAGCTTGCGGTCGGCGTTCCAGTCCTCCACGAGCGTTATGAGGCTCAGGTCGGCCATGGGCAGGTACATCGCCACATACTGGTCTATCTGCCTCGGCGTAAGCTCCGAGTATCCGTAGAGGTCCTTGAAGGTTTCGTTTATCACCTCGAATATCCTCCTGCCGTAGCCCCCCTTTGTCACCTCGCGGCGCGTGAGCTTCTTCACGTGCAGGTTGTAGCGTTTCTCCACCATGGCGGCAATCTTGGCATACTTCTCCGGGATGGAGTCAGGCACAAACATCTTGAACTCCACGTAGTCGTTGTCCTTCACCCATCCGCCCATGGCCTCCATGTGCTCGGGGTAGTAGGGGTAGTTGTAGATGGTGGCCTGCGTGCCGAGCTGGTCGAAGCCCATGGTGAGCATGCCCTCGGGATCCATGTCGGTGAAGCCCAGCGGCCCCACTATCTCCTCCATGCCCCTCTCCCTGCCCCACTGCTCCACGGCCCGGAGCAGGGCTGCCGACACCTCGCGGTCGTCCACGAAGTCAATCCACCCGAAGCGCACGCACTTGCGCCCCCACCGCTCGTTGGCTCGGCGGTTGATGATGGCTGCCACTCGGCCCGCCACTCGGCCGTCCTTGTAGGCCAGGAAGTAGTCGGCCTCGCAGAATTCGAATGCTGCGTTGCGGTCCTTGCTGAGCGTGTTCACCTCGTCGGAGCGCAGGTTAGGCACGTCGTAGGGGTTGCCCCTGTATAAGTCGTAATGAAACTGTATGAAGTCGTCGAGGCCCTTGCTGTCGGCCACTCTCACAATCTTTACTGATGCCATCTTGAAAGCAATGTTTTACTTGTGTGGCGGCGCGCAGGCAGGCCCTTGCGCCCCTGCTCGCCCATCTGCAAAGGTAGCCATAAAAATCAAAAATAGAAAGAAATATTTGGGAAATTCAACATTTTGGAGTATTTTTGTAGCCAATACAACATAACAAACGAGTCAAACGAGTCAAATTTTTAAAAATCAAGGCAATGAATAACAAGACTATGTTTGCGCTGGCCTTTGGCTTGCTGCTCGCCGCGCCGGCAGTGGCGCAGGACGAGGGCAAGGGAAGCCTTAAATCCTACAATTTCGTAGAAGCGCAGGGCGGCATACAGTTCACGCCCACCGATGCCAACACCGGCAAGCTCATCACCCCGATGGCGTCGCTCTCCTTCGGACGCTTCTTCGCCCCGGCCGTGGGCGCCCGCCTCCACGTAAGCGGCTGGGAGTCGAAGAGCGGCTTCGAGTTCGCCGACGGCAACAGCTACTACAAGTGGAACTACATCACCACCGACCTCGACCTCTTGCTCAACCTCAACAAGCTCTTCAGCAAGAAGAACCACGCCGTAAACGTGATGCTCATAGGAGGTATAGGCCTCAACACGGCATGGGGCAACGACGAGGCCCTGGACTTGGCAGCAGCCACCAACGCCCCCGCCAACGACATCAACATGCCCTACGCATGGGACGGCACGCGCCTGAGCCACAACATCCGCGCCGGGCTGCGCCTTGAAACCGATGTAACCAAGCCCGTGGGCGTGTCGCTCGAGGTTACGGCCAACAGCCTCGACGACCGCTTCAACTCGAAGTACAACAACAGCGACGACTGGATGATAACCGCACAGCTCGGCGTGAGCTTCCGCTTCGGCCACAAGTACAAGCAGGCACCCAAGAAGGAAGAGCCTGCTCCCGAGCCTGCGCCAGCACCGGCTCCCGCCCCAGCCCCGCAGCCCAAGCCAGAGCCTAAGCCCGAACCCAAGCCAGAGCCTAAGCCCGAGAAACTGCAGGAGGAGGTGTTCTTCAACATACGCGAGTCCGACCCGAAGCACGCCACGGCTGAGCTGCGCCAGGTGGCCGACTTCATGAAGCGCAACCCGCAGGCCAAGGTGCGCATCACCGGCTATGCCGACAAGGGTACGGGCAACGCCCGCGTAAACAAGCAGTACTCTGAGAAGCGCGCCCAGGAGTTCAAGGACGAGCTTGTGAAGACCTACGGGGCCGACGCAAGCCGCATCATCACCGATGCCAAGGGCGACACCGTGCAGCCGTTCTCCGACAACGACAAGAACCGCTGCGTTATCATCATAGGCCCGGTGGAGTGATCCGAGGCCATGACAAAGGAAGAATCATGACTAACTGACTTTTGAGCAAACCAGCAGGACGTGGGTCCTGTCAGCGAGGGTGGTGGCGAAGATGTAAACGCCGCCACCCTCGCCTATTTTAAGCCTGCGCCGCAGCTCAGCCACCGTGAGGGGGAAGTTCCTCACGGCCACGTTGGCCTTGCCTATGCCCTGCAAGGCGTCGCGCAGCCCGCGCTTGTTCATAGTGGCGGCCCGCTCCACCACGAAGGCACGGCCCGGAAAGCCCGCCGCAGCCTCGGGCGATGCAAACAGGTGGCTGCCCGCCCCCAGCGCCCTCACCCCAAAGCGCCGCTCAAGCAAGCCAAAGCACCCCGCCTTCATCACCGATGCGTTAGGCTCGTAGAGCCTCATCCCCACAAGCCCCGGCAGCTCCGCCTTCCCCAAGCCCTCTCCCCACCGGGGAGAGCCGGAGAGGGGTTCCTCATAGCAAAAATCCTCGCCGTCGTTCACGCAGTGCATCGCCGGCCCACCCTCGCCCTGCCCCATCACGAGCAGCAGCTCCTTGCACTCGCCGCCCACCGACACTATATGTACCTCGCGCACGGCGCCGCCCATGTCGGCCACGGCCTTGTGCCAGTCGAGCATGGGCGAGAGCTTCACCATCACCCAGCGGCCCTTGAGCAGCAGCACAGGGCGCAGCGCGGCCACGTCGGGCGTACAGTCGCCGATGGCGTAGGTGCGCCCCCCGGCGGCATCGCGGCGCGCCGGGTCGGCGTAGATGAGGTCGGCAGGCTCCATGGCGGCAAGGTAGTCGGCCCCGTCGGCGCACACCACCTCGGCCCCCGGCAAGCCCAGCAGCGGCAGGTTGTGGCGCGCCACGGCGCACAGCCGCTCTTGCCGCTCCACGTAGGTGGCCTCGGCAAAGCCCCGCGCCATGAAGGCAAAATCAACGCCAAAGCCGCCCGTGATGTCCACGAGCCGCCCGCCGCCGCACAGCCGCCGGGCCACGCCGGCCTTGTAGCGCGCCGCCGCCTCGCCCGAGCACTGCTCCATGGAGAGGTGGGGCGGATATACAAGGCCGTCCACGGCAGCCCACGAGGGCAGCTTGCGCCTGGCCGCCTGCCGCCCGGCTATCTGGTCGAGGGCAAAGGGCATATCCACGCCGGGGTGCTTCCCGGACTGCAGGGCCAGCCGGCGCACGTCGGCCCCGGCATTGGCCTCAATGAAAGCTAAGGTTTCCTGGTTCATAAAGCAGTTTTTGGTGGGAGTTCTGGGAGTTCTGGGAGAGCTGGGAGTTCTGGGAGAACTGAGCACAGTGGCAGGCACAGCCCTCCCAAAACTCCCAGTGCTCCCAGTGCTCCCAGAACTCCCAGCCCTCCCTCCCCTTGGGGTGGGGTTTCCCTTCACCTCCTCCCATTGTTCCTTCGGTACTCCAGGCGTGCGCGGGTCATCTGCTCGCGTATGCCTCCCTCTTCGAGGAAACGCTTCTTGGCCGCCTCGATGAGGCGGGCCAGCAGGTAGTCGGCCTGGTGGATGAGCACTATGGCGATGTTGGCAATGGTCTCGGCGGAACGCGCGCCCATGCGCTCCCTGAAGAACGCCGATTCGGGATGCTTCCGGCACACGCGGCGCGTCTGCTCGGCCTTGGCCGAGTCGGCGGGCCACAGCACCATGCCGCGCACACGCAGGAAGTCGCCGTAGTCGGCAAGCAGCTCCTGGAGGCTGGCCTTGGCCACGTTGTAAAGCTTTATCTCAGTCTCGCGCGACGCAGTGGCCGCCGCGCTGCCCTCGGCAATGTTCTGCTTGCCGCTGCGCGCCGCCTGGAGCATCTGGTCCACGGTGCGGTCGCCCTTGGCGAGGTGGTTGTTTACAAAGTAGTAGGTAACATCATATATGCACTCCGCCTTTTGGTAAGCAATGAGCTTGCTGTAATGCCCCAACTGGGGCATGAATTTATCCGCCATGGCCAAGAGGGTTATATAGTTAAACAATTATGCAAATGTAATAAAAAAACGCCCATCGGCCAACGATAAAGCAAATAATTTTTCAAGGAAAGGCAAAAAAGGCTTGGGGGGGAAGCCCCACCCCAACCATCCCCCGTGGGGAGGGAGCGTTGGGAGGGCTGTGCCTGCCACTGTGCTCAGCTCTCCCAGAACTCCCAGAACTCCCAAAGCTCCCAGAACTCCCAGAACTCCCAGAACTCCCAAAGCTCCCCCGTTTCGCCTTCCCAAACGGCCTGTTTGGGGCGGCGAAACGGCCTTTTTCAGGACGCAAAACGGCCTATATTGCAATGCGCTGAAAACCAGCGAGTTGGAGAAACCGAAATGCGAGGGGCAAAGAGTGCCGCCTGCCTGGCAAAAAAACGCGGGGCGCGCCAGAAAAAGGCGCGCCCCGCGCGATGCTGAGGGGCTGCTGTGTGCTTAGGGGCTGCTGTGTGCTGCCGTGGCGTTACTTAACCACGACGCACTTGCCGCCTACGATGTAGATGCCGCGGGGCAGGCTCTGCACCCGCGAGCGCAGGATGCCGCGGGCCACGGGCCGCCCGCCGAGGTCGTAGACATCGACGAAAGGCGAGGCGGCGGTGCCGGCCGGGATGCAGCCTATGCCGGTGGCCACCTTCTCGGCGGCCTCCTTGAGCACATCCCTCAGGGCGAAGAAGGCCGGCTTGGCCTGTAGCGTAGAGCGGAAGAGCAATGGGCTGCCCTGCCGCCACGACATATCGTCGGTGACGCCCCACACCACGATGCTCTCGCAGTGGGCGTAGTTCATCATCACCTCGGCCATCTTGCGGTACTCCTCGGCCTGCCGCTCCTCGGCCCCGGCGGCGTAGGGGTCGGGCATCGACATGTCGAGCTCGGTGATGGCGCACTTCACGCCGAGCGAGGCGTAACGCTTGACGTTCGATGAGAACTTGGCCGAGTCGGCCTCGCCCACTGTGAGGTGGCACTGGAAGCCCACGCCGCCCACGGGCAGCCCCTTGGCCAAGAGGCTGCGCACGAGGTTGTAGTAGGCCTGCGTCTTGGCCTTGCCCTGGAACTCCACCCCATAGTCGTTGATGAAGAGGCAGGCGTCGGGGTCGGCCCTGTGGGCGTAGACAAAGGCGGAGTCGATGTAATCGTCGCCGATTACGGTCTGCCATACCGACTCACGCAGCTTGTATCCGGCGGGGTTGGTGCGTATGATGCTCTGGTCGTCGTCGAGCACCTCGTTCACCACGTCCCACTCCTTCACCCTGCCCTTGTAGTGGGTAACCACGTTGGTGATGTGGTCCTCCATTATCTTGAGCAGCTCGGCGCGGGTGTAGCCGTGGTCGTTCTTGTAGCCGTCGGCAGTGATCCACGCCGGCGCCTGATTGTGCCACACGAGGGTGTGGCCGCGCACTGCCATGCCGTGGCGCGCTGCGAAGTCGCAGAGGCGGTCGCCGTCGCCAAAGTTGAACTGCCCGCGGCTGGGCTGCAGCGCGTCGGGCTTCATCTCGTTCTCGGCCACCACCATGTTGAAGTTGCGGAACACGGTCTGCGTGGCCTCGAGGTTGTCGTTGCCCACGTCGATGCGCCACACCGGCACGGCCACGCCAATGTTCTTGCCAGCCTGCTCGGCGTGGTGGCGCAGCGTCTGGGCCTCGTCGGTGAAGTCGTAGCCGTAGTCAACGGCCACGAGGCGTATGTTGTCCACGTAGAACTCGGCATCGTTTGAGTTGAAGCCCATGTAGAGCTTGTCGGCGGGTGCGCCGGCGCGGCTCATGAAGTAAGACTTCTTAACCCAAGCCTCGGCCTGGCCCTGGTCGTAGAAGCCGGCGTCGGCGTAGATGGTGTCGGCCCCGAGGCGCGCCACAAACTGCTTGTAGCTGCCGTCGGAGGCGGGTCGGTAGAGGTCGAAGGCCAGCATGCGGTAGTCCTCGGTGATGTTGGTGGAGGCCAGCTGGCCGAGGTCAAGCTCTATGAGTGTGTTCCAGCTCTTGTTGGTAACGTGGAGCACCTTGTTCTGCGGGTTGGCGGGGTCGGCGGCCACCACGGCCTCCGACTCGGTGTCGTGGCCGTTATAGAGGTCGCTCATGGGCAGACGCTGGCCTATGTCCATGCCCTCAAAGTCGTAGATTACGGTTTCTTGTGCCGTGGCCGCCATGAAGGCGAGCGCGAGCAGCGGCAATGTTATTGTTCGTTTCATGCTTCGGTGTCATTTTATGGTTATCTTCTTGGTTGTCTGCCCGGCGCTCACGACGACAAGGCCCACAAGCCCGGCAAAGGCATCGGTGCCGCCGGTGGCCTCGGCGCGGAGCAGCAGGCGCCCGTCGGCTGAGTAAACACGGATGGGCGTGCCGGCCTCGGCGCTCACGAGCAGGCGGCCGCCATCGGAGCCTATGGTGGCGGCACGGCCGTCGGCCACGCCGGTCATGCCGTCGATGGCGGCAGTCTTGAGCACGAGGCGGTAGCCGTTCTCGTCCTCTTGTTCCTCAACGGTCCACTCGCCCCTCCCGGGCAGCTCCACGTTGAAGGCCCACGGGTCGCCGTAGAGCGAGCCCTTGCCGGCAGCCTCTATGAGCACGAACTCGTCGCCCTCGCGGTACTGGTAGGAGTCCTTGAGGTCGATGCGTATGGTGGGCTTGTCGTCGCTCTCGGTGAAGTCCTCGCAGATGTTGTAGTAGATGATGTCGCCGCTGGCATAGATGCTGTCGTGGCCCTCGGCGCCCACCTCCATGTTGATGACCGTGGTGGGACGGAGGTAGAGGGCCACGGCCTGGGCCTTGGCGTAGTTGGCAAAGGTGAGCGTGCCTATGCCTCTGTCGCCCGGTTCGAGCGTTCCGTAGACGTCGGTGCCTCCGGCAATGCTGCCCGAGCCGCCGATGGTGGCCCCGGTGAACACGAAGGTCTGCGTGGTGCCGTCGGCAGTGTGGCCCGTGCCGCCGGTGAGCTTGGAGGCCCTGGCCGCCTCGGTGTCGTTGTTCACGAGGAGCGTGCCGCCGAGCACTCGTATGCCTCCGTTGATGAGGTTCTCGTTGTTGGTTATGGTGTATGTGCCGGCGCCTTCCTTCACCAGGCCCACCTGCTGCTCCTCGTAGGGCTTGCCGTCCTTGTCGGGCGGGGCTATGCGGCCGGCCAGCTCAGAGTCGGTGCCGAGCGCGCCCACGAGGTAGTAAGAGCGCGGCTTGCTTGAAGCCTTGTAGTAGCCGCAGATGCGCGATGTGGGCGCGGTGCGCAGCTCGCCTATGCGGAAGCCGCGCGTGCCGCTCTCGGTGGCCAGCGTGGTGCCGTCGTGGAGCACGAGGGCCTTGTTGGCGAACATATCGTTCACCTTGGCCTGCGATGGGTCTTCGATGGCGTCCTCCACGTTGAACGTCTTGCCGCCGTGGCCGAGCACGAGTCCGTAGAAGCCTGCCGAGGCCATTACGTCGGTGTAGGGATATACGTTCACCGTGCCGGTGAAGCCCGACCAGTCGGGATACTGCGCCCCCTTGGCGTTGCCCAGGTAGGAGCGCTCGCCCCCGGCGTAGATGTTGAGCGTGCCGCTGCCCGTGAGGGGCGACATCCAGTAGGTGTAGCGCGAGGTATAGGCGTTGAGCGTGCCGCCGTCGCTGATGGCGATGGGCGCGCCAAGCTCCACGTATGACGACGAGGCGTTGTCGAGGCAGAAGTGGAGCGAGCCGCTGTCAACGGCCAGCGCCGTGCCGAGGGCCTGCGGCGCCGAGGCGTCGGCCAGGCGCAGCGTGCCGTCCTTGATGTAGGTGCCGCCGTTCATGCGGTTGTCCACCGAGGTGGCTACGGTGCCGCCGCCGCTCACCTCCATGCGGCCGTAGCCGGTGATGGCCGCCCCGGGGGCTGCGGGGGCAAGGGTGTAGGCAATGTCCTTGTTGGCAAACAACACATCGGGGGCCTCCACCGTGCCGCTCACCCTCACTGACTGGTTGCCTGCGGCGGGGGCGGCTCCTTGGGTGTCGTCGAACACCACGCTGCAGCCGTTGGCGAAGCTCAGCGGAGTGGCCTCCTCGTCGGAAAGGCTCACGAAGTTGGCGTCGCCGCCGTCGGCCCAGAGGTCAGACGTGGCGCCGGTCCAGCGCAGCGTGTCGGTGGCCTGCTTCACCACTCCGCTCAGGCGTATGTTGTCTATGTAGTACTCGGCCTTGTCGTTGTTGTAGCCCACGAGCAGCGTGGTGGCGTCGTTGCGCACCTCGCTGAGGTCGTAGGTCTTTGTGAGCCACACGCCGCGGTCGCCCTGGTACGGGTATTCGGCGTCCCAGTACATCTGGTCGGTGCCAAGGAGTATGGCCGCCTGCATCCAGTCGTTGCCGTCGGAGGGGGCTGGCCGGTAGATGTCGAAGGTGATGGTTTGGTAGCGGTCGTAGAGGTTGGCGCCGGTGATGCCGCCGGGCAGGGCGTACTCCACGAATGTGTTCCACTCGGTGTTCTTCACGTGGAGCACCTTGTTCTGCGGGTTGGCGGGGTCGGCCTCCACCACGGCTGTCGACTTGGTAGTGGGGCTGTAGAGGTTCTTCATGGTGTAGGCCCGGCCAATGTCGTCGGCCTCGAAGTCGCACACCACGATGTCGCCGGCGCGCACGTTGGCCATTGTTGCTGCGACCAATGACAGCATTAGTAAACGTTTCTTCATAGGATGTTGGTTTTGTAGTTATTGTTGTTTAGGTTGGTTTCGGTTAGTATGCTGATGCATATAGGGTACACGCTTATTGGTGATAAAGCAAACCGGCACAAGGCGCAGCTGCGCCTCATGCCGGTTTCCATTGTGTCAAAGAGCTTCGCGGAGAAGCCTCATGGCTTTGTTACCTAACCACTACCTTGCGGGCCCTCACGGTGCCGTCGGCATAGGTCTCCTTGATGATGTTGAGGCCCTTGGCGGGTGTGGCGAGCTGCGTGCCGTTGATGCTGTACACCTGCGTGCTTACGGGCTTGCCGGCAGCCTCGGTTACCTGAGCGTCCTTGATGCCGGTGAGCTCGCCGGCGTACATGAGGTAGATGTCGAATACCATCACGCTCGAGAACTCGGCCTGGAACTTAACCCACACCTTGTCGGTGCCGTCGTAGCTCACGATGTTCTTCTTGATGTAGCGCTGCTTGCTGCCGGCGTTGATGGTGTCGCCCAGCATCACCCAGCTGTCGGCGTCAAGGGTGTCGGTGGTCACCCAAATGGTGGCCTTGGGGTGGTTGCTGGAGCTTGCGTTGCCGAAGTAGGTAACCACGTCGAACGGGCCCTGGTAAGCCTCGGTGGTCATGATGTGGCAGCAGTAGGGGTCGTTCTCCACGCCGTCGTTCTTCTGCACGTTGCCGAAGGTGATGCTGTTGTCAGAGGCGCCCTGGTCGAACGACGTTTCGCCGCGGTAGCGGCCCTCGGTGTTGGTGTCGTCGATGTCATCGGAAACGGTGATGCGCTCCCAGAGCATGCCCTGGCCGTAAGAGCGGGCCGACCAGCCGTTGCCGGGCTTCACCTCGGTGAGGATGTCGCGCGGAGTCTTGCTGTCCACGATGATGGTGTCGCTGCCGCTGGGCAGCGTCTCAACGTGCGACACGACATCGTAGTAGTAGTAGCCCTGCTTCTTGCCCTCGGTGTAGTACTTGGTCTTGCTCTCGCCCATCGACCAGTCGGCGGCGTTGGCGTCGAAGTGGGCCAGCACGTCGAGGCGCTCCTGGCGGCCATTCACCTCAACCTTGAATGGCACGGCCTCAGACACTATCTTGCCGGCAACGGCCGACGCGAAGGCGTAGATGGTAGTTGGGTGGGTAAGCTCTATCGGGGCGGTGTAGGGAGTAGACTTGGTGGCCTCGTTGTTGCCGTCGAAGTTGTAGTAAACGGTTGCCCCGTCCTCGTTGTTGGTTATGGTGACGGTGGTGAGGCCCTCCGCCTTCTCTTCGCTGAAGGTAGGCACGGCCGAAGTCTCGTAGAGGCTCACGGCAAGCTCGGCCACCTCGCTGGGGTCGTAGCCGTCGGCGTAGGCAATGGCCTTTACGGTAACTCCCTCCTGGGCCACGTTGAACGGCTCGGCGTAGAGGGTGCTCTGGTCGGTGGGCGTAGAGCCGTCGGTGGTGTAGTAAATCCTGGCGCCCTTGGTGGTGGAGGCTATGGCCACGTCGGTGTTCATCTGCTTGTAGCTCTCGGTGAAGGTTGGCGTGCCAGCCTTGGTTATCTCGGTCTTGTAGGCGTTGGCGGTGCTTACGGCGTTGTACATCAGGGCGTAGGCAGAGGCAAAGTCCTCGTCGGTCTCGATGGTGGCCAGCTCGTCGTAGGCGTAGGGCAGGAAGATGTAAGAGTTGCGCCCTGCGTTGTGCATGTGGATGGTGGTGGCGGAGCCTGTGGCTGCTATCATCTCGTCGGCGGCGAAGTAGGAGCCTTCGGGGATGGTTACGCCAGTCATCTCGCTGGGGAAGAGCTTCATGGTGCCGTCGTCAGCCACGAATGGCACTGAGCCGCCCATGGGGGTGAAGAGGTCGTTCTGGCGCCATTCCTCGGCCACGGTGGTGGCGCTGGAGCCGGTGGCCGTGGGCTGGCCGTAGCCCCAGTCGGCGTAGAGGCCGGCGTTGCAGTTCACCATAGGCACGTAGGCTATGGCATCCTTGAGCACGGCGGCAGCGGCGTTGCCCTGTGCTATTGCGCCCGAGACTACCACCACGTTGTACTGCAGGAGCTGCTCGCGGGTGGGTGCTCCGGCCGAGAGGTCGATGTCGGTCACGGTGACGCCCTTGAACTCGCCGCTGGCCCCGCCCTCAGGGTCGATTATCTGGCGCGCCAGGTCGTAGTCAGGATCGTAGCCGGGGTAGCCGGAGTCGTAAACGTAGGCTATCTGGGCTCCGTCGAGGGCGGGCTTGTCCTCGTTGACGTTGATGAAGTAGAGGTGGCATCCGTTGGTGTTGTAGATCTGGATGTCGTAGGTGCCGTCGGCGTTGGTGGCGTCGGTGGCGTCGAGCGGCACTTGGTAAGTCTGCTCCACGTAGGTGGTGGGCATCTCGATGTCGGTGCCGTCGGGTGCCTTGAGCTTGGTGCCCGACGTGCCGCGGCCAAGGTAAAGCTCAACGCCGCGCTTGTCGGTGTTCTTGTGGCTCTCCATGCCGATGGTGATGGTGGCCCCGGGCTTCACCGACGGTATCACGAAGTAGTTCTTCTTGCTGCTGCCCAGCCAGAGGTACGACGGGCCGTGGTAGTTCATCATGGCGGCGTCGGTGGTGCTGGCGTTCTGGTAGTTCACGGCTATGGCCAGCGAGCGGTCGGTGGTGTTGGTGTACAAGAGGCCCTGCAGCTCCTTTATAGGCTGGCCGTTGGCCATGACCTCGGAGCCCTCGCTGGTGCCCACGGCGTTCACCTCCCAGAAGCAGTTGTCCTTGGAGAGTTCGGTGGGCGCGGTGCCGTCCTTCTTCTCGATGTCGGACCAGTCGGAACCTGCCTTGAGGTTGCTCACGGTCTCGGCGCTCCAGTTGGTGAAGTCCCAACTGCGGTTGTCGGCCCAGGCGCCGAGCGCCATGGCCAGACATACGCTAAGTGTAAAGATTTTCTTCATATTGACTTTATTTGATTGGTAAGATGTTTAACTGTTCTGTGCGTCAAAGGTTTGCGACAAAGATAATAAACTTGCAATTGTTATTCGGCCTTTGTCAGTTAAAAAACACAAAACCATAAAGTGTTTGGCAATAATCAAAGCAACAATGGCAAAAACCTAAAAGCAAGCATTAGGCGGTCTGATGATTTGGGGTTATGGGCAGGAACGTTACACGCAGGCTCACACGTACCCTCACACGCAAGCTCATACATACCCTCACACGCAGGCCCCCACGTTAACTTTCACGCTAACTCCCACGCAGGCTTCCACGCAGGCTCCCACGTAGGCTCCCACGCAGGCTCCCACGTTGCGGCGGGTTTGCAACCCGCCGCCGTCTGTGGCCGGGTCTGCGACCCGGGGAAAGGAAAATGATGCGACCTTAGGAGGTGCCGCATTCTTGCGGCATAAGCCATTCATGAAAGGGCTGACGCGGGTTGCAAACCCGCAACAGAAGGCAGGCGGGTTGCAAACCCGCCTGAACGTGGGAGAGAACGTGGATGAAACGGGGCTCACGTTGGCTAACACAAAAAATCACACACGTTACTCACACGTAAACTTACACGAAAACACCCACGTTGGCTCATACGTAAACTTACACGAAACTCCCACGTTGCGGCGGGTTTGCAACCCGCCGCCGACTGTGGCCGGGTCTGTGACCCGGGGAAGGGAAAAGCGATAGGAGGTGCCGCATTCATGCGGCGCAAACCATCATAAGAAACCGGGATGACGCGGGTTGCAAACCCGCAACAGAAGGCAGGCGGGTTGCAAACCCGCCTGAACGTGGAAGGCTCGTGGGAGACACGTGGAAGACACGTGGAAGAGACGTGGAAGGCACGTGGGAGACACGTGGAAAGCACGTGGAAGGCACGTGAAAGGCACGTGGAAGATACGTGGAAGATACGTGGAAGGCACGTGGAAGATACGTGGGAGACACGTGGAAAGCACGTGGGAAACGCGTGCACATAACCTCAAAGAGGCAACGGGCGCATATCCATAACAACAAGAGCGGCGGGCAACGCCATGGTTGCCCGCCGCCCTGCGGATATTTAGGTGATGGTGGCTAAGAGTTACTTAACTACCACTTTCCTTGTCTTCACGCTGCCGTCGGCGTAAACATCCTTGATGATGTTAAGGCCCTTGGCTGCCTTTGCGAGGCGTGCGCCGCCGGCGCTGTAAACCTCGGTGCGGATTACCTTGCCTGCGGCCTCGCCGGAGGCGGTGATGTCCTCGATGCCCACGTAAGCAGCTGACTCATCGCCTGCGTTGAGCAGGTAGAGGTCGAACACGCGGATGGCGGTGTTGTTCACCGGGGCAATCTTCACGAACACCTCGTCGGTGCCCTCATACGAAAGGAGGTTCTTGTGCCAGTTGCGGCCCTTCTCGCCGAGCTTCGGGGCGTACATGTAGCCCACGCTCTTCCAGTTGGCCTGCACGAGGGTGTCGGTGCTCACGAAGATTTCCACCTTTGCGCTGTCGTCGCCGCCGATGTAGCCGGCGATGTCGAACGGAGCCTGGAACTTAACGGTGCTCTCGATGCTTGCCGACACGGGATCCTTGTCGCCGGTGAAGTCGTTTGCGCTGGTGCCGGAGAACTGCACGCAGTTCTTGGTTATCATGCCGTCGTCGTCGAAGGCGGTGGCGGGGTTGTAGGCAGCCACGTCGCCAACGTTGTGGCCAATGCTGAGCGACTGCCACAGCACGGGCTGGCCGAAGCTCCTGAGGTGCCACCCATCGTTGCCCTCGAAGATGGCCTGCTGGCCCGAAGGTATAAGGATGGGGTTGCCCTCGTCGTCGAGGTCGGGCTGGCCGTCGCCGTCAGTGTCCTGCACGCCGGAGTAGTAGGCAAAGCCCTTCTTGCCGAAGTAGTAGCCGTTGTTGCCTATGCTGCTCCAGTCGCCGCTGGCGTCGAAGTGGGCGAGCACGTCGATGCGCACCTTCTCGTCGAGCACAGGCACCTCTACCTGCACAATCTCCGACTGCAGCAGTGCCTGTGCGTCCTTGGCACCGGTGAATGCGGTGATGGTGGCGTGCTTGGTGAGCACGAGCGGCTCCTCGTAAACTGCCGACTCGGTGGCCACGCTGCTGCCGCTGATGTTATAGTAAACCACGTCGCCCTCGTGGGCCGGGGTGATGGTAACGGTGCTCTTGCCGCTCTCCTGGGTGTACTCCACCTTGGGTGCGTCGGCCAGCTCGTAGATGTCGATGGCCTGCTCGCGCACGTCGCTGAGCAGGTAGCCGTCGGCAATGGCCACAGCCTTTACGGTTACGCCCTTGGCGTTGATGTCGAAGGGTGCGGTGTAGGGGGTGCTGGCCGTGGTAGGCTCAGAGCCGTCGATGGTGTAGTACATCTGAGCGCCCTTGGTAGAGCAGTCGAGCGTAACGGTGGTGTACTGGTGGTGGTAAGTCTGGCTTACGCTGGGCCTGTATGCCTGTGCCACCTCGCTCTTGGTCTCGGCAATCATCATGAGGCCGTTCGCAATCATGTCGATGGAGCTTCCGCTCTCGCTCACCTCGTCCATCCTCGGGAAAGGCAGGAGCAGGTAGGCGTTGCGGTCGAGGTTGTGGATGTGGATGGCCGGTGTGCCGTCCATGGTGTAGGCCAGCACGCTGTCGGCTGCGAAGTAGCTGCCTGCGGGTGCGGAGTAGCCCGTTGCGTTGTAACCGGGGTAGAGCCACTCTATGGTGCCGTCCTCATTGAGGAAAGGCTCCTCGCCTGCCATGGCGCGCTGGAAGAGCGAGCTTTCGAGGGCTGCGCCCTTAACCTGCACCATGTTCGATGTGGATGCCACTGCCGAGCCGTAGCCCCATGCAGTGTAGAAGTCGGGGCTGAGGTTGAGCACCGGTGTGAAGGCTATGGTCTGCTTAACGTTCTGCAGGAACTCGTCATCGGCATTCACGTAGGGGCTGAGCAGCACTGCGGTGAGATTGCGGAGCGAGTCAACCGTAAAGGCGCTCACGTCCTTGCTGAGGTCGATGTTCACCACCTCGTGGTCATACAACTGGCCAAGGGTCTGCAGGGCAACTCCAACGGCACCGTAACCCTCGGCCTCGCCGCTGTTGGCGTAAGCCTCGGTGCTTGAGTCGTAAACGTAGCCAATCTTCGGCGTGCCGCCCGTAGGTGCGTCGCCCACGCAGATGTAGAAGATGTGGAAGCCGTTGGTGGCGCTTATCTTGAGGTCGGTGGAGTCAGCGTTGTTGTTGATGACCACCACGGTGTCCTTCTTGCCTACAGTCTTGAACTCGGTCTGGCCGTCCTCAGAGGCAAAGCCCCCGCTCACCTTAAAGCCGCGAGCCTGGTCGCCACTGTGCGAAGCGTAGACCACGGTTACCTTCTCACCTGCAGGCACCGCGGGTATGGTTACGTAGTCCTCGCCTTTCCTGCCGTTGAGCCAGATGTGGGGGCCGTCGTTGTGCTCAATCACGATGTTGAAGTGCGCGTTGGACTGGGCGCCGATGGTGAGGCCCTCAGTCTCGGGAATGAGCCAGTCCTGGCCGTTTACGTGGGCATAGAGCGGGCCGGCGGTGCGGGCCTTACTCTCGTACCACGTACCCTTGTTTGTCCAGTAGCCCGCACCCGAGGCTGCGTCGGCCTCGAGGTTGGCGATGGTCTCTGAACTGAAGCCTTGGGTGAAGTCCCACAGCGTGCGGACGTCACCTTGGGCGTAGCTTGCCGCTGCCATGAGCAGGGTAAGCCCTAAAGTAAAGAGTTTCTTCATTTTGTTGAAATTGATTTGATATTGGTATGTTATTGTATGAAATCATCGATCGTTGTCCGTCTTGAAACCACCGCTGCAGCACGTCATCGAGCCGTCACGCGCGGTGCAAACGTTTGCATTGCCCGGCCACAGCCCGGCCATTGGTATATAGCGAGTTAGTAATGCGCCGGGCCTGCCTCGGTTTGCGGCCTGCCGCCATGGGCGGTATGCCCGGTTTTGCAGTGGCAAAGTTAAGAAACTTAATTATGCCTGCCTTGCAACAATAGTTAAAAAACACTAAACATTTAGGGATTTAACAATAATATAAGCAACGATGCCAAAAAACTAAAACAGTCGGCGGCAGGCGCGCCAACGCAAGCTCACACATTGGTTTCACGTAAACTTACACACGTTAGCTCACACGTTAGCTTCATGTAAACTTACACACGTTAGCTTCCACGTTGGTTTCATGTAAACTTACACACGTTAGCTTCCACGTTGGTTTCATGTAAACTTACACACGTTGACTCGCACGTTGGTTTCATGTAAACTTACACACGTTAACTTCCACGTTGGTTTCATGTAAACTTACACGAAAACTCACACGTTGGTTTCACGTAAACTTACACGAAACACCCACGTTGCGGCGGGTTTGCAACCCGCCGCCGACTGTGGCCGGGTCTGTGACCCGGGGAAGGGAAAAGCATAGGAGGTGCCGCATTCATGCGGCGCAAACCATTATAACGCGAGTTCGGGATAAGAAAGTATCCAAAAAAGTTGGTAATCTCGCAAATATTTTGTACCTTTATAGTTGAAAGTC
>CALUGA010000004.1 GCA_944320105.1 uncultured Prevotella sp. | reverse complement strand
TTTCAGTCTGAATATTTTTCATACCTTTGTACCGTAAGAGTTTCCCGAACAAGCAAAGCGATGCAGACCACGGCAATCAGGACGGTTGCCAACTCATTACCTGAAAACGAAGTAATTCTTCTAACTCTCTTGATTTCAAAGAGGTATATTCCTTTATACAGATTTACGCAAAAATTTTAATGAGTTCTTTATCCTGCCGCGTCGATTCTCGCGGTTTTTGCCTAAATTTGCATTGCATACTTGTAGCGGGAGCACTAACGGCCTCGCCACATATATATTATGTACAAAATGCAAAACCAAAACTGCATGAAAACATACATCGCAATAGCCATGGCAACCACCATGATAATTCTAATGTCGTGCGGCAGGCCACACTATCCAAGGCAGCTCGTAGAAGCCGACAGCCTCAGCGAGGTGCGCCCCGACAGTGCCAAGGCCCTGCTCAACAAGCTTCGCAGCCAATACAACGCGTTTGACGATGATGCCCGCTGGTACTACCGCCTGCTATGCCTCAAGGCGCGCGGCAAGGCTTACGAGACTTTCAACAAGGCCGACGAAGCCGAGACACGCGAGCTGCTGGAGCACTACAAAGACGGAGGCGACCGCTACCTGCTGCCGCAGGCTTATTACTACGCAGGATGCGCCGCCCGCGACAATGGCAACGCGCCAATGGCCATAGACCTGTTCCAACAGGCAATGGAAGCCCTGCCAGACACCACCGACCTTAAGATGCGCAGCATCTTGAACTTCCAAACGGGCTTCCTGCTGCTCAACCAATGGCTATACGACCCAGCCATAAGCTACTTCAAGGAATCGCTACGCCTCGAAAAACTGCGCAAGGACACGGCCATGGTGGCTTTCTGTTACGAGAAACTGGCCTTCGCGTATAGGGATAAAGGCAGCAAAGACAGCACGATGATGTATTTTGAAGCGGCAAGGACGTGGGCAAGCAAACTGAACGACAACACTCTTGAAAAGTTGTTGTCCTCGTCTGAAGCATCATATTACATTAGCGTCAAGGATTATAAAAAGGCAGATAGTTGCTTAACCCCGTATATGACACTTGCCGACAGTATTACCATCATGTCTACATACTCAATGGCAGCAAAGATTTGTTTTTACAAACATGATTACGATTCAGTTAAATATCTATGCCAGAAAATACTGACGAATGGCAATGTCTGGCAAAAACGCTCCGCTTCGCGCCTGCTTGCGAAAGTCTATTCCATATTGGGCAACAATACTTTGGCCATGAAATACATCGACAAATACGAGGTTTTTTCAGACTCTGCCGAAGCTATAAAAGCAATCGAAACTGTCGCAAGAACCAGTGCCAGCTATAATTATAATATGTATAAAATTGAAAATGCAGAATTAAAAGCTGACAAGGCGTTTCTTACGATTTCAGGCTTAATATTAACATTTGCCTTTATCATTGCAATATCAATCGCAATAGCATCACATAGAAGGGACGAGAAAAAACTAATCAAATCAGAAGAAATACGTCTTAAAACACAACAACAAAACGCAGAATACATAAAAGAAAATGAAACCAAAATAAAAGAAATAAACAAGCAACTGTCTGATGCACTTACAAGAAACGAAAATCAAGCCCAAATGCTTAAGCAACAAAAAGAACTCCTCAAGACCAAAACTACCATAGCAGAACATAAGCAAGAGGTTTCGAAATCCATCAAAAAGCACATAGCAGAATCAGAGATTTTCAATATCATCAATAAAAAGGCCATTGAAAACGGCATACTAGTTGACTGCGACTGGAATAATATAGAAAAATTGATACTTAGCCTTATTCCTAATTTCAAAGCAAGTATATACAGCATCCACAGTATAAGTGTACAAGAATACCATCTGTGCCTATTACTACGAATAGGAGGTCTTAGTGGCAAACAAATCGCTACACTCATGGCAAGAACTGACAGTGCAATATCCAAATCAAAGAAAAAACTTCACGATTTATTCATTGGGAACGATCAAGACATGAAGCTCGAAGATTTCATCAACTCTCTGTAAGACTGAGAATTACATTCTTTACAGTATAAACAGATTTTTGTTTGAATTAAAATTGAATGCAAAATTCAATTTTAATTCAAACAAAGTTTTATCTTCCAAAACAATTATATGATAATTTTGCTGTATGTTTCATTTAAAGCAATTAACTTATGAGAAAGAAACTCCCTTTGTTTTTAGTTAGCATGATTGCAACTTTAACAATGTATGCCAATAGCGGCATAATTAAAATGCAATGGAACGGAGAGCACAACCATCCCAAAGGACCTCACAAGGAAGCCCCCACCGTTACTTATGAGTACGACATGCTTACAATCAAAGCAGACACAACTTATAACAATGCACGTGTCATAGTGAAAAACGGCCTCGGCCAAACACTCTGTAACGAGCGGATTGACATCAACCCGACCGGCCACTCGTTATTCATTTCCTGCAATGACAAACACTCAATAGAACTTGTTTGCGGGCGGGAAAGATTCATCGGATTTTTCAATGAATAGACAGTAAAACAACTTAAAATTTTTATCATCATGAGAAAGACTTTCTTCAGTATCGTAGTTGCTCTACTATCACTCTTCATGAGCAATGCATACGCACAGATTGGGATAATAAATCCTCCGACTAAGAAACATATTTCCAGAGAGCAAGCTCTAAACAAAGTAAAGCAATATTATGCCGGGAAAGACGTGGATTATTATGGCAGCGGTGGGTATATTGCCCCCATCATAAACACAAAAGACACTATCATTTACGCAGTAAAAAACGGCATGGCCCCATCGTCCTCAATACCGGGTATTATAACATTTGATACTAACTGGATAATTCTTGTGGATGAAGAACCTACAAAAGGTTGGAATCACAATTGCACAATTTACACCATACCTAACACAATCACCACATTTGGAAACACGTTTGATGATTTTCTTATACGCCCAATAAGCATTGAGCACCTTGACTCTTTCCCATCCAACAAAAAATTCATACCGCTCGAAGTGAAAAACATATACGGCAACAAAGCCGACATGAAACTACGCATACCGCCAATGAGCCAGTCTAACTCCGCATCGGAAGCGGCCAAACATACTTACGCCATAATCCTTAGTGGTGGGGTAAGCCCTACATCAAACTATATGCGATATTGGAATGATTGCTCTTATATATATCAAACACTGACAAACAAATATGGTGTTCCAAAGGAAAACATCGTTCCAATAATGGCAGATGGTGATGACCCAGGGGAAGATTCATACGATTACACGTCACAAAAATATGTTTCTTCTTCACTGGATTTGGATTTCGACGGAATGGATGAGCTGAAATATGCCGCCACCAAAAGCAATGTTACAAACGAATTCGAAAAAATGGCCGCTAAAATTGGCACGGACGACCAGTTCTTCTTATTTGTCATCGACCATGGAGGAACAGACGACTACATGTCGACGTCATACATCTGCCTATGGAACAACGAGAGACTATACGACACGGAACTGTCTACTCTCCTCGACAAAATCAATGCAAGGTCAATAAATGTTGTCTTAGGGCAATGTTTTTCCGGCGGATTCATTGACAACATTGAAAAGTCTGGCCGCGTAATTGCCACTGCTTGCACAGGAAGCGAATCCTCGTGGGCCTGCGCCGACATTCCATACGATGAGTTTGTATTTCTATGGACAAACGCCATAAACGAACGCAACACGCACACAGGAGAATCTATATTCGCAGATGTTGACAACAATGGACACGTTTGTATGGATGAAGCTTTCAACTTTGCCCAAGCAAACGACACACGTAACGAAACACCAATGTACTCATCAACACCAAGGTCTGTTGGAGAAGATCTCGCATTCAACAACTTGCCACTTGATGTTGACATCTACATGAGAGACAATCCAGAAGACACCGGCAAAGAGCCTAATCTAACAGCACGTGAATTTTGGAACAGTCCGGACATTTGGATGCGCAATGACAGCAACGGCATAGAAATACAGGAAAACGAACCCATAGCTGTAAAAGACGTTGACCAAGACGTGTATCTATATTTCAGAATTACCAATAGGGGAACAAAAGACTACAACGGAAGAGGGAAATACCTACATGTTAACTGGGCAAACACTGCACTGGGGCAAACTGCGGAAGCGTGGCTAGGATTGACAAACCCAAATGAAGGCAAACCTTTTGGCGGTGAGTTTTTCCCCCCTGTTGAAATTACCAAGAAAATAAAAGCCGGCGAAAGTGTAGTAATCAGAAAAAGAAACACCTTGCCAAATGCAATAACCCAGAAATGCCTAAGCACAGGAAGCAACGCGCATTTTTGCGTCCTCGTGAGGCTAAAAGACAGTTTCAGCGACCCGACAATTTCAGATGACAGCCTAAAAAAAATCATTCAACTAAAGCAACATAGCAAAAGGATTGTACAGAAAAACATAACCGTGATAAAAGGCAATGAGGCTGCAAATAACAGTGTACCAATCATTGTGCGCAACATGACCTCCAATGCAGCCAACTATGACATAGAGGTACTCGAAGACAAACGCTCAACAACAACTGTATTCGACAAGATTGAGTTATCAATGCAACTTTCCACACCAATACTCAACGCGTGGAAAGCAGGTGGAATGCAAGGCAACAATATATCCTATAGCACCCAAAACCCACAAATGGTACGCCTGCTAAACACAGGAAGCAAGCTGAAGAACATTAAACTTACGGGAACACAAGCTAATGATGTGAAATTTACAGTCAGACCCCTTGCCAATTCAACAATTGCCACAAATGACACATTAAGGTTCCATATAGCCCAAACAGACGCAGACGGCAACTATGTTGGTGGAGAAGCTTTTGAGGTTCGTCTCTCCCCAAGACCTGCCATGTCACCTACTGCCAACTACAAAGTATCCAATGGCAATTACATTTTGGAAGCTGATAATGTACAGGAAGATGCCTCATACGAATGGTATGACGAGAACAACAACATTGTTGGCCACGGCAAAAACATTAGCCTACCAATAGAGAAATTCGGGCAATACAAGCTTCGAGCAATTGCGACCAAAGACGGAGCTGTAAGTTATGCCAATGTAAACATAGCCAGTGCGATGCACATAAAGTCTGCCACGCATACAAACAACAAAAAAGAGATAGATATCGAAATTTCAATGCCGGCAACAGAAAAAACTAAAATCAAAGTCACATCAATAAGCAATCCTACATTCAATAAAACATACGGAATAAACAAAAACGAAACATCAACAAGCGTAAACATCAACGGATGCCCCAGCGGGGTATGCCTTATAACTCTCGAAGAGAACGGCATCGCCATTGATTCAAAAAGAATCGTGAACGATTAGCTTCACTTCAACCCACGCGAAAGCCATGCATTTGTTCTGTCACAATACCAAAATATTAAAAAACATCGCAAGAGAGAAAAACTGCCACAAATGCTTAATATTATCTGACAATTTTTATATATTTGCAGTTGACAAGCAACAATATGCAAAGCCACACAAATACGGCGAGCACAGCATGGCTGCATGACTAACGAGACAAACAAAGAAAACAAACATGCGGACTGAGGGGCCTTGCCCTAACACCGCAAAAAACGAGGAACTGTCATGAAACATTTTTTATTATCATTGTTACTGTTCCTGCCGGCCATGGCCTCGGCAGACGGAAAGAAAGTGATTGACGTAAGCGATGGAAGCAACATAGAGGAGTTGCTTGGCGCAGACCGCCTCACGATAGACACGCTCGCAATAACCGGCAGGCTGAGGCACACGGACTTTGCCGTGCTGCGCTCGCTGCTGGTTGACGGCGAACTGAGCGTGATAGACATGAGCGGATGCACAGTGGAGGACGACTCGATACCCGAACAGGCCTTCATGATGTATTCCGACCCCAAGCTCGACTCCATAGCCCTGCCAAGGAACCTGCGCGCCATTGGCGACATGGCCTTTTATTATACTGCCATACGCGAGATAAACTTGCCGACATCGGTAAGGAATGTAGACAGGGGTGCCTTTACCAAGTGCATAAACGTTACGCAGGTGGAGATACCCGAGGGCGTGGAGAACATCGGTGGGCAGTGCTTTGCCGAATGCCACAATCTGGAAAGGGTGTCGTTCCCGTCAACGATAAAGTCGATAGGCAAGGCTGTGTTCAGGGCATGCCCATACATCAGGGAAATAAGGCTGGCCGAGGGAATCAAGGGCATTGGCGAGGGCGTTTTCCAAGACTTGCCCCTGCTGGAGCAGATGACCATCCCGCAAAGCGTGGAGCACATTGGCAGCTGGGCGTTCTACTACAACGTTGGGCTGCGCAGCCTGACCTTGCCGGCACAGCTTGAAGCAATACAGCAATACACCTTTTATGAATGCAGCAGGCTATGCGACGTTACATGGCCAAGTGAGCTGACCGTTATCTACGAGTGCGCTTTCCAGAACTGCGGCTTCACCACACTGGCATTGCCGGAGAAACTCGAAACAATTGCCAATGGGGCATTCAGCGGCAACAGTGAGCTGACGAGGCTCGTGCTGCCCGAGTCGCTTAGAGAGATAGGCAATGGCGCATTCGCATCGTGCGGCAAGCTGCGCGAGGTGTACTCGCCAAGGCTGACCCCACCGGCTGTGGCATTTCTCTCGACCAACGATGGAGCTGAGGCAAACAACCCGCTGAGCATGGAATCGCCGTTCAGAGGCATAGCTGCCGACGCCGTGCTGTACGTTCCCGTAGGCACGAAAGCCTTTTACGAGGCAACTAAGTATGCCAAGGACTTTGCCGAGATACGCGAGACCACAGACTTCCCAACCGGCATAGATAAAACGGAAGCTGCCATGGGAGGCTGCCGCGCCACCGGCGGCAATGGCTGCATATACATCAGCACTGCCGACGGCACGACAGAATTCTCAGTATATTCTGCCGACGGCAGGCTCGTGGCCAAAGGCACGGCAAACGGCACCTGCACAGTAAAAGCCCCGGCCGGGCTGTGCATCGTAAGCACTCCACACGGCAAGGCGAAGGTGGTGGTAAGGTGAGGGCAAGCTCCCATTCCACAGCCTAAATCCCTTTTTCGATATATTTATGGCCATGCCCGCAAGGCGGACGGGAACACCTCTCCCTGCCTTGCGGGCATATCCATGCGGAAACGGCAGCGCGAGAGCATTGCATATAGAAAAAATCGGGGAGAACCCTTGCAAACTGCTTGCGCGTTTTGTATCTTTGCAACACCGTAAGACGAACAAGCAAGACATGGACGAGAAGGAAAGGATAGCGCAGCTGCGCAAGGAGCTGCAGGAACACAACCACAGGTACTATGTGTTGAACCAACCTACGATAGGCGACGAGGAGTTTGACGCGATGATGCGCGAACTGCAAACCCTGGAGGCCCGCCACCCGGAGATGGCCGACGCGGCGTCGCCCACGCAGCGCGTGGGCAGCGACCTGAGCGGGGAGTTCCGCCAGGTGGAGCACCGCTGGCCTATGCTCTCGCTGGCCAACACGTACAGCGAGCAGGAGGTGGGCCAGTGGTATGAGGCCGTGGCCCGGGGGCTGGGCGGCGAGCAGTTTGAGGTGTGCTGCGAGCTGAAGTTCGACGGCCTCTCCATAAGCCTCACCTACACCGACGGGCGGCTGGCGCGTGCCGTGACGCGTGGCGACGGCACGCGTGGCGACGACGTTACGGCCAACGTGCGCACAATACGCTCCGTGCCGCTCGTGCTGCCAAGCGGTGACTACCCGCGCGAGTTTGAGATAAGGGGCGAGGTGCTCATGCCCTGGACCGTGTTCGAACGGCTGAACGCCGAGCGCGAGGCTGCGGGGGAGCCGCTGTTTGCCAACCCGCGCAACGCTGCCAGCGGCACACTGAAGAGCCTCAGCCCTGCCCTCGTGGCCAGCCGCCACCTGGACGCTTACCTATATTATCTACTGGGCGAGGAGCTGCCCGGCGACGGCCACTACGAAAACATGCAGGAGGCGGCGCGCTGGGGCTTCAAGGTGAGCCGGGGCATGCGCAAGGCGCACAGCCTGCAAGAGATAATGGACTACATAGGCCACTGGGACACAGAGCGCAGGGAGCTGCCAGTGGCCACCGACGGCATTGTGCTGAAGGTGAACTCGCTGCGGCAGCAGCGCGCCCTGGGCAGCACGGCCAAGAGTCCGCGCTGGGCCATAGCCTACAAGTTCAAGGCTGAACGCGAGCGCACAAGGCTCAAGGAGGTGACGTACCAGGTGGGGCGCACGGGGGCGGTGACACCCGTAGCCAACATGGAGCCGGTGCAGCTGGCGGGAACTACGGTGCGCCGCGCCACGCTGAACAACGAGGACTTCATGCGCAGCCTTGACCTGCACTTGGGCGACTACGTGTACGTGGAAAAGGGCGGCGAGATAATTCCGAAGATAGTGGGCGTGGACACCGAGGCCCGAGCAGCGGGAGCTGAGCCGGTGAGGTTCATTGACCGTTGCCCAGAGTGCGGCACACCGCTCGTGCGCTACGAGGGCGAAGCCGCACACTACTGCCCCAACGACGCGGGCTGCCCACCGCAAATAAAAGGGCGCATAGAGCACTTCATATCGCGCAAGGCGATGAACATAGACAGCCTTGGGCCGGAGACGGTGGACGAGTACTATAGCCGGGGGCTGATACACGACGTGGCCGACCTTTACGACCTACGCGTGGAGGACATCGACGCGGGCGGAACACGCCGCAAGTCGGCCCAAAAGATTGTGCAAGGCATAGAGGCATCGAAACAAGTGCCTTTTGAACGGGTGGTGTTTGCGCTGGGCATCAGGTTCGTGGGCGAGACGGCGGCCAAGCTGCTGGCGCGCCGCTTCGGCTCTATGGACGCCCTGGCTGCGGCATCGCTGCAACAGCTCACCGACGTGGACGGCATCGGCGAGGTGATAGCGGGCAGCGTGATAAACTATTTCCACGACCCGAAGAATCGCGAGATAGTGAGCCGCCTGCGAGGCTACGGCCTGCAAATGTCCATGGACGAGGGGCAAAAGGAGGCCGTCGGCGACGCGCTCAAGGGCATGACGATAGTGATTAGCGGGGTGTTCAGCCACCACAGCCGCGACGAGTACAAGGCCATGATAGAGCAGAATGGTGGCAAGAACGCTGGCAGCATCAGCTCCAAGACGTCGTTCGTACTCGCAGGCGAGGGCATGGGCCCGGCCAAGCTGCAAAAGGCCGAGAGGCTGGGCATACGCATCATTGGCGAGGAAGAGTTCCTTGAAAAGTTAAAAATTAAAAGTTAAAAATTAAAGGAATATGCTTTGCGGATGCTTCCTGTGGTGGAAAGGCACAAGCCCCGATGCCCAGCCGACACAAACCGGCAGGGGCAGGCACGAGGCGCATTATACCCTTCTGCTCGCAAGAAACGCCCCATCAACTCCCAAACGCATACTCTTTTAACTTTTAGATTTTAACTTTTTGGATTTCCAAGCATATTTTCTTAATTCTTAACTCTCACTTCTTAATTATGAAGATTGTTGTTTCTGATGAGATAAAGGCCGTTTGCCCCGGGTTTGTGGGCGCTGCCGTTGAGGCCATGGCGACAAACAGCACAGGCTGCGACGCGCTGTGGGCAGAGATTGAAGCCCGGAGCGAGGAATGCAGGCGCAGGCTCACGGCCAACAGCCTAAAGCAGGTGCCGGCCATCGAGGCCACGCGCCGGGCCTACCGCGCCTGCGGCAAGGATCCGAGCCGCTACCGCCCGTCAGGCGAAGCTCTGGTGCGCCGTGTGCTGCAAGGCAAGCAGCTATACAGGATAGACACGCTCGTTGACCTCGTAAACCTGGCAAGCATGGCCTATGGCTACAGCATAGGCGGCTTCGACGCCGACAAGATAAGCGGCTCTACCTTGACGCTCGGCATAGGGCGCGAGGGCGAGCCTTACGAGGGCATAGGCCGCGGGCTGCTCAACATCGCCGGGCTGCCCGTGTACCGCGACGCCACGGGAGGCGTGGGCACACCAACGAGCGACAACGAGCGCACGAAGATGGACATGGGCACCACCCGCGTGCTCTTCCTCGTCAACGGCTACGACGGCAACCGGCAGAACGTGGAAGCCTGTGCGGCCTACTTGCAAGACTTACTGCGCCGCTACGCCCAAAGCGATGGCGGCACCATCACCTTATATCCCGAACGGCCATGAAGCTGATAATGTATTCCGCCGACCTCAGCAGCCAGCTGCGCCTGGCTTTCGCCGACAAGGGCATCAGGGCCGGATTTCCGTCGCCAGCACAAGACTATATGGGCGAGAGCATCGACCTCAACCACGAGCTGGTAAGCCACCCCGCCACAACTTTCTACGCACGGGCCGTGGGAGACTCGATGGTGGGATGCGGCATCGACGACGGCGACCTGCTCGTGATAGACAAGTCGATAGAGCCGATGGACGGCGACATCGTGGTGGCCTTCATCGACGGCGAGTTCACGCTGAAGCGCGTGAGGCTCGACAAGGAGGCAGACTGCCTATGGCTCATGCCCGCCAACGAGAGCTACAAACCCATAAAGGTGACCGAGGACAACGAGTTCATAGTGTGGGGAGTGCTTACCTACAACATCAAGCGGCAGCTGAGGAGGTGAAAGCGTGTTCGGACTGGCAGACTGCAACAACTTCTACTGCTCGTGCGAGCGGGTGTTCAACCCCGCCCTGCGCACAAGCCCCGTCGTTGTATTGTCCAACAATGATGGCTGCGTAATAGCCCGCAGCAACGAAGCCAAGGCCATGGGCATAGCCATGGGGGCGCCGTTCTACCAAGTGAAGCCACTGCTTGAGGCCAACAAGGTGGCCGTGTTCAGCTCAAACTACGCTCTCTACGGCGACATGAGCCGCCGCGTGATGATGCTGCTCGACGACTTCACGCCAGAGCTTATGCAGTATTCCATCGATGAGGCATTCATCAGCCTCGACGGCTTCGGCATCGACTCCGACCTTCGCAACTACGGCAAGACCATCGTAAAGACCATCATGCGCGGCACCGGCATACCCGTCACGCTCGGCATAGCACCCACAAAGACGCTGGCAAAGGTGGCTGCCCACTACGGCAAGCGCCACCCGGGCTACGGCGGGGTGTGCCTCATCGACAGCGAAGAGAAGCGCACAAAGGCCCTGCGCAGCCTGCCCGTGGCCGATGTTTGGGGCATAGGGCGGCGCCACGCGGCACAACTCGAAAGCCGGGGGGTACACACCGCACTCGACTTCTCCACACTCAGCGAGGACTGGGTGCGCCGCCTGCTCACCGTCACGGGGGTGCGCACATGGCGGGAACTGCGCGGCGAGAGCTGCATCGACATCAGTGAACTGCCACAGAAGAAGAGCATCTGCACCAGCCGCAGCTTCGCCGACGGTGGTCTGACGCAAAGATGGCAGGTGGAGGAAGCTGTGGCATCGTTCGCCGCAGCCTGCTCACGCAAGTTGCGGGAGCAAAGGTCGTGCTGCGCCGCGCTCACCGTGTTTGCCTACACAAGCCGCTTCCGCACCGACCGGCCGCCCCACTGCATCAACCGCACAGCGGCATTCACCGTGGCCACAGCCGACCAACAAGAGCTTGTGGCCGCAGCCGTGCAGGCCCTGCGGGCCGAATGGGAAGGCGACGGCAAGCACCACTACAAGAAAGCGGGCGTAATCGTATGGAACACCTGCCATGCCGCAGCCGTGCAGGCCGACCTCTTCGACCCCATTGACCGAGGCCGTCAGGCCCGCCTCGCAGCCGCCATCGACGCCATAAACAGCCGCAACGGCCGAGGCACAGTGCGCATGGCCGTACAGGGAACGGGCCGCGGTTGGAGCATGAAGCGCGAACACGCCTCGCCCAACTACACCACCGACATCGGCCAAATAATAAAAGTGAGGGCCTGAAGCCGGGCCATTTGCGCCACAACCATCGCCCTCACCCGCCTTGTTTTCCTTTCCACAAGTAAATCCGTGCCACCTTGCGGCATCCACGCAACGGCAGCAAACTCACTTTGCGCCCTGCTTGTTCTTTGCCAAGGCTCCAATGATAGTAATGCCTATACCCGCTATTGTTTGGGCAGTTTCAAGCACTTTGTTAGCCTTATTCAAAGTTTTTTCATTTATCTTAGGCATCTTAGGTTTCTTCATATCATCCAAAATAATCAGGTTATACACTGTGTTCTTGCTTCGCTACACGAAGCATGGTGCCTTCACCACCATCAGGCGAAAGCCGGCTGCGGGTCTGCCCGCGCGACTGAAATAGGTTCCCTACATATTATTTACCTCCCGTCAGCCTCCACGTCCCGAGGGAAGCACTCACCCATACATAGAAGCGTGGAACTGCAATGCTACCACGTCGAAAGTCGGAGGTCGTAGGAAACCTTTGTTCAGGATATGGTAATAGCAGCCCACGCTATAGCGTGAGAACCACTATGCCGTCTCTCTGAACAAGTATTGAATTTCCTACGTTCCCGACTTCGAGATAAGCATAACGCCTCTTATTTTTCTAATATGTCGCGGAATGGGTAGCCCCAATCCATCGGCAAGGATAATCATTTTCCCCGAAAAAGCAATGCTTGCGGGTTGTTTTTCGCCAATAAAGCCGCAGCACAGCCCGCGCGCAGAGCCCATACGGCACTCTCCAGCGGTGCAAGCCGCAGCCCGCCGCAACGCGGAGCGGGCGGCTTTTTTTGTTTATTTAACACCCATCGGTGCAATATCCCATGCCACGGGGCATTATAGATAAATAAACAGAAACGACAGAACAAACAAAAACAGTGATCATGAACAAGAAGATGATTGTGGCCGCGACCGTGTGCAGCATGGCCCTGGCCGCCTGCAACGCACCGAAGAAAAGCAGTTTCGCCGGAATGGACGGCGAGTGGAACATAACAGCGGTGGAGGGTCGTGGCCTCACCACCGCATCGAGCCAGACACCCTACATAGGCTTCGACCTCAAGCAGGGCCGCGTTTACGGCTACAGCGGATGCAACCGCATCATGGCCTCGATAGACCTCAAGACGGGCAAGCCCGCATTCTCCAAGATGGGCAGCACTATGATGGCCTGCCCCGACATGGATACCGAGCGGCAGGTGCTCGCGGCCCTCAGCAAGGTTGAAAAAGCACGCAAGGCCGACGATGGCTCGGTGGCCCTGCTCGATGCCGACGGCAAGGAGGTGGCCCGCCTCGAAAGGCGCTCCGAGCCTATGGACTACGCCGCGCTTGACGGCGAGTGGCAGGTGGCCAAGGTGTACGGGCAAGCCCCCAAGGAGTCTGAGGGCGGCAGCCGACCGGTGCTCACCTTCGACACCAAGGCGGGCCGCTTGGGCGGCAACGCCGGCTGCAACCGCGTGATGGGCGCGCTGGAGCACGGCAAGGACGGGGCGCAGAGCCTCACCATACAGAACCCTGCCACCACGCGCATGGCCTGCCCCGACATGGAGACCGAGCGGCAGGTGCTCGCGGCCCTGGGCGAGGTGAGGACGTTCGGGCTGCTGAAGGGCGGACGCGTGGGCCTCTTCAGCGCCGACGGCATGATAGTGATGGAGTTGGTCAAGGCCACCGCCGGACAGGCCGAATGACGGCCATTGCCAGACAAAGGATGTAAAGATTTCAGCCGACCTTGGCTTCACTGCGCAATGCACTGTGGCCCAGCCACTTGCGCCACATGCCATTTCACGCTTCAAAACAGGCCGTTCCGCACCGCAAAACAGGCCGTTTGGCGGTGCGGAACGGCCTGTTTTGCATTGCCATAAGGAATGAAGCGCATTCCACCACGCACTTTGTAAACAAACAATACCAACCACAAGCCTGCCCCACCACGGCAAGGCACGGCCAAAAGCCAATGGCACAAGACCGGACGGAACGCTGCATCGACCAAACCGTTAAACCCAAATCGGTCATTAGACCGCCTAACACATGTTTTTGTGCCAGTGGTCGGCTTTCCAAACGCTTCCATCCTCTTGCCGACATCTTGTCTGCCGCTTTGTCTCGACGTAGCCCGCTACGCCATCGACAAAGGCGACAGCCAATCTGCACGGCAATAGAATGGAATCGTTTTGGATTCTAACGACCGATTTGGGTTAAACAACATTAACAGTGCATCAAGCGCAGCCTTACGTCGCCGAAAAAGGCGGCAAAATACACTAAAAAGCAATTTTTGTTAAAACCTGCGGCAAAACCGATTAAACGTTTTGCCCGCCACAGCGTCTTAAAAGTGTAACTAATCTCGAAGCATTGAAATGAAACGACTCTTGCTCATGATTGCCGTCATGACGGCAACTATCTCTGCTCTTGCGCAACGCAACGTTACCGGAAAAGTAATTGAGGCCGAAACAAACGAGGCCCTGGCCCTAACCACCGTCAAGCTGCTTAAGACCGACAGCACCATGGCCAAGGGCGGGCTGACCAGCACCAACGGCTCGTTCAGCATCGCGGCGCCGGCCGACGGCAAATACATCGTGCAGGTAACGTGCGTGGGATTCAAGCCATACCACAAGAACATCACCGTGAGCGGCGGAAAGAACGTGGCCCTCGGCACCATCACGATGGAACCCGACGCCATAATGCTGAAGGGCGCCACGGTGACTGGCCGCGCCCTGAAGGTGACCACGCGCGAAGACACCTTCGTATACAACGCCTCTGCCTACCGCACCCCCGAGGGCTCGGTGGTCGAGGAGCTGATAAAGCGGCTGCCCGGGGCAAAGATAGACGACGACGGAAACATCACCATCAACGGCAAGGAGGTGAAGAAGATACTCGTGGACGGCAAGGAGTTCATGGTGGGTGACACCAAGACGGCACTGAAGAACCTGCCCACGTCGATAATAGAAAAGGTGAAGTCGTATGACGAGAAGAGCGACCTGGCCCGCGTATCGGGCATCGACGACGGCGAGGAACAAACCGTGCTCGACTTCGGGGTGAAGAAAGGCATGAACAAGGGCCTCATCTCCAACGCCGACCTGGCCTACGGAACCAAGGACCGCTACGCCGCACGCGCCATGGCCATGCGCTTCAAGGACAAGTTCCGCGTGTTCGGCTTCGGCAGCGCCAACAACACCAACGACCGCGGCTTCGGCGGGCGCGGAGGCCGCTTCGGCGGAGGCAGGCGCGGCCTGCAGTCGTCGAAGATGCTCGGCCTGAACTTCAACTACGAGGAAAAGGACGGGCAGTACGACAAGCTGAGGCTCGACGGAAGCGTGCGCTGGAACCACGGCGACGGCGACACCCACACAAAGAACTCAAGCGAAAACTTCGTAAGCACCGAGGGGTCGTTCTCCAACAGCCTCAACCAGAGCTACTCGCGCAGCGACTCATGGAACGGGCAGATGCGCTTCGAGTGGCACCCCGACACGATGACCACCATCATGTTCCGCCCAACGTTCAGCCTCTCGAAGAGCGATGGCGTGAGCATGAGCAAGTCGGCCACGTTCGACGAAGACCCATACCTCTACGTGGCCGACCCGCTCAGCGACGCTTTCGAGGACTCCACGCTCTTCGTAAACTCGCGAAACAACAGCAGCATAACCTACAGCGAGTCTAAAAGCTTTGGCGGAATGCTCATGTTTAACCGCCGGCTCAACAACATGGGCCGCAACGTAACCCTGCGCCTGCGAGGCAACTACGGCGACAGCGAGAGCAAGAGCCTCAGCACCAACAACGTACACCTGTACAAAACGAAGAACATGCTCGGCCAGGACTCCACCTACCAAACCAACCGCTACAACCTCACACCGCAGAAAAACTGGAACTACAGCATCAAGGCCACCTACAGCGAGCCTATAATGAAGGCCACGTTCCTGCAGTTCAGCTACCAGTTCCAGTACAAGTATACTAAGAGCGAGCGCTCCACTTACGACTTCAGCAACCTCGGCGAGGACTTCTTCGCAGGGCTCTCGCCCGAATACCGCAGCTGGGACGGCTACCTCGGGCGACTGCCCAACCACTTTGAGACCTACCTCGACGACGACCTCAGCCGCTACTCGGAGTACAAGAACTACATCCACGACATCGACATCATGATGCGCATAATACGCCCGGCCTACAACCTCAGTTTCGGCGTGAGCGTCATACCGCAGCAAACCAAGTTCATACAGCGCTACCAAGGCGTGAGCACCGACACCACGCGCACCGTAACCAACGTGTCGCCATCGCTCGACTTCCGCTGGAAGATATCAAAGGTAAGCCAGTTGCGAGTGCGCTACCGCGGCTCCACGAGCCAGCCGAGCATGACCGACCTGCTCGACATCACCGACGACAGCGACCCGCTGAACATCACGATGGGTAACCCCGGGCTGAAGCCTTCGTTCACCCAGACGCTCAACATGTTCTACAACAACTACATACAGAACCACTACAAGACCATAATGGCCAACTTCCGCTTCCAGACCACGAGCAACTCCATAAGCAACATGGTGCGCTACAACCCGGAGACCGGCGGACGCACGACGCGCCCCGAGAACATAAACGGCAACTGGTCTACGCGCGGGCAGTTCCTCTTCAACACCGCGATAGATTCCGCCGGGATGTTCAACGTGAGCACGAACACGGAGGTAAAATACACCAACAGCGTGGGCTACGTGAGCATCGACCGCCAAGACTCGCAGAAGAACACCACCCGCAGCACCGCCATCGAGGAGGAGCTGACCGCCGGCTACCGCAACGACTGGTTTGAGTTCGAGCTTAACGGCTCGGTTGAATACGAGCACTCGCGCAACAAGCTGCAACCCAACAGCAACCTCGACACGTGGGAGTTTGCATACGGTTTCAACTCGAACGTAAGGCTGCCGTGGGGCACCGAGATTGCCTTCGACCTCAACATGAACAGCCGTAGGGGCTACAGCGACGAGTCGCTCAACACCAACGAGCTTATATGGAACGCCCAAGTGAGCCAGAGCTTCCTCAAGCAGAAGAACCTCATCGTTACGCTCCAGTTCTACGACCTGCTGCACCAACAGAGCAACTTCAGCCGCACCATAAACGCCATGCAGCGCAGCGACACCGAGTACAACGCCATAACGAGCTTCGGCATGCTCCACGTAATCTACCGTCTCAACCTCTTCGGCTCAAAGGAGGCGCGCCAGGCCATGGAGCAAGGCCCCAGGGGCGGGCGCGGCCCGCGCGGCGGCATGGGGCCGAGAGGCTCCAGAGGCGGCGGCTTTGGCGGTCCGCGCAGGTTCTGACCGCAGGCTCCGAAACGACCATGGCCCGCATACGGCCAATGGCAAGCGCAAAGGGCGCGGCTCCCCAACAGGGAACCGCGCCCTTTGCGCGTTTATCTGTCCATGGCGTGGCAGACAGTCTGCACGACAAAAGGATGAAATCGTGTTGGACTCTAATGGCCGATTGAGGTTCAAGAGGCAGACTGGCCGTCGGCAGCATGGTCTACCACGCCCTCCGACGAGTTAACGGCCTCAAGCAGCTTTATGGCGTCCACGTACTTCGCAATGCCCTCGGCCACGCGCTTGGCGTCGCGCATGGCAAGCACAACGGTCGACGGGCGGTTAACCACATCGCCCCCGGCGAACACACCCTTGCGGCTGGTCATGCCATAGGGATTCTCGCGCGTGAGCACATATCCGCGCTCGTCAACGTCGATGCCTTTTGTGGTCGACACGATGCGGCTGGCCGGCACAGAGCCGATGGCCATCAGAACCTTGTCGGCCTTCTCTATCCTCTTCTCGCCGCCCTGCTCTATCACCACGCCGCTTAGGATGCCGTTATAATCGAGAATCTCCACTATCTTCGACTCCCAGTTGAACTTAACGCCTTCCTCCACGGCCTCGTCGTACTCGGAGCGCAGCGCGCTCATGTCGTCGATGGTGCGGTGGTAAACAATCTCCACGTCCTTTGCGCCCATGCGTATGGCCGTGCGGGCGGCATCCATGGCCGTGTTTCCGCAGCCGATGACGAACACGCGGTCGCCCTCGTGCACTGGCACGTCCTCGCGGGCAATGCTCCCCTCGTTGTAAAGGCTCACCTTGCGCAGGAAGTAAACGGCCTGGCGCACTCCCCGCAGGTTGCGCCCGGGAATGTCGGGCTTGCGCGGCTTCACAGTGCCGGTGCCCATGAAGATGGCATCGAAGCCCCGCTCGAAGAGCTGGTCGATGTTGACGTCGGTACCCACGGTGGTGTTGCAGTGGAACACCACGCCCAGCTCCTCAATCTTCTTTATCTCGCGGCGCACCACATCCTTGGGCAGGCGATACTCCGGTATGCCGAACATGAGCACCCCGCCCGGCTCCGGCTCCATCTCTATCACCTCCACGTTGAAGCCCATGCGGGCCAGGTCGCCCGCTATGGTGAGGCCGGCCGGGCCCGAGCCTATCACCGCCACGCGCCCGCGCGTCTTGGGCTGCAGCTTCTCGCGTATCAGCCCCATGTCTCCGTCGAAGTCGGCTATGAAGCGCTCGAGCTTGCCCACGCGTATGCCAGCCCCCTTCTTGTTGAGTATGCAGTGGCCCTCGCACTGCTTCTCGTGGGGACAAACGCGCCCGCAGACGGCGGGAAGGTTGCTCTTGTCGTTGATTATCTTCATGGCGTTGCCAAAGTTTCCCTTCGAAATCTCGTGAATCCAGTCGGGTATGTCCTGGCTTATGGGGCAGCCCTTGCTGCACTGCGGCACCTTGCAGTGCAGGCACCGCTTGGCCTCGGTGATGGCCTCAAGGATGGTGTAGCCCTCGTCCACCTCGTGGAACCGCTCTTTCTGGTCTTGCTCTCTGTCCATATAAATCTGATGGGTTTAACGTTATCGAAACAATAAATATGCCACAAAGATACGGCAAGTTTGACACATTGCAAAATAATCAGCCCGTTTTATTTCGCAGCCCGAGGATTTAGCGTAACTTTGCAGGGAACAAAAACGTACCGAAATGGAGAGACAGAAGATAACCATATCCGACGACCTGGGCCGCGCGCTGGCCGAGGCCATAGCCGAGTGCAAGCCCGACAGGCTCTTTGCGCTGGCCGACGAGACCACCGCGAGGCTCTGCCTGCCACTGGCCGAGAAGTGTGAGGCCATGCGCGGGGCCGGGGTGATAACCATACCGCCAACGGACAGCAACAAGACTCTGGAGCAGCTGGCCCACGTATGGGCCGAGCTGGGCCGCCTCGGGGCCACGCGCCACTCGCTGTTGGTAAACGTGGGCGGCGGCATGGTGACCGACCTCGGGGGCTTTGCCGCATCTACCTTCAAGCGCGGCATAAACTACATAAACATCCCCACCACGCTGCTGGCCATGGTAGATGCATCGGTGGGCGGAAAGACGGGCATAAACTTCGGCGGGCTGAAGAACGAGGTGGGCGTGTTCAACAACGCCAGCTGCGTGATTCTCGACACCGAGTTCCTGCGCACGATGGACGCGGAGAACATGCTGTCGGGCTACGCCGAGATGCTGAAGCACGGCCTCATCAGCGATGAGCGCACTTGGGCCGAGCTGCTTGCGTTCGACATTGAGCGCCCCGACCTGGCGCAGCTGCGGGGCATGGTGGCCGCATCGGTTGGTGTGAAGGAGCGCATCGTGGAGCAAGACCCCACGGAGCGCGGCCTGCGCAAGGCCCTCAACCTGGGCCACACGGCCGGCCACGCCTTCGAGTCGCTGGCCCTGGGGCGCGCCCCGATACTGCACGGCTATGCCGTGGCCTACGGCTTGGTGTGCGAGCTGTACCTCAGCGCCACGAAGGCAGGCTTCCCCACCGACAAGATGAGGCAGACGGTGGCCTTCATCAGGGAGCACTACGGCAAGATGCCGATAACCTGCGACGACTACCCCGCGCTCCTGGAGCTGATGAGGCACGACAAGAAGAACACTGCCGGCAGCATAAACTTCACGCTGCTGGGCGGCATAGGCGACATCCGCATAAACCAGACGGCCACGCCGGAAGAAATATGCGAAGCACTCGACTTCTACCGCGAGGGATAGCAGACTGCCCGCCGCCTGGTGGGCTATGCAGCCGGTAGGCATTGCGAATTTTGCTTACAACACTACCCCATGTACCGTTCCGCGCTGCCAAACAGGTCGTTTGGCAGCGCGGAACGGCCTGTTTCACGACGCAAAACGGGCCGTTTCGCAATGCGAAACGACCCGTTCTGCAAATCATCTGATTATCAATTAGTTAAGCAAGGCAGTTATTTTGTCGTAAAACCTTACAAACAGAGCCGCCCGGCAACGCCTGCAGCCTGAGGCAAACGCTTGGCCGACGTGTCGCGGATGACGAGTCGCTGGGGCACCACCTCGCGGCACACCGACATGTCGCCGCCTATGTTGCGCAGCAGCAGGCGGCAAGCCGTGGCCCCCATGAGGTGCGACTGGTCGACGATGGCCGACAGGCGCGGGGTTACGTAGGCCGCGTGGGCATCGTCGGTAAAGCCTATCAAGGCCACGTCGCCCGGCATGCTCAGCCCCATCTCCTTTATGGCGGCAAAGGCGGCAAAGGTTATTATGTCGTTGAAGGCCAGGATGGCGTCGGGGCGGTCGGGGCGGCTCAGCATCCGCTCCGCCGACTGCTTGGCTACGCCGTAGTCAATGCGGTCGCACGCCACGAGCGAGCGGTCGATGGGCAACCGGTTGTCGCGCAGGGCCTCCAAGTAGCCGTGCTTGCGGCGGCACACCATGTCGAGGTGGTTTGGGCCGCCTATGAAAGCTATGCGGCGGCTGCCGGTGTCGATGAGGTGCTGCGTGGCCTGGCGGGCGGCCTCGTCGCCGTTGGCCGTAACCGACGAGAAACGGTCGGGCAGGCAGGTGCGCCCGCAGAACACGAGCGGTATGCCCATGTCGGCCAGCTCCTCAAAGTGGGCATACTGCGTGGTGCTCTGCGCCACGCAGGCCACGATGCCCTCCACGTGTAGGCCAATGAAGTTGTCTATCACCCGCGCCTCGGCCGCGAAGTCCTCATGGCTGTTGGCACTGATGACAGAGTAGCCGGCCTTGGTCGCCTCGTCCTCAATGCCGTCGAGGACAGCCGAATAGTAATGTGAAACGAGGTTGGGCATCACCACTCCAATTATCCTCGGGGCCTCGCGCCGCAGGCTGCGCGCAAAGGGGTTGGGCCTGTAGTTGAGCCGCGCGGCAAGCTCCTTGACGCGCAGCTGCATCTCCTTGCCTATCTCGGGACTGCTGCGCAGGGCGCGGCTCACGGTGGCAATGCTCACGCCCAGCTCCTGGGCAAGGTCTTTGAGCGATATTCTTCGTTTACGGTCGGGCATTGGCAGTGATGTTGCATATCGGTGAACTGTGGGCGGCAAGCAGCCGCGCGGCACCCGGCAGCAAACAGCGCAGGGCGGCACACAGTTGCAAATATACGAAAAGCACGGAAGATACGCAAACGTTTACGTAGTTTTTTTCCCTCCGCCGTCACATCGACAACAGTTCGTCGCCCTCAGTATCGCACGACGTGAAGCCCATCTGGCGGGCCTTCTCCGCCGGAAACGTGAAGTAAGTGGCCTCGCCCTCGGTACACACCTCGCCCATTGAGTTCTCTATCGTCACGCCAATCTGGGCCAGGTTGCGCCTCATGCCGCGCAGCACGGCGCGTATGGTGAGCTGCGCATCGGTGGTCATGATGGGCTTGCGGTAGCGCACGTCGAGCTTCGTGGTGACGCCGGTGGTCTGCAGCTTGCGGAACACCACCCACGAGGCGCACTCGTCGATGAGCGTGGCCTGTATGCCTCCGTGCAGCGTGTCTATCCACCCTTGGTAGTGCTCCTGCGGTTTCCAGAAGCATACGATGCTGTCGCCGTCTTCGTAGAACTCCATCTTCACTCCCAGCGGGTTGTCGGGGCTGCACCCGAAGCAATCGTATCCCGACTTGCCCTGCCATGGGTTCCTTATCTTTCTCATAGTCGTCTGTTGTTTGGTTGCACAGGCAAATTTACGCAAAAAATGCCGGACTGCAGCAGCCATTGCGACTTTTTTGCGCTTTGCACCGCCATGCATACATAATATATATAATGCGATGCAGCGCGGCAGGGTAGCCACAAATGTGTATCACGGCACGCGGCGGCACGCAGAAATACCAACTAATGGCTATTGTGTGTGTGGATTGAAATTATTACTTTTGCAGTGGTAATCAGAAATAGGTATCGCAATGAAGAACCAAAAGATTTACGAGGCCAGCGACAAGATGATTTCGCTCATACGCGACAACTACAACGTGCTGCAGTCGCTGGGCAGCTTCGGCATCAAGCTCGGCTTCGGCGACAAGACCGTGAGGGAGACGTGCGAGGACAACGGCGTGGACACTTACACCTTCCTTGCTGTGGTAAACTACACCATCAACGGCTACTACGGGTTCGACGACGACGACCAGCTCTCCGTGCCTACGCTCATGCACTACCTCAAGGCGTGCCACGTGTATTACCTCGACTTCCAGCTGCCGTTCATAAGGCGCGAGCTTGAGGAGTCGATCGACGGCGGCGGCGACCTCGGCGGACTGCTCCTGAAACTCTACGACGAGTATGCGCACGAAGTGCGCAAGCACATGCTCGACGAGGAGCGGACGCTCTTCCCATACGTGCAGGCCCTGCTCGACGGGCAGACCACCGGCGACTATACCATCGAGACATTCTCAAAGCACCACGGGCAGACCGACATAAAGCTCAAGGAGCTGAAGACCACCATCATAAAATACCTGCCCACCGACATCCAGCGCAACCACAAGCTCATGTCGACCCTTTACGACATATACAACAACGAGGAGTGGCTGAAGCTCCACACCGAGGTGGAAGACAACATCTTCGTGCCGGCAATAAGGCGGCTGGAGCGCATATCGCGGCAGAACGACGTTACGAAGAACATATCGTCGATGGTGTTCAAGGGCGGGCAAGAGAGCGCCGACGCCCTCTCCGACCGCGAGAAGGACGTGGTGGTGAGCCTCGTGCAAGGCATGTCGAACAAGGAAATAGCCGAGCACCTGTACATCTCTGTAAACACGGTGATAACCCACAGGCGCAACATAGCGCGCAAGCTGCAAATACACAGCTCCGCCGGACTGACCATCTACGCCATTGTCAACGGACTGGTCGACATATCCAATGTAAAGCTTTAGGAAATATTTCAGGCCAACTCCATTTTTGTTCCAAATCCGGTAGGTTTCTACCGGATTTTATTGTACCTTTGTGTCCGATTCGGCGAACACCGTTCGCAACATCAAGCAAGAAGTTATCAAAAACGGGAAACTTTTCTGCCGGACGCGCAGAAAAAGTTTTCCAAAACAGAAAACAACAATGGACATAAAGAGCTTCACAATCACCAAGAGAGACGGTTCTGCCGAACGCTTCTCACTCGACAAAATCATGAACGCCATAATCAAGGCGTTCGACTCCGTAAGCGAGCCTGCCGACCTCGGCTGCATCTCGAAGATACTGAGCCACCTCGACATACATGAGGGCATAAAGGTGGAGGACATACAGAACCAAGTGGAGGAAGCGCTGATGCGCGAGGGCTTCTACCGCGTGGCCAAGTCGTTCATGCTGTACCGCCAGCGGCACACCGAGGACCGCGAAACCATGGAGAAGCTGCGCTTCCTCGCGGCCTACTGCGAGGCCGCCAACGCCGCCACAGGCTCGAAATACGACGCCAACGCCAACGTGGAGCACAAGAACATAGCCACCCTCATAGGCGAGCTGCCCAAATCGAACTTCATCCGCCTGAACCGCCGCCTGCTCACAGACCGCATCAAGAAGATGTACGGCAAGGAGCTGGCCGACCGCTACACAGACCTGCTCACCCACCACTTTATATATAAGAACGACGAAACGAGCCTGGCCAACTACTGTGCCTCCATCACCATGTACCCCTGGCTCATAGGCGGAACGATGTCAATCGGCGGCAACTCCACCGCGCCCACCAACCTCAAGTCGTTCTGCGGGGGCTTCGTAAACATGGTGTTCATGGTGTCGAGCATGCTCAGCGGGGCCTGCGCCACGCCCGAGTTCCTGATGTACCTCAACTATTTCATTGGCCTCGAATACGGCAAGGAGTACTACAAGGAGCCGCAGAAGGTGGTCGACCTGTCGCTGAAGCAGCGCACGATAGACAAGGTGATAACCGACTGTTTCGAGCAGATAGTATACTCGATAAACCAGCCCACGGGTGCCAGGAACTACCAGGCCGTGTTCTGGAACATAGCCTACTACGACCGCCCTTACTTCGAAAGCCTCTTCGGCGAGTTCTATTTCCCCGACGGGAGCAAGCCCGACTGGGCCGGGCTTTCGTGGCTGCAGAAACGCTTCATGAAGTGGTTCAACGCCGAGCGCACCAAGGCCGTGCTCACGTTCCCGGTGGAAACGATGGCCCTCTTGAGCCGCGACGGCGACGTGATCGACGAGGAATGGGGCGACTTCACCGCCGAGATGTATGCCGAGGGCCACTCTTTCTTCACCTACATGAGCGACAACGCCGACTCGCTCTCCAGCTGCTGCCGCCTCCGCAACGAGATACAGGACAACGGCTTCAGCTACACCCTCGGCGCAGGTGGCGTGTCCACAGGCTCGAAGAGCGTGCTCACGATTAACCTGAACCGCTGCATACAGCATGCGGTGAACAACAAGATGGACTACAAGGAGTTCCTTGCCGACATCACAGACCTGTGCCACAAGGTGCAGCTGGCCTACAACGAGAACCTCAAGGAGCTTCAGGCCCACGGCATGCTCCCGCTGTTCGACGCGGGCTACATAAACATGTCGCGGCAGTATCTCACCATCGGAGTGAACGGACTCGTGGAGGCCGCCGAGTTCATGGGCCTGCAAATAAGCGACAACCCCGACTACCTCGCCTTCGTGCAGGGTGTGCTCGGCATAATAGAAAAGAAGAACCGCGAGTACCGCACGAAGGAAGTGATGTTCAACTGCGAGATGATCCCGGCAGAGAACGTGGGCGTGAAGCACGCCAAGTGGGACCGCGAGGACGGCTACTTCGTGCCGCGCGACTGCTACAACAGCTACTTCTACGTGGTTGAGGACGGCTCCACCGACATCATAGAGAAGTTCCGCCTGCACGGCGCGCCCTACATAGAGCACCTCACCGGAGGCTCCGCCCTCCACATGAACCTTGAGGAGCACCTGTCGAAGGCGCAGTACCGACAGCTCCTGCGCGTGGCAGCCAAGGAGGGGTGCAACTACTTTACGTTCAACATACCCAACACCGTGTGCAACGACTGCGGCCACATCGACAAGCGTTACCTGCACGAATGCCCCGCCTGCCACTCTAAGAACGTGGACTACATGACGCGCATCATAGGCTACCTCAAGCGCGTGAGCAACTTCTCGGAGGCGCGCCAGCAGGAAGCCGGACGCCGCTTCTACGCCAAGGCCGGGGCTTGGCTGGCCTCAGAATAACGCAGGCAAGACAACAACAAACCGAGAAAAATCATGCTGAAATACGTAAACACGGGCGTGGTGTTCCAGGAAATACCCGACGAAGTGACCCTCGCCATCAACCTCTCCGGCTGCCCCTGCCGCTGCCCGGGCTGCCACAGCAGCTACCTATGGCAGGACATAGGCACCCCGCTCACCCCGATGGAGCTTGAGGCGATAGTGAACCGCTACGGCAACAGCATCACCTGCGTGTGCTTCATGGGCGGCGACGCCGAGCCTGCCTACGTTAACGCGCTCGCCAACTACCTGCACCACGAGCACCCGGAGCTTAAGGTGGCGTGGTACAGTGGCCGCCAGCGCGTTGCGGCGGGAGTGCGCAAGGCCGACTTCGACTACATAAAGCTCGGCCCGTACATAGCCCACTTAGGCTGCCTGAGGGAGCGCACTACCAACCAAAGGCTCTACAAACGGGCCTCTGGCGACTGCTTCACCGACATAACGCCGCGCTTCTGGAAGTGAGGCTGGGGCGAAGCAGCCACTCACTTAGTGCCAAACAAAACAAACACATAGGGCAAGGATGTCGGCCACAAGCCACTCCTTGCCCTATGTTTGTGCCTGCGCAGGCCAGCCACGGGCCTGCCTATATGCTGTCGATGCCCACATAGCCGTTGACCACGGCATAGATGGTGAGCGCCGAAACGCTCCTCATGCCCAGCTTCTCCATTATGTTCTTGCGGTGCGTAACCACCGTGGCCAGCCCTATGTTGAGCCGGTCGGCAATCTCCTTGTTGATGAACCCGCGCACGATGAGCGCCATAACCTCGGCCTCGCGCTCCGAGAGCACGCCGCCCCGGCTGCCCCCCTGCTGCGGCAGGTGGCGCCCGCCAGCGTGCGCGCCCTGCTCCAGCGCGAGCAGCGCCCTCACGACCTGCCGCTCGGGCAGCGCGGTGCAGATGGCGTGGAAGCCGCGCGGCTGCGCCTCTTCGGCAGCCGACGGGGTGAGCACGATGGTCTTATTGCGCCGCACGGCAAAGAAGTCGCGGTTGGCCATAAGCACCTCCAAGGCCACGAAGTAGTGTACAAAGCCGTCCGCCCCGGCCTCGGCCAACTCAGCGAACGACCCGAACGCGCACACCTCGGCCACTGGCACGGCCTCGCCGAGCATGGCTTTCAGCCCCAACGCGGCGAGCGTGTTGCGGTCTATTATGGCTATTCGTGGCCGTTGAGCATCTGTGAGTTCCATTCGGTTTGCAAAGGTACAGAAAACAAAGCAAACCGCAAAGCAAAACCAACGGCTTTTGCCTGCCTCCGCAGGCTGCGGAGACACAAAAGCTAAAAAAGGCGGCCGCCAGCCCGTGGCGCGAAGGGCAGGCAACAGGCAAAGAGAAATGATTCATGGAAAAACATTTTCCGGCAGCACTCCATTATTTTTCAAATATTATATGTACATTTGCAGACGTAAACCAAAACCAAATTGCCAATGAAATAAGACAAGACAAAGACATAAGATAAAAAAAGCGTTAGCTTTATTCTTGCTTATCGAAAATCGCCAAATTTAACGTAAGCCACAAGAGTAAACGCCAATGCTCACGCCTATGGCGTGGGCTTTTACTCGTTTGTGTGGCAATGGTGTTTGGCGATACCTCGATAAGCACGGATTGAGTCATTAGTCCGCGCTTTTTTTATTGTCTCCAACCGGTAAGCAAGGACTAAGCCAAACATCATTAACAAAACATCAAAAACAAAGAAAATGGAAAAGAGATTAACATTATTGGCAGCACTTATATTTGCGTTGGCAAGCCTTTCGTCATGCAGCTCCGACGATGACGAGCAGCAGGGGCCAAAGCATGAAGACGTGAACCTAAGCACGGGAGAAACTTATTCAATAAGCACTGGAGGCAACTGGCAATCAGCAGAACCGCTCATCGCCTCAGTTAGCGGCAACATTGTAACCGCCCAAAGGGTTGGAACGACAACCATAAGCAGCGAAAGCTCTTCATTCCAACTCACGGTCAATCCACGCTACAACCTCTACGACACACCATGCCTGCAATGGGGCGCATCGCCATCTTACGTAAACACGTTCATGGATGGCTACAACATGCTCAAGGTAGAAGGGAATATTGTCATGTACGATGGGAAAGGGGGCGCAACGTCATATGCATACCTCTTTGAAAACAATCGTCTGAAAAGCTCAGCGGTCTTGGTTGACGCAATGGCTTATGGTGACGCCTTGGTCGACTACCTGACAGAAAGATACATCGTCATCGATGTGAACGAGTCCGAAAATTATGTCATGATGGTCAACATCGAGCAAGACATGGCATTGATGATATCGTTTTATGTAATCAGTTCCAACCTCTACTCAATGGTTCTTTATACATCCATAGACTCTACAGAATCGAGAACAAGGAACTCCGTCTCGCATGAAATGGAGCATGCCATAAAAGAGCTTAACATTGGCAAGCCGATCCACAATGCCAATACCAATGCCTTGATGCAACGTTTCATCATGCAATAACAATACCTTGCACAAATATCCATTTGCAACAGCGGCGCTCCTCATGGCCTCGCACCGCTGTTGCAACTATACCTTTATGCCCTCACAATGTGTTAATTTATAAAAAATAACGCGCCCAATGCATACAAAACCGACGGAAATGGGGTAAATTTGCGCCGGATAAACAAAACAAACACAGCGGATATGAAGAAAGTATTACTATTGTCGGCTATGCTCGTATGCTGCCTAACGATGGCCTTGGCCCAGCAGGCAGGCGACAAGAAGCAGGCACAAATCAAGTTTGACAAGACCACCCACAACTTCGGCAAGTTCTCAGAGTCGTCGCCCAAGGTGTCGTGCGAGTTCACCTACACCAACGTTGGCGGCGCCCCGCTCATAATAAACCAGGCCGTGGCCAGCTGCGGCTGCACCGTGCCTGAATACACCAAGGCTCCCGTGATGCCCGGCCAGAAAGGCAAGATAAAGGTGACATACAACGGCGCAGGCCGCTTTCCGGGCCACTTCAAGAAGTCGATAACCATCAGGACCAACGGCGCAGTGGAAATGACGCGCCTCTACATAGAGGGCGACATGGAGGAAGCCAAGAAATAATCCCATACCCCGCCGCTGCTCATGCAAGCTGCTTGCGCGCCCGCCCGCTCGCCACCTACGAACGGACAGGCGCGCAAGTCCGCATTGGGCTGCTCATGCGCTGCCACTGCCGCAATGCTCCTTGCCGTCAAGACACGGGGGCGATGCGCACGTTGCACCCGCACGGGGGATGCTTGTCACGACGTAGAGACGCGGCGCGCCACGTCTCTACCACAGTACGTTCTACAAAGGCGACAGCCAATCTGCACGGCAACAGAATGAAATCATTTTAGACTCCAACGCCCGATTTGGGAAAAACGTAAGCATGGAAAAAGTAAGATGGAGAGACCTTAAGCACATGGACTTGCCGCCCGGCGGCGATGCCATACTGTTTGTGCTGCCGCAGTCGCGATGGCACTATGCCGTGCCATGCACGATTCACTCACTGAACAGCCAACCTATATTTATGGCCATAATGCTCACCCTGACGCTCATCGCAATAGGGCTGTGCTTTTTCTACCACAGTTGGCTGCCAACGTTCCTGGTGATTGAGATTGCCGTGCTGCTGCCTGCATACTTCATATATGCGGCATTCTCTGACTACAACATTGTCAAAAAGTACGGTGGAATGCTCCGCACCGACAAGAACGGCCTGTACTACGTGGCCCGCGACGGGCAGGGGCGATACACCGACAGCATTGGCTGGCCATGGAGGGATATAAGGCTGATATGGTTCTACAAGCGGTCCATAACCATCGGCATCATCGACACCGAAGGAAACACTATCGACTTCGTGCTGCCCACGGACAACCCAGGCCGGTGCCGCAACCACCTGCTTCACCACTGGTGGCTCGCTGCCCACGGCATGGTGCCCGAGATGCAGCCCTACTTATACTCCACAGAGGAGCGGGCGGCGATGGAGGAGTTCATAGCAGCCCGCTTTGGGCAGCCCGACACCATTGTCCACGACAAGTACTTTACCAACGTGAGAATAGACATAGCCGTAATAAAACCCTCTGAAGAGAGGCCCTACTACACCCTGTGTACCATCGGCGCGGGAGCGTATCCCATGCAAGTGCCGTACAAAGAGTATATCGATGGAGAGATGGAAAACCGCGCGGAATACATAGTATACCTCCCGCCGGAATGGAACGTGACGGGAAAAGGCCACTGGCGAAAGGAGAACGACTGGCCCGCCGACTACCTAAGGGTGTTCGCCCAAGAGCCGGAACTGCACAGCACGGTGTCATTAGCCGGGCGTACATTGAGGTTCGACGAGCCGCCCGCCCCATCGACCGAGGCCATGGGCATGGCCTACGCCCACCCCCTGCCCGACCTGCAACAACCCACACGGACTGACCTGCCCACTGGATACTCCATCGGATTCCTGCAAATGGTGTTCACAAACAAATGGGAAACACGACTGCTGCAAACCATAGAACTACACGGCGACAACATACTCAAGGTGCTCTTCCGCAACGGCGGGATGCCCGAAGCCACCTCGCCCGAAGGGCGCGCACGCGAATACGCCGAGGCACTGCTGCGCCACTTCAGGCAGATTGCGCCGCCAACGGAAGAGTTTCCGGGGTAAGGCGCGCCAGGGGGAGGCGGGATTATGGATTGGTGGAACCCAAATCGGCCAATAAAGTCCAAAATGATTTCATTCTATTGTTGTGCAGATTGGCTCCGCCTTTATCGAAGGTGCAGTGGCAGAAACGCGGCGCGCCACGTCTCTACATCGAGACAAAGCGGCTGGCAAGATGCCGACAAGAGGATGGAATCGTTTGGAAAGCCCGACATAAACCAAAAACAAGTGTCAGGTGACCTATTGACCGATTTTAGGTTAAGCAAGGAACAAGACGCGCGGGGAGACGTGCGCACCGTCAGAAATCATACGAGAAACCGAGCGAGCAATATTCCTTGAACTGCCAGTAGCCAAGGTTCTCATCGTAGTTGCCGCCGTCGTCGAAGCGCGGGTATAGGAAGATGTTGGTGCTGATGTACTTCACGATGTTGAGCGTGATGGTGTTCTCCCACTCCATCTGCACGCGCTTGTACGTGGTATAGCCGTAGAAGCGCGACTTCCATTTTATCTGGTCGGTTATCTGCCAGGTAAGGTCAACGGTGACTTGCGAACCGAAGTCCTCCTTGGTATGGTGGTCGCCCACCACGCCGTAGCTGCCCGCGAGGTTCTTGCGGCCCACGTATAGGAAGTTGAAGGCAAGGGCCGAGAGGTTTACGCTGCCCTTCAGGCGGTTGTTCTTCGTGGCCACGGAGTAGTCCATACCGAGACCCACGTTGAGGTTAAAAGGCGACATGAAGTCGGAATACACCTTCTCGTCGTTGCTCTTCAGGCCCTGCGTAAACTGCGTGTAGGCCAGCAGCTGTATGGTGTAGTACCAGTTGTTCTTTGCCTGCAAGCCCAGCTTGCCGGTGTAGCGAATCATGTCGTTGTTGGTCTTGAACTTATGGAGCGTGTCGTCCTGCGAGGTCTGGAAGCCCAGCTTCATCTCAAGCTTGTTTTCAAACTTCACGCGGCTCTTGTTGTTGTAGTTGGCCGTGAGCGTAAGGTCGCCCACCATTGAGTAGTTGCTCTCGCCCCCCTTGTACCAGTTGTCCGACACATAGTTCTGCAGCAGCTGCAGGTTGCCGTCGCCACCGAACGTCCAGAAGTTTGGCTTCTTCACCATGACCTGCGTCGGGGCGTACACCGAGACGTCGGGCAGCGGGTCGTCGTGCTCAGTGATGTCGAAGTCCTGGCGCATCGGCTCGTCCATGATGTCGTTGCGTATGGAGCCGGCGCGGCGCAGGGCGGTCTCCGTTCCGCCCACAAGCTCAGGCCTGCTGAGGTAAACGCGGAGCAAGGCAGCGTCAACGGCGTTGGCCAAGGAGTCGCCGGAAGTGGAGGCAGAATCGGCCCCCATGGCCTTTGCCGCAGGCGAATGGTAGAAAGTGAGCGGGGCGAAGAGGCGGTAAAAGCGGCCGTCAATAGCCTGTTGGCCGTGGGCGGAGCGCATCGCAGCCACGGAGTCGAGCCGCCTGAAGCTCTGGCGGAGCGAGTCCACGTAAGCCTGCACCACCCGCGACGAGTCGGCCACTGGCCGCTGCCTACGGGGGCGCTGTGCCGCAGCCTCGGCGTACAAGGCCGCCACAATCACCAGAAATATGGCATATCTAAGTTTCATCCGACAATCCGTTGAGGCGGGCAGACCGCTTGCAGGCACACGCCCCGGCCGCCCTAAGCATTACAGAATGCAAAGATAGGCATTAAAAACGAAAAAAAGGTGACGCCACTACCAAAAAGAGCCAAGAGCACCGCCACGGCAGTTAATTGTGGGGCGATTCTTTGCCGTATCCAGTTTTTTTAGTAATTTTGCACGTTGTTTATTGTATCCAATACGCAACAAGACAAAGTAGAATCAATAAAAACGAATATCATCGTGGCAGAAACAAAGTACATCTTCGTCACCGGCGGCGTGGTATCCTCACTCGGAAAGGGCATCATATCGTCGTCAATAGGCAAGTTGCTTCAGGCAAGGGGCTACAACATCACCATCCAGAAGTTCGACCCGTACATCAACATCGACCCGGGCACACTAAATCCCTACGAGCACGGAGAGTGCTACGTCACGGTGGACGGCATGGAAACCGACCTCGACCTGGGCCACTACGAGCGCTTCACCGGCATACAGACCACAAAGGCAAACTCACTCACCACCGGAAGGATATACAAGGCCGTGATAGACAAGGAGCGGCGAGGCGACTACCTGGGCAAGACAATACAGGTGGTGCCGCACATCACGAACGAGATAAAGCGCAACGTGAAGCTGCTCGGCGAGAAGAACCACTACGACTTCGTGATCACCGAGATAGGCGGCACCATCGGCGACATAGAGAGCATGCCTTTCCTTGAGGCCATACGCCAGATGAAATGGGAGCTGGGCAAAAACGCAGTGTGCGTTCACCTCACCTACGTGCCGTACCTGCGGGCCGCCGGCGAGCTGAAGACCAAGCCCACACAGCACTCGGTGAAGGAGCTGCAGAGCGTGGGCATACAGCCCGACGTGCTCGTGCTGCGCACAGAGAAGCACCTGGGCGACGCCATCCTGAAGAAAGTGGCCGCCTTCTGCAACGTTGACTTCGACTGCGTGGTGCAGAGCGAAGACCTGCCTTCCATCTACGAGGTGCCGGTGAACATGCTCAACCAGGGGCTCGACGCGGCCATACTGCGCAAGCTCGGCATGGAAATCGGCGAGAAACCCACGCTCGGCCCGTGGCGGAACTTCCTCGAACGCCGCAACAACGCCACCGAAGAGGTTCACATCGGGCTTGTGGGCAAGTATGACTTGCAGGACGCTTACAAGAGCATACGCGAGAGCCTGTCGCAGGCCGGCACCTACAACGACCACAAGACAGTGCTGACCTTCATCAACTCTGAGAAGATAAACGAGGAGAACGTGGCCGAAAAGCTGGCCGGGCAGGACGGCATCGTAATCTGCCCGGGCTTCGGCCAAAGGGGCATTGAGGGCAAGGTGGTGGCCGCACACTACACTCGCACGCACAACATACCCACTTTCGGCATTTGCCTCGGCATGCAGATGATGGTGATAGAGTTCGCGCGCAACGTGCTCGGCTACGCCGACGCCAACAGCCGCGAGATGGACGAGAAGACCGAGCACAACGTGATAGACATAATGGAGGAGCAGAAGGACATCACTAACCTCGGAGGCACCATGCGCCTCGGGGCTTATGAGTGTGTGCTCCGCCAAGGCTCGCGCGCGTTCGATATTTATAAGCAAGAGCACATACAGGAGCGCCACCGCCACCGCTATGAGTTCAACAACTCTTACCAGGCCGAATACGAAAAGCACGGCATGATGTGCGTTGGGCGCAACCCAGAGAGCGACCTCGTGGAAATAGTGGAGATACCGGGCTTGAAGTGGTACATAGGCACACAGTTCCATCCCGAATACCAAAGCACCGTGCTCAAGCCGCACCCCCTGTTCCTCGACTTCGTGAAGACGGCAATAGAAAACAAGAAATAAAGCCAGGCACAACCAACAAAAGACAAACAGCATAACGACATGAACAAGAACACGACAATCGGCCTCATACTGATGGCCTTGCTCCTCCTGGGCTACGGATGGTACGTTAAGCCTTCGGAAGAGCAGATAGCCATGCAGCGACAGCAGGACTCCATTGAGAACGCCCTGAAGCAGCAGGCCGAGCAGGAACAGAAGCTGGCCGAGGCTAACCGCAAGGCAAAAGCCGCCGCACTGGCCAAGGCCGACACCACCGCGCTGTTCCACAAAGCCCTCAACGGCAAGAACGAGCAAGTGGTGCTGCGCAACAACAGCCTCGAACTGACGCTCGACACCAAGGGCGGCGTGATCAAGAAAGCGCGCATCATGGGCTTCAAGGACCGCAACGGGGCCGACGACGTTACCCTCTTTGAGGGCAACGAACAGAGCCTGAACTTCATGCTTGCGGGCAAGACCACCAACATAATAACGCAAGACCTTTACTTCACACCGACCAACGTCACCGACTCCACCGTAACCATGACGGCCGAGGCAGGCAACGGCGGGGCCGTAATCCTTGACTACACGCTCGGCAAGGACTACATGCTGCGCCTCTCGGTGCAGGCAAAGGGGCTTGGCGGATTGTTCGCCCCCAACTATAACCAGATGGACGTGGAGTGGACAGACCTCTGCCGCCAGCAGGAAAAGGGATTCACTTTCGAGAACCGCTACGCCACGCTTACCTACAAGGAAAAGGAAGGCGGCACCGACTACCTGAGCGAGACATCGGCCGAAGAGGACGAACAGATAGAAGAGAAGCTCGACTGGGTGGCCTTCAAAAACCAGTTCTTCAGCGCAGTGCTGATATCCAAGGACGACTTCGCGGCCAACTCGCTCCTCACAAGCATACCGCAAGAGAAAGGCTCGGGCTACCTCAAGCAATACAAGGCCAAGCTCAAGACTTTCTTCGACCCTACCGGCGCAAAGCCCACGGTGATGGAGATGTACATAGGGCCGAACGACTTCCGCCTGCTGCAAAGCGTGGAGAAAGAGAGCGCTTCGGGCAAGGAGCTTGACCTTCAGAAGCTCGTCTACCTCGGGTGGCCGCTCTTCCGCATCATCAACCGCTGGTTCACGCTCTACGTTTTCGACTGGCTCACGGGCCTTGGGTTCAACATGGGCATCGTGCTCATACTCATCACGCTCCTGCTAAAGGTCATAACCTACCCCCTCGTGAAGAAAAGCTACATGAGCTCGGCCAAGATGCGCGTGCTCAGGCCGAAAATAGAGGAGGCCACCAAGCAGTACGACAAGCCCGAAGACCAGATGATGAAGCAGCAGGCAATGATGTCGATGTACGCCAAGTATGGCGTAAGCCCGCTGAGCGGCTGCCTGCCCGTGCTCATACAGATGCCTATCTGGGTGGCCATGTTCAACTTCGTGCCTAACGCAATACAGCTCCGAGGCGAGAGCTTCCTGTGGATAAGCGACCTCTCTACCTACGACCCCATCATTGAGTGGAACAAGAACATCTGGCTCATAGGCGACCACCTGAGCCTCACCTGCATCCTCTTCTGCGTGGCCAACGTGCTCTACTCCATAATGAGCATGCGCCAACAGCGCGACCAGATGGTGGGCCAGCAGGCCGAGCAGATGAAGATGATGCAGTGGATGATGTACATCATGCCCCTGATGTTCTTCTTCATCTTCAACGACTACTCCGCCGGGCTTAACTTCTATTACTTCATATCGCTCTTCTTCAGCGCCGCCATAATGTGGCTGCTGCGCAAGACGACCAACGACGAGAAGCTGCTCGCCATACTCGAAGCGCGCTACCAGGAGAACAAGAACAACCCCAAGAAGATGAGCGGCATGGCCGCCCGCCTGGAAGAACTGCAACGGCAGGCCGCCGAGATGCAGAAGATGCGCGAGCAAGGCAGGAGAAAATGACATAAGACAACAATGCAACCAAGTGGCAAGGGCGTTCCTCTGTGGGCGCCCTTGCCACGTAAACTAAATGCCAATAACAATGAACAGACTGACAGCAATGACTGCTGCCGCGCTGCTGGCCATAGCCGGCAACGCGCAGGAAACGCCGTCCGCGAGCATCGGCAAAAGCGACATAAAGGTGGAGAGCGGACTGATGACCCCCGAAGCCCTTTGGGCCATGGGGCGCATAGCCACCGCCACGGCATCGCCCGACGGCAAGCAGATAGCCTACCAAGTGGGCTACTACAGCGTGAAGGAAAACAAAGGGCGCCAAGTGCTGTGCCTTGTTGACGCCGACGGAAAGAACAACCGCCAGCTTACCACGGCCGCCGCAAGCGAGACCGACCCCGCCTGGATAGAGCAAGGCCGCCGCATAGCCTACCTCAGCGGCGGCGAGGTATGGGCCATGAACGCCGATGGCACCAACCGCCAGCAGCTCACCAACTCGGGCGGAAAGGTAGAGGCGTTCAAGTTCTCGCCCGACGGCACAAAGGTGATACTTATAAAGTCTATCCCCTACAACGGCGTAATAAAGAAGAACCCCGACGACCTGCCACTGGCCACGGGCCGGCTTGCCACCGACTTGATGTACCGCCACTGGGACCACTACGTTGAGACTATACCCCACCCCTTCGTGGCCAACGTCACTGCAAGCGGCATCACCGAGGGCGAAGACATAATGGAGGGCGAGCCTTACGAATGCCCCATGGCACCGTTTGGCGGCATAGAGCAGCTCAACTGGAGCCGCGACTCGAAGCAGATAGCCTACACCTGCCGCAAGAAGACGGGCCTGCAGTACGCCATATCGACCGACGCGGACATATACCTATACGACATTGAGAGCAAGGCCACGGTAAACCTGTGCAAGCCCGAGGGCTACAAGCCCGTGACTGCCGACCCAACCCGCTCGATGAAGGACCAACCGATGAACAGCGAGGAGAACCTGAAGAACAACCCGGGATACGACACCAACCCGCAGTTCTCGCCCGACGGGAAATACATAGCGTGGCAAAGCATGGCGCGCGACGGCTACGAGGCCGACCGCAACCGCCTCTGCATATACAATGTAGCGACCAAGACGAAGACCTACGTCACCGAGAGCTTCGACTCAAACGTAGACGCATTCTGCTGGAACGCCGACTCCGAGACGCTCTCGTTCATCGGCGTATGGCACGGCTGCGTAAACATCTACCAGACCAACCTGCGGGGCGAAGTGCGCCAGATTACCGACGACTGGGCCGACTACGTATCGATAGCCCCGGCCAACGACGGCAACAAGCTGCTGGCGCTGCGCCAGAGCATGAGCGTGCCTACCGACATCTACATCGTCAAACCAGGCAAGGAGCCAAAGAAGACGAAGGTGGAGCAGGTGACAAAAGAGAACAAGCACATACTCAGCCAGATAGCCACGGGCAAGGTGCAGCAGCGCTGGGTAAAGACCACCGACGGCAAGCAGATGCTTTGCTGGATAATCCTGCCGGCCAACTTCGACCCCAACAAGAAATACCCCACGCTGCTCTTCTGCGAGGGCGGGCCGCAAACGCCGGTGAGCCAGTCGTGGAGCTACAGGTGGAACTTCCAGATAATGGCGGCCAACGGCTACGTAATAGTTGCCCCCAACCGCCACGGACTGCCCGGCTTCGGCCATGAGTGGAACGAGCAAGTGAGCGGCGACTGGACCGGCCAGTGCATGGACGACTACCTCGCCGCCATTGACGACGCCGCCCAGAACCTGCCCTTCGTAGACCCCAACCGCCTTGGTGCCGTTGGCGCGAGCTTCGGAGGATTCAGCGTTTACTACCTTGCAGGCCACCACGACGGGCGCTTCAAGTGCTTCATAGCCCACGACGGGGCGTTCAACCTCGAGTCGATGTACACCGACACCGAGGAGGCATGGTTCAGCAACTGGGAGTATGGCGACGCCTACTGGAACAAGCCGCTCGGCGAGGCAGCCCGCAAGACCTACGAAAACTCGCCCCACAAGTTTGTGGACAAGTGGGACACGCCCATACTCTGCATCCACGGCGAGAAAGACTACCGCATAAACTACAACCAAGGCATGGGAGCCTTCAACGCCGCCCGCATGCGCGGCATACCGGCAGAGCTGCTCATCTTCCCCGACGAGAACCATTGGGTGCTCAAGCCGCAGAATGGAGTGCTGTGGCAGCGCACATTCTTCGGCTGGCTCGACCGCTGGCTCAAGAAGTGACGCCAGCACTCCCAAATCTCACAGTTCTCCCATAACTCCCACAACTCCCATTATCCAACAACCCACAAAACAACAACAAGAAAAGAATGGAATACACTGAAACAAGACTTAACGACAAGGCGTGGGCCCGGTGGTCGGCCCTGTTCATCGTGGCCTTCACGATGATGGCGGCCTACTACGTAAACGACGTGATGGCCCCGCTCAAGGGCATGCTCGAAGGCCAGCTGCACTGGACAAGCAGCGAGTTCGGAATGTTCACCGGAGCATACAGCTTCCTCAACGTGTTCCTGCTGATGCTGATATGGGGCGGCCTCATCCTCGACCGCTTCGGCATACGCTTCACCGGCATACTGGCCACGGTGCTCATGGTTAGCGGCACCGCAGCCGAATACATAGCCATAACGCAGTATGGCGGCACCACCGAAACGGTGATGGGCTACAAGCTCGACGTGCTGATGGCCTCGGCCGGATACTCAGTGTTCGGCGTGGGCGCCGAGGTGGGCGGCATCACCGTCACCAAGATCATAGCCAAGTGGTTCAACGGCAAGGAGGTGGCCCTGGCCATGGGCGTGCAGGTGGCCCTGGCGCGCATAGGCTCGCAGGTGGCCTACGCCGTGGCCATACCCGTGGCGCGCAGCTTCAGCCTCGACACGCCGCTCTTCATCGGCGGCGTGGTGCTGGTGGGCGGTTTCCTGTCGTTCCTCGCCTTCACTTTCATGGACCGCAAGCTCGACCGCCAGGTTAAGATAAGCACCGAGTCGTCGCCAGAAGACAAGTTCTCGTTCAAGGACGTGGTGGCCGTGGTGAGCAACCCCGGCTTCTGGCTCATAGCCCTGCTCTGCGTGCTGTTCTACTCGTGCGTGTTCCCGTTCCAGAAGTTCGCCACCGAGCTTATGATAACCAAGTACGGGGTTAGCGAGGCCATAGCAGGCACGTTTGCCGGCCTGCCCGCCCTGGGCGCGCTGTTCCTCACGCCCGTGTTTGGCGGCATGATCGACCGCAGGGGCAAGGCAGCCTCAATAATGATGCTGGGAGCCTCGATGCTCATCTGCGTCCACTGCATCTACGCCCTGCCCTTCATCCACGCCCCGTGGGTGGCCATTGCGCTTATGGTGGTGCTGGGCATAGCCTTCTCGCTCGTGCCGTCGGCCATGTGGCCGAGCGTGGCCAAGATATTCCCCGTGAAGCAGCTCGGCACGGCCTACGCCCTGATATTCTTCATTCAGAACATCGGCCTGTGGGGCATACCGGCCCTCATCGGCTTCATCCTCGACGAGTATTGCATAACAGGCACCACCACCATAGGCGGGGTGACAACCAACGTATACGACTACACGCTGCCCATGTGCGTATTCACGGGCATAGCCGTGCTTTCGCTCGGCGTGGCCTACCTGCTCAAGGCCGCCGACAAGAAGTATGGCTACCACCTCGAAGAGGCCAACATAAAGAAGTAAGGCCGCAAGGCCGGCAAGGCCAAGGCACAAAAATTAGGCACCACCTGCGGCAGCCCCAGGGCCGCGAGCAGGCGGTGCCGCTTTTTTGCGCGGTGCCAGTAGCCCGCAATATTTGTCAAGATTATTCGCAAAAGCCGCCATCTGACGCAACTGCCTCAGCCACAGGCGATTGGGCAATCAAGCCAAACAGGCGCGCAAAACAGGCTCTTTCAGAGCGCAAAACAGGCCGAACCGCAACGCGATTCGGCCTGTTTTGCAATCCCAAACGGCACATAAGGCCGTACAGCCTGCAATATGTAAACAAAAGATACCGCCCTGCCCTGCCTGCGCCCCGGCCCATGGCCCTGCGCACGAGCGCCGCCGAGGCATAGCCAGTGGCGACCCCGCCACAAGGGCACGGGCCGCCACAAGGGCAAGAGGCGTCAGAACTTCTTGCCCGCCACGATGCTTAGGAACGTGTTGATGAGAATCTTCGCGTCCTCTATGAGCGACATGTGGTGCAGGTAGTCAAGGTCCATGTCGAGGCGGCGTATCATCTTCTCCATTGTGTTGGTGTAGCCGTTGTAGAGCGTGGCATACGACGTGATGCCCGGGCGGATGCGGTAAAGCTCTGCGTAGTCGGGCCTAAGCTCCATTATCTTGTCGATGAAGTACTGCCGCTCCGGCCTGTAGCCCACGAACGACATGTCGCCCTTGAACACGTTCCACAGCTGCGGCAACTCGTCAAGATGGTGCTCGCGCAGGAACTTGCCCACCTTGGTGAGGCGGCTGTCGTTCTCTTCGGCCAGCTGCGGTATGCCGTCCTCCTCAGTGTTCTCCACCATCGTGCGGAACTTATAAATATAAAACGGCTTGCCTGCGCGCCCTATGCGCTCTTGCCGGTAGATGGCCGCACCCGGGCAGCTCACCTTCAGACATACATAGATAGCGAGGTACAACGGCGAGAAGAGAACCAGTCCTATGGCAGAGCACACTATGTCGAGAAGTCGCTTAACCATTGTCATCACTTTTGAAAAACACCGCCTGCCCCCGCCTCCGTATAAACACATCTACGACTGCATGGAAAACAGCCCAGATGACTATGTCCAGAACCACAATCAAACTGAAATACACATGGTCGAAAGCGAGGTAATTAACCACTATGAAAAGCAGCGCCAGCAGCAGGATCGTGGCCAAGGCCTGGTGCTGGGTGAAGCCCGCGCGCATGAGCTTGTGATGTATATGGTTCTTGTCGGCTCCGAAAATAGGCTTGCGATGCATCATACGCACAAAGACTATGCGGAACACATCGAAAATGGGGATGGCCAGAAGTGTGCATGAAAGCATGAGGCTGTCTTTGCGGAAAGGCATGACATTGGGGTTATACATCGAAAACTTGACAAACAGGAATCCCAAGATGAACCCCAAAGTAAGGCTGCCCGAATCGCCCATGAATATCTTCAGCCCACGCCTGTGGCGGTCGCCAAAGAGATTGAAGTAAAGGAACGATACAAGCACGCCCATAAGCCCAGCTATGAGGATGCTGTATGTGAGGACTCCCTCGCGGGCGAAACAAACCAGGAAACCGGCCAGCGCAATCAACGAAAGCCCCCCGGAAAGCCCATCGATGCCATCTATGAGGTTCATGGCATTGTCGATGAACACAATGATGAGCACCGTGAGCGGCGCCCCAACCCAATACGGTATCTCATGGATGCCGAGGAATCCATACATATTATTGATGTATAGCGATGCGGCGGGAAGCAACGATGCTGCAACGACCTGCACCACAAACTTTGTAAGCGGCCTGAGGCTCACAATGTCGTCTATAAGCCCCACTCCGTAAATGAGCAACAAGCTCACAAAAAAGCACACCGACCACACGCTTATGGTAATCTCGTGGTTAACCACGTTCCTGTTGAACACGGTAACCATTATGACGCTCGAAATGAGCATGCTCGGAATGAAACAAATGCCTCCGAGCCTCGGAACACTGCACTTGTGCACTTTCCGCTGGTTCGGATGGTCATATAAATCTTTTTTCTTGCAGAACTTAACAATCAACGGTATCGCAACAAAGCCGCAAACCATGCTGATGATAAAAGTCCCTATGATATAGAGTATGTTATGATCCATGGAGCATAATGCTTTATTACTATAACTAAATATTGATTGGATTATTATATTTCAAGTTTTTTTTATGCTCAACAACGCCTCTCGTTGCCGCCACGGCACACTTGCAAGGCAATGACCGACACTACGCTTGCCATGGCTGCCGATGCCAGGAACACGCGCACGAGAAACACTCTCGGAAGCTTCCGCCACACGCCGGGTTCACTGGGTGGACGCCAATTTGCTAAGATAGCGGTAACTGTCCACCTTGCGCTTTATGGTCTTGAACAAATACGTAGGAAAAAAAACTGCCCCAAAATACAGATACGACTTCGCCTTTGAGAAGCCAAGAATCTTATGGTAAACATTTATGTTGAACTTTACCAAAGAACGCTTGTTGCTGGAAAGGGAGTCAGACCTCAACCGATAATAAGCCAAAGGTTCTTTCATGCCATAGGCAATCCTGCACTTCTGCAAAAGCATAATGAACATAGCCCAATCCTGGCGCTTGCGCAACAAGGGGAAATAGAACTTCCCGAAGAACGACGTGTCGTACAAAGCCGTGAGGCATCCTATCTTGTCATCGCGCTTCATGCCTCCATAAGTCACGATGCGCGGCGATATGAAGATGCCTGCTGTCTGGCCATCCTGGTTGCAAATAATATATGAAGAATAAATCAAGCAACAGCCCTTGCTGGCAATAAACGCCATCTGCCGCTCCAACTTGTCGGGAAACCAACGGTCATCGCTGTCGCAAAAGGCGATATAGCGGCCACGGGCCGCCTCAATGGCCTTGTTGCGGGCATAACCTGCGCCATGGTTTTCTTCCAAATAAAGTATTTTTATCCTCTTGTCCAACCGCCCATACCTATCCAAGATGGCCAAGGTCTCCGCGTCATCAGAGTTGTCGTCAGTGATGATCAACTCAAAGTCAGTATATGTCTGGCAAAGAATACTATCTATGCTTTCCGACAAAATCCTGCCGGTATTGTAGGTTGGCATTATGACTGAAACGAGCCTATTTTCCATAATCAGAGTGCAGCTTTACCACTTGCCATGCAAAACGATTTGCCGGTGTTCAAGCAATTGCCCTGCAAAGATACTACTTTTTTGTGACGTATCAGCAACTCCGCATGGTATTGTTGTCATTTTAAGCCGCAAAGCGAAACCCCTGCCCCTTCCCGTTGCCAAAGCTTGCAACGGTTCCCCCTCGGGCTATGATTGCGCAAAGCCGGAGTTCATGGCCGGTCAGCGGTAGTACGTCTTGAGTATATGGTCAAGGCCTGCATAATTACACCTGCAGTAAAAGCTCCTGCACAGCTTCTTGGTTGAAACGTGCTCCATGTCTTTTACCACTATAGTGGGGTCATAGCAAACCTCCAGGCCATGAATCCTGCACTGTTCGGCAAGGTACAACTCTTCGCCATATAAGAAGTTGGGGTAATCTATCACCCCACACCTCTTGAAATACTCTTTCGTAAGGATGATGAACGAGCCATGCCCTGCATACACGCGCCCCGGCTTAGGCCTCTCGCCTCGGCTACGCTTGAAAAAAGTCAACCGATATATAGATGTGAGCAGAGTGGAACTGAACATCAAACGAAGCATCTTGAGCTTTCGCCTGGGATACCTGTTCACCGCTTGTGGATTTATGTCGCGCTCCTTTTCCAACGAATATATCTGCGGGGCAATCCAGCCAACGGCCTCTCCATGCCCTGCGTCAATGATAGAGGAGAAGGTGCCAGGAACCATCAAGACATCAACATTGCTTATTATGACATAATCAAAACGCCCGACATCCGTTTCCCGCATCATGCGGTTAACGGCACCGAAATAGCCAAGGTTTTCATTGAAAGCAAACACCTGCGCCTTTATCCGCAAACTTTCGACGCTTATCCTTTGGACATCAACCTCCGTGTTATCCGCTATATAAACGCTAACCGAGGCGGGGCAATTACTCGCAGCCTCCTCAACAGAAGCCAGGAAGCTGCGCAGGGAATCGTAAGAATTATAGTTTACACAAAATACGGCAATCTTTTGCATGACAAGTTTCAATCTTTCTTTAATCATCTTAACAGGCCGACTGCATTAAATAGAACAGCCGCATCTCGACAAGCAATCATACACTAAGCACGACGCATGACCCTGTAAAGTATCTTATTGCATACATATACCCACAATGGGCAGCCTAGGCTCCTAAACGGCAAATACTGAACTTTATTCTTTTGATATACGCTTTTTATGTTCTTAAGCAAATATGCAAAGCCTACAGAATGCCGCTTGGCATTGGATGCGCCAATACAATTCTTGGAATGCTGCCGGTAATATATCAGCTGTTCCTTTATGGCGGAAACCCGCCCTCCATCTTTAAAGACACAAGCCGTAATCCACGAATCATGCATGTGGGCATTCTCGTAAGGATAGGCCATGGCAACGGCCTTTGCCTTGGCATTTATCAGCATGGTGCAACCAGTCGCCAAGTTATACTGCGACACCCGGTTGAACGTGACAAGGTAATCTGGATCTATGCCTGCATACCGCCAAAATGAGTCGTTGATGAGGTTCAATCCCTCGTCAACCACAAAAAGGTCGCAATGCACCACAACAGGGATTTCCCCACCACGAGCAGAACATTCCACCTCATGCATCCTCTTGAGCGACTTTTCCACCTTGTCCTCCAACCAAACATCGTCCTGGTCGCAAAACATATAATAATCGGCATCAACACGCTCAAGCATCCCAAAGAAATTGTCCTTGGCCCCATGCCCACCTTGGTGCTCCATCACGACTATGTTGCCATGCTCTGCGGCATTTTTACTGATTATGCCGCAAGTGCCGTCTGTAGAACCATCGTCATGTATATAAAGTACCCAGTCTTTATATGTCTGGCGATAAAGCGAATCTATTTGCTCCTGCAAATACCTTTCTCCGTTATATGTAGCAAGCAGTATTGCCAACTTCCTTTTCATAATATCATTTTTATATTCCGCGAAGCTATCTAAACACTTCAGCCTCTAAATCTTCTTCCTGCAAGTATTGACTCATACAAGCAATGTACATTATCAACATGGCTCTCGACAGAATACAACTGCCTGACTGTTTCTGCAGCCATCCGTGTCATCCGTTCATAATGCCCAGGCGAATGCATGGCAACTTCCAACAAACAGCTAGTCAGCTGGGCTTCTGTGTCATACCGAATGCCTATTTCCTCGCCGCACAGCTCCTTACCATTGTCAAACTGCTCCTTTGTTCCACCGGTATTGTGGCCTATAACAAGGCTCCCGTTAAGCATAGCCTCTACCATGCAGAAACCAAAACCTTCAAACAACGATGGGATAACCGTAGCCAATGCATGACGCATAAGCTCCGGAACGTCGTCACGCTGCCCAAGGAAAGTGACGTGCCGTGCGGCATCGTGCTTTTGCAGGAAAGCCACAACTTTTTCATAATAAACAACGTCACCTATCCCCCCGGCAACGAGCAGCGGCACAGCATCGGATTTTGCTAGCCTCAAATATTCGCAATATGCTTTTACAAGCTCCAACAAACCTTTTACATGGTATATCTTGCCAACGTAAAGGAAATACCGTTCTTTATCCGCATCACTGGTGGCTACCAATGGCGCGCACACACCATCATAAATAACGGCTGACGTAGCCACTCCGTCCAGACGGAAGTGCCTCTGTATGTTTCTTGTTATGCAAATGGTATGGCAACCCGGCGACACGCACATCGCCCTAAAAGCCCCCTTGCTCGGGAAATATCTTTTACCAAGTCCAACGTCAAAATACTCCCTTATATGCAGTATATGTGGGGCCTTAAGCCTTTTTGCCAAGCGGCGGCCTACGTTGACAATGCTTACGTTTGTATGCACGATGTCTATGTCCTTGCCCTTGAAAAGCCTCGACAATTTTAGATAAGTATACTCATTAAGTGTATGCCAATAAACCAAACGCGGAATAAAAAGCATGCAATTCTTGAAAGAGTCAAACCGTGGATACACATTGGCACGCACCGGCGACGCAACCACTTCCACGCCCATTGCTGACAAAACATGGAACAGCCCTGCCCGCCGTGGCAACACCACATACGGCTTGACGCCTTTTACGACCAAGCCCTCAAGCAAATGCAAGATGGCCTTTGATGCCCCCTCCTGCACATCTACACTATGAAGCACATATAATACATTCATCCCCTAAGGCGCTATCAATTAAAGCCAACAAATACCAACTTGCCTCTCCTTGCGGCGCGACTCAATGACGCTGCGCAAATGCAACAATATCCAAAAAGCCTCACATATAAATGTTCCAGGCTTATATGATTTCTTAGGCAAATCATACACATAACATCTCACCAGCAGCCGCAACTCCTTAAGCAAGCATTTACCCAAAGAAGAGTTGATGTCGCAGGCAACGAGAATCATATCGCGGCGCAGCTGCTTTGTCTTGTAGGCAAGGACGTTGCCCACCAAGCCGCGGTCATGGTATATTCGGGCTTTAGGAGCCAATATATTACAAATCTTATTATAACGGATTCGCTGATAATAGTTATTATCCTCGCCATATTGGAAAAACAAAGGGTTAAAGCCGCCTATCCTCCTTATCATACTGACAGGCATCATCCAGCAGGCAGCGCACGTTTCACCTATGAACGCCTTTTCAGGAAGAGAACCATTAAGTATCATCGATGACAGCAAGCTAATGCTTACATCCTTAATAGTATAGCCGAACATTGTATCGAAACGAGTGCCATCACCATTAAACATGAGCGGAGTGACAAGGCTCTCGCCATCGCTAACTTCGAGCATGTGACGTATGGCATTCTTGTCAACAGCAGCATCCTGGTTCAATAGGAGCACATAGTCAGCGCCGTTTTCCAGCGCATACCGCATTCCCAAGTTATTGGCCTGCCCAAAGCCCAGGTTACGATCTTGAGGCATCCACACCACCTCTGGGTACGCAGACGGAATGTGGCTGCGAGTGTCGTCGGTTGAACAATTGTCCACGACTATCACCGTCGTCTCCACGCAACTGTTCCTCAGGCTTTCCAGGCACCAATCTATCCAACGCATAGCATTGTACGTAACAATTATGGCGAACACTTTCTTTTCCATATCAAACAATTACGAACTTTTTCCTCGAAAAAACATAAACCATGATTGCCATGATTATCATTATCGAATATGTGAAATAAAAATACCGATAATAGAATATCCCAAAAACTGGAATAACTGACAATACGAAAAGGGCCATGGCCTCACCCACGTCAAACTGTGTGCGGTGCGCACCTTTCACCACCAACATGGTGGCAAGGAAGAAATATATCACCCACAGCAACATTCCCACCGGGGTTATGTCGAGCATCAGGTCGCCAATGTACGTAGCAAAGACGCTTATGAAAAACCCATGCTGCCCCGACCTTTCCATACGGCGTTCGTCGTCTGTGTCAATCTTATACAAAAAATGATATGTAAGCGGCAATTCACGCTCCAGATTTATGATGTCTTTACGTTGGTTCTCCCAAAAAAAGCAAAAGTTAATATGTCCCTGCCCTGCATACTGCAAGGCACCCACCCCTGCGCCTCCATCTCGGTCGCCAAACCGAGCCTGGGACACGGCGACTAAATAAAAAAGGGCAAGCACCACGATTGGTGTGCTAGAAAAAATCATTATCCTCTTATGCTTCTTTGTCATGAACTTGCCAAAAAACAGAAAACAATAAATCAGCATCATGCCCCAAAGCATAATCTCTGTCCTGTCCACAACCTGTAGTCCTTGCAACGGCACACTCAGCGAAGCTAACAACAACAACGCCTTAAACCACCATGGCTTATGCCTCTCAAAACAAAGGTAATAGAAGAACAATGGCAAGGCAAGCAACGTCGATGTGTTGAGATAATAGAAATAGCCCAACACAGACGGCAACGACTCTGCCTTTATCTGGGCAGGCGACAGCAATCCATTATAATGGTCTGCCCGTACTGTAGCCAAGTCGCCCGATAATATTTCCATTGTGGAGTCTGCAATGAGATATAAGTTCAAGAACGACACAGCAATCAGAATCCAGCAAAATACCGGCAAGACGGGGGTCTTTGGTGGCGTTATTTCCTTAATGTCGGTTTTATATACCAATGAAAAGGGCAACATCCCTAACGTATGGACAACACAGAACAGCAACGTAGGAACCACACCCAACTCCAAGTCGGTTTTACCAAAAAGAATGCCACCCTCGCCAAGCATATCGCCACACACAACCACAATCTCAAAGAAAGAAGTCACTGCATACAGCGAGGACATATACACACATATATCATACGCTCTATGCTTTCTCCACCAATAGGCCGTGAGCAATGTGAAATATATAAAAGGAACAAAAAACATCATCACCCCCTTATCACAGACTTGAATTTTAATATATCTCTCCAACCAAACAGCAAGGCTTTAGTCTGCATGACAAACAAATGCCTATATGAAGGTATCAGCGCATCAGCTACATAGCCCGCCACGACATTGCTCACTATGGCTATGACCGCTGCAGCCATTATCCCGTACACAGGCAAGAGGAAATAGTTAAGCACGATGCAAGCCACACAGCCTAAGACATCCCTAAATATGGCAAATCGCTGCAATTCCTCTATTATCAGCATACTGCCTGCCGTGCTCGACAATGCCATGGCCATTGCCTTGAAAGCCAGGACTTGCAATATGGCAGCCGCAGGCAAATATTGCGTTCCAAAAAGCAGCTGCACCATCCAACACGCAAGAATAGATGTCACGGCCGAGGCCAAAGCCGTAAGCCATAACGCAACATTCATGAATGTCTGCGCCTGACCCCTGTATTTTGCTTCGGAAACCTGCCTAGAACTAACCAGCACCGGAGCCAATGTCTGAGCCAATATGGTAGGGATGTACACAAGGATTTCCACGATTCGGGTTGCCACCGAAAAATACCCAACCGATGTATTGTCAATCATCTGCCCTATCATCACTTGGTCAATGCGCTGGTATATTATGACTGCCGCGCTTGTGAGCAATACGGGGAAAGACTCCTTAAGCAGGTAAGAGGCATATCGACAGTCAAACCTCCATTCTGCCATGCTACCTATTTTCTTCTTATACGCCACAAAATAGCCGGCAGCCAAAAGCACATAGTCAAAGGCAGAGGCCAACACAAAAAGCGTTAGGCCAGCCCCAGAGAAGAGCAGAGCCACCTTGACAGCAGCACCGAGCAAAGTGCGCGCAATCTCAGACTTTACCACATACTCGTTCTGCACTATGGCGGTAAAGTAGTTGCGAATCACATTAAATGCATTGGCTACCATCGACATGGAATAAACAGCGACAAGCAAAGTGGTATAAGAATCGGCGTTCAGCACCAACGAAGTAAGCACTGTGAGCCCCACGGTGGACCCCCCCAGCACCATCTTTACCACAAAAGCCGTGCCTATTATCACGCGGAAATCCTCCTTACCGCTTGCCTCCTCCCTCACCTCAATGCTGTCAAGCCCGAAAACGGCAATTATCTGGAACAGCTGTACATAACTAATGACATAATTCATGAGTCCATACTGTTCCGGCCCCAGATACCTTGCAATGATGACCCCCACGAAAAGACTTCCAAGCAAGGTTGTGACTTTCCCCACGACAGCCCAAAACAAGTTCTTGGCTACCATGCTTTTCTTTTCTGACAAGCGGAATCTTTTCTGGATGCAGTCTAACATCTTTGCTCGTTCATTGACGGAATTGCCTCAATATGTCGTCCTTCATCGCATACAACAATGTTCCAGTGAAAGTGAGGAAAAGCATGAACAGCACAAAAATGACCCTCTTGGGCCCGGCTGGCTTTTGCGGCAATGCAGCCCCTTGAAGGATTGTAAAAGCGGGAGTGCGCTCTTGAACTTTGGCTTTGGCCATTTGCAGTTGCGTATTCAGCGTTGAATACGTGTTATATTTAAGCTGCATGTCATTCTCAAGGTCATCCTTCTTTGCCTTAAAACTTTCAAGCGTAAGTTCTACGTTTGAATCGGCATAGCTGGCATATAGCCTACGAGCTTCCTCATAGTCACTCTTTGCCTCCTTCGTCAACTTTGAATAGTATTCAAGGTCTACACGCGCCTTGCTTGTCCGATACTCCGTTATGAAATTTTGCAACTTCACACGCACCGAGTCAGCCATAGTCGCACTGACAAGCCTGTCTTGGTCAGTAACAGTTATGGTTATGACATCTGTCTTTTGGTCTACTACACATGACACATTCTGCCCGATAATCTTGGCTACTGCATCTTGCTCTTTTGACAATACCAGCAAATCAGAATTCCCTTTATCGCCTGCTGCAAGATTATTGTCGTCATCGCTGCTGAAAAGTTTCCCCAACATTGCCTTCACCCACACCAAAGGCAACTCCCAAAATGAAATTTTCTGGTGTTTGGAAAGGTATGTGTAATAGTCGGTCTTTATGTCGCCATCTTCATTGACTATCTGAGTGTCAAACAAATCAACTATAAAAGTGGTTGACTCCATCAAGTCCGGATACAGCATAGGGTAAATAGCATCTGATGACGTAACATTACCCAAGTTAAAGCCAAATGACGAAGCCAAAGAGCTAAGGCCACTCCCCCCAGAAAGGCTCTCTGTTTCCGGCGCGAGCATTATGGTCGTAGAGTAATAACGCGGCTTAGGCAATATCCACACACAGGACAAGACAAATGCTATCGCCAAGGCTTTTACAAACAGCCACTTTCTCTCAAGAATCCTTTTCAGCACCCTCTTGAGATTTATTGTATCTGCTCTGTTTTCCATACGAACAAAAATTCATTCAATAATTGCATTCATGACAATGCCATCAATTCTTTATCAAGTTGGCTATCGTGGCTATCATCGTTGCGATGGAGGCGGTGCCGGAGCCTATGGCCACCATCTCGGCCACGGTTAGCTTGTTGGTCTTGGCCTTGGTTGGCACGATGATCTCGCAGCCCGGCATGGGCTTGTTCTTGCGGCTGGCCTTGGCCACGGTTCCGTTCATGTATACGATGTAGGTCTGGCCTTTCTTGGCGTTGTTGCCCCAGCCGCCGGCCTGGTCGATGTAATAGTCGAGCTTCTCCTTGTCGCGGAAGGCCACGGTGGTGGGCGCCATGACCTCGCCGCTTATCTTCACCGTACCCGAATATTCGGGCACTACTATGCGGTCGCCCTCGCGCAGCACCACGTCGTAGTTGCTGCCGGGATGGGCCATGGCCATGTCGAGGTTGATGCCCACGTTGTACGTTTCGCCCACGTTGAGCCTCTTTATGTCGAGCGAGTCCATGCCCATGCCTTCCTCTTCGCGCTGCCACCTTGCCATCATCAGGGCGTTCTCCATCCTCGTCTTTTCCTCGGTGGTCATGGTGCGCACGAGGCGCGCGCCCTGCGGGTAGGCTGTGTTCGTGAATCCGCCGGCCTGCTTGATGATCTCGCTCAGGCGCTGGCTCTTCTTCTCAAGCGTGTAAGTGCCGCTGTAGAGCACCTCGCCCTCCACGGTTACGGTTTTCTGCTCAGTGTACCCTGGTATGGAGCGCACGAACACCTCGTCGAAGGGATGGAGCACGAAGCCCGGCTCTCCGTCGATTACGAAGCCATCCTTGAGCGCGAAGGTATATGTGCGGGCTATGGTGTCCGACACCGTTGTGGCCTTGGGGTCATAGACGCGGCGCGACACGTCTACCTTCATCACCGATGCGTTGTTCTTCAGGCCGCCGGCCTGCAGCACGAAGTCCTCCAACGTCTCGTTGTCGGCATACTGGTAAACGCCGGGGTACATCACCTCGCCATGGATGGTAATCACCTGTTCCTCTTGCAGTTCCCGCTTGCTCGGCACGTAGAGCACGTCCTCGTTGCGCAGCGGTATGTCGGCCACGTCGCCCGACATTATGCCTGCCACGTCTACCGACAGCACCTCAAGCGTGCGGTCGGGCTTCATGCGGTGCATCACGGCGCGGGCCGTGAAGGCATCCTCGGTAACGCCCTCGGCACGCTCTATGAGCGAGCGCACCGTGGTTATGTCGCCGCCCACCTGGTACATACCGGGGCGGAACACGGCTCCTTTCACCTCCACCATGTTTGAGTAGCGCGGTATCACGGAGTCTACGCTCACGGAGTCCTCGTCGCTGAGCTTGAACGAGTTGACGTCAAACTCGCCAACATCGTAGACCGAGTATTTTTGCCCGGCCTTGCGCACCACCTTCACCGACTTGGTGTAGGCATCGCCGGTGAATCCGCCCGAATACTTGAGCAGCGAGCCGAGGCTCTCGTTCTTCTTCATCTCGTAGAACATGGGGCGCTTCACCTTTCCGGTTATGTTTACGAGGCAGTCGTATGTGCCTACCACTATCACGTCGTTGTCGGCGAGCCTTATGTTGCCGGTAAGCTTGCCGTTGAGTATGTAGTCATAGATGTCCACCACGGTGACGAGCCTGTTGCGCCTGTACACCTTGATGTTGCGCAGCGTACCAATTTCATTGATGCCGCCGGCCATGTAAAGGGCGTGGAACACGGAGGCGAAGGCCGACACCGTGTAAGTTCCCGGGGCCTCCACCTCGCCCATCACGTTAACCGTTATGGTGCGCGTCTGGCCCACTGTGAGCGATATCTTCGAGCTGCTGTAGCGCTGCCCGAGCGTGGAGCGCAGGCGGGCGTTGGCCTCGGCCACGGTGAGTCCGCCCACGCTGACCGGCCCGTAGCCCTCTATGGTCACGGTGCCGTCGGGCGACACAGTGGCCTCTATCGTGCTCTGCGAAGCCCCGTAAATGTCGATGAACACCGCGTCGCCCGGCCCGAGGCGATAGTCCTGCGGTGTGGCTATGTTCATGTTAGGCTCAAACGTCAGGTTCTTGTTGTTGAAGATGTCGTGGCCGAATATCTTGCGCTTGCCTTCGTCCTCCTTGTCGCGCATCATCTGCTCAAGGTACATCTGGTCGTATATCTCCATGGAGTCGGGCATGAACGAGCTTAGCTCCCGCTGCATAAGCAGGAAATCGGGGTCCTGGCTGTCATACGTATGCTGCGTCTGCGGCACCACCGTGCCGTCCTTCAGACGATATTTCGGCACGTTTTTCCCCTGCCGCTTGTCGCCGTTGTTGCGGCGCAGGCGGTCGGTGCTCTTGCCCGTGGTGGTTATGTCCTTCACCCCGAGGCCCTGGTCCTTCATCTGCCGCTCATAGCGGTTTTTCACGCTCCTTATCTGGTCTATGGTGACGCCGCGCTGCATAAGCTTCGTTACAATCTGCGACTGCGACGTGCCTTTCTGCTGCTCTTCCATTACATACTCCATTATCTGCTGGTCGGTCATCGTGGATTGCGCAAAGGCACCCATGGCGCACGCCACCAGCAGGAGCATGGATACAAGATGTCTTTTCATGCTTGGTTTAAACGGGTAAGATATTGCTTTAACGTATAATATATTCATTGTGAAAACGACCTTTTACGAAAATTATTGCAAAGGTAGGCATTTTTCTGCACAAAAAGCACCGCGTTTGGCTTAAAATGCGTATCTTTGCAGCGTTTCCGGCGGGAAACGGCATTTGCACCATGGGCTTGACTGGATTTGACAGCGGGTTGAAATGGTACGTAAGCATGCGGAGTGACGGCTGTGAACTCCATAATCCACTCGGCCAAAAATTTATCTGGCGAAAACAACTACGCTCTCGCTGCCTGATCGAAGCACAGTAGATCACTGGCTTTATCCCGCCACAAGGTGACGGGACGAGACATCGCTCGGAGGCTGTTGTTCCGAAGCTCTCCGGCCAAGCGGTGCGGTTAAATCGGGAATAGTCGCGCTATAGCCCCGGCGGCGCGATGAAACTTTAGGGGACAAGGTGCTGGTTGGTGGTCCGGGTCTTGCCATCACACGAAAACCAAAGTCCGGAATAAGCATGTAGAAAGCGTATGGTTTCCCTGTTTGGACGAGGGTTCGATTCCCTCCAGGTCCACCGCGCGCTCCCGCAGATTCACCCCGACAGTGAATCTGCGGGAGTTTTTTTGATGTTTTCATACGCGAGTTCGGGATAAGGATTTTCGTTTGTTCATCAAGAAACATTATCCTCCGGCCTACTTGTCTGCCACTTATAGAGAACTCCCACTGTTTAACCCAAATCGGTCGTTAGACCGCCTAACGCTTGTTTTCGTGTATGTGGTCGGCTTTCCAAACGCTTCCATCCTCTTGTCGGCATCTTGCCTGCCGCTTTGTCTCGACGTAGCCCGCTACGCCGTCGACAAAGGCGACTGCCAATCTGCACGACAAAAGAAAGAAATCGTTTTGCACTCTAACGACCGATTTGGGTTTAATCTCAATGATTGCTTATCCCGAACTCACGCATATCTTGTCGAACTCAAGAAAAATCCTTATCCCTAACTCGCATAAATCACTTGGGTATCTGATGCGATTTGGGTTGAAAAAGAAAATGGATACCCCATGCTGACCTTGCTTGCAAATATGCAATCAAAAAACATCCTCCCCGCTTCTGTTTCTCCGCTTGCGCCATGCCGCAACTCAAAACGGGTCGTTTGGGAATGCAATACAGGCCGTTTGGCCGCCCCAAACGGCCTGTTCAGGGCGCCAAAACGACCCGTTTGGCAACGCATTGAAAATCAAACGGTTAGCCAGAGCTGCGCCATCTGCCGCGATTAACATAAAAATGTTAACCGAAATTAGGTATTTGCCGATGGGCGGATAGGATATTGGCGGATATTCATCAAAACAGAAGCCGCATGGAGCAGGCCACTCTGATAATTGCCATGCTCTTCATGTGCTGCCTTGCTTTTAGCTTGGGAATTTATTGTAGTGCATGGCATGGGCAGCCTGCAGCATAGGCACTACGCCCACCCGGCCAGCAATGGGCCTGCGGCTTGGCCTCAACGCAGCTTCAGAGCGCCACCGCCTCAGAACTTAAGGCTGAACTTGAGCCTCACGCCGTGCTTTGTGGCCGTGGGCAGGTCGAGGTAGGTGAGGCGGCGCACGTACTCAATGTGGAAAAAGCGGAACACGTTGTGTACCCCGGCGGCCACCTCTACGTAGGGCGTTGACGGATCCATGGCAAACGACCCTTCGGGGAACTGCATCAGCACCTCGCTGCCGGCGTTGCGCGCCAGGAGGGGGTTGTTCTTGTCGGTAAGGTCGCCCCATAGGGTGCGCACGGCCAGGTACTCGCGCCACTTGAGGTGCTTAATGAGCGGCAGGCGGTTGAAGAGCTTTCCGTTGAGGTCCCACGACACGTCGAGGCTGGCATAGCGGTCGTTGAGGAACTCCATGTTGTTTATCAGCTCGAACGTTCCGCGCTGCACTATGTACGACAGGTTGGCCGCAGGCATGATGAGCAGCGGGAACGGCACTTGATTCCACTGCGCCCCCGCCCGCACGTCAACGTCTATTTTCCCCCAGCTCTTTGCCCAAATGCGCTTGAAGAACGTTGCCTCGGTGAAGTTGTATCGGTATTGCCCGCCGAGCACGCCGCTCAGCCCCATGGCGTGGCTCAGCGTGAGCACAGGCGCGTCGCGGTTGAGGTGGCGGCTGCGCTGCTTGGTGTAAACGAGTTCTTCGCCAGGCGCGTAGCGCAGCTCTGCCCTCACCTCGGTGGTGCGTATCTTGCGCGATGCCGCCCCGGCGCCTGCCCCGGCAGCGGCTGCCTTGGCAGCATCGGCCAGCGTGACGAAGCGCAGCTCGCCGCACGGCTCGTTCTCCTCGGCGGTTAGGGTGAGCGTGGAGCGCAGCCCCCAGTACTCCTCGCGCTCCATCTTGAGCTGCTGGCGGTTGTAGAACATCATCTTGTCCACAGTGGTCCACTTGAGCGAGGTGAACACGTTGTCCTTGTCGGTGGCCATGAACTTGTCAGTAGGCGCGCACACATCGTAGGTAGACGAGATGGTGATGTTGCGCCTGAGCTGCTCGTGGGGCAGGTATTCCTTCCTGTTGAACGAGTAGGTAAGCTCGCCCTCGTAATAGTCCTTGCGGCTGCCCCAGCCTCGGGCGTAGTATCCCTTCAGGAAGATGTGCGGGTTGAGGTTGGCGGTGGTCTGCGCGCTGAGGCGTGTGCGCAGGCCGTCTATGAAGTTGGTTGACACCATCGTGTTCACCGGGCCTATGTCCACCTTGCTGGGCCTCCCCTTCACTCCCGTCTCTATGAAGTTCTCCACGAGCAGCTTAAGGCCGAGCATGATGTAGCGGAACGCCCCGCCGCGCTCCATTCGGCCGAGGAAGCTGCCCATGTTCTGCTCGCTCCTCGTAAGGTCTACCTTTCGGTTCTGCTCCCAGTAGTCGTGGCTTCGGGCCTTGGCATCCGGCTCGGTGCTCTGCCTGGCCCTGCCGCTGAACTCGCCCGGGGCTATAGGGCCGAAGGCGTAGTCGGAGATGCGCGTGTTGCGTATCACGACGGCCTTCTGCACGAAGTCGAACAGCTCAAGCTCCACTATCATGTCGTCGGTGGTTAGGAGCCAGTCGCCGTCGGCCGACTTGGTGAACTCCTGGAGTATGGTCATGCCGTCAACGAAGTTCACCTCGCTGCGCTGTGGCAGGCTCAGCTCGCACCGCTTTACCTGGTAGGTGGAGTCTTTCATTATGAATATGTCGCCGCGGAAGCCGAAGTCCTGCTGGTTGTTGGGCAGGAAGTGCAGGTGTATGCAGCTGTCGCCGCCCACAGCGAGCGTGTCCTCTATGTAGAAGCGGTAAAAGCGTATGGCGTCCTTGCCTATGGGCGAGGTGAACGGATGCTGGAGCAGGCGTATCTGGTCGTCGTATATGTCTACGTCGGTAAAGAAGTCCTTAAGTGCCTCGGTCAGTATGTCGCCCGACTGGAAGAACTGCTCTATGCCCTCCGAACGCTCGGCCTCCACAATGTCCTTCTCGGCCTTGGGGTGCTTGCGGTATATGCGCCTCGTCACGGTCTCACTCACCGTTACGGGCAGTATGAGCTTGTTTATGGGCAGGCAAGGCTCTATCTGGTCGAGCGCGCCGGGTATCTTGCTGAGCAGTCCGCTCTGGAAGTCGGCGGGGTCAACATCGTTGGCGGCGAAGGTGAGTTTCTGGTACTTGCGGTAGCGGTAATAGTCGCGGTTGGAGAGGTCGGTGCGCCGCTTGGCAGCGATGACTTTCTTCATCAGTTCCACCGCCGGGTTGTCCTTGCGGCTGTAGCGGGCGCGCTTAGAGCGCACGGTTATCTCGCTCACGCGGTGCGTGCGGTTGAACCACTTCGAGGTGTCGCGGCTCACGTCGGCATTGATTTGCGCGTGCGCCGGGGCAGCCCAGAGCAGCGCCAGCCACAGCAAAGCATACGCCCACCTGCCCATCAGCAGTACTTGCGGCTAAGCTCTTGGCACAGAGCTTCGTGCCTTGAGCGCATTCGGCGGTACATGGCCGTGAAGACAATGATCTCCACCAGCGGGTAAACGTAGGGAACATCGAGAAGGCACGTGGCATAAATCAGTATGGCGCGCGCATTGAACGTAAGCAGGTTGGCATACTTCATCAGCGGCAGCGAGCCGCGGCGGAAGTCGTCGCGCAGCTGCGGCGGCATGTCGGCCGCATCGGGATATTTGGCGCGCACACATTTGTAGAACTCCTGGAAGGCGGGCGTGCGCCGCTCCTGGCTGCGGCAGTAATTGGCGTAATTATAGTAAAACTTGCGCGCCCAAAACGCACCACGGCGCGGCAGGGAGTCGTAGATGGCGCGCTGCGATGCCGAGTCGTCGAGTTCGCTGCCCTTGCGCCCCAGCAGGAAGTAAAGGTGTATCTGGCGGTAGTAGTCGGCCAGCGAGCTTTGCGGCGAGTGGCACAGGAAGCCGGCCACGGCGCAAAGCACCACAGAGAGCACGCCCCACTGCACCGATGTGAACGGGATGTCCTGCGGCCAGAGGCGCAAGGCTATGGCCAAGTAGATGGCAAAGAACCATAGGTCGCCCGAGAAACCGTCGAGCACGCGGCCTATGAGCGTCTTCTGCCCCGTGAGGCGGGCCAGCTGCCCGTCGGCAGAATCGCAGAAGTTGGCCAGCATGAGCAGGCCCACGCCCATGAGGTTGTGCCACAGGTCGGTGGAGTAAAACATGAAGCCAGCCCCCACCCCGAGGAATATCGACAGCACGGTTATGGCGTTGGGGTGGATGTGCAGCCGCTCGCAGAGCAGAGCAAAGGCCAGCCCTATGGGGCGGGTGAAGTGTACGTCGAGCCACTCTTCGGTGTCCTCCGACTTGAACGAGGCGTGTAGCAGCTCCTTGAAGTTTCGTTTCGTCATCGTCATTCTGGTAAGAATTGCTCGGCTTTCTGTATGTCTGTGGCGTGGTCTACGTCGAGCACCTTGGCAAACGGGTATGCCTTGAGCCTCAACCCGTCGGCGATTAGCGCGCGCTGGAAGTTGCGCATGCGGCTCTCGCCCCGCCTCATGCAGCCGTCGAGAGTGGCCAGCGCGGGGGCGGTGAGGCCGTAGATGCCGCCGGAAACGTAGCGGCACGAGTCCGAGCGGTCGAGGAAGGCCGTGATGTTCATCTCGTCGTCGGTCTCCACGTAGAGCGGTTTCTCGTCGTCGATGTAGTCCGTCACGCCCATCATGCCCTGACATTCGCCCGCCTGCACGGCGCAGGCAAAGGCGCCTATGTAGGCCGAAAACTCCTCCGGGCGGAAGATGGTGTCCACCGTGGTCACGCAGAATGGGCCGCCGCCCATGTAGCGGCTTATCTCGAAAAAGCTGTGCATGGAACTTGGCGTAGACTTCACCACACAGCGCAGCGGCAGCCGCGCGCCATCTAGCCCACCCATCTGAAGCTCGCGCAGATGGCTCACCACCGAGGCCATGCGGTCGTTGCAAATCACAGTTATCTCGTCGGCGCCGTTCTGCACGAACACGCTGAGCAAACGGTCTATCAGCGGCCGTCCGCCCACGCGCACCAGAGGCTTGGGTTCGGCCACTCCTTCGGCAGCCAGGCGGCTGCCGTCGCCTGCGGCTATTATGGCATATTTCATGTCGTTGCGTACTTTCTTTGTAAAGCGGGGGCAAAATTACACATTATAAGCGAGACGGGAAAAGAAATTAGTTTTTTTTGTCTTTTTCCTGCCAACGGTATGTGCAGCAAAAAAATAATGGCTACCTTTGCAAGTGATGAACATTACCATACAGAAGTTTATAGCCAAATACAGGGCGGCCTTCGGCGAGGGCGCGCCTCTCCCCGTGGCTTTCGGCTACAGCGACAAGGCTGCCACGGAAGTAAGGAAGATACCGCGCTGCATGGTTGGCGCGATACGCAAGGTATGCAATGGTGAGCCGCTTACACTCTCGGCCGGCAACGTGCTTTGCGGCGGTGGCGGCCTTTATACCGCTTTCGCCCCCATGCCCGACCGCGTGCCCGTGTTCGTCTCGGAGACAGAACACTACAAGCAGACCAAGGAACAGGTGAAAGAGTACATCGACCGATTGGGCATCCGTCTGTCCGAAAAGCCGTATCTCAATTTCGTGCGCATGGACTGCATCGCCAACATGGACGAAGTGGAGGGGATTATCTTCTTCGCCACGCCCGACGTACTGTCTGGCCTGTGCTCGTGGGCGTTTTACGACAACAACGATGACGACGCTGTATGCACACGCTTCGCCTCGGGATGCTGTAGCATCGTGACCCTTGCCGCCAATGAGAACGCCGAGCATGGCCGCCGCTGCTTCATCGGAATGCTCGACCCATCGGCGCGTCCGCTGGTTCCAAAGGACGAGCTGACGTTCACCATACCAGCCTGCCGGTTCAAGGAGATGGCGGAAACCATGGAGCACTCCGCCCTGTTCCAAAAGGCATATACCATCGTGCGCAAGCGCATCAACGGGGAGATGCCAAAGATGCAATAATAGCAAGCGATGAAACTTAATAGGGATGCAAACTTTCAATCCAAATCCATCATGGCAATAGAACACAAATGCAAGATTACGGTACTTGAATGCAAATGCTTCAAGGACTATCAGGAGAAGTATCTGGCCGACCCGGCAAGCGGGCCTTGCCCTTGTTTCAAACCCGGCGACGAGTTCCTGCTGGAGCGCACTGCCTCAAAGGACGACTTCTGGCACATGCTCGACGGCAAATTCTGCTCCGAGGCATGGGATGCCATTAGCCGATATGTATATGCCGCCTTGCAGGGTGGCAGCATAATGAAAGGCTGGACGAACGATGAAAAGATGATGATTGCGTGCTGCTCTGACGGTACGCGCCCCGTCATCTTCAAGATAGAGCGCATCGACGTGGAAGTGGACGAGGCCACCTCGCCGAGCGGAACATCAAAATAAGTCTGCCTGATATGAACAAGAGGGAATATGCACAGGCCAACAAGGATTGGCTTGCACAAAAATCCCAAGAGGAAGGGGTGAGGGCGCTAACAAAAGGAATCTGCTACAAAGTCCTTGCGGAAGGGAAAGCCGACGGCAGGCATCCGGGTCTGCGCAGCATCGTGACCGCCCATTACACAGGGCGGACTATTGACGGGCGGCAGTTTGACAGCAGCCGTGGCGGCGCGCCGTTGGCCATCCGCCTTTGCGACCTCATCGAAGGATGGGTCATCGCCATGCAGCAGATGTGCGTGGGCGACAAATGGGAAGTCTACATCCCGGCGGAAATGGGCTACGGCAAGTTTTCCCAGCCGGGCATTCCCGCCCATTCCACGCTGGTATTTGAAATCGAACTTTTAGGCATAGCATAGGGTGTGCCATTCGAATAACGCCCAACGCCGAAAGGTTGGGTGCCAACCCGGCAGGTGGGTAACAGTCCATTGCAAAAGCCCATACCCGGCGGTTGCGTCCTCTGCGGAAGCGGCTCGCTGGGTATGGGCTTTGGGCTGAACAAGGGATAACCCAGCCTTCCGTCAGAACGTCATGCGGAACATGAAGCGCACTCCATGCTTGTGGGCCGTGGGCAGGCTGAGGTAGTTGAAGCGGCGGACGTACTCAACATGGATTATCTTAAAGATGTTGTGTATGCCGAACGACATCTCCACGTAAGGTTTCTTTGGATCCATGACGTAGCAGCCCTCGGGGAACTCCATGAGCACGGGGTCGGCGGCGTTCTGGGCGAGCAATGGGTTGTTCTTGTCGGTAAGGTCGCCCCAGAGGGCCTTGACGGCTATGTACTCACGCCACTTGAGCTTCTTGATTAGCGGTATGCGGTTGAGGAGCTTGCCGTTGAGATCCCACGATATGTCCGCGCTGACGAAGCGGTCGTTGAGGAACTCCATGTTGTTTATGAGCTGGAAAGTCTGGTCCTGTATGATGAACGAGAGGTTGGTGGCCGGCATGCACAGCAGCGGGAACGGCACCTTACTCCACTGCACGCCGCCGCGCACGTAGCAGTCAATCTTTCCCCAACTGTTCATCCAGAAGCGTTTGTAGATGCTCGCCTCGGTATAGTTGTAGTCGTAGTCGCCCCCGAGCACATTCTTTAGGCCGAGCGTGTGGCTCACGGTAAACACGGGCGCGTCGAGGTTTATCTTGAGGCGGCGCTGCTTGGTGTTTATGTATGTCTCGCCCGGGGCGAAGCGCAGCTCCGCGCGCAGCTCCGTGGTGCGCAGCTTGGTGTCGAGCCCGGTGGAGAGCGGGCGGAAGTGGAGGTAGCCGCAGGCCTCATTCTCCTCGGTCTTCATCGAGACGGTGGTCTTGAAGCCCCAATCCTCCTCACGCTCAAAGGTAAGCTCCTGCCGGTTGTAGAACATCATCTTGTCCACCTTCGTCCACTTCAGTGCTGTGAATACGTTGTCCTTGTCGGTGTGCATGAACTTGTCGGAGGGCGAAGTGACGTCGTATGTCGACGAGAAGGTAAGCGTGCGCTTGGGGAACTCTCGCGGCAGGTACTCCTTCTTGTTGAATGAGTAAGTCAGTTCGCCTTTGTAGTAGTTCTTGTGGCTGTCCCATCCGCGGGCGTAGTAGCCGCTGAGGAAGAGGTGCGGATGGAGCTTGGCCGTGGTCTGGGCGCTCAGCCGGGTGCGCACGCCGTCGATGAAGTTGCTCGAGATCATCGTGTTTATCGGGCCGATGTCCACCTTGCTGGGATTGCCCGTCTCCACAAAGTTCTCTATGAGTGCCTTCGCGCCGAAGATGATGTACTTGAATCCCTTTATCTGTTCGAGGTTATGCACGAACGCATCCATCTTGCTCTCGCTCTGGGTGAGGTGCACCTGGCGGTACTTGTTCCAGAAGTCATCGTCGCGCATCAGTGCATCGGCCTCCTTTACCTCACGCGCCTTGCCCTTGAAGAGCTGGCGGGGCAGTTCGTCAAAGGCGTAGTCGCTAAGGCGCGTGGTACGTATCACGATGGCCTTGGCCAGGAAGTCGGTGAGCTTTAGCTCAGCCACCATATCGTCTTGGGTGAGCACCCACGTGCTGTCGGGCAGCAGGGTGAACTCCTGCAGCACGCGCAAGTTCTCCACGAAGTTGACGTCGCTTCGCTTGGGTATTGTAAGCTCACACCGCTTCACCTGATACGACGAATCGGCCAGTATGTAGATGTCGCCCCGGAAGCCGAAGTCCTGCTGGTTGTTTGGCAGGAAGTGGAGGTGGAAGCACTTCTCGCGGTCAACGAACACGGTGTCCTCGATGTAGAAGCGATAGAAGGCAATGGCATCCTTGCCTATTGGCGATGTGAAGGGGTACTGGAGCAGGCGCACCTGGTCGTCGTATATGTTCACGTCGGTGAACACATCCTTGAGCATGGTGTTGAGTATGTCGCCCGTTTGGAAGAGGTCGTTCACTCCGCTGGAGTTCTGCCCCTTAATGATGCTCTTCTCGCTGTGGGGCGACTTGCGGTATATCTTCTGCGTCACGGTCTCGTCTACCGTGAGCGGCAGGATGAGCTTGCCGTTGTACTGGCACTTCTCCACCTGGTCCTTGAGCCACGGCATCTTCTTCAGCTTGGGCGTCTCCAGCTTGGCCGGGGTGATGTCGTTGATGGCCAGAGTTATCTTCTGGTACTTGTTGTATTGGTAGAAGTCGCGGTTGTCGAGGTCGGTGCGCTTCTTGGCGGCTATCACTTTCTTCATCAGTTCCACCGCCGGGTTGTTCTTGCGGCTGTAGCGTCCGCGCTTGGCGCGCACTGTAACCTCTTTCAGTGTGCGTGTGTCGGGTTTGAGGCGTATGTCGAGCCGCGCCTTTGTCTGCGGCCCGATGGTGACGGTCTGCGGCTCATAGCCCACGGAGCTGAACGTGAGCTGCCAACCGTTGTGCCGCTCGATGGTGTAATGTCCGCTGAGGTTTGAGGCCACGGCCACGTTATGCCCGCGGTAGATAACGCTGGCGTATGGTATGCTGTCGCCCGTGGCACCGTCAATGATGTAGCCCGATATCTGCGCCTTGGCGGGCAGCACCAGGCACAACAGCGCCAAGAGCAAGTATGTTATTCTGTTTTTTCCCAAATCTTTTCAGCTTAAATGGCATTGCACTGTAAAACCAAAGAAGACGGTGGAGCCGGGAAGCCTGTCCTGCCTGGCGCGCCTCAATGCCGCCGTCACAGACAATGGCCGGGCCTGTCGGCCCCACCGCCAAACGTCGTCTCCTGCTGCATCATGCTGCAGCAGGCATGTGTGTCAGTCTATCTCCTCGTCGGCCTCGTAGCCACCCATCTCGCGGATGGCGTTCTTCAGCATGGTGTACTGCTGGTAGAGGTTGTTTACGGCCTCCTCGCCCTTGGTGTAGTCGTGCATAGGGCTCTTGAGGAAGAAGCTCAGGAAGCGCTGTGTGCCGTAGCGTCCGGCGCGTGCGGCGAGGTCGCTCAGCAGCGTGAGGTCGAGCAGCAGCGGCGCGGCCAGGATAGAGTCGCGGCAGAGGAAGTTGATCTTTATCTGCATGGGGTAGCCCATCCAGCCAAAAATGTCGATGTTGTCCCACCCCTCCTTGTTGTCGTTGCGCGGCGGATAGTAGTTGATGCGCACCTTGTGGTAGTAGTCCGTGTAGAGGTCGGGCTGCACCTCGGGCTTGAGTATGGTCTCAAGGGTCGAGAGCTTGCTCACCTCCTTGGTGTGGAAGTTGGCCGGCTCGTCGAGCACGAGACCGTCGCGGTTGCCCAGGATGTTGGTTGAGAACCATCCGCTCAGACCCAGGCAGCGTGTGCCTATGATGGGGGCGAAACCACTCTTTACGAGCGTCTGCCCTGTCTTGAAGTCCTTTCCGGCTATTGGCATCTTGGTCTTCTCTGCCAGCTCCCACATGGCAGGTATGTCCACGGTGGTGTTGGGTGCTCCCATGATGAAAGGCGCGCCCTCGGTCAGTGCGGCGTAAGCATAGCACATCGACGGGGCTATGTGCTCGCGGTCGTCGGCCTTCATGGCAGCCTCAAGGGCGGCGAGCGTTCCGTGCACGTTCATGTCAACGGGAACGTATATCTCCGTGGACGCAGCCCAGATGACCACGATGCGCGAGCAGCCGTTCTTCTGCTTGAAGTCGCGTATGTCCTGGCGTATCTGCTCCATCATGTCCCAGCGGTCTTTGCAGTCCTTCACGTTGTCGCCATCAAGGCGCTTGGCGTAGTTGCGGTCGAATGCGGCCTTCATCGGCACCACCTTTTCAAGCTCGTCCTTCACAGGTTCAATGTCCTTCTCCTTCAGCACCTCTGCGTACATGGCGGCCTGGTAGGCGTTCTGCGGGTACACGTCCCATGTTCCAAACACTATGTCGTCGAGCTTGGCCAGTGGCACGATGTCTCCGTAATGCAGGTACTGCTTGTCGTCGCCGCGCCCCACGCGTATCTTGTCGTACTGAGTCATTGAGCCGATGGGCTTTGACAACCCGCGGCGCACCATGAACACGCCAGTCATGAATGTCGTGGCAACGGCGCCGTTGCCCACGATCATAATGCCTAACTTGCCGTCTGCCGGCTTTACATTAGTTTGTTTCATTACAATTTAATATTAAAATGTATCTTGATCTGTTGTTATCTCTTTTCTTTATGGCAAGCGTCCAGGGCTGGCTGCCCCCGGGGATTACAGCAGCTGGGCGAGCGAACGTATGGTGAAGTCGGCCGCCGGGGCTTCCGCAGGCTCGTCGCCGCCCCACCCCTCGCCGCGCATCCACACCGTGCGGCATCCCGCCGCCTTGGCCGGGGCGATGTCCTTGGCATAGCTGTCGCCCACCACGGCCACCTCGGATGGCTCCATGCCGAGCCGTTCCACACCGATGGAGAATATCCTTGGGTCGGGCTTGCGCACACCTACGACGGCCGACTCCACCACGTCGGCAAACAGCCCGCCAAGACCGAACTCGCCAAGCACCGTGCGTATGTTGCCGTAGAAGTTGCTAACGAGCACCAACGGCAGCCTTGCCGCCAGCTGCCCGAGCACGTCGCGGCTGCGGGCCGTCTCGTCCAGCACCCTTGCGTAGAGGTCGTCGAGCACAGCCTCGTGCCATTTTGCAGTGTCGAAGCCGGTGGCCTGCCTGCATATATACTCCATCTCTATTCGCAGCTTAACCGAGAGCGTGGTGCGGAAGGTGTAGTCGGGCTGTATTATGGGGTTGCGCCCAAGCTCGCGCTCGGCGTAGACGTATGCCTCGCGGAACAACGCCTCGCCAACGGGAACGCCCTGCCGCTCATACGAATGCCAGATGACGCGCCCCCAGTGGTTGCCGCCCGTGTCGAGCGTACCACCGTAATCGAAGATGCAGCCGCGCATCCCTGTCAGAATGTCTGATGCCATACTCTTCTCTCTTTCATTGTTGATGCCATCCGGGCTTCCACAAGCCCGGCTATGGCTTCGGCGGCCTCGTCGCGGCAACGCGAGAAACTGGGCCAGTCGTTAAAGTCGATAATGCACACGCTGCCGTCCGCCCTCACTATGCAGTCGCCCCCGTAGACATCGGTGCCGGCTATACATGCGGCACGCTCGGCCATGGCGTGAAGCCCAGGCGCGCTGAAGCGGTAATGGCAGGGGCGGCCGTTGCGCCGCTCGTCGTCAAACTTCCACTGACCGTCGTCGCCGGGATAGAAGAAGCGGAAGAAGCCTGTGGAGCGCACGCCATAGAACTTGAGCAGGTCGCCCACGACGTGGGCGCACACCATCACGTCGGCTATGCCACTCCGCCTCATGCTCTCCATGACAGCCGGAACATCGGCCTCGCTGGCGGCATACTGCACGTCGGCCGGGCCTTCCGCCACTCCCGAGGCCCTCTTCAGCCAATAGCCGTGGCTGCCCGTGGCAGGGGCCACAGGCACTCCGCCAAGGCGCAGCTCGTCGGTAAGCCGCCGCCGGTTGCAGCACAAGGCCACGCCCCGCGCACTGTTCACCACCACGGCACCACGGGCTTCGCGCCCGTCAAGCAAGGCGAGCGTCTGCGGCAGCCTGCCCATCGACAGGTACGCATCGGCCTCAATGCCGCGCCCAACAGCCGTTTCGCTGATGGTCTCGACATCGTGTCCACGCTCCCTCAGCGCGTCGGCGACGCAACCAAGTATCGCGGCATCCTTGCCAACCGAATTGGGAGAAAAGCGCTCTGCCCTGCCAATGGCCAGTATCATGCCCGGATTACATTATCTTATTATGTTCCGGGCAACAAAGTTAGGCAAAATCTGCCTCATAAGAGAAAACTTTGCGCCCATTTTAATTTTTCTTAGCAATATGTCCCGGCAAACCGTCCAAAACGTCTGAAAATGTATCCTATATGCAACATAACCATGGCTTTTGCCCATTTAGACATGGATAATTGCCGTTCAGTCACCATGTCCACCCAATGAGCCATGGCCGCCCCAACCCGCCAAGCTACGCTCGGCCATGCCTGCGCGCCGTCCAAAGCAGCACACAAGCAAGCCGCCGCGCCCGGGGCTATAGCACTCCCGGGCGCGGCGGCGACTCAACAAAGTATCGCAGCATCCTTGTCAACCAAAATGGGAGAGAAGCGCTCCGCCCTGCCAATTGCCAATATCATGCCCGGTTTACATTATCTCCGTTATGTTCCGGGCAACAAAGTTAGATAAAACCTGCCTTATAGCAGAAAACTCTGCGCCCATTTTGATTTTTCTTGGCTATACCCCACGCAGATGCCTTTCTCCATGCCTATTTCGCCCACTTGGCTGAGCAGGGCTTGCCGTCCACGGTTGTAGTAAACGTGTATACGCCTGATGGCAACTCGGCCACGCCTATGCTCCCCTCGCTGCCGATTATCGTGCCTTTCTTAATATAGGCGGAGTTACCCACACCTTGTATCAAGTAAGACCTTTCTACGCCAACAGGCAGCGGTGGGTCAATCTTGAAGCGGATAGAATTGTCAATTAGCCACAGGCGCAACCCGCCATTGGAAGCAGACGCGGATTCTCCCGTCAAGTCTATTGTCAGCGGGTTGCCCATCACTTCGCCGTTGTCGTTGTAATATGTAAGCCTGAACGTCGACGGATACCTCTTGTTCATGTACGCGATGAAACTTCCGTCGTTGGGGTCAACAAAATATGTATAAGGGACAGGATAGTCTGCGTCAGTTTGTTCAACAAGGACATCCTTGCACCCCTCTGTGTTCTTGAAGCCTATTTCCACATCTACAAACACATCCTCGGCTGTAGGAATGGCGATAGTGTTAGGCCTGCGGGAAGCATTTGCCAGCATGGGACTTGTGGAGTAGCTGTTCATCGAAGCCTCCGGCTTCTGCGGCGGGAAGTCGTACAAGCGTTAATTCACAAAGCGATTGTAATATTGCCCACCAATGCTTGGCTGTAAGGTAACTTCCTTTATCCTAAGATACCCATCGCTCGTCCTCGCATAGTTTGCTGCGGTACTCAACTCCCCATAACTTGAGAAAGCCTTCCATGTACCGTCTCCCATGAGCACAGACCTGCCCCCACCCGCAGACTCCATATGGCTCGAAATATAGTCTGCCACATCGCCTTGCTCATCGTATGGAATCTCTTGCAAAGGAGCTTGGCTTTTGCCACTCATGCTGTTCTGGCCTTGATATGCAATGACATCAGATGTTGAAGAACCGTCAACGTATGTGGATCCTCCCACCCCTGTCGCAACTCCGAAATGCCAATTACACAAGCAGAAAAAGCCCTGGATCGTTTCGCCTATATATCTTATGACACTACCTTTGGCCACGCCAGGTTGCATGAACGCTGTCTCTACATTATCTTGATCTTTGGCAAAATACCCCAATGAAAATTTATTGTCAAACACTGTTGGGCTATATATAGGCAGGACATAATGCTTTCCGTTGGAGGGATGGCGAGCTTCAATGGACAAGTTACCCGACGTGACTTCTCCAAGGTCGTGGTCAACACAAATCTTTCTTGTATATGTATTTGCCATCTCCAAAGGCACTAATTGCCCGTCGGCCACTCTTCCCTTAAACACAAAGCCGACAGCCTTGCATATTGCCTGCAATGCAACTGTGACAAAATCATACTTCCCCGGGTCGCATTCATTGCTTTCAAGCTCATAGCTAAACAATCCACGATTGGTTACACGAGGGCAAAACGTTATAGTCGCGTCTGCATCATCCCTTATGTAAGCCATGCTCATCTCGTCTTGGTCATAAGTACCGCTTAAACAAACGATTCGCTTTTCCTCCACTTTGTCACCATACCCATTCTCACTCGCCATCGTATTCACATAAGCAAGGCAGCTTTGGTCTCTGAACCAAGGGTCAGTAGTCCGTCCAATTGTCACGTTAAGTTTTATGGGCAATGTAGTTGGGATATTCTCCTCCCAAATCTTGCACGCCCTTTCGAACGCGCCCTTGAACGTGTCATTTATGCCACTTCCTACATAATTGACATTAATCAGCGTTCCGCCGGCTACATTCCGAGCTGCAGGCTTGGGAACGACTATCGGACTCTCGTCAACAGCATATACTCCAGCTGTTGTTCCTTGTGCGCACAATGTGGCTGACATGCAGCACATCAGTGCCAACGTAATGATTTGTTTCATGGTTACTTAATTAATATTTTACGTACAAACCCTTCCCCTTCTCTCTCTTTCTGTATTCTTAATAAGTAGAAGCCTTTTGGCAACGGGATACTGACACTGCACTCATGGACGACATCCGAAAAATACACCTTGCCCCCTAACCCTACGACTGCGACATTGCCTAATGGCACATCAGACGATATGTTACAAACGCTGTTGCCTGTTGAAACATTAACGCCACCAAACCCTGCATTAGATATTGATGCCGTTGAGGCCTCCCAGTCTGGCGTTACCCAGTCCGTTCCGCTCCACCCATAGTCATTTGCCACTTCAAAGAGAAAACTACTACCATAATATACATAATAGCCCACCATGCTTGGCAATTCATCCGGAGAATCGAAAAGGTCATAATTTACATATGTCGGCGGTGTTGCCCCATTGTCTCGAACTATAGACAACGCAAGGTCAAAATCACTTCCGTCATATTCTATAGTCACCAACGCACTGTAAAACGGGTCATCTCCCATAATGCATGTCTCATCGTAAGCTATCGACTTTATCTCCAACGTCGGCGTTGGCGGCAACACGTCCAACTTCAATTGAAAGCCATGCTCCACACGTTCCATACCCAACGTAACCTTACAAACTATCGCAACGGTGTCACTCATTGTAGTCCAAACTTCATAACTTCCCAAATAGCATCCATTGCCAAAGGTCACGCCCCATATCTGTGGTTTCAACCTAAACGCCGCGAACGATGAATTATAGCTCAACCCATACTCAACCAACAGCTCCGGATGGCCAGACCGGTGGCACTGCGCCCACCACGAGACATTCAGATTGCCAATGTCCACAGGCGTTCCATTGTCATCCGCAAGAAAGAACCGGCAGCTATCATTGTCCTCGGCTATGGCCGAGCCTTGAAACATACGGCCATTAACGACAGCCGCCACATGAAGTTTCCTGATGCTGTCAACCGTAATCTCTGCACCAACAGCACTATTGGCTGACGCACAAAGAGTCGCAAGCAACACTATCGCACGATATATTTTTCCCATGACTCATTGTTTTGTCTATTCTTCACAATATATATGCCTGTTGGCAAAGTGTCCAAGCCTCCATCCGCTACGTTAATCTTTGCGCCACCCAAAGTGTATATTTCATGCTGGCCATCATCAAGTTCCGCTATCGAAGACACCTTTGTCACTGTCTGTCTTTTCTTTCCATTATCCATGTCATCATACGTACCTACGTACAATGCCCTGGCGGTAGTGCCATAACTGTTTGTCAGGTAAAGCTCTATCATGGCCGGGCCATATTTATATACCCTCGGAGAGTGTATCGTTGGGGCCAACCCACAATTCACGCATGAGCCATAATTGTCGCAAACCGCCGCATATCCACCAGTGGCACCAGCATAGTCCAGATCCACATCAAACGTATAATAATTTGCGTCAGCCTCAACAACATTATGTATTTCATATCCACGGAAATATGGCCTTGCCTCCAGATATACCGGATACCCACATTGCACAACTGCGCCCGCCACCATCGCATTGCACACTATCCGCCCTTGTTGGCACGAAAACATATCAATATATTCCGCGCCCACATCACTTGTGGCCACACCGAAAGTCGTTCCCTGCCCCGTATTGATGGTCTCGTATTTTTCCAAGACATTATTATATAATTGAAACTGCCATGATGCATTTGTTATCGGCGTTCCATCACTGCCAACAACCGTGAAAGAGTGCAGCTCATACATACTGCCATACCCCGTTGCGTCAAGCCCCGTTCCATTTACGGAAATGCCATACGTCTTAACGCTCCACCCAATTGCCTCAAGCACCTCAACAGTTTCCTTGCTTATCGGGAACAGCTTCGTCCTGTCATCGTATGGATAGTTCATTATGTTCTCAGTAGGCAAAGAGAAATAGCACCCTGTCCTATAAGGCACATAACCGCCTGCTGAACTGTAAAGAGGCAGTTCTACACCACCGACAGACAGTTTCAAGTCCCCTTTCAAGAAGCTCTCAATCTCTTCACTGGTTCCACGCAAAGCCATTGAGCCAAGCGTCTTTTGGCCATTCGTCACCATATTGTCAAAGGCGGAGGCCATGCGTTGTATTGCAAAGTTAAACCTACCATCCCGTATGGCGACACTCGTTCCAAACCCCATCACATGGGCGATGTGCCTCTGCAAGGCAGTTGTCATGTTGTCATACCCATAAGGGCCTTGGTCGTATGCCCACGAAGAATCCCATGCTATATATGGGTTAATCTCTATTATACCAGCTTCAAGTAGTTTCCCTCGCCCTTGATAATACAAGCTCGACGGTATCGACATCCTCGCAGCTCCCCTTGAATACTTCACTGTAGTTTTTATCTCCACATCCGGGGACATCTGGTCATTAAACATAAACGTAATGGATATGGGATCCGTTATTTCCACCTTGCTTTCCCAACAATCCATGGCCATGCGTATGCAATGAAGAATACCCTCACTTTTATACCCATAAGGATCTTCAACTACAGCCAAGAACTTCTTTTCCCTCGACCAAATTGTATCATTTGCTCCACTTTCCGCCATGACATTCCGGGTGGCAACGGGATGTCGGAGCTTTTGGATGAAAGCATCCACACTATCCACATACACCACCTCGCCGGTTTCCTCATCCTGTGCCATTGCAGGCAACGCCATGGAAGCAACCATCAATAGCAACAAAAACATTTTGTGTTTCATAACCCGTCCTCCGTTTCTTTTAATTTAGCACAGCGCAAATATAGATAATTTTATCTACCAACCGCTTCCTTACGGTTTGTTTTACGTTATTTTAACACCGCTTCGCGGCAAAACGTCCTAAACGTCTGAAAATGTATCCTATATGCAACATAACCATAACTTTTGCCCATTTAGACATGGATAATTGCCGTTCAGTCACCAAGGCTGCCCAGTGGCCATGGCCGCCCCACCCCGCCAAGCCACGCTCGGCCATGCTAGCGTACCGCCTGGGGCAGCACACAAGCAAGCCGCCGCGCCCGGGAGCTATCCTTGCTCCGGGCGCGGCGGCGATGGCATGACAAACCTTGCAGCGCGTCAGTTGCCGTAGAAGCGGTTGGCGGCGCGCAGCTGGTGACGCATTATGCTCAGGAACTCCTGGCTCTCCTGCAGTATGTTGAGGTAAACGAGCGATATCTTGAGGTTGGTCTCGTCGCGGTCGCTCTGCATGCGGTCATAGTGGTGCTTGCGGATTACCGACAGCTCGTCCTTCAGTTTGTCGGCCTCGGCCAGCACGTCGTCATACTCGCTGAAGCGCGTGGTGGAGAGCATGGTCTCGGTGCGCTCCATCAGCTCCGAAATCTTGGCGCGCACGGGCTGGAACTCGTCGGCATAGAGCTGTGGCAGCGGGTTGAAGTTGTTGTCCACGTGCTCCTTTATAGGTTCGAGCATACGCTTGAGGCAATAGATGAACTGCGAGTCGCTGTTCACGCCCAGGTGGTACCACGTGTTGCGCTCGGCGGCCATCTCCATGGGTACGCGGCGCAGTGCCAGAAGCTCCTTGCGGCGGAACTTCTTGAGCTGCTCCTGCTCGTTCTTCAGCTCGCGCTGGCACTTGGAGAGGGCGTGGTGGTTCTCGTTGGCAAGGCCGTCTATTATCTTGTTGAACTCATCGAGGGCGAAGCGGTTCACGAAGCTCTGCGTGCGCGACACGTGCTTGGTGAGCAAGTCCCAAACAATCTCCGGGTCGCGTGTGCGCATCATCAGGCGGAACACGTCGTCCTGCTTCTCCTCCTTGGCCTTCTTGCCAAACTGTATGTTGCTCCTCACGAGCATGAACACCACCAGGGCCATGAAGAGGAACATGGCCACAAAACCGCCGTAGTACATTATGAGGCACACTAAGGCACAGGCACCAAAGGCCACACCGGCGGTGATGAACCATCCGCCGATTACCGAGATGACGCCCGTCACGCGGAACACGGCGCTCTCGCGCGACCATGCGCGGTCGGCAAGGCTCGTACCCATGGCCACCATGAAGGTTACGTAGGTGGTCGAGAGGGGCAGCTTGTAGTTTGTTCCGAAGGTAATGAGCATGGAGGCCAGCACGAGGTTCACGGCAGCGCGCACCACGTCGAAGGCGGCGCCGTCGGGCAGTATGGCGTCCTCCTTGCGGAAGCGGGTGTTCACCCATGCGGCAAGCCCTTTAGGCATGTACTTGCCCAGGAAGCTGCCGGCATCCTGCGTGGCGCGTATGATGCTGCGGGCGGCCTTCGACGAGCCAAACATCTCGTCGCCCTCGTCCTGCCGCGAGAGGTCCACGCTGGTCTTTATCACGTTCTGCGCTTTCTTCGAGGTGGTCATGGCCACCACCATCACGATGCCGGCCAGCACGAGGTAGAGTATGGGCGACTTGGCCGACTCCATGAGCGAGGTCATCATGAACGACCTTGCATCGCCCGCACCGCTGGCGGTGAACACCTGGTAAGAGTCGAGACCTGCCAGCGGAACTCCGATGAAGTTAACGAGGTCGTTGCCGGCGAAGGCCATGGCCAGGGCGAAAGTACCCATAAGCACTACGAGCTTGAACACGTTGATGTGCAGCAGGTGGATAACCTCCATCACTATGGTGGAGACTATGAATGTCCAGAAGAGCAGCATGCTGGTGTTGTCCTCTATCCACGCCTTGGCGTCGGCTTGCACCAGGGGCGACTTGGCCAGACCCTGGATGAAGATGAAGTAAGCCAGGCAGGTGAACGCTATGCCGCCGAATATGGCCACTGTGTAGCGCAGGTGCTTGGTATAGTTGAACGTGAAGATTACGCGCGATATCCACTGCACGATGATTCCGAACACGAAAGCTATGGCCACGCTCACGAATATGGCGATGATAACGCTCAGGGCCTTGTTGCTGTTGAGCAGGTCGTCGAATCCCAGCGAGGGGTCGGCGTTCATCTTCAGGATGGCCAGCACGAAGGTTCCGCCGAGCAGCTCGAACACGAGCGACACGGTGGTGGAGGTGGGCAGACCGAGCGTGTTGAACACGTCGAGCACGATGACGTCGGTCACCATCACGGCGAGGAATATCACCATCACCTCGTGGAAATTGTAATTCACGGGGTGCATGATGCCGTGGCGGGCCACGTCCATCATGCCGGCGCTCATCACCGCGCCCACCAGCACGCCGATGGACGCTATGAATATGACGGTCTTAAACTTCGCCACCTTGGCTCCGATGGCAGAGTTGAGGAAGTTGACAGCATCGTTGCTGACTCCCACAAACAGGTCAAACACCGCCAGAATGAGCAGGAAGACCACGATAACCAAATAAATTGCTTCCATAAAATTTTATGTTTCGTTCAGAAATTCGCTGCAAAATTAAGTAATTTATATTACAGGTTATTTAAACTAATGTTTCATTTCTGTTACAATAACGGTCGATGCTAACTTCAGTCACGGCACAAGCCCCACCCACGCCAAGCCGCGCCACAAGGTCGGCAGGCTGCTTCATGCTCACGCGCACGCGCATATAAAATATGTATAAAAAGGCCACTGCCCAACCCACATGGCCGCCGCTGGGCATGAACGCAAAGCCTTACGGGAACCTGGCAGCACACAATTGTGTAAAGAAAAATCCACATCGAAAGGCCACGCGGAGCCGTTTTGCCAACCCATTGAAAATCAATTATTTAGGCATACGGCACGTTTCGGGCGGCAAAACAGGCCGTTTGGGCTTGCAAAACGGCGCGTTTTGCAATGCAATATGGGTCGTTTTGCAAGCCCAAACGGCACCCACCGCCCAGCCAAGCAAACTTTGTAAGCAAAAAATACCGCGATGCCGGAACGCCCAAACAAAAAAAATCGGCGGCAATCCTTTGCCGTTTGCGCCCTTTGATGTATCTTTGCACATCAATAGTATTGACACAACAAGAAGATGAGCAACACCGACTTTGCCCGCATACTTACGCGGACGGTTGACGAATTGTCCGACCCTGAATCGCTGAAGGGCCTGTTCCACCAGCACCGCGACGGCAACCCGCTCCCCTCGGGCAAGGTTCTCGAAGAGATAATAAGCCTTGCACGCTCCATCATCTTCCCGGGATACTTCGGCAAGTCGTCGGTCAATACGCGCACCATCCGTTACCACTTGGGAGTGAACATAGAGAGGATGCACAAGCTGCTGGCCGACCAGGTCATGGCAGGGCTGTGCTTCTCGTGCGCCAATGGCGACGAGCACTGCGACGGGGCTTGCGCCGCAAAGGCCGAGGCCACGGCCACCGCCCTCATAGGGAGGCTGCCGCAGATACGCGCCACGCTGGCCACCGACGTGGAGGCGGCCTACAACGGCGACCCGGCGGCCACGAGCTACGGCGAGATAATATCGTGCTACCCCGTGATAAAGGCCCTGGTGAACTACCGCATCGCCCACGAGCTGCACACGCTCGGCGTGCCGCTCATACCACGCATCATCACAGAGATGGCCCACAGCGAGACCGGCATCGACATTCACCCGGCAGCGCAAATAGGCCACCACTTCACCATCGACCACGGCACGGGCGTGGTAATAGGCGCCACCTGCATAATAGGCAACAACGTGAAGCTGTACCAGGGGGTGACGCTCGGGGCCAAGAGCTTCCCGCTCGACGCCGACGGCAACCCCATCAAGGGCATACCGCGCCACCCAATATTGGAGGACGACGTGGTGGTTTACTCCAACGCCACCGTGCTTGGCCGGGTGACGATAGGCCGGGGCTGCGTGGTGGGGGCCAACATCTGGGTGACCGAAAGCATGGAACCTAACACCAAGAAATATAAAAAGGAATGACTGAACGCCCGGGAACGCAACGCCGGGCCGCCACGGCTGCTGCACACAGCAACCACGGCGCGGCCCGCCAAGTGGCCCAACAGGCCGGCGCACCCCAGGGGGCAAACATCCAAACAAAACAACAAATGGAACAAGAATTTGAACTGATCGCCAAGACTTTCATGGGCCTGGAGCCTGTCTTGGCCAGGGAACTGACCGAACTCGGCGCCAACAACGTGCAGATAGGGCGGCGCATGGTGTCGTTCACGGGCAACAAGGAGCTTATGTACCGCGCCAACTTCCAGCTGCACACGGCCATAAGGGTGCTCAAGCCCATACGCCACTTCAAGGCTTCAACGGCCGACGAGGTGTACAACGAGGTGAAGAAGATAGACTGGTCGAAGTACCTCACCACCGAACAGACCTTCGCCGTCGACTCGGTGGTGTTCTCCGAAGAGTTCCGCCACTCCAAGTTCGTATCGTATAAGGTGAAGGACGCCATCGTTGACCAGTTCCGCGAAAACACCGGCAAGCGGCCAAACATAAGCGTGGCCAACCCCGACATACGCCTCAACATGCACGTGGCCGAGGACAAATGCACCCTGTCGCTCGACTCAAGCGGCGAGAGCCTGCACCGACGCGGCTACCGGCAGGAGAACGTGGAGGCCCCGCTCAACGAGGTGCTGGCCGCCGGAATGATTCTCATGACGGGATGGCGCGGCGAGACCGACTTCATCGACCCCATGTGCGGCTCCGGCACACTGCTCATCGAGGCTGCCCTCATAGCCCACAACATGGCCCCTGGCGTGTTCCGCAAGGAGTACGCCTTTGAGAAGTGGGCCGACTTCGACAAGGACTTGTTCGACGAGATTTACAACGACGACTCGCAGGAGCGCGAGTTCAAGCACCACATCTACGGCTACGACGTTGACATAAAGGCGGTGAACACGGCGCGCATGAACGTGAAGGCCGCCGGATTCACCAACGACATAACCGTTGAGGAGGCCGACTTCGAGAACTTCACGCAGCCAAAGGAGAAGAGCATCATGGTGACCAACCCGCCATACGGCGAGCGCATATCCACGCCAAACCTGCTTGCAACGTACAAGATGATTGGCGAACGGCTCAAGCGGCAGTTCGTGGGCAACGATGCTTGGATACTGAGCTACCGCGAGGAATGCTTCGACCAGATAGGCCTGCGCCCCTCCATCAAGATTCCGCTCTTCAACGGCTCGCTGGAGTGCGAGTTCAGGAAGTACCAGACTTTCGAGGGCGGCATGAGGGAGTTCCGCACCGAAGGCGGCACCGTGCAGACCGACGAGGAGCGCCGCCAGATGGCCGAGAAAGGCCGCTTCAAGAAGAACCGCGAGTTCAAGCGCCGGTTCGACGAGGCCGAGGAGAACGAAGAGGGCGACATTCGCTCATTCAAGTTCCACCATTTCGACTTCGACCGCTTCGAGAGGCGCGAGCGGAGGGACGACCGGCGCGACGACAACCGGGGGCGCGACGGGCGGAGGGGCGACCGACGCGACGACAGGCGCGGCTCCGAACGTGGCGACCGGGGACGCGACCGCAGCGGATGGGGGCGCGATAACCGCAACGGACGCGGACGCGACGGATGGAACAATGACCGCCAGGGGCGCAGCTACGACCGCGGCGAACGCAACTTCAACAACAGAAACAGGCGCAATGACTACGATAGGTAAACTGGCGCGACGCGCGCTTACGCTGACCATCACCATCTGCATGACGCAAACCATGACGGCGCAACTGAAGCAATTCACGCTCGAAGACCTCAACTTCGGCGGCACCAACTACCACAACATGAGGCCGAAGAACCTCTACCTTGCGTGGTGGGGCGACCGGCTGATGTACCAGGACGCCGAGGAATGGGGCGTGGTAGACATGGAGAGCGGCAGGAAAACGCCCGCAGGCACCATAGACGAGGTGAACAAGGCACTGGGGAAAAAGGAAATCAACTCGGCCATGAACGCCAAGTTCCCCTACCCCGGCCAACCGCTGGTGCTGCTTAAGGGCAGCAGGCTGCGCGTGCTGTACAATTGGAAGAAAGGACGCGTGGCGTGGGCGCAGCCCTGCCAGGGCGAGCAATACAGCGACTGGGCTGCCCCCTCGCGCGCCGTGGCTTTCGTGAAGGACAGCCAGCTCTGCGTAACCGATGCCGAAGGACAAACCCGCCAGATTACCACCGACGGCAGCCGCGAGATTGTTTACGGTCAGGCCGTACACCGCAACGAGTTCGGCATAGTGAAAGGTACGTTCTGGAGCACCGATGGCAAGCGGCTCGCCTTCTACCGCATGGACCAGAGCATGGTGACGGACTACCCGCAGGTGAACACCTTTGCGCGGGTGGCCGAGCTTGAACCTGACAAGTATCCCATGGCGGGAATGACGAGCCACAAGGTCACCGTGGGCGTTTACGACATGGCGACGGGCAAGACTGCATACTTGGACGCCGGCGACCCAACAGACCGCTACTTCTCCAACGTGGCATGGAGCCAGGACTCCAAGACCGTTTACATGATTGAGCTGAACCGCGACCAGACCGACTTCTGGCTGCGCTCTTACAACGCCGCCACGGGAAAGCTGCTCGCCACGCTCTACCACGAGCACAACGACAAATATGTACACCCGGTATCTCCGATAGCGTTCCTGCCCTGGGACGACAGCAAGTTCCTGCTGCAGAGCGAGCGCGACGGCTACAACCACCTCTACCTATTCGACACCAAGGGCCGCTGCTTGCGCCAGGTGACGAGCGGACGGTGGGTGGTGCTCGACCTCGTCGGCTTCAACACCAAGCAGAAGTCGGCCATAATAGTGAGCAACGAGGCTTCGCCCATACAGAACAACCTCTATGCCGTGGACGTGGAGACGGGCCGCCGCACTCCGTTAGACAACGGGCGCGGACTGCACGCCTATTACTTTGCCCGGGGAGCGGCGCAGGCCATGCTCTCTGCATCGGGCAAGTGGCTCTTCGACCACTATACGGAGCCTGACGTGCCGCGCAACGTGTGCGTAACCAACACGGCCACAGGGCGCAGCACACAGATATTCAGCGCGCCCGACCCTTGGGCAGGCTACGCCGTGCCGGAGTATTCGTGCGGCACCATCAAGGCCGCCGACGACTCCACCGACCTCTATTTCCGCATGGTGAAGCCCATCGGTTTCGACCCCGCAAAGAAATATCCCACCATAGTATATGTTTACGGCGGGCCGGGAGTGCGCAACGTGGAAGCGGGCTGGCACTACCAAAGCCGCTCTTGGGAAACGTACATGGCGCAGAAAGGCTACCTGCTCTTCATACTCGACAACCGAGGCTCCAGCGACCGCGGGCGCGAGTTTGAGCAGGCCACGTTCCGCCACTTGGGGCAGCGCGAGATGGACGACCAGATGCGCGGGGTGGCTTACCTTAAGTCGCTGGCCTACGTAGACACCACACGCATAGGCGTACACGGCTGGAGCTACGGCGGATTCATGACCACATCGCTCATGACCACATACCCCGACGTGTTCAAGGTGGGCGTGGCCGGGGGACCGGTGATTGACTGGAAATGGTATGAGGTGATGTACGGCGAACGCTACATGGACACGCCCGAGGCCAACCCCGAGGGCTACGCCGAGACGAGCCTGCTGGCCAAGGCCAAGAACCTGAAAGGCAAGTTGCAGATAATCATCGGGGCTAACGACCCCACCGTGGTGCCACAGCACGCGCTGCAGTTCCTTGAGGCCTGCATAGAGGCCGGCAAGCAGCCCGACTTCTTCGTCTACCCAGGCGAGGGCCACAACATGGCGGGCCACAAGAGCGTTCACCTGCACGAGCGCATAACGCAGTACTTTGAGGACTGGCTGAAGTAAGGCCATGGCTCACAAGCATGCCATTGCAAAACAAAGGCTGCAATGAACACAACGATGGGGATAGGCACTACTGCCTGTTCCCATCGTTACATATTGGCTCAAACGAAAGCAAAACGCAATGGTTTTGCCACGCAACGCTCCGCTGCGCAACGCCTGCAAGCCAGTTTCCCCACGAAACTCTTGCATAATTGAATGCAAAGCACTAATTTTGCAACCATCAAGAACAAAAAAGCAACGACATGAAGATATTACTATTAGGAAGCGGCGGGCGCGAGCACGCCCTCGCATGGAAAATAGCCCAAAGCCCAAAGGTGGAGAAGCTGTTCATCGCCCCGGGCAACGCCGGCACGACAGAATGCGGCGAGAACGTGGCCATCGGCGTGAACGAGTTCGACAAGCTGAAGGACTTCGCCGTGGCAAATGAAGTTGACATGGTGGTGGTAGGGCCCGAGGACCCGCTCGTAAAGGGCATCTACGACGACTTCAAGGCCGACCCGCGCACTGCGGCAATCCCCGTGATAGGCCCGTCGAAGGCCGGGGCCGTGCTCGAAGGCTCAAAGGATTTCGCCAAGGCTTTCATGCAGCGGCACAACATCCCCACCGCCAGCTACCGCACGTTCGACGGAAACTCGCTCGACGAGGGGCTGGCTTTCCTTGACACTCTCAATGCTCCCTACGTGCTGAAGGCCGACGGACTCTGCGCAGGGAAGGGTGTGCTGATACTCCCCACGCTCGAAGAGGCCAAGCGAGAGCTGCGCGAGATGCTCGGCGGTATGTTCGGAGTGGCCTCTGCCCGCGTGGTGATAGAAGAGTTCCTGAGCGGCATTGAGTGCTCGGTGTTCGTGCTCACCGACGGCAAGAACTACAAGATACTGCCCGAAGCCAAGGACTACAAGCGCATAGGCGAGGGCGACACAGGCCTCAACACTGGCGGCATGGGCAGCGTTTCGCCCGTTCCATTTGCCACGAAAGAGTGGATGCAGAAGGTGGAGGACCGCATTATACGCCCCACGGTCAACGGTCTGGCCGAGGAGGGGATAGACTACAAGGGCTTCATCTTCTTCGGACTGATAAACGTTGGCGGCGACCCAATGGTGATAGAATACAACTGCCGCATGGGCGACCCGGAGACTGAGACGGTTATGCTGCGCCTGAAGAGCGACATAGTTGACTTGTTTGAAGGCGTGGCCGCAGGCGACCTTGACCACCGAGCCATCGAGTTCGACGAGCGGGCGGCTGTATGCGTGATGATGGTGAGCGGCGGCTATCCGCAGCACTACGACAAAGGATTTGAGATAACCGGCATCGGCGACGTGGAGGGCAGCATCGTGTTCCACGCCGGCACGGCCATCAAGGACGGACAGGTAGTTACCGCCGGCGGCCGCGTGATAGCCGTAAGCTCTTACGGCAACGACAAGGAGGAGGCTCTGCGCAAGTCGTTCACCGAGGCCGGGAAAATTCACTTCGAGGGCAAGTACTTCCGCCGCGACATCGGAAAAGACCTCTGAAAGAATTAAGAAATAAGAGTTTTGAATGAAGAATTAACCGGGGGCTATGGGCAGCGGGGTGCCAACGTTCCGCTGCCCGCGCCATTATAGGCATGAAGCGGCTGCAAAACAGGATATCGGAAAGTAGGGTGACGCTGCCCGTGGTGGCCGTCTACGCTGCGCTGGTGTGGGTAGCCGTGGGGCTTCTGCCGGGCAGACTGTGGCTGCAGTTTGCGTGTTTTGCCGTGTCTACCTACCTCATGGTAGAGCTTAACAACGCCAACGCTCTCATCAGGGTGTACAGCCGCATGGTGTCGTGCGCGTTCATCGTGCTGTCGTGCGCTGCCCCGTTCCAGTTCGGCGCGGTAAGCGGCGCTGCCGCCGAGACCCTGGCCATAGCCTCAATAGCCACGCTCTTCGGCTCGTATCAGGACAAGCAGGCGGCCGGACTCACGTTTTACGCATTCTTGTGCCTCAGTCTCGGCAGCCTGTTCTGCGTCCACCTATTATATTATATACCCGTCATGTGGCTGCTTATGGCGGCGTTCATCCGCTCCATAAGCGTCAGGACAGTGGTCGCCTCGGTGCTCGGAATGGCACTACCTTATTGGTTCGCAATACCCGTAATGGCATACGCGGGAAAGCTGGACGCACTCGCCGCACACCTCAGGCAGCTCGCCGAATTGGACGGCACGGGCGACTTCAGTCGGCTGACAGCCTGCCACTGGACCACGATAGCACTGGTAACAGTGGCCGCCGTAACCGGAATAATACACTACCGCAGGCAATGCTTGGGCGACAAGATACGCACACGGATGCTCTACAACTGCTTCGTCACTATCTTCCTCGCCTCTGCCGCGCTGCTGGCAGCATTGCCAAGCCAGCACGACCTGGCCCTGCGCATTATGACAATAAGCGCAAGCCCGCTCATAGCCCACTTCATTGCGCTAACCGGCACAAAGGTAACCAACGCGGCGTTCCACGCCCTCGTGGCGGCTGCCTTGGCCGTAACAGCCTTCAACTTATGGATGCACTGAACGAAATTCTCATCAACTACGGCTACGTAGGCATCCTCATTGCCTCTTTCCTTGCTGCAAGCATACTGCCGTTCAGCAGCGAGGTGGTGATGGTGGGGCTGCTGGCGGCAGGCCTCGACCCCGCCTGGCTTGTGGCATACGGCACGGTTGGCAACGTGGCGGGCAGCATGCTCAACTACGGCATAGGCCGACTGGGCAAGCCGGAATGGATAGAACGCTTCCTACGGGTGAAGAAGAGCGACCTCGAACGGGCCGAACGGTTCATGGCCGGGCGCGGAGCGTGGATGGGCTTCTTTGCATTCCTGCCCGTGATAGGCGATGCCATAACGGTAATGCTGGGCCTGCTCAGGGCCAACGTAGGGCTTACGCTAATCTCCGTGACCGCAGGCAAGCTGGCCCGCTACGCTGCCTTGATATGGGGGGCAGACCTGTTCATATAAGCTGAAAACACGCGAGAAAACATTCATTGCCGAGCACCGGCATCGCAATGCTTGCGGCCTGCATGGCCAACAGCCAGCCTGCACGTGCGTTAAAAAAGACAAAACACACATTATCTACCCTTTTTTGTGCTACCTTTGCAACTGCTTAAAGCGTTGACTTAGAACAACAACACATTATAGAATGAAACAATTCAGGCTTGTGGACAACATCCTGGGGTGGTTGGCGTTTGCCATTGCTGCCTTTGTTTATTGTTCCACCATCGAACCGACAGCCAGCTTCTGGGACTGTCCGGAGTTCATAACAACGGGTTACAAACTTGAAATCGGACACCCACCAGGAGCACCTTTCTTCATGCTTACGGCCAACTTGTTCTCACAGTTTGCCTGCGACCCGTTGCAAGTGGCACTGATGGTGAACGTGATGAGCGCGCTGCTATCGGCCACCACAATCCTGTTCCTATTCTGGAGCATATCCCACCTCACCCGCAGACTGCTCGTAGGACGCACCATGCAGGTGCCTTTGGGCAAGGCAATAGCCATCGAGGCATCGGCCATGGTTGGCGCGCTGATCTACACTTTCAGCGATACGTTCTGGTTCAGCGCCGTGGAGGGCGAGGTCTACGCCTACTCATCGGCATTCACCGCCGTGGTGTTCTGGCTCATACTCAAGTGGGATGAGCATGCCGACGAGCCCCACAGCGACCGTTGGTTGGTGCTCATCGCCTACATGACTGGCCTCTCCATCGGCGTCCACCTGCTCAACCTGCTGTGCGTTCCGGCCATAGTGCTTGTTTACTATTACCGCCGCTGCCCCAACCGAACGGGCCGGGCAGACCTTTGGGGGTCGATAGGCGCACTGGCAATCTCCATTGTCATACTGGCCGCAGTGCTCTACGGCGTTGTGCCGGGCATCGTACAGGTGGGCGGATGGTTCGAGTTGCTGTTCGTCAACGTGCTCGGCTGCCCGTTCAACACCGGCGAGATAATATACATCATACTGCTCATAGCCTGCATCATCTGGGCCATATACGAGACCTACAGCGACCGCAACGAGAAGCGCAGCAACATCGCCTTCCTGCTCGCAGTGGCCATGCTGGGTATCCCGTTCTACGGCCACGGAGTCAGCTCGGTGGTCATCGGCATCTTAGTCCTTGCCGTACTGTGGCTCATACTGCAGCGCAAGAGCAAGGGCAAAGTCCTCGTTACCTCACGCATAAAGAACACGGCGCTGCTCTGCATGCTCATGATCATGATAGGCTACTCCACGTATGCCGTCACCGTAATACGCTCATCGGCCAACCCTCCGATGGATCAGAACTCACCTGAAGACATCTTCACCCTTGGCGAATACCTCGGACGAGAGCAGTACGGCGACCGCCCGCTCTTCTACGGGCCTGCCTACACATCACAGGTGGCACTTGAGCGCGAGGGCGACTACTGCCGCCCGGTGATGGAAAAGGGTGCTCCCGTGTACCAACGCAAGGAGAAGGCCACGGCCGAAGAGAAAGACTCGTACTTCGTGGTGCGCACAAAGGATTCCTACAAGTATGCCCAGAACATGCTTTTCCCGCGTATGTACAGCTCCGCCCACACCGGAGCCTACGAGAGCTGGATGGGCGGCGTGGACGGCAAACAGGTGCCATACGACCGCTGCGGCGAGCAAATCATGGTTAAAGTGCCAACGCAATGGGAGAACTTGCGCTTCTTCCTGTCGTACCAATGCAACTTCATGTACTGGCGTTACTTCATGTGGAACTTCGCCGGACGCCAGAACGACCTGCAAGGAAACGGCGAGCTGGAGCACGGCAACTGGATAACCGGCTTCTCGTGGTTCGACAACTGGCGCCTCGGAGACCAAAGCAAGCTGCCCGACGAGCTTAAGGAGAACAAGGGTCACAACGTGTTCTACTGCCTGCCGCTGCTGCTCGGGCTTATCGGCCTGTTTTGGCAGTCGCTGCGCCGGGGGCACCAAGGCATCCGCCAATTCTGGGTAGTGTTCTTCCTTTTCTTCATGACCGGACTGGCAATCGTTGTCTACCTCAACCAGACACCTATGCAGCCGCGTGAGCGCGACTACGCATACGCCGGCTCGTTCTACGCCTTCGCCATTTGGTGCGGCATGGGCGTAGCGGCCATCATCGACGAGATAAGCCGCCGCCTCAAGGGCCACGAAACCGCCCTGGCCGCCATTGTGGGAGCCGCCTGCCTGCTCGTGCCTGTACAGATGGCCTCGCAGACATGGGACGACCACGACCGCAGCGACCGCTACACCTGCCGCGACTTCGGACAGAACTACCTCAAGTCGCTCCAGGAAACGGGCAACCCGATAATCTTCACCAACGGTGACAACGACACGTTCCCCCTCTGGTACAACCAAGACACTGAGGGAGTGCGCACCGATGCACGCGTATGCAACCTCAGCTACCTGCAAACCGACTGGTACATCGACCAGATGTGCCGCCCGGCATACGACTCCCCGTCGGTTCCCATCAGCTGGAGCAGGCTCGAATACTGCTCCGGCACCAATGAGTACGTGCAGGTTGAGCCGGGCCTCAAGGCAGCCATCCACGAGCTATACCGCCAATATCCCGACGAAGCAAGGAAGATGTTCGGCGACAATCCGTTCGAACTGCGCAACGTCCTTACCTATTGGGTGCGCGGAAAGATGAGCCAAGAGCAGCGCGAAGTGCTCAAGTTGCTCACCGGGAGCGACAACATGCATGTCATACCTACCGACACCCTCTACATGACGATAGACAAAGAGGCAGTAAGGAAGAGCGGCATGATGATGGCATCCGACAGCATCCCCGACCGCATGGTCATCTCGCTGAAAGGCAAGAACGCCCTCTACAAAGGCGACTTGATGATGCTTGAGATGATAGACCGCTGCAACTGGACTCGCCCGGTGTACGTGGCGACCACCGTCGGGGCCGACAATTACATGAACCTTGGCGACAACTTCGTGCAGGAAGGCCTGGCCAACCGCATCACGCCGTTCACCACGAACGCCCCCGGGGCAAAGAGCTTCGACACGAAGCGCACGTATGACAACATGATGCACAAGTTCCGCTACGGCGGACTCGAAAAGCCGGGCCTCTACCTCGACGAGACCGTGATGCGAATGTGCTACACCCACCGCCGCCTCTTCGTGCAGTTGGCCATGAACCTGATGGCCGAGGGCGATGAGAAGAAAGCCGCTGAGGTGCTGGCATACGCCGACAAGGTAATCCCCGAGTACAACGTGCCGCTCGACTTCCAGTCTGGCTCGCTCGACGAGGCCCGCCTCTACATAGAGCTTGGGCAGAAGGCCAAGGGCCTGGAAATGCTCAAGAAGCTCTGGACCAAGTCGGAGCAATACGTACGATGGTACTGCTCGCTCAGCGGTATGCGTTTCGCCGGCGCCCAGCAAGACTGCCGCCTCCACCTCGTGATACTGCAGCAGGCAGCCATGTACGCCGCCGACGGCGACAGGCAGTGGAGCGAAAAGAAGATGGGCGAGCTGCAACAGCTGTTCAACATGTTCCAAAGCAAGGGCGGAACGTTCCAAGGAATGTAAGCAAGATGTTCATCGAGCAACCGTCGATATGGCTGCGTTGGCTCTACCCAAGGGCCACGTGGAGGATGGATCCGGGCGTGAAGGCCGTCTACCTGACCTTCGACGACGGGCCCATACCCGAGGCCACGCCGTTCATCCTCGACACGCTTGCCCGCTTCGGGGTGCGCGCCACCTTCTTCATGGTGGGCGACAACGTGCGCAAGCACCCCGACCTCTACCGCCGGGTGGTGGCCGCCGGCCACAGGATAGGCAACCACACGTTCAACCACATGGGCGGTTTCAAGCACACGGTGGCAACGTACAACGCCAACGCACAGAAGGCCGACACGCTGCTCCACACCAATCTCTTCCGCCCGCCGCACGGCTGGATGCGCCCCGACCAGTACTTTTGGCTGGGCCGCCGCTACCGCATCGTGATGTGGGACCTCGTCACCCGCGACTACTCCAAGTGGATGACGGCCGAGGAAGTGCTCAACAACGTAAAGCGGTATGCCCGCAACGGGTCGATAATAACCTTCCACGACTCGCTCCGAAGCATCGACAAGCTGCACTACGCGCTGCCCGAAGCCATCAAGTGGCTCAAAGAACAAGGATATGAATTCAAGACTTTCGACTGAACAAAAGCTCAGCGCAAGCATCAAAGCCGAGGCCCGCCGCCTCGGCTTTTTTGCTTGCGGAGTGGCCGAGGCAGCGGCAGTGGGCGGCGAGGCTGCCCGCGCCTACAGCGAATGGCTGCGCCGAGGCTGCAACGCCGACATGGACTATATGGCCGCCCATGCCCACCTGCGGCTCGACCCCCGCCTGCTGCTGCCGGGCGCACGCAGCGTGGTGAGCGTGGCCCTGGCCTACGCCCCGGCGCGGAGAATGCCCGATGGCGAGTTCCAGCTGTCGGCCTATGCTTACGGACGCGACTACCACGACGCCGTGAAGAGCCGCCTGCGCCTGCTCGCCGCCCACATAGAGCGCATGGCCGCAGAGCTTGGCGCACTGCCCGCGAGCGCCGATGGACAACCCGGCCAGGCCACGCGGGTGTGCTGCGACACTGCCCCCATATTAGAACGCCACTGGGCCTGGCGCGCCGGACTCGGCTGGACGGGGCGCAACCATCAGCTCATCATCCCCGGCGCAGGCAGCCAGTTCTTCCTCAGCGAGGTGCTCACCACCATAACCATCGCCCCCGACGCGCCCATGGAGAACCGATGTGGCGACTGCCGGGCCTGCCTCGACGCCTGCCCTACCCACGCCCTCACGGCCTCGGGCCTGCTCGACGCGCGCCTCTGCCTGTCGTACCTCACGATAGAGAACCGCGGCCCCATCCCCCCTCGCTTGGCCGCCGCCATGGGCAACTGCATCTACGGGTGCGACCGCTGCCAGGCCGCCTGCCCCCACAACGCCGCCGCGCCCACGGCCACCGCGCCAGAGCTTCAGCCCAGTGCCGAGCTGCTCGCCATGCACAAGGCCGACTGGCGCACACTCACGCCAGAGAAATACCGCAGCCTCTTCAAGGGCAGCGCGGTGAAGCGCGCCAAGTACGAGGGCCTTATGCGCAACATACGCGCAGCCGAGGCCGCCCCTGCCTACACATCACCTGCCGCAGGCGGCACAGTTAGCAACAACAATCACAAAGCATGAAAGAAACGAAAAAACGAGCAAAACCTAAGGATTAGTAGGCCAGGAAGCCCGTTTTTCGGAAATAAATGTGTAATTTTGCGAAGATTTCGGCTCCCATGTGCGTCCACAGGCGGCGGCAAAGGCGGCACAAAAGTGCCATGGACCGATGACGGACATACTTACCATAAAACTAAAATTATATTGACATGAAAACATCGTTATTGAAAAAATGCGCCGCCATGGCAGCCATGGCGGCCTGCATGATGCCCTTTGCGGCCACCGGGGCCGAGGGCGGCAAAGTGTTCAACGCCGTAGTGGCAGCCGACGGCTCGGGCGCCTTCACCACCGTGCAGCAGGCCATCGACGCCGCGCCCACAGGCCGCACGTCGCCATGGCTCATCTTCGTGAAGGCCGGTTCCTACGAAGGCTCGGTCACCGTACCCCAAGACAAGCCATTCATCCACCTCATAGGGCAAGACAAGGAGCGCACCATCATCCACCGCGCGCTCAATGTAGGCGGTGAGCCTAAGCCCGGCACTCCCGCCAACGACATGGACTACTGGGCCTGCTCGGTACACAACCCCGCCTCGCCCACGTACAAGGCCGAGGGCAGCGTGGTGACAATCCATGCCAACGACTTCTACACCTCGGGCATATCCTACGTTAACGACTTCGGCGTTGACTCGCAGCGCGGCCCGCAGGCCCTGGCCATGAAGTCGCGCGGCGACCGCGCCGGCTTCTTCGACTGCAAGTTCCGCTCTTTCCAAGACACGTGGATGACCACCCAGAACGATGCCTACCGCCACTACGTAAAAGACTGCTTCATCGAAGGGGCGGTGGATTACTTTTACGGCGGAGGCGACGCCCTGCTCGAAAACTGCACCCTCTACAACGTGCGCCGAGGCTCGGTTATCGTGGCTCCATGCCACGCCACGGCCAAGTGGGGCTACGTGTTCCGCAACTGCACCATCGACGGTAACGCCGCAGCCGCCCGCGACGCCAAGTGCGCCCTGGGCCGCCCGTGGCACAACTCGCCCCGCGCCGTATACATCCACACCACCATGCGCATACCCATCGCGCCCCGTGGCTGGAGCGACATGGGCGCCATACCCGCCCTCTTCGCCGAGTATGACAGCCGCGACGCCAACGGAAACCCCGTTGACCTGAGCCAGCGCAAGAGCACATACAAGGGCCGCGGCGACAACCCGCCCACCGGCAGCTGCCCCACCACGGTGAGCAAGGCCGAGGCCGACCGCATGGTTTACGAAAACATCATCCCCGGCTCCGACGGCTGGAACCCGCGCGCCATGATGCAGCGGCTGCCCGCCCCCAAGGCCGTAAAGGCCGATGGCGCACAGCTCACGTGGCAACCCGTAAGCGGGGCCATAGGCTACGTGGTGCTCTCGGGCAACGAAGTGGTGGGCATCACCGCCGAGCCTAAGCTCACTGCCAAGGCCGCTGCCGCCGGCAAACAGCTGCGCGTGCGCGCCGTAAACCGCTACGGAACGCTCGGCGAATAGGCGCGGCGCGCCCATGCCAAGGCGTGACAATATATTTACAAAAACCATATCATAACGCAAGAGGTGCCGTTTGGAACGTCCAAACGGCACCTTTTGCATTCCCAAACAGGCCGTTTCGCAGTGCGAAACGGCCTGTTTGGCAGGGCGAAAACGCACATTCGGCAACTCACTGGCACTCAGCGCATTGCCAACAACAGCCCCAAAAGTAATCTTTCCTTACAATGTTTTTCAAGCAAGATGCCCGCAATCGGAATGAAATGCGTAAATTTGCAATCAGCTTGGCCACTGTCAACAACAGGCAGTAAACCGTAAAGAACATTCATCGGGAAAACAAAACCAATGGAACACAATATAGAAACAGCCAAAGTCATACACACCGTAGTATGCGAAATGATGGACAAGGTAATGGACAGGGTGCTCCACACAGACCCGTTCATCACTGAAAAGCACCATGCCACCAAACCACTCTACGCCGCTCTCGTACCTGACGAAATTTTCAAGGGGGCGCATTTCGAACGGCGTTTCGTTACGCCTTTCGGCTCCGTTTGGGAAAAGCTGGCCGTGGCTGTAGCCACTGCATACCACGGAAAATGCTTGCAAGGACACACCATAAACGGAACAATAGGCGAAAACAGCCTCAGGCGCATACAAGAAGTACTGAACCGTCTTGAGCACGGACTTGGCGGCAAGGCGAAAAAGAAGCCCGACTGGAAAACAGAACTCCAATATGTGCTTGACGGTGGAGGCAACCCTATTCCCGCAAGCGTAACTTGCGATATATTCATTGACAGCAAAAACAACAGGACAGCAACTTGCTTTCGAGCTGAAAGGCCCTTTACCCAACAGTGACCAAACCAAGGTGAGCAAAGAAAAGATGCTAAAACTTCTTGCCATGAACGAGCGTCCCGTAAGCGCAGCCTATTATGCCTTGCCATACAATCCCTACGGAAAGCGTCAGGACTACGCATGGTCGTTCCCCATGCGGTGGTTCAACATGCAAACCGACGATTGTGTGTTGATAGGCGATGAACTGTGGAACATGATAGGAGGCAAAGGCACTTACCAACTCTTTATAAGCGAAATAAACAAACTGGGCAAGGACTACAAAGAACAAATCTACAGGCAATTCCTCGGCATTGAGCCGCCCGTAGGCTTTGACACAGACACACTAAGATAAATGGCACGGTTCACTTTCATAGACCTCTTCGCTGGCATTGTAGGCTTCAGGTTGGCATTGGAGAGCATCGGAGGCAAGTGCATGGGCTTCAGCGAGATAAACAACGATGCCATCAAAACCTATCTCGATAACTTCGAAGATGGCGAAGAGGCAAACTTCGGAGACATAACAAAGATAACGGACTTGCCGCCGCACGACTTCATGACGGCAGGAGTGCCGTGCCAGAGCTGGTCGATAGCGGGCAAGAACCTCGGCTTCGACGACGACCGCGGGCAGTTGTGGAACGACACGCTCTACCTTTTGAACAAGTCGCGCCCCAAAGCTTTCATCTTCGAGAACGTAAAGGGGCTGGCCGACCCGCGCAACCGAAACGCCCTAGCCTATATCCTCGACCGAATACGCCAAGCTGGCTACCACGCCACCACGCTCGTGCTCAACGCCCATGACTACGGAGTGCCGCAAACGCGGGTGAGGATATACATCGTGGGATTCAGGGATGCCGACTGCTTCTGCCGCTTTGCGCCACCACAACCACTGCGCCACAAGCCGCTGCTGAGCAGCGTCCTCGATGGGATTGGCGCCTATACTCACAGCGACGGCGATGCCCGGAAAGCCCGTTGGAGTCTGTCGTGCAACGCCAAGGGATTCAACAACTATTTCCTGTTCAACGACCTGCGCGGCGGCGAAACCACCATCCACTCTTGGGACATCAGCACAACTACCGACAAGGAAAAGGCCATCTGCATGCTGCATCTGCGCAACAGGAGGAAGAAAGATTACGGCCCGCTCGACGGCAACCCGCTGTCGCTTGAACACTTCCGCCGTCTCGACCCATCTATCACCCAACACGACATTGACGGGCTGGTGGAAAAAGGCATACTGAAAGAAGTGGACTACAGCTTTGAGCTTACCGGCCAGACAAACGGAGAGCTTACAGAAGCCGAGGCGGCCTTACTTGGTGAAGGAGATTGTGGCTTCTTCTGCGTTGACGAGCTTAAGAACCTCAGACATTTAAAGCTTAAGAAAATCAACGTGGCAGCCACACTGGCCCAGATGGAAAGCAATGGCATCGTTAAGTGCGTGGAGCGGCGCTACGACTTCAAGAACGGAAAGATAAGCACCGGCTTGAACGGCATAAACAGGATATTCCTGCCATCGTCCGACATATACCCCACGCTCGTGGCCAGTGACACGAACGACTACGTAACCACGGTAAGCATCGAGGCTGACACAATAGAAGAATACCGCCGGAAGTTCTTGGCCGAAGTCTACGCCACAGGAGCTTATCGGCAGATAACAAAATCGGAGGCATGCCGCATACAAGGCTTTCCGGCCGACTTCCGCCTGCCTGCCTCGCGCGCCCGATGGATGCACCTCATAGGCAACAGCGTGGCCGTACCGGTGGTAACAAAACTGGCATGGGCCGTGGCCAGAACCGGCGTTTTCGGCAACGCCATGGCCGGCATCGAAGCTGCGGCAATGGCAAATCTGGGCGAAAGCCAATGCCAAGCGGGCGGCACAGCCCACCAACTAACCATCGGCTTCTGAGGAGTATGGCGGGAAATCACCCCCTACTTCGGGCGCACTCAGGGCACACACCCTTTATCATGTAGTTTACGGAGCACACCTCATAGCCATCGGGCAGCTCCACCTGCGGCACGGCAATGTGGTCGAGGCAGAAGGTGCGGCGGCACAGTTCGCAGTAGAAGTGGGCGTGCTGGTCGTCGTCGGTGTCGCCGTCGTGGCTGCGGCAGAGCTCGTAGCGCACACCATCGCCTCCGTCTTCGAGCACGTGTACGAGGCGGTTCTCCTTGAAAAGGGCAAGCGCGCGGAATATGCCCGACTTGTCAATCGACAGAATCTTGTACTCCAGCTCGCTGAGCGACATGGGCCGCTCTGCCGACGCCAGGCAGCGCAGCACCACTATGCGGTTGGCCGTGGGCTTTATGCCGTGAGCCACCATAATCTCTTGTGCAGTGTTAGAATCCATATCCTGTTTACTTTTTGCCGGCAGACGTCAGAGGCTCCCCGTTTGGCGGAAACGCTCGTAGCAGCGCTCCTTGACGCGGCGCTCCACCTCGGCTGCCGACTTTGAGCCGCCCGTAGCCGACTTTACCCACACGCACAGCACGAACGCCACCACCACTACGGCGGCCGTGGCCAGCCACCTAAGCAGCTCGCGCTCTATCGGCGCCATGTCCATGAACACCACACCCACCAGCAGCGGTATGCCGAAGAGCAGGAAGTCGCCCCCCGTCTTCAGCCTGAAACTCTCGGAGAGCTGCCTGTACTCCCCGTCCTCGCGCAGCAGGCGGTAGCCCTGCTCGCGCCACAACGCCTCAAAGCGTTCGCGGCTCCTGTCGTCCATATATTTAATGTATGTATGCCTTGCAAAAGTAACAATCATGCCGCAAACAGCAAAATAAAAAGCCACCGCGTCGGCTTCGTTTACATATTTTTTGCTATTTTTGTAACCGAATATGGACAAAATAGACAAGACAAAGGTGGTGGCCGCCCTTGTGCGCAGCTTCTTCAGCGCGTTCTCGGCTGGCATAATAGACTGCCACGTAAAGGACTACGCCGACAAGCTGCGCCCCATCGTGGTGAAAAAAACCATGCTGGAGCACTACGAGGCCGTGGGGAGGGTGTTCAACGACACAATCTTTTACCCGCTGGCCCACCTCAACTACAGCATGGATGAAATGGAGTCCTTGCTGCAGGAAAACGCCGCCAAATGCCGGTCGATGGTGGAGCTGGTGGGGCTGGCCTGCCGCACCGAGGGTCTGTTCAAGGCAATGGTGGCCGAATACAAGCGCAACTTCACAGCGCTGCTGGGCGGGCGGGTGCCGGGCGTGGCCGAGCACCTGCGACAATACACCCGAGGCGAGGGTGAAGGCGAGGCCGACTGCGACACGGCCATAGCCCTCGTGACGCGCACCACCATGTTCGCATACGCCAGGGGCATACGTCAAGGGGCCACAGGCAAGGCTTCGCTCCACCAGGCCACGCTCTACCGCCTGCTCATAGAGGCCATGCAAACGCTGCTCCACGACCGCCCCATGCCGCTCACCGGGTTTACCGAGGCCGACGGGCTGGCGTCTATCTTCATCCGCGCCTGCCGCTCGGAGCACAACTTCCACGTGATGGCAGCCGAGATGGACAACACCTACATAGACCTCGTGAAAAACGAAGGCATAATATCGCAGGACGACAACGCCAACTGACAGGCACCTCACTATATGGCCTATAATTCACATCTGCCATACAAACCCTACCCCCCAACCAAGCATAACAAAAACCAAAAGCTACAATAAAATGCAAAACAAACTACAAAAAACATCTTCAACCATGCTGCACAGGGCCTCACTGGCATTGGGGCGGGCTGCCGGGGGGCTTGCCTTAGCCCTCCTGCTGCTGCTCGCAAGCATCCCGGCCCAGGCGCAGTTCTCAAAGCCCAGGCGCCAGTATGTAGAATACCTCGTAACGGCCAACCACGCCGACCGCAACTACGCCACGGGCGAAGAGGCCACAATCACCATCGAGGCATACAAGGGCGGGCAGGCACTCAACGGCGTGAAGGTGTACTTCCGTGCGGGCGACGAGATGTTCTTGCCCGCCAAGGACGACTCTGTTGCATTCGTCAACGGCAAGGCTGTAATCCCCGTTGGCACGCGCAGCGAGCCGGGCTTCAGGGCCTGCAGCCTGCGCTTCACCGTCTACGGCAAGCAGTACAAGGACCTCGTGAAGCTGGCCTTCAGCCCGGAACGGATAAAGCCACTTACCACCAACCCCAAGGACTTCGACCGCTTCTGGCAGAAAGCCCTGAAAGAGGCCGCCGGCACCGACCTCAACCCCGAGATAACGCCGTTGCCAAACCGCTCAACGGAGAGCGTGGAGGCCTTCCTCGTAAAGCTCAACGTAGGCCCCGGCGGGCGCAATATGTACGGCTACCTCACCAAGCCAAGGGCCAAGGGCAAGTATCCGGTGCTCTTCTGCCCGCCCGGGGCAGGGGCAAAGAAGATAGACTTCAGCACATATTACAGCGAGCAGGGCTACATCTACCTCAACATCTGCATCCACAGCGGCTGCAACCCCGAGCTTAGCGACGACCTGTACGCCTCGGCGCGCCGCGTGGCCGACAAGTACGAGCGGCGCGGCATTGAGGACAAGGACTCGTTCTATTACCGCAGCGTATACGCCGGATGCTCGCGCTGCATCGACTTCCTGTGCTCGCTGCCCGAGTGGGACGGCAAGAACGTGGGCGTGACCGGCGGCAGCCAGGGCGGCGCGCTCACCATAGTAACGGCCGCGCTCAACCCCAAGGTTACGTTCTGCTCACCCTTCTACCCCGCCCTGTGCGACCTCACCGGCTTCAAGCACGGCCGGGCCGGAGGCTGGCCAAAGTACTTCCAGAAGAGGGATGAAGCCGACGGAGCTGCCGAAACGCTGCAATACTACGATGTGGTGAACTTCGCCCGCAGGCTCCGCTGCCCGGTGTTCTTCTCTTTCGGCTACAACGACGACACCTGCTCGCCAACGTCCACTTACGGCACTTTCAACGTCATCACCGCCCCGAAGAAGCTCGCCGTGACGCCCACCAGCGGCCACTGGCGTTTCCCCGAGACCAACGACGAGGCCATGGAGTGGATGAAGGGGCATTGGCGCTGAGCCATCGCCGCAAGCAAAACAAGTGGCGGGCTGCCGCTGCCGGGCGCCAAGCGCGGCGCAGGCAGCCCGCCACCGATTTTCGGCTATGGCCGGGCCTGCACCCAAGGGGCTGCCCAACGCACTTTTTAGCGGTGTGAACCATCGTGAACTTGTTTTTTATTTCTTTTTCCATTACCTTTGCATTTGGTTTGTGCCTGCGGCGCACCACTACAAACTGCAAGGCTTGCGCACTCACCGGCACAATATAGCGAAAACCGGGAAGGAATCCATCTCAAGCTGACTGACAAATGAACATCAAGCATATCCTAACCACCACGCTCGCAGCCGCTGCCACGCTGCTAACCAGCTCGTGCGGCAACGACAGCGGGCAGACTGACACCGGGCCGGGCCAACCAGAGCGCTTGCCCATAAGCATAAGCACTGCGGTGGCGCAGATAAGCGACTCACGCGTGGCCGACACATACTTTGAAGTCGGCGACAAGATTGGCTTATACGTGGTGAACCGTAAGGCCGACGGCTCGCAGCAGGAGCTTGCGCCAAGCGGCAACTACGTAGACAACATGCTGTGCCAGCTCGGCACCAGCTGGATTACCGCATCGCCTATATTCTGGCAAGACCACACCACCCACGCAGACTTCTACATATACCACCCCCACAAGCCAGAGATAAGCAACGTGGAGGCTGTGACCTTCAGCCTGGACACAGACCAAAGCACCAAGCAGGCCTACAATGAGGCAGACGTCCTGACCGGCGTGGCCACCGACGTAACGCCCTCTGACAAGCCCGTATACATTGTGGCAAAGCACATCATGAGCCAACTCGTAATCACGCTCGTACCCGGCGATGGACTCACCGCCGACAAGTTGGCCGCCTCCGACGTAAAGGTAAGGATAAACAACGTGAGGCCCAACGCCACGGTAAGCATCACCGCCGCCACGGCAACGGCAGCCGGAGAGCCTACAACAATAATCCCGCTGCGCATCGGCGACCTTACATACAAGGCCATAATAGCCCCGCAGGAAGTGGCGGCAGACAACATCATAACCGTAACTGCCGACGGACGCGACTTCAACCTCGCCCGCACCATCAACTTCGAGAGCGGAAAGCGCTACCGCAGCACCATAACGCTGAACAAGGTGGGCGACGGCATCAACGTTGGAATTGACGACTGGGATGAAGACGGGGAAGACTACGGGGGCGTGGCCGAATAGGCTAGCAATCGCCGGCAAGCCACAAGCCACCCGGCATGAAAGCTCCCAAACAGGATACAAAAGATAGACCATAAACATCAATGCATCTGGAATGACACATTATTTATATAAGATATGCAATGCCCTGCGTACCGCCAAAGCCCGCTGCCTGACGCAAGGAGGATGGCGCATGGCGGCAAGCCTGCTCGCCGTGGCGGTCATGCTGGGAGCATGCTCTGACGACATATTCAACTCGCAGCGGCCCGACGGCTCCGCAGGCCCCATAAGGCTGACCGGCGAGATAGAACAGCTCGCCGTCACGAGGGTGAACGACAACGGCTTCTGCGACGGCGACGTGATGGGCGTCTACATCGTTGACTACAACGGCAAAACGCCCGGCACGCTCCAACTGAGCGGCAACCGAGGCGACAACGTGCGCCACACGTTCGACGAACAAGCATACGAGTGGAACTCGGCATACGACCTTTATTGGAAAGACAAGCACACCCACATCGACGTTTACGGCTACTATCCGTTCGGCTCACCCGAAAGCATAGAGGCTTACGCGTTCACTGTGCAGCGCGACCAAAGTACCACCACCGACGAAAACGGCATGGGAGGCTATGAGGCGAGCGACTTCCTGTGGGGCAAGGTGGGAAACGTGGCACCAACGACAAGCATCATACGCCTGCCAATGCAGCACCGCATGGCCTGCGCACGCGTCAGGCTCGTGGAGGGCAGCGGCTTCGCCGACGGCGAATGGGCGCAGACCGAGAAAACTGTATTGACCACAAACCTAATCCGCGAGGCCACCATCAACCTTGCAACCGGCGTGGCAACAGCCACGGGGGATGTTGAAAAGACTTCCACCATACCCAGCAACACAGGCAATGAATGGCGCACAATAGTGGTGCCGCAAACCGTAGCGGCAGGCACCGCGCTGTTCAGCATCACGGTAGGCGGCGTGCCTTACAAGTTTTCAAGGCAAGAGCCGTTCACCTACGCAGCCGGGAAGATGAACAACTTCACCATCCGCGTAGACAAGAAAGACGTGACCGGGCAATACGCACTCACCCTAATCAGCGAGAGCATAACGCCCTGGGAGAACGACCTCGTGAGCCACGATGCCGACGCCCGCGAGTATGTCATCATCCATTCCACGCCAGGCCACCTGAAGGACTCCATCACCGCAGCCAACAAGGACTACACGCAGGTGAGGAACTTGAAGATAACCGGGAGGATAAACGGCGAGGACTTCTACTTCATGCGCGACGAGATGGAAATGCTACAGTCGCTGAACCTAAAGGAAGCCAGGATAGACAAGACGGACAAGAAGCTTTATTACGGCAACGGATCTTGTCAACCACGCACTTACGAGGCGGACATAATACCCGAGGGAGCCATGGCCGGCAAGACATCATTGCTGCGCCTCATCCTTCCCGACACACTGAAGATAATCGAAGTTGGGGCGTTCGAAGGCTGCAAGAACATAACCGGCTCGCTCGTCATCCCGGAGGGAGTGACCGACATCATGGCCGGAGCTTTCGTTGACTGTAGTTCCATCACAGGCTCGCTTTCGCTGCCATCCACGCTAAAGCGCATCGGCAACGGATGGGACAAGTACTGGTATGGAGGCGCATTCGACAATTGCGGCTTCACCTGCGAACTGACGTTGCCCAACAACGTGGAATACATCGGAGAGAATGCATTCATGGATTGCGACCACCTATACGGCGAACTGCGACTGCCGGAGAAGCTTACCACCCTCAAAGGCGGAGCATTTTGGAACTGCAAGAACTTAAGCGGAAGCCTCAGCATTCCACAAGGGATAACCGAAATAAAGGATAACACATTCCAAAACTGCGGCTTCGATGGTACGCTTACACTCCATGATGGCATCACCTCAATAGGCGAAAGCGCGTTCGAAAGCACGCCGCTAAAGGGCGAGCTGACCCTGCCAAAGAACCTTGTGGTGCTCAGCAAGAAAGCGTTCTATGGATGCGATTTCTCCGGAAACCTCGTACTGCCCAAAGAGCTGGTGAACATCGACGACCAAGTTTTCTCGAACAACTGGCGGCTCTCGGGCATCATAGAATTCCCTGAGGGTACGCAGACAATCGGTTCGAGTGCATTCAACGAATGCACAAGCATCGAAGGAGTGGTGATACCCGCCAGTATCGAGACCATACGGGGTGGTGCTTTCCGCAACTGCTACGGCATAGGGAGCATAATATGCAAGGGAGAAACACCGCCATACGTGCGCCCCGAAGCCTTCGACGGCGTGGCAAAGGACAACTTCACGCTCGAAGTGCCGGAGTCGGCCATACCGCAATACCAAGCAGCCGTGGGGTGGAAAGACTTCAAGCGCATAGCCGCCCACCACGAATTGGTGTGCCGCCCGTCTGTGGCCTGCGCCCTGAACACCGAGCACAAGCAGACGCTCGTGGTCGACGCCGAGGGAGAATGGGAGGTGGAGAGCTTGCCCGACTGGTGCGAACTGTCGCAGACCAGCGGCGGCAACAAGGCCGAAGTGACGCTTACCATAAAGGAAATGGCCAAAGGCTCGGCCGACCGCACGGGCGAGATAGTGTTTAAGCTGAAGGGCGAAGAGTACACGCACAGATGTACCGTGACTCAGTATGACTACGAGCACGGCGAGGACGAGTGGCTCACGCTGCAAAAGGCGACGCGCGGAAACAACGGCGGCATCAACATAGTGATACTCGGCGACGGCTTCGACGCAAAGGAAATATCCGACGGCGACTACCTCACGGACATCAAGCAGCAGGTGGAATACTTCTTCGGCATAGAGCCGTACACAACCTACCGCGACTACTTCAACGTCTACACAGCTTTCCCCCTGTCAACGGAAACGGGCGTCGGGACGGTCAACTCCATCCGCTACAACCGCTTCAACACCACGTTCACCGGCGGCGTTGGCCTCAAGGCCGACTACGATGCGATATTCGAATATGCCTTGAACGCCCCCACCGTAACTCGCGGCAACCTCAACCAGACGCTGATAATCATCGTGCCAAACAGCACCGACTACGGCGGCATCTGTCAGATGTGGGAGGACGGCTCGGCCATAGCCTTCTGTCCGCAAAGCACCTACGGCTATCCGCTCGACTCGCGCGGCGTAATACAGCACGAGGCGGGCGGCCACGGCTTCGGCAAATTGGGCGATGAATACATCTACCATAACGAGTTCATCGACTTCTGCGGATGCTCCTGCTGCGGCCACGTGCTTGAATTCAACTGGGCCAAGGCCCTGGGCTGGTACGACAACCTTTCGCTCACGGGCAAGATGCACGAGGTGCCGTGGAGCCATCTCATCTTCGACGACCGCTACAGCGACATCGTTGACATCTTCGAAGGCGGCTTCATGCACAACCGTGGGGTGTTCCGCTCGGAGCAAAACTCCTGCATGAACAACGACATACCTTATTACAGCACCATCAGCCGCGAGAGCATCGTAAGGCGAATAAAGCGTTACGCAGGCGAGGAATACTCGTTCGAGGAGTTCGTACGCAACGACAAGCGCGACGCAAGTGCAGCGACACGGGGCGCAGACATGGACAACCGCCTCACGCGCAAGCACCAGATGCCGCCGCGCATCCACAAGGGAAGCCCGCTGAAATGAAGAAGAAGCCCCTCCCCAATCCCCGGTTGGGAGGATGCAGCGGGCCATAGCGAGGCTCCAAGCCTCCTATAAGCCCTATAACTCCCATAACTCCTATAAGCCTTATAAGCCAAAAGGCCCAACAAAACAACGACCAACAAACAGCAAAGGATTATGAAACACGTCATATTATATGCAAGTCTTGCACTGGCCTTGGCCATGACCACAGCCTGCTCGCAATACGACGGCACTGAGGCAGCAGCCCTTGCGCCCACCGATGCGCGCCACACGCCAATGACGTTTGCCGTCACCCACCCGGCCGAAACACGCGCCTCTGACACCGGCTTCGACGAGGGCGACAGCATAGGGCTGTTCGTTGCCGCAGAGGACGCGCCTTTGGAGATAGGCGGCAACCTCGTTAACAACGAGCCGCTCTGCCTCGCCGCCGGTACGTGGGCGGCCAACCGCACGCTCTATTGGGACGAAGGCACATACAACGCCTACGCATACTACCCATACAAACGCCCCATAAGCTCCATTGAGAACCTGCCGTTCAGCGTAAGCCTCGACCAAGGAAGCACAGCCGCAGGAACGCAGATGGACGGCTACGAGGCCAGCGACCTGCTCTACGCGCGGGCATCCGGGGTGAGCGCCGGCAGCTCGCCGATACGGCTTACGTTCCGCCACATCCTTAGCAAGCTCACCATCCGCCTCGTAAAGGGCGAGGACTTTGAGGGCGAAATGCCAACCGATGCCTCCGTCTACGTTCACAACACCGTTCCAACCGCCACCATAGACCTGAGTGCCGGAGTCGCCACACGCTACACCTACGGCACCCGCGCCACCATCAAGGGCCGCCCCCAGGGCAACCACATCTACTCGGCCATCATCGTGCCGCAGCGAATTGACACCCGCATGCCGCTCATAGAGGTCATAATGAAAGGCGTGTCGTACATCTACGAGAGCACGTTCCAGTTCAAGCCCGGCACTGAGCACCTTGTCAACCTCGTCATCTCCGACAACCCCGACAAGGTGAAAATAGAGATAGGAGGCGAAATACAGGGGTGGCAATGACCTGCCCCTGCCCTGCACTACTATGACAAAGGCACTCTACATATCACTGATTGCCACCCTGATACTCGGGGGCGTGGCGTTGGCCTTGAGGCTGATGCCCGCCCCCGACTTGCTTTCCGACCGCACCGTGCGCCGCTACGGGCTCCACGAGGGCCTTGAACTTGTGGCCATGGCCGACGGGCAGGGCGGTGCATACCATGCCGTGGTGGACGCCAAGGGGCGGCTGCTCTTCAACATACCACTGCGCGGCTGCCTGCTCGACGTGCGCTTCATGGAAGGCCGCCTGCGCTTCCGCGAGAAGGCAACAGGCCGCGAAGGCTTCATCGACAGCCACGGAACCATCACTTTCACCTCTGCCGGGCAACGCTCCCCAAAGCCCCGCGAACAGGCTACCGGGAGCGACATAGCCGTCCCGAAAGTGGCTGAAGGCGAGCAAAAGCCCGCCGATGGCCACCGGCAGCAAGGCCAGGGGCAGCCCGTACCTGCCGCAGACCTGCGCGCCATGGCCCGCAGCAACCCCTTCTACGCCGAGGCCGCCAAAGTGCTCTCGGGCAAGCTGGCCGAAAACGATGCTAAGCGCAGGCACACAATACTGAACTACTGCGAGCACTTCAGGTCGGCCTACGACACCAAGGACATAGACTTCCTGCGCCAGGTGTTCAGCGACCACGCGCTGATAATCGTGGGCAACGTGGCCCGGCAGGCCGACGGCAAGGCCGGAGCCGCGCCCGCCGACAAGCGCATAGACTACTACCTGCACACCAAGCACGACTACCTTACCCGCCTCGAACGCGTGTTTGCCGCCAACAAGGTGATAAACGTGCGTTTCAGCGACTTCCGCATCATGCGCCACCCCACCGTTGACGGCATCTACGGAGTAAGCCTGCGCCAGCGTTACCGCAGCGACAGATATGCCGACGACGGCTATCTCTTCCTGCTTTGGGACTTCCGCAACCCGGCCATGCCGCTCATCCACGTGCGCACATGGCAGCCCGCAGCATCGGTGGGCAATGCCTCCGACGTAATAAGCATAACCGACTTCAACCTGCAATGACCATGAACAGAAAGCCACGCCCACGCCTCCGCGCCGCAGCGGCACTGCTGATCGCCGCGCTATGCGCCTGCTGCGCCACTGCCTCGGCACAGGAGTTCAAGGTCGGTTCGTTCCGCACACTGCCCAACGACGTGAGTGCTTTCATCACCCCCGTGCGCGACCTCAACGGCGATGCCTGCGCCCTTGTCAAGGTGGTGGCCACACCCGACTTCGCCTTCTCATCGCCGTTGGGCATCGTCAGCCGCCGCGACGAAGTGGGCGAAATATGGCTCTACCTGCCAAGAGGCTCGCGCAGCCTCACCCTGAAGCACCCAAGCCTCGGCGTGCTGCGCGACTACCGCTTCCCAGCGCCGCTCGAAAGCCACGTGGCCTACGAGCTTACGGTAAGCATGCCGCAGCCTGCCAAGCCCGACAAACCCGACACCGTGGTGCTCACCAAGACCGTGGTGGACACCGTAACAATAGCCCGCAGGCGCCCAAGGCTGCCCTTGGCAGTCCACGCCCTGGCCACAGCCGCCTTCCACGCCCACGGCCCGTCGTGGGGCATCATGGCCGTAGCCATGCGCCGCCACGGCGCGTTCGTTCACGCACAGACCGACTTCCGCAGCACCGGCGACACGCGCATGGAGTGCAACCGCGACGGCCTCACTGCCGACGGCGGCCCCATGCCTTACTATACAGGGCATACTCGCCACTCCAACTTCGCCGTAACGGCCGGCCCCGTCCACTACCTTGGCCACGGCCTGAGCCTCTTCTACGGTGCAGGCTACGGGCGCACAGCCACCGCCTGGCAACTGGCCGAGAGCGAGGGAGGCGGCTATGCCCTCAACGAGGGGCTTACCCACAGCGGCGTGGCGGCCGAGGCCGGCGCACTGTTCAGCCTCGGGCGCATAAGCATAGCCGCCTCGGCAGTAACCGTGGCGGGCAAACAGTGGCAAGCCTGCGTTGCCGTGGGCATACGACTCTTCAAGGGCAAAAAAGCCAAAGGGCAAATGTAAACAATCATCAACGCGCCCGCCAATGGGCCGTCGCCACAAAACAGACAAGCCAAAGATGAACGTCAAGATACTAATAACAGCACTGCCGGCCGCAGCGTGGCTCTGCTCTTGCAGCCCCGACGACGGCCCCGCCAGCTTCGAGCCGCACCTCAAGGCCACGGGAGCAGCCGCCGTGCTCCACACCGAAGCCACGCTCTGCGGCCGAATAAGCCTGCAAGGAAGCACCGAGATGCCTGCCTTGCGCTTCCTCTACGGCACCACCGAGGCCATGGGCAGCACCACCGAGGATGCCTTGACCGAGGCCGACAGCGTGTGGCAGCGCATCACGGGGCTTACTCCCGGCACCACTTACCACTTCTGCCTCATGGCCGACAACGGTCGCACACAACTGCGCAGCAACGTGCTCTCGTTCACCACGATACCCTCCGGCAAGCCCGCCGTGTGCGAGGCCACCGACATAAGGCACACATACGCCACACTGCGTGGCCAGGCCGAGCCGCTCGACGACGGCACCATGCCCCAACTTGATTTCCTCGTAGGCACTGCCAACGGCCGGATGGCCGCCGCACAAGGCACCACCGTCAGCGGCACCACGGCCACGCTCCGCCTCGGCGGCCTCACCCCCGGCACGGCCTACCGTTTCTGCCTCAGGGCTTACGATGGCAAAAACACCACCTTCAGCGACACGCTCAACTTCACGACGATGCCCAGCAGCAAGCCTACCGTTAGCCAGCCCACCGACATCACGCGCACAAGTGCCACGCTCTGCGGCCGGGCCGACACGCTCGACAACGGCAGCATGCCAGAGCTTACGTTCCTCCTTGGCACAGCCAACGGCCAGATGGTCGCCGCACAAGGCACCACCGTCAGCGGCACCACGGCCACGCTCCGCCTCGGCGGCCTCACTCCCGGCACGGTCTACCGCTTCTGCCTCAGGGCTTACGATGGCTACAACACCACTTTCAGCGACACACTCTCCTTCACAACCACGCCCAACAAGGCGCCCACCATAACCCCGCCCGACCTCCTTGCCAGTGGCCCAACGAGCGCAATGGTAAGGTATACCGTGGCCGACAACGGCGGCGAGCCACTGACTGCCACCGGACTCATAGTAACCAACACTGCCAACGGCACTGAACAGCGCATCCACAGCAGTGCCGACATAAACGCAGCCACGGCGTTCACAATACGCGTGGGCGACCTGCAGCAGCGCACCACTTACCAGATAAAGGCATTTGCCGCCAATACCGTGGGCGAAACGGCCACTGCCCCCATAACCGTTACCACCACAGGGGCCGTAACGCTGCGCTATCCGGGAGAACTGGCCGCTCTCATCGGCAACGACATATACACATTCAGCGAGCTTGCATTCGCAGGCCCGATGAACGGGGACGACCTCCGCCTGCTACGCCGAATGATGGGGCGCGAACCTGACGGTAGTGCAGGCAAAGGGCGCCTTGCCAGCGTAGACATGACCGACGCCACCATAGTGAGCGGCGGCAACACTTACGACGGCCAGCGCTTCGCCCGCAACAACATAGTTGGGCAAGGGCTTTTTGCCGGATGCACGGGCCTCACCACGCTGTCACTGCCCGACAATGCCACCACCGTGGAGCAGGATGCCATGCGCGGCTGCGCCTCGCTGGAGCGGCTTACCATCCCCTCCAAGGCCACGACGGTGGAGCAGTCGGAAGGCTGCACGGCCCTCGCCGCCATCTCGGTGTCGCCGCTCAACACAGCATACAGCAGCCAAGACGGCGTACTGCTCACAGCCGACGGCAAGCAGATAACGTGGTTCCCGGCCGGCAAGACAGGCCACTACGCCCTGCCGCCTACCGTCACCACCATAGGCGAGAGAGCCTTTGCGGGCAGCTCCATAACCAGCGTCACCATGCCCGACGGCATCACCGAGATGGGGCAGGCAGCCTTTGCAGGCAGCAGCGTGGAGGAGGTAACTCTGCCCGGAAGCCTCAGCACCGTGCCTACGGCCACCTTCCAAGAGTGCAGCCGCCTGCACACAGTGAGGATAGGAAGCCAGACCGCCCTCATCTCCGACTACGCATTCGACGGCTGCCCGCTCCGCCACATCTACCTTGAGGCTTACTACCCGCCCCTGTGCCGCCCCGAGGCGTTCACCACTTCTTACTCCGCGCTTCTGAGCCAATGCACAGTCCACGTGCCACTGGGCCGCTCGGCAGCCTACAAGGCCAGCGAGGCGTGGAGCCGCTTTGCCAACATAGTGGAGACGGACTATTGAGAAGCAAGGAACAAGAATAAAGGATATACACGATAAGACACATGACCACACCTGAGATTGAAGAACTGAAGACCATGCTCGAACAGCAGTACAAGAGGGTGCTAAGCACCACGACAGACTTCGAGGACTTCTCGATGTTCGTGTACAAAAAGACCGGACAGCACATATCGGCATCCACGCTGAAGCGGATGTGGGGCTACGTAAACGATGCGCACAAGCCCCGCGTGGAAACGCTCGACCGCCTGGCGGCGTGCCTCGGCCACAAAAACTACACGGCGTTTGTGCTCTGGCTCAAGAAGAGCACGCGCTACAACTCGTCTTTCTTCGCCGCCGACGGGCTGGCAAGCGGCGACATTGGCGAGGGCAGCACGGTGGAAATAGGCTGGGCGCCCAACCGCCTGGTAACGCTGCGCTACCTCGGCGACAGCCGGTATGAGGTGACCCGCTCGCAAAACAGCAAGATGCAAGAGGGCGACAAGTTCGTTACGGGCTGCTTCATCAAGGGCCAGCCCCTTTACCTGCCGTTCTTGGAGCGCTACGAGGAACGCACCGCGCCGTTCGTGGCAGGCCGCAACGGCGGGCTGACAATAATCAACCTGAAGTGAAAAGCGAAAAAGACAAAGTGAAACAACAAAGCCAAGCACCCGGCGCGAACGACCAGGCAGACCTCTCGTCGGGCTATACCGACGACATAGACGGCGAGATGGAAGCAGGCAGCCCGCAGCCCGTGGAGAGCGCGTTTGCCAACATCCGCCAGTGCTACGTGTCGCCCTCGGGCCACACGAGGCTGCTCACGGCCACGCGCTACGGCAAGCTCTATATGCTAAAATGCCTCAAGGCCGACTTCTGCTACACGCCCATCTACCGCCAGGCACTGGCAAAGGAGTTCGAGATAGGGCTGCTGCTCGACCACCCCAACATCTGCCGCACCATAGGGATGGAGCAGGTGGAGGGCCTGGGGCAGACGATAGTGATGGAATACATCGACGGCGACACGCTGCAGAGCCTCATCGACAGCCACGCCCTTACCAAGCAGCTGGCCCGCAAGGTGGCCCAACAGCTGGCCTCAGCACTCGACTATATGCACAGCAGGCAGGCCATACACCGCGACCTCAAGCCATCGAACATAATGGTGACGCACAATGGGCAGAACGTGAAGCTCATCGACTTCAGCCTCGCCGACAGCGATTCGTTCAGCGTGCTTAAGCTCCCCGCCGGCACATCGGGCTACATTGCGCCCGAGCTGCTCGTGCCCGGGGCGAGTGCCGACGGGCGCGCCGATGCCTACTCGCTGGGCATGGTGATGCGCGACATGGCCGAGGCCACGGGCGACAAGAGGCTCTTGCACCTGGCCGAAGCCTGCACACGCCGCCGCCCCGCAGACAGGCCCGAACCGCTGTCGCGGCTCTTCGCGGCCAAGCCCGCGCCATGGTGGCAGCGCATTGCCCTCGCGGCCATGATATGCGCAGCAGCGGCCTTGGCCACCTACGTAGCCCTTACGCTCCACCGCCGCGCCCAAGCCGAGCCGCCCGCCCAAGCCGGAAGCCCCGGCGCAGAGGCCAACGACGACAACGAAGCCTTGGACTACAACTTGTGGCCAAGGCCCTGAAGCCCTTTCCCGCCAAGCCAATTGGCTGCGGGAAAGGGTGCCTACGGCAGCCGTCAGATCCTTACCGCCGTGCCGCTGCAAGTCACCATGATCATCGAGCCATTCTGCCCTACGGTCTCATAGTCGAGGTCGATGCCTATCACTGCGTTCGCGCCAATCTGCGCGGCGCGTTCCTCCATCTCGTGCATGGCCGAGTCTTGCGCCTCGCGCAGCACCTGCTCGTAGCTACCCGAGCGCCCGCCCACGATGTCGCGTATGCCTGCGAAGAAATCCTTCACGAAGTTTGCGCCTATTATGGCCTCACCAGTCACAACCCCGAGATATTCCCTCACGGGGCTGCCTTCAATCATTGCTGTTGTCGTTAAAAGCATTTTTAGAGTTAAAAATTAAAAGTTAAAAATTAAAAGAATATGCTTTGTGAGTTAAGAGTTAAGAATTAAGAATTAGGAAAATATGCTGAGTGGGGGGATGTATGGACGCCTGCAACTCCCGTACTATTGTATTCCTAAAATGCATTCGTCTGTTTCCAGTCTCCCCACGAAGCATTCGTCTGTCTCCAGTCTCCCGACTCCCGTCTCCTTACTCACTCCACCGTTATTTCCCCCGAGCCGTAGCAGCGGTGGTGGTCGGCATCGTAAACCACACAGAACTGCCCCGGCGCCACGCCCTGGATAAGTTCCTCGGAGTGGACGGTATAGCAGCCGGGGGCGGTCTGTTCGAGCGTGGCGGGGTGGAACTCGGGAGTGTGGCGTATCTTGAACGTCACCCTCTCGGGCAGCTCGCTCACGGTGAGGAAGTGGAAACCGTGGATGGGGAAGTCGCGCTTGTAGGCCGCAGCGGGGTCGAAACCATGGCTAACGTAGAGCATGTTGGCCGCCACATCCTTCTTCACCGCATACCACGGGCCACCGCCGAAGCCCAGTCCGTGGCGCTGGCCTATGGTGTGGAACCACAGTCCCCGGTGCTGCCCTATCTTCCGCCCTGTGTCTATGTCAACCACGTCGCCCGGCTGTTCGCCGAGATAGCGGCGCAGGTAGTCGTTATAGTTTATCTTACCGAGGAAGCAGATGCCCTGCGAATCCTTCCTCCGGGCGTTCACGAGGTGCTCGCGCTCGGCTATGCGGCGCACCTCGTCCTTCATGTAGTGGCCTATCGGGAAGAAAGCCTTGCGCAGCTGCCAGTCGTATATCTGGGCGAGGAAGTCGGTTTGGTCCTTCACGGGGTCGGGGCTGGTGGTGAGCCACTTCAGCCCGTCGATGGTCTCTGTCTGGGCATAGTGGCCCGTGGCAATGAGGTCATAGTCGTGGCCCCGCTTCTCGTCGAACGCGCCAAACTTTATGAGCCTGTTGCACATAACGTCGGGATTGGGCGTAAGCCCGGCCCTCACCTTGTCCATGGTGTAGCGCGTCACCTTGTCCCAATACTCCCTGTGGCAGTCCACCACCTCCAGGCGGCAGCCGTAGCGCGCAGCCACGGCCGTGGCCATCTCCATGTCCTCCTCCGACGAGCAATCCCACTCGGCCTCTTCCTCAGGCCCTATCTTTATGTAAAAGCAGTCGGGGTGCAGCCCGCGCGAGGCCAGCTCGTAAACCACCACGGAACTGTCCACCCCGCCGGAGAGGAGCACAGCTATCTTCTTGTCGCTAATTTCTGTATGCATATCTGCCCGCAAAGTTACAACATTTCCGCGAAACGGCACAGCCGCAGGCAAGAAATCATAGCCCGCAAGGCAGCCAGTAAGGCTGCGCGGCATACAAACCGAAAGGCAAAAACAGTAAAATATTTTCGCAACGCTGGCATCACCGCGCAACAATCTGATAGCCAACAACTTGCACAACGTGCCGTTTGAGCGGCCAAAACAGGCCGTTTGGCCGCCCCAAACGGCCTGTTTGAGACTGCAGAACAGGCCGTTCTGCAATCTGGTTCGGCAGAGGAGGCACTTGGGCATGGCCGTTGTAAACAATTAATCCCGAATCTACCTTCAGCCAACCTTGCTGCGCGCCGCCCACGCCGGGGCGCCCCGCGCTGGGCCAAACCGGCCACGAGGGCGCAGGCCAAGCCCGAGGGCGAGATGTTAAAACAAGCAAAAAGATTTGGCAGCTTGCCCCAATAGTGATACCTTTGCACCCTAATTACGGACAAAAGCGTTTTGTAATCCTCATCGGAGGGCCTGAAAGCCGGATAAGATGACTGGGTAAAACCAATCAGCTTAGCCGGCTTTTTTAGGCTCGGCACACAAACAACAAACTGCAATATGGAGAAACTTGAGAAAGACTCGATCGACCTCAGCAAGGTAAACGTGTTCAAGCTGTTCCGCCGCTACTTCATACCCACGCTGCTGGGCATGCTCTGCATGTCGGCGGTGACGGCCATCGACGGCATCTGCGTGGGCCACGGCGCGGGCAGCGACGGCATAGCCGCCATCAACATCTACGTGCCGGTGTTCACCATAGCCACCGGCCTGGGCCTTATGATAGGCGCGGGCTGCTCGGTGGTGGCCTCCATCCACCTGGCCCGGGGCAAGGTAAAGGCCGCGCGGCTAAACGTCACCCAAGCCATGGCCCTGGCCACGGTGGCCACGCTGCTGCCCACGCTGGTGATAATGGCCTTCCCCCGGCAGACGGCCCTGGCCCTCGGCTCGTCGGAGCACTTGCTGCCGCTCGTGGTTGACTACACGCTGTGGTTCACCCCGGCGCTGGTGTTCCAGGCGTGGGAAGCCATTGCGCTGTTCGTAATCCGCCTCGACGGCTCGCCCAAGTATGCCATGGCCTGCAGCGTGGTAACTGCCGTGGCCAACGCCGTGCTCGACGTGATATTCATCTTCCCCTTTGGCTGGGGAGTAATGGGGGCGGCCTTCGCCACGGCCATAAGCCTGGCCCTTGGCGGACTGATGGCCATGGGCTACCTGCTCTTCGGCGCCCGCACCCTGCGCCTGCTGCGCCCCAAGTGGAGCCGCCGCAGCCTGCTCTACTCGCTGCGCAACGTGGGCTACCAGTGCCGCATAGGCTCGCCGGGGCTTCTGGGCGAGCTTACGCTGGCCGTGCTCACGTTTGTGGGCAACTACGTATTCATGCACCACATGGGCGACGACGGCGTGGGTGCCTTCGGCATTGCCTGCTACTACACCCCGTTCATCTTCATGGTGGGCAACGCCACGGCCCAGTCGGCCCAGCCGATAATAAGCTACAACTTCGGCCTGGGCCAGTGGCAGCGCGTGCGCCAGACGCTGCGCGTGGCCATCTTAACCGCCGTGGGCTGCGGAGCGGCGGTAACAGCAGTGTTCGTGGCCACCCCGCAGCTGCTCACCGGCCTCTTCATCAAGCTCGGCACTCCCGCCGCCGACATTGCCGTGGCCGGCTTCCCCTACTTCGCGGCGGCCTTCGTATTCTACGTGGTCAACATCACCTGCATAGGCTTCTTCCAGAGCGTGGAGCGCATAAAGCCCGCCATGACCTTTGCGCTGCTGCGCGGCATCGTTTACCTTGCGCCCGCTTTCCTCCTGCTCCCGGACCTCATGGGCGACACGGGCATCTGGCTCGCCCTGGCCGTATCGGAAGCACTGACCACCGCCTCTATTGCCGTCTACATGGCTACAAGGCGGTGGCACAAGGCACACAAGAGTTAAAAATAAATAAAGCAGGCTGCCGCCGCATTGCGCCACAGCCAGAATCTGCTATCTTTGTGACATAAGTACAACATTAACTTTAAGCTCTTGCAATTATGGAAACAAAGGAAGTAAGATTCAGCGGAACGGCCTTAAACGGCTTCGTGATGCTCTTCGTCAACTTGCTGCTCATCGTTTGCGGCATCGTCGCCATAGCGCTTGCAATCCCGCACGAGAGCGCCGGGGCTTACGCAGTGACCGCAGCGGGCTTCGTGGTGCTCATAGCTGCCGGCATAAACTTCATCGGGCTGATGCGGATTGAGCCTAACGAGGCTGTTGTGCTTATATTCTTCGGGCGTTACAAAGGCACGTTCACCAACACGGGATACTACTGGGTGAACCCCTTCATGACCAAGAAGAGGCTTTCGCTGCGCGCACGCAACCTCGACATTGAACCGATAAAGGTGAACGACAAGGCGGGCAACCCGGTGATGATAGGGCTTATGCTCGTATGGAAACTGCGCGACACTTACAAGGCAATGTTTGAGATTGACGCGCAAACAGTGGCCCAGGGCGGCGGGGCCACCGCCATAGGGGCTGCCGCCGTGGCCGGGGTGATGAGCGCGTTCGAGAATTTTGTGAGGATACAGAGCGACGCCGCGCTGCGCCAGGTGGCCGGCCTTTACGCCTACGACGACAACGGCCACGACAACGGCGCGCTGACCCTGCGCGACGATGGCGACGAGATAAACCTGCAGCTTGAGGCCAAGCTCAACGAAAGGCTGAGCATGGCGGGCATAGAGATTGTGGAGGCGCGCATCAATTACCTTGCCTACGCGCCCGAGATAGCCGCAGTGATGCTGCGCCGCCAGCAGGCCGAAGCCATAATATCGGCCCGGGAGAAGATTGTGGAGGGAGCGGTGTCGATGGTGAAGATGGCTCTCGACAAGCTGTCGGAAGAGCACGTGGTGGAGCTTGACGACGACAGGCGGGCCGCCTTGGCGAGCAACCTCATGGTGGTGCTATGCTCCGACGAGCCTGCCCAACCGGTGATGAACACCGGCGCCATGGGGCATTGAGCATAACTGACAGACCTTTGACTAACCTTATTATCCCCAAAAAACAAATGAGCCCCAAATTCAAACAAGAAAACGGTTTTACATTCAAGATATACTCAAACGAGGAAGAACGAATGCACATACACGTAACAAGGGCTGACAACGAAGCAAAATTCTGGTTGGAACCAAACGTTGAATTGGCCTGCAATTATGGGTTTAACGAAAAGGAAATAAACAAAATAATCGACATAATAACAAAATATGGAGACGAATTCAAGCAAAAGTTCAAGGCTCACATCGGTAAGCGTATTGATGATTAATGCCGACGGGATGATGCTGTCAGTTCTCGGCCAAGACTATTTCGTATCGTACAACAGAGTGCCTTGGCTGCGCGACGCACGTATAAGCAGCGCGCTCAACGTGCGCATGGCCGGAGCCAACGCCATTGAATGGCCAGAACTGGACATTGACCTCGAAATAGACAGCCTCAAGCACCCAGAGCGTTACCCACTAGTAATGAAGAGGTCGCCATTAGACACTATCTGAACCATTGTGTCATCAAGCAAATACCGCGAGGCTCAAAAGGCTTCGCGGTATTTGCTTTCGTCATTGTCGTCAAGCATGCTGAGGTACGACTGGTAGCGGCTCTGGGCTATGTAGTGCTCCTCAACGGCGCGTAGCACGGCGCAGCCCGGCTCGTGCGTGTGGGTGCAGTTGCTGAAGCGGCAGTCCTTTGAAAAGCGGAATATGTCCTTGAAGTAGCCCGTAAGCTCGGCAGGCTCTATGTCGAATGTGCCAAAGCCCTTTATTCCCGGCGTGTCGATGAGGTAGCCGCCCGAGGGCAGCAGCAGCATCTCGCTGAACGTTGTGGTGTGTATGCCCTGGTTGTGGGCGTCGCTTATCTCGGCTGTGCGCAGGTTGGCATCAGGCAAAATGCGATTGATGAGCGTTGACTTGCCCACGCCGCTGTTGCCGCTGAGCACCGAAACCTTTCCGGCAAGCAGCCCCTCAAGCTCCGCCACGCCCTCGCCCGTCTCGGCGGAGATGGCCCGGCACTGGTAGCCCACGTTCTCATAGAGATCTACCATCATGCCTTGCAGTCGCCGCTCGTCGTCGTCGAGCAGGTCGGTCTTGTTGAACAGCAGCACCACCGGCACACGGTAGGCTTCGGCCGAGGCCAGAAAGCGGTCGATGAAGGTGGTAGATGTCTGCGGATGGTTCACCGTCACTACGAGCAAAGCCTGGTCTACGTTGGCGGCGATGATGTGGCTTTGCTTCGAGAGATTGGGCGACTTGCGTATGATGTAGTTGCGCCTGTCCTCTATCTCGGTTATGAATGCGGTGCCTTCGGCGTTCTCGGTAATCTCAACGCGGTCGCCCACGGCCACGGGGTTGGTGCTGCGTATGCCGCGCAGGCGGAAGTTTCCCTTCACCTTGCTGTTCACAAGGCGCCCGTCGTCGGTCTTCACGGTATACCAACTGCCTGTGTTCTTTACTACTAAACCACGCATATATTAAAGGTAAAAGGGTAAAAAGGTAAAAAAGTAAAGGGCTGCGCGATGCCCGGGGAACTACTCACCAACCAAAAGCTACGGCTTGGCCGATGCCCGGGGAGCGACTAACGAGCCATGCATTACGGCCTTGGCATTGCACGTAACGCGGGCCATGGCAAGGCGGGATTGGCGCGGACGCGGTGGCAAGACCAACCATACGGCACATACCCAGCAGGCAAGCAAAAAGGCAAAGCGCAATGGGTAGGCTCCTATGCCTGCCCCACCACTGCCTTGCCTTTTTACTTTTCCACCTTTCTACCGTTCATTCAGACGGTCATTATCTCTTTGTCCTTGGCGGCGAGCAGGTCGTCCACGCGTTTTATCAGGCGGTCGTGAATCTTCTGCAGCTCTGCCTCGGCGTCCTTCTCGTTGTCCTCCGAAAGGCCATCCTTGATGGCTTTCTTTAGCTTGTCCTTCACTTCGGCGCGCACGTTGCGTATCTGCACCTTGGTGCCCTCGCCCATCTTGTTGCACTGCTTGGCCAGTTCGCGGCGGCGCTCCTCGGTGGGCTGCGGTATGCCCAGGCGTATTATCTCGCCGTTGTTCTCGGGTGTTATGCCCACATCCGAATCCATTATGGCTTTCTCAATGGCCTTTATCTGCTTCTTGTCCCACGGACGTATGGCAATGGTGCGCGCGTCTGGCGTTGACACGTTGGCCACTTGGTTAAGCGGCACCATCGATCCGTAGGAGTCTACCCTTATCCCGTCGAGGATGGCCACGTTGGCGCGGCCGGCGCGTACGCGCGAGAGCTGCTCCTCAAGATACATGGCAGCCATCTCCATCTTTTCCTCTGCGGAAGACAATGTTGCTTTTACGTCTATCATAAATATGTAGTGTTAAAATATTGTTCCGAGTTACAAATTTAGGCGTTTTTGCCCAATCACACAAGCAATTAAGTATTTTTTTGATTCCAAGGCAATGCAAAAGCGCGCCCGCAGCCGCCACTGAGGCAGGCTGCGCCCACCGTGCAAGGCACAGCGATGGTGCCAACCGCCCAAAAAGCACGCCGACAGCATTGCCGTTCGGAATATTTTTAGTAACTTTGCCCGAACCAAGCAAAAAGAAAAAGACATACAGGCATGACAACGATAGCCAACACACTTACTGACTTGATAGGCCACACGCCAATGCTGCGGCTCAGCCGCTACTCTGCGGCAATGGGTCTGGCCACGCCCATCGTGGCCAAGATAGAGATGGCAAACCCGGGCGGCAGCGTAAAGGATCGCGTGGCCCTGGCTATGGTTAACGATGCCGAGCGGCGCGGCGAACTGCGCCCCGGCGCCACGATAATAGAGCCAACGAGCGGCAACACGGGCGTTGGACTGGCCTTGGTGGCCGCCGTGCGCGGCTATAAAATGGTGCTGGTGATGCCCGAGACTATGAGCGTGGAGCGGCAGAAGCTGGCCCGCGCCTACGGCGCCGAGGTGGTGCTGACCCCCGGAGCCGAGGGCATGGCTGGCTCACTGCGCCGCGCCGAGGAGCTGCGCCGCGCCACGCCGGGCGCGGTCACGCTCGGACAGTTCGACAATCCGGCCAACCCACAGTGCCATTACGAAACCACGGCCATGGAGATATGGCGGCAGACGGAGGGTGCCGTGGAGGCTTTCGTAGCCGGGGCTGGCACGGGCGGCACCATCAGCGGCACGGGGCGACGGCTCAAGGAGCTTAAGCCCGGCGTAAGGATAGTGGCCGTGGAGCCTGCCTCGTCGGCGGTGCTCAGCGGCGGCAAGGCAGGGCCGCACAAGATACAGGGCATTGGCGCGGGCTTCGTGCCTGCCAATTACGATGCCGAGGTGGTTGACGAGGTGCTGCCCGTGAGCGATGCCGATGCCATTAGCACGGCTCGCCTGCTGGCCCGTACAGAGGGTCTCTTCGTCGGGATATCGTCTGGAGCTGCGGCCTTCGCCGCCGCACAACTGGCCCGCAGGCCGCAGATGGAGGGCAAATTGGTGGCCACCCTGCTGCCCGACACGGGGGAACGCTACCTCTCCACCGCGCTCTGCGACTACGAGGGGCAGCCGCGCTGAACCACGCCGCGCTGCTGCCGAAATGGCGGCACGGGCAACAGGCCAAAGTCTTTGTAATTGAAATGTAACCATTTCGACGCGGCAATGTATAAATTAATGCCTACTTTTGCAAAAAGATTTGATTAGGATATGGCAAAGAAGAACCATCGGATACTCGTTGTAGACGACGAGCAGGACTTGTGCGAGATACTTAAGTTCAACCTCGAAACGGAGGGCTACGAAGTAGAGACGGCAGGCTCGGCCGAGGAAGCGCTCACACTCGACCTCCCGTCGTTCGACCTCCTGCTGCTCGACGTGATGATGGGCGAGATGTCGGGATTTGCCCTCGCCCGCAAGCTGAAGGCCGACGAAACCACCAAGGACATACCTATTATATTCCTGACCGCGCGGGACACCGAGAACGACACGGTGACGGGATTCAACCTCGGGGCCGACGACTACATCTCGAAGCCATTCTCCATACGCGAGGTAATGGTGAGGGTGCGCGCCGTGCTGCGCCGCACAGCCGATGCGCAAGGACAGGCCCAGCCATCGGTGCTGAAGTACCAGGGCCTTGAACTTAACCTCGACAACAAAACGGTGAGCATCGACGGCGAGCAGGTGCCATTCACCAAAACCGAGTTCGAGCTGCTCCGCACACTGCTCGAAGAGAAAGGCCGCGTGTTCTCGCGCCAGGAACTGATAAACAGGATATGGCCGCAGGATGTGCTGGTGCTCGACCGCACGGTAGACGTAAACATCACGCGACTGCGCAAAAAGATAGGCCGCTTCTCCAAGTGCATCATCACACGCCTCGGCTTCGGCTACTTCTTCGACGCATGAACCGCGCCCGGCAACACACGCCGGGCAACACACCCACAGACAAATGATGTACAACCTCACCGTAGGCAAGCGCCTCTTCTGGAGTGTGCTGTCGCTCTTCACCATCTTCGCAGTGCTCTTCATAGCGTTCCATCAGGTGCGCGAGAACGAGTACAAGATAAGCATGCTCGACCTGAAGCTGCAAGACTACAACGTGAGGATGCACGAAACACTGCACTACCTTGGCCGCCTCGACGACAAGAAGCTGGCCGAATACGTGACGAGGCACGACGTGCCGGGCCTGCGCGTCACCCTCATTACGCGCTCGGGCAAGGTGTTCTTTGACAGCGACACGCCCAACTGCACCAACATGGAGAACCACGCCGGGCGGCCGGAAGTGCGCGACGCCATAAAGAACGGCTCGGGCTACGACATCAACCGCAAGAGCACCGTGCGCGAGGGCGACTACTTCTACTCGGCCACTTACTTCCCCGAAGACAAGTACATCATTCGTTCCGCGCTGCCATACAACAACGACCTCACCGACTCACTGCAAGCAGACCTCCACTATATATGGTTCACCGTCATCATGGTGGCACTGCTCACATATGTGCTCTACCGCTTCATAAGCCGCCTCGACGACAACATCACCAAGCTTCGCATATTCGCCCGCAGGGCCGACCACAACGAGAGCCTCGACACCGAAGACCTAATAGAGTTCCCGGCCGACGAGCTTGGAGAGATATCCGAGCACATCATCAAGATATACAAGCGCCTGCAGCACACCAAGGAGGAGCAGAACGTGCTCAAGCGGCAGCTCACCCAGAACATAGCGCACGAGCTTAAGACGCCTGTGGCAAGCATACAGGGATACCTTGAAACCATAATCGACAACCCGGAGATGAACGATGACACCAAGAAACAGTTCCTCGACCGGTGCTACGCGCAGAGCCAGAGGCTCGCAAGCCTGCTCACCGACATTTCAACGCTCAACAGGCTGGACGACGCCCCCGAACTGATGCCATTCGAGGAGGTGGACATTGCGAAGACCGTAAGCCAGATAATGAAGGAGACTGCGCTCGAGATGGAGCACCGCCACATGACGTTCGACAACCAGCTGCCGCCCGCACTGATTGTGCAGGGCAACCCCTCGATGATATACAGCATATTCCGCAACCTCACCGACAACGCCATATCATACGCCGGCGACGGCACCACCGTCACCCTTAGCGCACGCCAGGACGCCGCAAAATGGCACTTCACGTTCAGCGACAACGGCGTGGGCGTGCCACACGAGCACCTCGGGCGGCTCTTCGAGCGATTCTACAGAGTAGACAAGGGGCGCAGCCGCAAGCTGGGAGGCACGGGCCTTGGCCTGGCCATCGTGAAGAACGCGGTGATACTGCACGGCGGAACTATCAGCGCGGCCAACAACATGGAGGGCGGACTGAGGTTCGAATTTAGCATCAATAAGACAAATAAATCTTAATTTATAGGTATTCCTTTTGGTTTTCTTTCGGCTTTCCATTAATTTTGTAGGCACGGACATAGCCTCGGGAATGCAGCATTGTCCGCCATAAAAACAGATCTAAAACAGCACCATGGCGGTACTGGCAACCGGCAGGCTGCCGCCTGACGAACCGCTGAAAGAAAACAACTACTATGCAAAAAAGCAAATATCTCGTGGCCAACGAAAACGACCTGCGCTGGGGCCTGACCATAAGCACCGTGGGATATGAGGAGATTGCCCCCGGCACACCATACCCCACGAAGGGCCATGCCGACGGTTACTACTTCGACGTGGAGCAGGGCCGCACCCTCGGCGAGTACCAGCTGCTGTACGTCATGGAGGGCGAAGGCACATTTGCCAGCACCCACATAAAGACCACAAAGATAAGGGAAGGCGACCTCTTCCTGCTTTTCCCGGGCGAATGGCACACATACCGCCCCAACCCCGCCACAGGATGGAAGTGCCACTGGATAGGCTTCCGCGGCCGGAACATGGACGACCGCGTGGCAGCGGGCTTCCTCAGCAGGGAGAAACCCATCTACCACGTGGGCTTTTCGGGCGAGATTGTGCGCCTTTACCGCTCCGCCTACGACGCGGCGGTAAAGGAACAGGCCCACGCACAGCAGCTCCTGGCCGGCATCGTAAACCATCTCATAGGCATGATGTACGCCCTTGAGCGCAACATCGTGCTGGGCAAGAACGCAAGCCACGTGAACATGATCAACAAGGCGCGCCTGCGCATACGCGAAGCACTTGAGAGCAGTCTCACGATACAGCAGATAGCCGAGGAGCTTGGGGTGAGCTACTCCAACTTCCGCAAGCTGTTCAAGGAGCACACGGGCCTCAGCCCGGCCACCTACCAGCAGGACCTGAAGCTGCAGCGGGCCAAGGAACTGCTGAGCACAACCAACCTCAGCGTGAAGGAAATAGCCTACAGGCTCAACTTCGACTCGCCCGACTACTTCTCGGCCAAGTTCAAGATAAAGACCGGACGGAAGCCGAGCGACATGCGCCGCAAGGCGTGAGGGATGCCCGGAGAAGGCGGCCGACATAGCGGCATTGGGCAGCACAAACAACCACAAGGAGCGCAAAGAGGGCGCAGACGTTGCTTACGTCTGCGCCCTCTTTGCGCTGATTAAGCCCTAATTGCAGGGCTGCTGCCGCCCGCCGGCCATGCCGCAGCCCCGGCGGGGCGGGCAGGCCGGCGGGCGACCGGCATCAGAACAGGAACGTGCGCTCCAACCAGTAGACCACGATTCCGGCCAGATAGCCGGCGAAGGCCACGAGCGAGATGCGCTTCATGTACCAGATGAAGGTTATCTTCTCCAAGCCCATTACCACCACTCCGGCAGCCGAGCCGATGATGAGCATAGAGCCGCCCACGCCGGCGCAGTAGGCCAGCAGCTGCCAGAAGATGCCGTCCTGAGCCATGTCGCCCACGGCCTCCATCGGATACATACCCATGCAGCCTGCCACGAGCGGCACGTTGTCTACTATGCTCGACATAACGCCGATGATGCCGGTTACGAGGTAGTGGTTGCCCTCGAACGTAACGTCGAGCCACTCGCCTGCCATGGCCAGCACGCCCACCACCTCAAGGCAGGCCACGGCCATGAGTATGCCAAGGAAGAACATGATGGTTCCCATGTCGATGCGGCGCAGTATGTTGAGGATGCGCTTCTGGGTGCCTTCGTCCTCGGCCTCGCCGTGGCTGCGGTAGAACAGCTCCGTGACGAGCCAGAGCACGCCGAGCACGAGCAGTATGCCCACGAACGGGGGCAGGTGGGTTATAGTCTTGAAGATAGGCACGAAGATCAAGCCGCCCACACCGAGGAAGAATATGGCCTTGCGCTGGCCTGCCGAGAGGTCGCCCTCGGCTGCCACGGCGCCGCCCTCATCGCTATACGAAAGCTCGCCCTTGAGGAAATAAGAAAGCAGCAGGGCAGGCACAACCATCGAGACCACCGATGGCAGGAACAGCTCCTTTATCACCCCGCCTGCCGTTATGAGGCTCTTGTTCCAGAGCATGATGGTGGTTACGTCGCCGATGGGCGAGAAAGCACCGCCGGCGTTGGCGGCGATGATAACGAGCGAGGCGTAGATGATGCGGTCCTTGTGGTCGGCCACGAGCTTGCGCAGAATCATCACCATCACTATGGCGGTGGTCATGTTGTCGAGGATGGCCGAGAGGAAGAAGGTGATGAAGGCTATGCGCCACAGCAGGGCTCGCTTGCTCTTTGAGGCGATGATGCCGCGCACGAAGTTGAAGCCCCCGTTCTGGTCCACCAGCTCCACTATGGTCATTGCGCCCATGAGGAAGAACAGCGTGGTGGCGGTGCTGCCGAGGTGGCGCTCCATAACCGTGCTAACGGCCCCGGCCACGTCCTCGCCCACGGCATCGGGAATGTAACTGCCGGGGTCTACCATGAAGAGCGTCCAGCAGGCTACGAACATCAGCAGCGCCACGGCCGCCTTGTTTACTTTGGTCAGGCTTTCGAGGGCTATGCACAGATAGCCGAACACGAATACGACCACGATTGAAAGTGTTAGTGTTGACATTTTAGGTGTTTATTTATTAGTTTTATTTTTGTCGGCGCAAAGATAGCAATAATATTCCAATTGCAATGTCGATATGGCAAAAATATGTGCGTAATCGTTTTCAGGCACAACCCTCTGATCAGCACTCCGCAGGTTTCACGCTACACATATTTAATAATATATAAAGCATATCCACCCCCTGGGGCAACGCGGAGCCACTGCCGCCGCCAACCATCCGCTGCGAAACCAGCCCGATGCCAGGCGGGGCATGGCAGCCCGCCTGCAACGAAAAAAAGCCTTACAAAACCGCCGCCAAAAGCCCACAGCGGCCTAACGGCAGTGCCAAACGGCCTGTTTCGCAGCCTAAAACAGCCCGTTCGGCCGCCCCAAACAGCCCGTTTCGCAGCCTAAAACGGCCATTATCGTAACACCTTGAGTGCCAGGCAATTGCACAAACAGGGCGACAAAGTAAAGCAATCTTACAAAAACGGGGTTGCAACGGTTTTCGTGGCGCGCAGCCTTACGGCCCCGGGCATATCAAAACTTTTAGCAAGAAAATCAAATAACCATATCGGTTTTCACGATAAAATCATTAACTTTGCATTCGTAGAATCTTTAATACAACCACTGCCAACATACTAAAATGGAAGAAAAAAAGTATTTCTTTGCTGTCGACCTGGGCGCAACCAGCGGCAGGACGATAATCGGCACCCTCGCCGGGGGCAAGATAGAGCTTGAGGAACTAACCCGTTTCGACAACAATCTCATAGAGACCGGCGGCCACTTTTACTGGGACATCTATGCCCTCTACTTCGAGATAATAAAAGGACTGAAGCTCGCAGCGCAGCGCAAGCTGCCCATACGCTCCATAGGCATCGACACCTGGGGAGTTGACTTCGTGTGCGTGGGCGACGACGGCGCGCTGCTGCGCAACCCCATAGCCTACCGCGACCCCCATACCTTCGGCATGATGGAAGACTACTTCGAGCACGCCGTGGGCAAGGAGCGCGTTTACGACATAACGGGCATACAGTTCATGAACTTCAACTCGCTGTTCCAGCTCTACACCATGCGCAAGAACGGCGACTCGGCGCTCAAGAACGCCGGCAAGATACTCTTCGTGCCAGACGCGCTGAGCTACATGCTCACGGGCAAGATGGTGTGCGAGTACACCATAGCATCAACCAGCCAGATGCTCGACCCACGCACCAAGCAGCTCGACGAGGAACTGCTGCAGAGCGTAGGCCTCACGCGCGACAACTTCGGCCGCATGGTTAACCCCGCCACCGAGATAGGCGTGCTCACCAAGGAAGTGCAGCAGATGACTGGCCTCGGCCCCGTGCCGGTGATAGCCGTGGCCGGACACGACACGGGAAGCGCCGTGGCAGCCGTGCCTGCCAAGGACGAGAAGTTTGCCTACCTCAGCTCCGGCACATGGAGCCTAATGGGCATCGAGACCAAGAACGCCATCATCAACGACCTCAGCTACGAGCGCAACTTCACCAACGAGGGCGGCATTGAGGGAACAACGCGCTTCCTGAAGAACATCTGCGGAATGTGGCTCTACGAACGCTGCCGCAAGGAATGGACCGACGCTCCCAAGTCGCACACCGAGCTGCAGGCCGCTGCCATGAAGCAGCCCGCCTTCCAGAGCATCATCAACCCCGACGACCCGATGTTCGCCAACCCGGCGTCGATGGTAAGCGCCATACAGGACTACTGCCGACAGACGGGGCAGCACGTGCCTGAGGGCTACGCCGAAATATGCCGCTGCATATTCGACTCGCTCGCGCTGCGCTACCGCCAGGTGTTCAACTACTTGCGCGAGATGGCCTCGTTCCCCATCGAGGTGCTCCACATCATAGGAGGAGGCTCGCTCAACGCATACCTCAACCAGTTTACGGCCAACTCGCTCGGCATCGAGGTGCTGGCCGGGCCGCAGGAGGGAACGGCCATCGGCAACATCATGCTGCAGGCCAAGGCCGCTGGCGACGTGGCCGACATCTGGGACATGCGCCGCATCATCGCCGCCAGCTTAGAGCTGAAACGATTCACGCCGGCCGACCGCGACGCATGGGACAACGCCTACGAGCGCTTCCTGGAGATAACCGCCGGCAAGAAAGACTGACGTACAAGCAACAAACAAAATAAACAAAACAAAACCTAAAGCGAAATGAAATCAGAATTAGTACAGAAGGCTTACGAGATAGCCAAGGAGCGCTACGCAGCCATGGGTGTTGACACCGAGAAAGTGTTGGAGCAGATGCAGAACTTCCACCTCAGCCTCCACTGCTGGCAGGCCGACGACGTGATGGGCTTCGAAGTGCAGGCCGGAGCACTCACCGGCGGCATACAGACCACCGGCAACTACCCCGGACGCGCCCGCAACATCGACGAGCTGCGCGCCGACATCATCAAGGCTAAGTCTTACATCCCCGGCACTCACCGCCTAAACCTCCACGAGATTTACGGCGACTTCAAGGGAAAGGTGGTTGACCGCAACGAGGTTACACCCGAATACTTCCAGAGCTGGATTGACTGGGCTAAGGAAAACAACATGAAGCTCGACTTCAACTCCACGTCGTTCTCACATCCCAAGAGCGGCAGCCTCTCGCTGGCCAACCCCGACGACGGCATCCGCAACTTCTGGATTGAGCACACCAAGCGTTGCCGCGAAATCTCCGAGGCCATCGGAAAGGCCCAGGGCGACCCCTGCATCATGAACCTGTGGGTACACGACGGAAGCAAGGACCAGACCGTTGACAAGTACCTGTACCGCTCGCTGCTCAAGCAGTCGCTCGACGAGATATTCGCCACCAAGTACGACAACATGAAGGACTGCATCGAGTCGAAGGTGTTCGGCATCGGGCTTGAGAGCTTCACCGTTGGCTCCAACGACTTCTACACAGCCTACGCCGCACAGAACAACAAGATTATCACGCTCGACACGGGCCACTTCCACCCCACGGAGAGCGTTGCCGACAAGGTTTCGGCCATGCTGCTCTACGTTCCTGAGCTGATGCTCCACGTGAGCCGCCCCATCCGCTGGGACTCCGACCACGTTACCATCATGGACGACCCGACGCTGGACCTCTTCCAGGAGATTGTCCGCGCAGGTGCCTTGGACCGCGTTCACTACGGACTCGACTACTTCGACGCTTCCATCAACCGCATCGGAGCTTACGTAATAGGCAGCCGCGCCGCACAGAAGTGCATGCTCCGCGCACTGCTCGAACCACTGGCAACGCTGCGCAAGTATGAGGCCGAGGGCAAGGGCTTCGAGCGTCTGGCACTGCTCGAGGAGGAGAAGGCAATGCCTTGGAACGCCGTTTACGACGAGTTCTGCCTGCGCAACAACGTTCCCGTGGGCGACGAGTTCATCGCCGACGTTGAGAAGTATGAGGCCGACGTAACCTCAAAGCGCGCATAACACCATAATCAGCAAACGCAGTTAAAGGAGTTAAAGAAGTTAGAGGGAGTTAGAGGACAATAGCCTCGTTGGCGGAGCTTACACATTCCGCCGCGCATTTGTCCTCTAACTACTTTTAACTTCGTGTAACTCCTTTAACTCCTTAAATAAAAACATCACAATGGACATAGTCATAGGACTGCTCATAATAGCCGTGGGAGCCTTCTGCCAGTCGAGCTGCTACGTGCCTATAAACAAGATAAAGGACTGGAGCTGGGAGTCTTACTGGATTGTGCAGGGCGTGTTCGCATGGCTCGTGCTGCCGCTGCTGGGCGCTCTGCTGGCCGTTCCGGCAGGCCACAGCCTCATGGAGCTGTTCACCGCCGAGGCTTCGTTCAACATCTGGATGACCATCCTCTTCGGCGTGCTCTGGGGCGTTGGCGGCCTCACCTTCGGCCTCTCCATGCGCTACCTGGGCGTGGCCCTGGGCCAGAGCATATCGCTCGGCACCTGCGCCGGCCTCGGAACAATAATGGGTCCGGTGCTGCTCAACATCTTCTTCCCCGAACTCAACGCGCTCAGCTCGCTCACCTTCGCCGTCATCCTCGGCGTGGTGGTTACGCTGCTCGGCATCGCCATCATCGGCGTGGCAGGCTCAATGAAAGCCTCTTCGCTCTCAGAGGAGGAGAAGCGCGAGGCCGTGAAGGACTTCAACTTCCCCAAAGGACTGGCCATAGCCCTGCTTGCAGGCTTCATGAGCGGCTGCTTCAACGTGGGCCTGGAGTTCGGCAAAGACATCAACTTCGGCGACCTCACGCCCGATATGTACAAGACGCTGCCCGCCACCATGCTCGTAACGCTGGGCGGATTCGTCACCAACGCCGTCTACTGCTTCTACCAAAACAGCAAGAACGGCACCTGGGGCGACTACAAGAAAGCAAATGTTTGGGGCAACAACCTCGTGTTCTGCGCCCTGGCCGGCGCGCTGTGGTACAGCCAGTTCTTCGGACTGTCGCTCGGCAAGGGCTTCCTCACCGAGTCACCAACGCTCATGACGCTCGCGTTCTGCATCCTCATGGCGCTCAACGTGGTGTTCTCAAACGTGTGGGGCATCATCCTCAAGGAATGGAAAGGCTGCTCGCCAAAGACCATCGGCGTACTCATCGTGGGCATCATCGTGCTCATCATATCGTCGTTCCTGCCCCAGCTGATATAAGCTGAAGCACCGACAATTCACCTAAAAGCAAAATCCCCTCGGCAGGCAGCCATTGCCAGCGGAGGGGATTGCTGTTTCACATACACCAGGTCAGTTATTGTCTCTGACCAGACCCTTTAGAACCTCCATTAGTAATCTGGTTTCGTATGGGTCCACTGCCGCTTGTATTACGCCAAACATACCCACCGCCACTACATTTTTGCGTATAGATGGCGACAGCACATCAGAATGGTTTCTGCACAAGTCACGTATCTTGCGGGCAAGCTTGGCAGTCACCATCGTCGTGGCTCCACTCTTAACAGCATTGATATAGGAGTGGCGCAGTTGCTCAAACCTATTCAAGAATTCATCTTCAGTGACGATGGCATCATCGCCCCCAACCGAATTCTCTGCCTTTTTCAGCATCATCCGGCTAAGCTCTGCCACACTCTTAAGGTCGCGGCGCGCCTCAGCACCAAGGTTTTGCAGGCTGTCTGGGTTAATTGTTGCCAACCTCTCCAGCCCAGCCAGCTGCTCCGCCGTAGGCACGGGCAGTGCCCCTAGCCCCGTCTCAAGCTGCTTAGGGTCGTCTCCCCAGACCACGGCCATGGTTCCCCGGATATGTTTCCGTTTCGCCGGATCGTCATACCACTCCAATCCATAGACGTAACGCTTGCCAGGATTGAGCGAGTCCCGCACAGCCATAACCAGATATTTGCTGTCTGGCCTGCTGCCAAACGTAATTTTGTCTTTAGGTCGCTTGCCATAAGTTACGGTTACCTTGTCGCCAATCTTATAGTCCACATATTTCTCCACCGTGGCATAAGCCTTGCTACGGTCGGCCTCGTATGCCTTGATTATCGGGTCCAACGCCTCGTCAAACATCTTTTTCGGTATCCCGAATTCATATATCCGGCACCTTGGCGCGCCTGTTCCTGACTGACTGTTTCCGCCGACCACCTCGGTGGAAACAAACATATCAGCACCAGTGCGCACACCAGCATAGCGCTCTATCGCCTCGCCCATGGTATGCTGGGCCACCATCTGTAGCGGCATGGAGCACAGCACCGCGCCCACAATGCCAGAAAACATTCTTCCAATCATAATCATGCAATATTATAATGTCACAAAACAATCACGTCATCACCATAGCCTTCGCACATGGCCTCCACCAGACTGTCGGCGGCCTCAGCCTGAATCGCGCCAAAAACCTCTATAAGTTCAAGGGCCAAAGCCTGCTGCCGGGCCACCTCCCGCAGCTCAACCTCAGCCAAACTGTCGGCGCGGCGCATGGCCGCATTGTCGGCAGCGGCCAGCTGCATCGGCGGGGCAACACTATGGCCAACACGCCGTGAAACCTTTTTGACTGGCCGAGCGACCTTGTGCGGCGACCGCAATGTGCCAGGCTTGTCCACCTTCAGACTGTCGGCCTCTGCAATGCCACTGCTGCACTGACGCCCGGCAAATGTTTCATTGGCCACCCCTGCGGCCACTGTTGGCCGAACTTCATGCTCCGCCATGCGCCCTGCCCAAGGCAGCAACAACAGCAATGCCACAGCCGCACAAGACGCAGCAGCTGCACACAAGACGCGCAACGTGGTGCGCTTAGGCTTCTTCATGTGCTCGCCAACGGGCATCCCGGCGGCGAAATAGCCGAACATCACCTTGTAAGCCTCCCACTCCGCAGGCACGTCGCCACCGGCAAAATAGTCGGCCAACAGCCGTTCCTCAGCGAGCGTTGTATCTCCCGCCATGAACTTTTCAAGCAGACGGGCAATAGTTTCCTTGTCTGTCACTTTTCCTTTCATCGTCCGTTCCTCCTCTTTATGTCGTCAAGCAAACTCCTTCTGGCACGAGCCAACAACGTAGACACCGATGTTTCGGCAATGCCCAAAATGCGCGCTATCTCGCCGCGAGACTTCTGTTCCACCTGCCTCATGCGCAACACATGCCACTCCGTGGGCGGCAACGACGCCAGCCGGGCAGCGACCCAGCCAGTAGTTTCGGCCGCCTCAAGCATTGCGTCAGGCTGCGCCATGCCTTCATCTACCACGTCGCGCGTCGTGCCAATGGCCTCCCTTGCACGCCCCCGGAACCTATCGGCCACCAACCGCCGGGCCACAACCACAGCCAACGCCTCCGCATGGTTGCCCGAGAGGATGTCGCCGTGCAGCGTCCACAGCCGCAGCAGCGTGTCCTGCGCCACATCGTCAGCATCGGCATCGCCCAAGCCGCAGCCGCGAGCCACTCCGAGCGCCTTGTTGCGCATGCGCTGTGCATTGTCCTCAAACTCCTCTTGCGTCATGATTTGCTTGCATTACATACATAATACGCGAGAAAGAGCAAAGCCAAACAAGCATTAATATTGTTTAACACTGGCTGGATGGCATCGCCACGGGGCAGCACTAACTGCGCGCAGCCACCGCCCGCATACGCCAAGCCGCCCGTTTCAACCTGAAGGAAAAAGCTGGCCGAAAACGGGCGGCTGAAGCGAAACCACTTATTCAAAGCGGAAGTTCTTAAGGAGCATGCCGCCGGTTCCGCCCTTCATCACAAACGTAAGCTTGTGCGTTCCGGCGGGAACGCCTACGTCGAACGACTGGCGCGACCACTTGCCACCGGTGGCCTTAAGCTTGCAAGTGGCCAGCAAGTCGCCGCCGGCAGCGCCGCTGCGCACCTCCATCACCGCATTGCTGAACCGCGCCTTCAGCTCAAGGTTGAGCTTCTTTGCCGGGCGGCCAAACTCAAGGTTGAAGAAAGAGATCCATGCCCCCGGCTCCACGTCGCCGAAATACTGCACGGGATTATAGTCCTGCGGCCTGAACAAGCGAAGCCCCTGGCAATCATCGTACAAGTCGAAGTCGAGCGTTGAGAACGCATCGTAATGGTTTCCGCGATACGCCCCCTCGATGGTGAAGCTGTCGAAGTCGGCATAGCCACTAATGGCACGGCGGAGATTGCCGGTTGTGAAGTAAGCCGAGTCCTTGCCAGTCACGTGGTTGTAACAGCACAATGCGTGGCGGAGGCCGAGAAATCGCCAGAAGCCGGAGCTTGCCTCACGGCCAAAAGTCTCGTAATGCTGGCCGTCAAGGCCATAGGAGAACTGCACCGTGCCACGCTTGGTGACGCTCGTGCGCAGCCAGATATAGTCGGTGTTGGGGTCTATCTCCTTTTGTTCCACAAGGTCATCGCTTACGTGCTTGCTCTGGTGAATTTCCAGCATCAGCCCCTTGTCCGTGCGGCGCACCCCCTGCTGGAGCATCAGGCTGCCCATGATGCCGTTGCCTGCGAAGTCGCCGGGCTTAAGCCCCCGCACATCGAGGCGGGCGGTGCCGCTGCACACGGGCTGCGCTATCTTCTGCGTAAGCGAGTTGCGCGCCCACTCATAACCCTTTGCCGGCGAGGCGTAAATGCGCAGGAATCCGGGGCGCTCCGTGAGCGACCACTTCTCCTTTATAGGCACATGGCTGAACTCCCACACCGGCTTGAGCGTGGCAGAGCCAAAGTCGTCGCTCTCCTGGGGGTAGGCAAGCTCCTGCCTGGCCTTCACGGCTGGCTTGCGGTAAGTTACCACTCCCTTGCCCGGAGTGAGCCTGCCCATCCTCGCCGCCAGCTCGGGCGTTATCTTGGTGGTGTCGGGGTCGAGGCCCACCACGGGCCAGTCGTCCACCCACCGCATGGGATAGAGCATCATGTCGCGCCCCATGTAGTCGCGGTCTTGGAATGTGAAAGCCCACGACTCGCCCTCGGCCGTCTCCACGTAGCCCCCCTGGTGAACTCCCGCATTGGCGTAATTGATGTCGTCGTCGATGAGCACGCGCGTCTCGTAAGGGCCGAAGAGGCTGCGCGAGCGGCTTACCATCTGCACCCCGTTATACCCCTGGGCCGGGTTGAAGATGTAGTACCAGCCGTTGCGCTTGTAGGTATGGCAGCCCTCGAAGTAGAGACGGCAGCCCTCGGGGGCGCTCAGCACCACCTTGCCCTTGTCGCCCGGCGTCATCACCTCGGTGCCCTCGTCGTTCAAGCGCGTCACTCGTATCTCGTTAACGCCGTGCGTAACGTACTTCTTGCCGTCGTCGTCGATGAACAAGCCTGGGTCGTAAAGCTGCTGCTTGAACGGGTGCATGGTGTAAGGCCCCTCGGGCTTGCGGCTCTTGAACATCACGAAGCGGTCGGCCTTGAGGTTTACGCCGATGTAGAACCACCCGTCGTGGTAGCGCATGGTTGGCGCCCAGCAGGCCCGGCCGTAGGCCGTTTCCTGCCGTTCCATGCTGTAAGAGGGCAGGAAGGTGAGGCTGTCGTAGGCGTGGCCTATCACTTTCCAGTTCACCAAGTCCTTGGAGTGGCACACGGGTATGCCCGGCATACAGGCGAACGAGGAACTGATCATGTAGTAATCGTCGCCCACGCGGATGATGTCGGTGTCGGGATAGTCCGTGCGGATTATGGGGTTGGTGTACGTGCCGTCCCGTTGTCAGACGAAAGCAAGTTGGTGTCGGTCACCTGAGCCACGGCCCCTGCCACGCCCACGAGGCCCGCCAAGAGGCCAATGGCCAGCCTGCGGGCAGTGGCATGATGCTTGAAGCAATGCATAAAATTCATTATTTCCAGTTTTAGTCAGTCACCATTATAATACGCACATAGGGCAAGCATTGCTTCATGATTTATGTTTTTTTCTTTTACATTAACAAAAAAAGCAACGCCCCACCCGTGCGTCGGCCGCCCACAAACCGCCCAACCGGCAGGAGGCAGGGGCAAAAAAATCCCGTAACTTCACAGCCACGGGATTCTTGGTTTATCAAAAGTAAGTAATAATGAGTGTTATATGTTGTCAGTAGTTGTTTGCTCACTTGGGCAGGTTAAACGCCCTTGTCATCTCGGCCATCTGCTCATCGGTCATGCCGTCAGGCTCAAAGCCCATGCACTTGGCGTCGATGTAGATCTTGGCGCTCTTCGAGAGCACGTCAATCTGGTCGAAGGCGTCCATCACATCGAGGCCCTTGGCAAACACGCCGTGCTTCTCCCAAAGCACCACGTCGTAGTCCTCAAGCTCCTTGAGCGTGGCGTCGGCCAGCTTGTTTGAGCCGGGCAGCTCGTAGGGAACCACGCCAAGACCCAGTGGGCAGAACGCCTTGGTTTCGGGAATCATGCTCCACAGTATGCGCGTGAGCACATCCTTGCCGAGGAACTTCTTCGAGTGGCTCATTGCCACAAGCTCTATCGGGTGGGTGTGGACGGTGGCCTTGTAGGGCGATCCGGTCTCAATGAGGTGCGCGTGGACGGTGAGGTGCGATGGCAGCTCGCTCGTAGGCATCACGGGATTGTCGGCAATGATGACGTAGCTCTCGCAATCGTCGAGTATGCGGATAACGCTTCCGTTGTCCATGGGCCAGCGGGCGAGGTCGCGCATGCGCTTGCCCGTACCCTTGCAATAGAAGTAGCACCCCTTGAGGGCGGGCAGCTTGACGCCTATCTGCTTTACTTCGCTGATGGCGGGCAGCTGGCGTATGCCATCGTCCACGAGGTCGGTGATGTTGACTGTGATGTTGCCGCCGTTGCGCTCGGCCCAACCGTTCTGCCAGAGATACCCGGCCACTTCTGCTATCTTGTCGATTTCCTTCTTCAAGGCTTCACGACCAACCAATATACTGTCCATTTCTTGTTTGATGTTTTAAATTTTATTGCTTGCAAATATACATCCATTTTTGCTAAATCAACATTGCTATTTGATATTTTAACTAAAGGAATTGACACTCAAGTTGACCTAAATCAAGAAGTGAGAGACTGCCGACTGGCGGGACAGGCGGGGCGGGCCACGGCTGTGCAACTGGCTTGCCAACAACATACGGCGCCAATACCGAGTTGCGCCCGGCACTGCGAAAAACATTGACAACGCTGCCGCCGAAAGGCCATGCCGGCGGTTTCAGGCTGCGAAACAGACCGTTTTACACTGCAATACGGTCTGTTTCGCAAGGCCAAACGGCCTATATTGCAACGCAAAACGGCCACTATGATAAACGCTTGGCAGCCAAGCAGTTAGGCAAGAAAGCACGAATGGCGAAAAAACACGACAATTTCAGTCAACAAACAACTGCCGCAACACAGCCCGCCAACGGCGGCCGCACACCGCAAGAGGTAGCACAAGGCAGGGCCATGGCACCCGGGAAAGCCTCCAATCAACAGAAAACCAATTTTGAATCCAAAAAAGTTTGTATCTTAAAACATTTTCCGCTAACTTTGCAACTGATGTCAAGCATGGCAGCAAAGCAAGGCTTGCAAGCCCCAACAAAAGCGATATGCCACGGTCTATAAAGTCTAACTACATATTTAATTTGGCAGACTCCCTGTCGAAGTTGCTCTTCCCGCTGATAACGTTCCCATACGCTTCACGCATCATGATGGCGGACGGCATCGGGCAGGTGCAATTCTTCAGTTCCATTATATCATACATCAGCCTGTTCACTTGCCTTGGAATACCGATGTATGCCATACGTGAAGTGGCAAAGGTGAGAAACGACCCTAAAATGATGTCGGCCGTGACAGTAGAGATTCTGTTGCTCCACGCCATGCTGACGATGGTTGGTTACGCCGCCGTGGCGGCAATATGCATGACCGTGGCCGATGTTCAGACAAACATACCGCTGTTCCTCATCATGAGCGCCACCATATTCTTCACGGCCATAGGCTGCGAATGGTTCTACCAAGGCACAGAAGATTTCAAGTATATCGCGGTGCGCGGCCTTGTGGTCAAGTCGGTGTCGGTCGTCTTGCTGTTCGTTTTCGTAAAGACAAAAGACGACATTCTGTGGTATGGAGCTTACAATGTGTTCGGCGTCCTTGGCGGCAACATTTTCAATTTTGCCCGCCTTAGGCACTTCATCGCCCTCAAGAGCTTGGACTTCAAGAAGCTCAAGCCTGCCCGCCACCTAAAGCCAGCGCTGCACATTTTTGCATTCACCGTTATCACGAGCATCTACCTGCAACTCAACACCGTGCTGCTCGGCTTCATGAAAGACGTTGCCGCAGTAGGCTATTTCACCGCAGCGACAAGACTAATGTCCATAACCATGAGCGTGTCAAACTCACTCGGTGCGGTTATGCTGCCCCGGGCTTCCAACCTTGTGGCAGAAAACAGGCTCGAAGAGTTCAAGAGCGTGGTGCAAAAGTCATACGACTTCATCATCGCCATATCCGTTCCTCTGGCTGTAGGCTTGTTCTTCACAAGCCGCAGCGGTGTGCTGCTGCTCAGCGGCAATGGCTTCGCCCCTTCCATCCTTGCCTCACAGATAGTTGCAGTAAACATCATCTCGATAGGCATATCAGGGGTACTGGGCATGCAGATACTCTATCCCCTCGGCAAAATCAACATCGTCATTATATGCACGTTCCTTGGAGCGGTTGCTAACGTGCTGCTCAACCTGCTGCTGATACCCCACTTCGCACAGTACGGCACGGCCGCAGCCTTCGCCGCGACAGAGATGGTTGTGACAGGTTCCATGTATGTAATTGGGAGGAAATACATTCCGATAACACTTTTAAAACGCCAATACCTCAACTACATTGTGGCCGCGGCGGTGATGGGCCTGGCCCTACACGCCATAGGCCGACAAGGATGGAGCAACCTGGCCACGCTCCTGACGATGGTGGCTGTCGGCATGACAACTTACGGGGCATGCCTCCTGGCACTGCACGACGAGATAGCCAAGATGATAACAAGCGCCATCACCAACAAGTGGAGACGCCCAACAAAATAACAAGAATGGAAAAATACGACTACCTGATCGTTGGCTCCGGACTGTTTGGGGCCACGTTCGCATACTTCATGAGAAAGCAAGGGAAAAGGTGCCTCGTAATCGACAAGCGGCCACACTTGGGCGGCAACGTCTATTGCGAGAGCATCGAAGGCATCAATGTCCATAAATACGGGGCGCACATATTCCACACCTCCAACAAGGAAGTGTGGGAGTTCGTTAACTCCATCGTGGAGTTCAACAGGTACACCAACTCGCCCGTGGCCAACTACAAGGGCAAACTGTACAACCTCCCGTTCAACATGAATACCTTCTATCAAATGTGGGGAGTCACCACTCCTGAGCAGGCACAAGCTGTGATTGACCGCCAGAGGGCCGACGCCGTGGCCAGGATGCAGGCCGATGGGGCCGCCGAGCCGCGCAATCTTGAAGAGCAGGCCCAACTGCTGATAGGCCACGACATATACGAAAAGCTCATAAAAGGCTACACCGAGAAGCAATGGGGCAGAAAATGCGCAGACTTGCCGGCGTTCATCATCAAGCGGCTGCCGGTGCGCATGGTGTTCGACAACAACTACTTCAACGACCTCTACCAAGGCATACCCATCGGAGGATACAACAAGCTCATAGCCGGGCTGCTCAGCGGCGTGGAGACCAAGACGGGCGTAGACTTCTTCGCCGACCGCAGGCACTGGGAAGGCATGGCCGGCAAGATAGTGTTCACCGGCAAGATTGACGAGTTTTTCAACTATCAATTCGGCAAGCTCAACTACCGCACGGTGAGGTTTGAAGAGCAAACAATAGACAAGCCGAACTTCCAGGGCAACGCCGTGGTGAACTATACCGAGAGCAGCGTACCCTACACCCGAATCATAGAACACAAGCATTTCGAGATGTTCGGCCGCGATGTGTACGATTGCCCGAAGACAGTGATATCCAAGGAGTACTCCACGGAATGGGAAGACGGAATGGAACCATACTATCCCGTGAACGACCGGGCCAACTCCGAGCTTTACGCCAAGTACAAGGACCTGGCCGACCAGGAGGAAAACGTTATCTTTGGGGGGCGACTGGCCGAATACAAATATTACGACATGGCGCCCATCATTGAGAAAGTAATGAACAAATTTAAATTCTAAGACACATGAACACAAAAATACTAGTATGCTGCCATAAACAAGCGGAACTGCCACACGATGCCAATTTCATGCCCATACACGTTGGCAAGGAATTATCCAAGCAAGCCCTCGACATGACAGGCGACAACAGCGGCGACAACATCAGCAAACTAAACCCGTTCTTTTGTGAGCTTACCACACAATACTGGGCGTGGAAGAATCTCTCAGGCGTAGACATAATAGGGCTTTGCCATTACCGCAGGTTCTTCAAGTTTTCTGGCGGAGCGGCCTGGATGTACTACCGGCAAAGCGTGAACCACAATGACATTGACCATCGCTTATCCCAAAATTGCTTGAAGGATACGACATTATAATGCCCAAGCCTGCCACATCAAGAGAGTCGGTGTTTGAAAAGTTTTCCAGATTCATGACCGAAGAACAAACTCAAATATACCTCCGGGTGTTTTTGTCGCTCTATCCCGAATACGAGAAAACGATGCTCAACTATCTCAACGGGAACAAAAGCTACAACTTCAACATGGCCGTAATGCCTTGGGATTTGTTCTGCCGGTATAACGAATTCTTGTTCAGCATCCTCTTCAAGGCAAGGAAATACATCAAGGTAATGCCCTATGCTTACTACAACAGGACGTTCGGAATGTTCTCCGAAATACTACTGCCAGTGTTCGTAAAGCACAACAAGCTAAGGGTGAAGAATGTTCCTGTCATATTCATCGATGGCAAACAATACCATGCTACAGGACTTAAGCGGTTGCTGCCAAAGCAACTCAAGTCTCTGGCAAAAGACCGGATGAACGACATAAAGTTTCGGCTGAGCAGACAGAGGGCAAGCTCACTCGTCTCGCCATTCTGGGATTCATATCTTGCCAATGACGGAATAAGGATTGAATGACTACAGATGGCGGGGCGGGGCATATCTGGATGCCAGGCATTTCACTGAGATGTCAGGCAGAAACAATGGCATCACAGCTGCCACAAAACCCGCAACCATGCGCAAAGACGGTCCGCCGCGCGGCGCTCAAGGCTCCGGCTCGGCAGCCATGAGGCTTTCTTCCTCGGGCGGGGCATAGCGCACCGCGCGGTCGCTCAGGTAGATGCGGTTGAGCGTATACTCCAGCGAGAGGAGCGTGTCGGCGCGCCTTTCCTTCTTCAGCTCACACTCCCATACGGTTATGCAGTGCCAGCCCATGGCGGCAAGACGCCGCTGTACGTCGGCATCGCGCAGGCGGTTGCGCTCTATCTTCCGCCGCCAGAAGTCCACGTTGGTCTTGGGCAGGTGGAAGGCGGGGCAGTCGTGGCCATGCCAGAAGCAGCCGTTAACGAAGATCACCGTGCGATACTTGCGTAGCACAATGTCGGGCCGGCCCGGCAACCGTGGGTGGCTAAGCCGGAAGCGGAAGCCCCGCGCAAAGAGATAGCGGCGAACTATAAGCTCGGGCTTGGTGTCCCGGCTGTGTATCGCCGCCATGATGTGGCTCCGCATCAGGCGCTGCCGCTCTTCGTCCGTAGTCATTCCGCTATCTGCATTCACAGCTGCAAACTTACTAAAATCCTGCGAAAACAGGGCATTGACGGCTTTTTATTTTCATAATCCGTACACCCAACTTACTTAAAAATATGCAACTACATTGCGGCCTTGCCGCAGGCATTGGCATGGGTATGCCGAATGGGGCTGCCAAACGGGCGGTTTTACAAGGCAAAACAGGCCGTATTGCAAGGCCAAACGGCCTGTTTCAGACTCTAAAACGAGCCGTTTCACAAGTCATTGTGTGCCAGACTGTTACGAGAAACGGAAGAGACGAATCCATTTAACAATCATTTGTTAAAATCCAATAAACCTGCAGTGCGCCATTCAGTTACGCCCACAATAGGCCACAACTGCTGCAAGACTGACCCCAACCGAGGCAAACTGCGTGGCAGCAACGCCCCCACCTACAGATAGAAACAAAAAAAGCAGCCCTAAGACTCACGTCCCCGGAACTGCAACTAAACGATATCAATAACTAAAAACCTTCTTCTTAAATAAAGGTACGGTGGGCTTCGCTCGCCCATGTCCGTTACCTTTCACAGTGGCCGCCGCCCGGCGAAACCGTTGCCTGCGGCAAACAGCACTGATTCTCAATACCTATTAACCTAAACTTAAGTACCAACCGTCTCACGACGAAATCACGATCACTATCGTTTGTTATCCTTACAATCTTCTGTCTTACCTATCCTTGGCTATGCCTTCTTGTTTATTTCGTTGTCCGGCTGCCATGCTGCAGCCGCTTATCCTGACTTTTAACTGACAACCTTTCTACCTTTCCACATCATTACCTTACATATTTCTTTATATCTTCGTATCTCTATTCATCATCAACCTTTTCACGATGCAAAGTTACAACGATTGCCAATATGCCGCCAATTTTGCACCGCAAGATTTCAAAACATGGCTTTTCTTTTGACTTAAATCAACATACTGTGTGCGAACACGGTATGTTTGTGTCCGCACACAACTATAAAATACGACACAAAAACTTTGCCTACGGGTGGCAACCTGCCCTGCCGGACTTTATCGAACGAAAGCCATGGAACAGCCAGTTGGCAATGGCCAAACATCCCCGGCAGACCCACCGCACCATGCAAGCAGCACCATGAAAAAGCACCCTTGAATGAATAAACATACAATCCCGTGATGACGGCCACTGCACATTGCGCCTGCCATCATGCAAGGCGGCTGAGGCTTGCCCCAAGCCGCGCCTACCTGCCTGCGGGGAAGGCATAAAAAACGGACGGCCATCGATTCGCATCGATGCCGTCCGCACATTATATAACCCTAAAATCCATACTTCAATCTAAAATGAGAAGTGGGGTTCTTTATGCCTCCCACCCCCATACCTGTTGCAGCTTTCGCTGCAAACAGGGTTTACATCATCTTAAACAACCTTCCTACCTTTCTCATACAAAGGTTTGTCATCCTGAAATCCTTACCTTGACCAATACCTCTTTTGCCTATTGAGCATTAACTGTAAATCTTAAGTACCTTCCTTATTACCTATCTGTTACCCTATATCTTATTACCTTATGCTAATCTGTCTTATTTCCTTTTGACGATGCAAAGGTAGTGGGTTTTGGCGAACTGACAAAGCGAAAAATATGTTTTATAACATTAGTGTCCACTAAAAAATCATAGGAGTTCTTTGAAATTATTGAAATTCAATTTGTTATAAGCAGTTTTACATTC